>CAYPEK010000024.1:0-45874 GCA_964409645.1 uncultured bacterium | reverse complement strand
AATTTTAGTTTTATGTCCCAAACGGCGGTTTGACCGACGGCGGAAAAGGAAACGAACTCTTTGGAGAGCCGGTTTGAAATCCCTGCTCAGTTTTTATCCCTCCCGTCGGCGCAGGACCTTTCGCCTGTGACTCGCCGACGTTCGGATCATGTCTCTGCGTTGCCGGCGGCGGCGCCTGTTTTTCCTTCTCCATAGGAGCTTTGTCCGCTGCGCTCGGATTTCTCAATCCGATCCTTGGAGGTACTATCGGCGCGGTCAATTCTATTATCTTTGACGTGAATATCGCCTCGGTGCTGCATTTATAATTAATATTATTAATGATTGATTCCATGAAAGCGGGTTCGAAGTTGCGTTCCTTTTCATATTGTTCGGCAAATTTTTTAGCGGTCTGTTCATCCATCTCGAACAGCATAAAGCCGGACATGCTTATGTGTCCCACTTGTTCCTTATAAACCGCTCTGTATGTAAAACGGACTTCAAGGTTGTCGCCGTTAGCCGACACGGAATCAAATTCCACTCCGAGTTCTATCCCGGCGATGGGTGCATCTTTGATTTTCTCCGCGTCAATCTTTGTAATCCGCCCCCTTACGATTATGGGTCTTCTCTCTTGCTGGCGCTTAGTTTTATTGTCTCCGTCGGCCATGATCGATTTTACCTCATATTGAAATTACATATCAAAAAACGATATGGATTGAAACAAAATACAGCCGTCAAAAATCGCTAAAAATCAATCAAGATAAAGTTCGTAGCATTTCAGCTTGAATGCTTCAGCGACCTTTGGATATACACAGCAGCCGTTGTGAATATTAACTCCCTGTGCGAGCGCCCGGTTGTCCAGCACTGCTCTTTCAAATCCTTTGTTTGCCAGTTCAATCACGTAAGGCAAAGTTTCGTTCGTCAGCGCTTCGGTCGATGTTCTGGGCACGGCTCCCGGCATATTTCCGACACAGTAGTGAACCACGCCGTTAACTGTGTATGTTGGATCGGCATGATAAGTCAGCTTGCTCGTCTCGCAGCATCCGCCCTGATCGATGGCAACGTCAACAATTACCGAACCGGGCTTCATGTTCATGACCATTTTCTTGGTGATGACCTTCGGCGCTTTTCCTCCCGTTACCAAAACAGCGCCTATCACGAGATCCGCTTCGATCAATGCCTGCTCTATCGAACCGGGATTTGCTTTCAGAGTAATCAATCTGCCGCGCATCAGATCGTCGATATCACGCAACCGCTGCGTGTTGATATCGAGTATCGTGACCTGAGCGCCCATACCGACCGCGATCTGAGCAGCGCTCATTCCGACTATTCCGCCGCCGACGACCACAACGTTCGCGGGCATAGTTCCGGGAACACCGCTCAGAAGAATGCCGCGTCCGCCATGTCGTTTCTCAAGGCACTGGCAGCCAACCTGTATCGCCATCCTTCCGGCGACTTCGCTCATCGGGATTAAAAGCGGCAGCGTGCCGTCCGGAAGTTGGATTGTTTCGTACGCAATACCAGTCACGCCGCTTTTCAGCAATTTGCGCGTCAGTTCCTCGCAGGCGGCCAAATGAAGGTATGTAAAAAGGATAAGGCCTTTTCTGAATAACGAATACTCCGCGGGAAGCGGTTCTTTAACTTTAAGAACCATTTCCGATGCACTATATACGGCTTTCATGCTCGGCAAAATCTTTGCTCCGGCCTGAACATATTCTTTGTCCGTGATGCTGCTTCCCATGCCGGCGCTTTTTTCGATCAGCACTTTATGCCCGATCGATGTCAAAGTCTTTACGCCCTGTGGCGTAATCGCAACTCGATACTCATCCGCCTTAATCTCTTTTGGAACCCCGATAATCATCCCTGTCACCCCTTTGGTTGTTTTGAGCCTCGGCTCTTTATTATAAATATTCTTCCCACCTAAGCTTTCTTAATTCTTCAATAACACGGCTTACATCTTGCGCGTTTTCCTTTTTGCAGACAAGCAGTGCATCATCCGTTTCAACAATAATTACATCTTCAAGCCCTATTGTGGCGACAAATTTATTCGGACTGTAAACGAGGCAGTTTTTCGTATCTATCGCAAGCTTTCTCCCTACTCCGGCATTTCCCTGCTTGTCTTTGGGCCAAACATGGTATAAAGATTCCCAGCTTCCAATGTCGTCCCAGCCAAAGCCCGCGGGAACCATCGCCACGTTCTTTGATTTCTCAAGAATGCCGTGATCGACTGATATGCTCTGAAAACCATCGAATTCTTCCACAATTGTCTTGATTTCGAGAGGAGTTCCGATTGATTCCTTGATCCTCATCAATCCCGCGTGCATATCAGGTAGAAATTTCTTCATTTCATTCAGAAAAGTCCCGGCCTTCCATACAAACATTCCGCTGTTAATAAAATGACTTTTATCTTTAACAAACTTTTCCGCTGTTTCCAGATTGGGTTTTTCGACGAATTCAATAACTTTCCTCGCCGATTCCGCGCCTTCTTCAGCAAGTATTTCCCCCGCATGTACATATCCGAATCCGGTGTCCGGTCTTTTGGGCGGAATACCGAAAACGACGAGTTGATCTCTCTCGGCAGCGATTTTGTGCGCAAATTTTATATTTTCAACGAAGCGATCTTCGTTCTCGACCAGATGGTCCGCCGCAAAACATGCAATTACCGCATCAGGATCGCGCTTTTCGAGCATCACAGCCGCATATCCGATGCACGGAGCCGTGCTGCGGCTCGATGGTTCCGCAATCACATTCTCCGGCGGTATTTGAGAAACCTGTTTTTGAATCTCGTTCTTCAGCAGATCATTTGTAATGATAATGATTTTTTCTTTTGGGATAACCAGCGAAATGCGATGCACGGTGTCCTGAATCATCGTGTTTTTGCCGATAATATTCAGGGTTTGTTTCGAACATTTCTTACGGCTGCGCGGCCAGAATCTCGAACCTCTTCCGCCGGCCATTATTACCGCATAAAGTCCGCCCATATTATTTCTGTTCTCCTTGAGACGGGGCTTGTGAAGGACCGGCCACCCCGAGAGCGAAGATATCCGCGCTCATCCATTCTTTTGACACTTTCATTATAGCATCAGAAGTTATTTTTAGAATGATGGCCGGATAATTGTCGATCACGTCAAAAGGTCTGCCGAAATACTCGAGATCGCTTATGATTGCCGCGGCTCCTTCGTTGGTTTCAAGCTGCAGTGGCAACTGGCCGATCGCAAAATTCTTTGCATCGTTGAGTTCTTCATCGGAAATCGGTTCGGTCTGCATTCGCTTTATCTCTTTCCTTACCAATTCCACGGCCCGGTCGAGGTTCTCCGGTGCGAGCCCACCGACTATCTGGAATGTCGCCGCCGCTGTCCTTGGCAGATGGTTTCCATACACGTAATATACGAGGCCCTCGTCTTCCCTGATAGATTTGTAGAGACGGGAAGTCAGGTCGGTCCCCGCCATTATGTCTGTCGCCATCTCAAAGGTATAAATGTCCGGATTATTCGGTCTGAGAGTCGGGAAACCGATGTAAAAGACATCCTGCATCTTTTCCGGCATATAAACATATTTCGTTTCGGCTTTTTTCAGCTCAGGCACCGGCGGAACGACAAATTTGTCCTTGTTGGGCCTTTTCCACGTCCCGAAATATTTCTCCGCAACCGAAGACGCTTCCTCAAGAGTCGCGTCGCCCGCAATAATCAAAATCGTCCTGTCGGGCCTGTAGAATGAATTGTGAAAGTTAGTCAAATCATCCATCGTGATGCTTTTGACTCCGGCGTCCGTGCCTAATACCGGGTTTCCGTACGGATGATCGCGATATATCAAGGATGTAAACGCAAGCCAAGCCTGCTGATTGTTGCTTTTCATGATGTTGATTAGGTCAGACATCAATAAATCACGTTCCGCCGCGACACCTTCCTCCGGGAAAACAGGGTTCATGAGCACGTCCGATAAAATGTCCATGCCGATCTCAAAGTCTTTCTTCAGATATTTGCCGGAAAACACCACTGTTTCATTCCCACTCGATATGCTCATTTCAGCGCCGACGAACTCCAGAGCCTTGTTTATGTCTTCGTATGTCCTTGTTTTTGTTCCTCTCTGAATAGCTCTCGCAACGAGTTGAGCGAGACCGTTCTTGCCTTTCGGATCGCTGAATGCGCCCGCACCTCTTATCACGCCGCGTATGTGAATGGAGGGGAAAGAATGATTTTCATACAATATGACTGTAAGGCCGTTTGGCAACACTTTCTTCTTTATTCGCGATGAAAACTCGATCTTCCCGATAGTGTTTTTACTGTCTGACTGTCTGCTTATATCTTTATTATCTTTTTTTGGTTCGGCTATTTTGGGAATTGTTATTCCATAATCTGCGTGTGCTGAAATGGGACTAATCTGATGCGCGCCGGAGCTTTGCTGCGAGTCTCCGCTCTTGGGAAGCAGAATTCCCACAGTCCTGTTCGTGTCAATGAAATATTTGTCGGCTGCATTTTTGACGTCTTCCGCAGTAACCTTGGAGATCATTTCCATATACTTGTCCAGATAGCCGTAATCGCCGGCTGTCAACTGAAACCATCCAAGCTTCCGCCCTATGGATGAAATACTTTCGTTCGAAAATATCTCGTCCGCGGCAAACCGGTTCTTTGCTTTCTGCAATTCATATTCCGATACTGTCTCTGTTTTAAGCTTCTCGATTTCCTCGTCCAATTTCTTTCTAACATCATCCGGGTTATTTCCCGGCTGCACTTCCACTTCGATATAAAAGAGATACGCATCCGTATTCGTATCGTGAGTCGCTTCGGCGGAACTCGCTATGCCGCTGTCCACTAAATCCTTGTAAAGTCTTGATTCGCGGCCGCTGCTCAAAATCGAGGCGATCACTTCAAGCGCCGGACTGTCAGGCCCGGTTATCGATGGCGCATGATATGCGTAAACCACATCGGCAAGATTTGTTTTATCACTTCTGATAAGAACTGTTTTCTCGGCGTCCTGTTTCGGCTCGGCCGCGTTCATTCTCGGCGGTTCGGAGCCCTTCGGGATGCTCCCGAAAGCCGATGTTATTTGTTCGAGTGCTTTATTTGTGTCGAAATCCCCCGTCAGTACCAAGATTGCATTATTCGGCGCGTAATGCGATTTGTAGTACTTCTCTACATCCTCCCGCGTTATTCCCATAATATCCGACATCCATCCGATTATCGGCCAACCGTATGGATGAACTTTAAATGCCGCCGCATTAACCTCTTCCCAGAATAATCCGGTGGGGTTGTCTTCATTCCTCATTTTTCTTTCTTCCGCAATGACATTCCTCTCCGAATCGAGGTCTTCGGCGCGCAACAGCAATCCGTTCATCCTGTCCGCTTCGATATCGATTATCACGTTTTCTTTCCCTGCGGGAACGGTTTCATAATAAACCGTGTAGTCCGTGTTCGTACCCGCATTGCCGGAACCGCCGATCGAACGTACAACTCTGTCCGCAGAGCCTTCCGTCGGAAATTTTTCGGAGCCTTTGAAAGCCATGTGCTCAAGCAGATGAGATATGCCTGTTATTCCCGTTGATTCGTTGCGTGAACCTACCTTGTACCATACCGAAAGGCTGACCACGGGAGCGGTATGTATTTCCTTGGTGATGACGGTCAGTCCATTGTCAAGTTTTGTCAACTTAACATCGCTTGTGCCGGCCGATGACACACCGCTGAACATGAAGCTGATTGCCAAAATCACTAATATAAACAGATGCTGTTTTCTCATAGAGATACCTCCGTCAGGCATATATTATATAAGAAATAATCGATTTTAAAATAAAAAAGCGCGCTTTGTTGAATCTTATCAATTAAGCGCGCTTTTCATGCTTCAACGAGTTTTGATTGATGCCAAAGCCTGTTCTATGTCGGCCAGAATATCTTCTTTATCTTCAACGCCGACCGCGAACCGGATCAACTGGTCGGTGATGCCTATCTGCTCCCTCTGCTTCTTGGTCATGTCATAATATGTAATCGAAGCCGGGTGAGTAATCAGGGTTTCCGTGCCTCCGAAGCTCGGCCCCATCTGGGCTATCTTCAGGTTTCTGAGGAATTTCTGGACATCCTTCAGCGGGGCATTAACCTCGAATGTGAGAACTCCCCCGAAACCGTTCATCTGTTTCTTTGCGTTGAGATAGGACGGATGACTCTTAAGCCCCGGATACCATATCTGTTTGATTTTCGGATGCTTCTCGAGCTTTTGCGCGATGTACATCGCCGTTTCATTCTGCTGTTTAATCCTCAATGAAAATGTCTTCAAACCGCGAATCAACAAATATGCCACGTGAGCATCGATGCAGCCGCCGGTTGTCTTCTGGAACAATTTAATTTTGTTGATGATATCGCTGTTTCCGAGCACCACGCCGGCGATGATGTCATTGTGGCCCGATAGATATTTCGTCGCGCTGTGGATCACGACGTCAACGCCCATATCGAGCGGCTTAATGTTGTATGGCGTTGCGAACGTGCTGTCTATGAAAGTCATTACACCGAACTTCTTCGCTGTCTTTACTACCTCTTTTATGTCTATAACATGCATGTAAGGATTAGTCGGCGATTCGGAGAAGATGATTTTCGTTTCCTTTCTGATCGCCGCGGCAATCGACTTCGCATCGGGCGCGGCAACCGTTGTCTGAATGCCGAACCGCGAAAGATCGTTATGAGCGAATTGCAGAGTCTTCTTATAAACATCGCTTGTGATAATCAGATGATCGCCCATGGAAAGATTCGCAAGCAATGCGCGCGTGAGTGCGCTCATTCCGCAGTCGAAAAGAAGCGCGTCCTCGGCGCCTTCGAGTTCCGCGAGCTTCAGTTCCGCCGTCCGGGCCGTCGGTGTCCCGTATCGCGCGTACTCGAACCGTTTTTTGTTGCCGGACGTGTATTCCTGAACATCAATTTCATCTCTAAAAATAAAGGTCGATGTCTGGACTATGGGCACTGTCAGGGAATCCGCGTATTTGTTACGATCTTCCCCACCGTGAACTGCAATTGTCGATAATCCCCTTTTTACATTTTTATCTTTAGAAGTCCTACCCTTGCTGCTCATTTTATTAATCCTTTCGTTCTCTATGGTTGCCGATCTTTATTTAGTATCGATCGCTTTATAAATTGCATCTCTGACTTTCTTGAAGTTTGCCTCTATCGGTACAGGAAGATTCGCGTATTTTGACGTAACGTTCTCAATCGACTTCTCGTGATATCTGAGTTTGAAGTCGGTGAATTTAAGTCCGTGGGCTGTCGAAATCACAACCGTGCGGAGCTTCGGATCGATTCTCTTCTGCTTCAGGAGCTTTAACAAAGCCGCGAGCGCAACGCCCGTGTGCGGGCATGTGAACAATCCGGTTCTGTCCGCTCTCGCGCAGGCGTTTGCAAGCTCGTTTTCGGTGGCCTGTTCCACAATGCCGTTAAACTGTCTTAACGTCCTGATGGCTTTGTTAACGCTTACCGGGTTGCCTATCTGGATTGCGCTTGCGAGCGTCTTTTTGGCTGTCACGGACTTGAATGTCTCGAATTTTCTCTGATAGCTGAGGAACAGCGGATTCGCTCTTTCGGCCTGAGCGCAGATAATCTGCGGCAGCTTGTCTATCATTCCCAATTCCTTCATTTCGAGAAATCCCTTGCCAAGCGCGGAAACGTTGCCGAGATTGCCGCCCGGTATAATAATGACGTCCGGCACTTCCCAGTCGAATTGCTGCACTATCTCGATGCTGACGGTCTTCTGGCCTTCAATCCGCAGCGAATTCATCGAGTTAGCAAGATAAATGTTGTCCTTTTCGGTCAGTTCCTGAACGATCTTCATACATCCGTCGAAATCGGTGTCGATCGCTAGCGTGAGTGCGTTGTTTGCGATCGGCTGGATGAGTTGCGCGTTAGAAACTTTGTTGCGCGGGAGAAGAACTATCGCCTTTATTCCCGCGGCGGCGCAGAAAGCAGCGAGCGCGGCCGACGTGTCGCCGGTTGACGCACATGCGACTGCCGGAATCTTTTTGCCGTCGGATATCATCTGCTTAACCTGCGAAACCAGAACCGTCATTCCCAAATCTTTGAAGCTTCCGGTGTGGTCGTTGCCGCACTGCTTGATCCACAAGTTAGGCATGCCGATTTCTTTTCCGAGCCGTTCCGCCCAGAAAAGATTCGTTCCACCTTCGAACAAGCTGACGATGTTGTCATCCTCGATGTGCGGGTTTACCATTTCCCGCTTTCCCCATACTCCGCTTCCGTACGGCCACCGCGTTCTTCTGAATCGGTCGTCGAACAACTGAATCCACTTCTCCGCTTTTCTTCGCTTGAGAAGGCTCATATCGTGCTTCACTTCAAGCAAATCTCCGCAAGTCGGGCATTTGTAAATGATTTCTCCGAGATCGTAGCGGCCGGGGCAGCCGGCTATACATTGAAACCAAGCCTTGAATGTCACGGTTGCTCCTCCTTGTTTTGTGTATGTGTCATTTTGCAGTCCTTAACGCGGTTGAAAACCTTTCAATAATTTACAATAATTACTTCGGTGCGCCCGTACATCAAACAGGGCACGGAGCTTTTACATAGTAATTCAGTCCCGAATAAAATTCAACAATATTAGTTCGGGCCCGGAGGATCAGATGGATCGTGCGACGACGGACAGGAATAAACAGCGCTTCGAAAATACTATGCGGGTGCTGGATTATATGGAGGACATCCGCGATATATGGCGCGAGGCGGCGCCACTTCAGAATTTGACGGAAGAACAGACGGAAAAACTTAAAAAGAAAATCGAGAAAGCTCGAAAATCGCTCGATAAAATTGAGGCATCCTTATGAGTTTCGACAGAGCGTTCATTGACGAATTGGCTATCAATCTAAACCCGCTGCAGACAGGCGGAAAAACAAACGCCGAAACAAGAAAAGCCATGTCGCGTTTTTCCGACGGCTATTCAGTATGCGACCGTTGCAACGGCGTGCTGCACGACATAGAAAAGCCCGATATATGCAGTTTCACAAAGGAATTGGCGGAATTCTTCGGACTTGACCGCGCGGCTGTAACGATGGGCGCACGCGAGGGAAAATTCGCGGTTTTTCATACTGTCGCCGAACCGGGGCAAACGATCGTTGTTGACGGTAACGCGCACTATACGACGTTTGTTGCGGCGCAAAGAACGGGACTGAACATTATTAAAACGGAGCACACGGGCTACCCCGAATATAAGATAACGCCGGAGTTATTCGATAAAGCTCTCGTGCAGTGCAAAAATGAAACCGGCAAGCTGCCCGCGATAGCATTGCTGACGCATGTTGACGGAAGTTACGGCAACCTGACGGACGCGGCCGCTATTGCAAACGTGTGCCACAGCCATAACGTTCCGTTAGTTCTGAACGCCGCATACTCGGCAGGCAGAATGCCGATCAACGCGAAGGAACTCGGAATTGATTTTCTGGTGTGTTCCGGCCATAAAAGCATGGCGGCCTCGGGTCCGGTCGGAGTGATGGGAGCTGCCGGTGAATGGGCGGAGAAGCTTTTCAGGCTGTCTCCCACAAATGTAAATAAAAACATCGAGCTTTTAGGATGCACGGCACGCGGCTCAAACATTATTTCGCTTATGGCTGCTTTTCCGAGTGTAAAGAAGCGGGTTCGGAACTGGGCCGATGAAGTTGCGAAAGCAGTCAGGTTCGCGGAAGCTATGGAAAAGATATCGGACAACATTGGAGATGTCGTTCAGATAGGCGAAAAGCCGAAAAGGCACGACCTCATTAGGTTTGAAACGCGGCTCTTTCACGAAATCGGCGAAACTCACAAAAAACGGGGCTACTATCTCAGTTCCGAGCTCGGCGAACGAGGGATTACCGGCTTGAAACCCGGCCAGACTAAATGGTTCAAGGTTTCAACATACGGGTATTCGAATGAACAAATCGACTATCTGATAGAGGCGTTTACTGAAATCGCCGGCCTGAGATTCTAATTTTTATTTTTCGGAATTTTTTTATATTCAATTTCAATCGGTATAATATTATCAGAGGTATCATTTATGGCCGACATGAGCCAGACAGCGAAAAAAGTTGCCTGCGAAAACCATCCGCAGGTTATGATCGCAATGAGCGTGCAGGAAACCAGTTCCGGTAAAAAGAATAACATCGTATGTAAGTTTTATACGTTCGATTGGGGAGAGAATGCCGGATATTGCACGTTTGACGGTAAAAGAAAATACTGCTTTTACGGCTGATACCGTATCACTTTATTTCAAGCAGATCGAACGAAGGCGCCTCAGGCAATTCAATCAATCTTTTTTTAACGGTTTCAATCGCATTTTGCGACGAATCGCACGCGATCCACTTTCTTCCGTACCGAGACGCCACAACAGGCAATGTGCCCGATCCGCAGAAGAAATCCGCCAAAATATCTCCCTCTGATGACGAGGCCTTGATTATCCGCTCGATGAGCGGTTCCGGTTTTTGAGTGGAGTACCCTGTCCTTTCCGCCGATGCCTGATTGACGATGTCGATCATCCAGTAATCGACGGGCAGCTTACCTTCCGGCAAATAATGCCTGAAAGTCAGTTCAGGGTGTTTTTCTTCCCATTTCGTCGATACGTCGCGCGCCGACCTTATCGGGCTTCCGCTGATACCGCGTCCCATCAGCCGGTACGGCCCTTTCTCGTCGTGTTTTCTGTACTTCTTCACCGTCGAATCCGAATGCTTCTCTAAAACTTCCGAGTAATTGAATTTGAATTTGCCGCTCTTCGAATAGAAAAAAATCAGGTCGTGCTTGCGGTTCCATCTCTTTTTAGAATTTACAGCTTCCCGATAGCACCACACTATTTCGTTCTGGAAATTCTCTCTGCCGAACACCTCGTCCATCAGCACTCTGACATAATGAGACGCATGCCAGTCAACATGAACGTAAATCGATCCTTCCGGCGACATCAGCCTCTTCATCAGCTCCAATCTGTCGAAAATCATCTGAAGGTAATCTTCCAATCCGCCGTTCCATGAGTCGTCGAAATCGATTTCCTTCGAGGAGTCCGGCGATTTCTTTTCATTCCGGGTAAATTTCCTGCCAGTGCCATAAGGCGGATCGATGTATATCAAGTCGATCTTTTCCTCGAATTCCTTCAACAACAAATGCATCGCATTGAGGTTGTCGCCGTGTATAAGCGAGTTTGCGGATTTTTTTTCCGAAACAGGATTTATGCTTTCAACAACATTAAAACTGCAACGGCTCGGCGCGCTCGCCGCAACCCTGTTCCATGAAAGCGTTACACTGTTTTTTTTGCCGTCTTTTTTCATACATGCCGTTTCCGCATTGCAGATTATACCATCTCTTTTTCCGTTGACATCATGTTTTCAGTCAAGTAAGTTACATTGAATGAAGATACTTTATCTTCTGCACAACGACCCGAATGCCGGCGGCGGAACCGAAAAACACGCGATGCAGCTTGCATCGACAGCTTCGCTCAGCCACAATGTAGCTTTTTTATATCCCAAGGTGACAAAGCAGGACATCGAGCCGGATATTCGCGAATATACAAGCAACGGAATCACATACTTCGAACTTAACCGGAAGGTACACAACAACTTTCTTCCGCCCGACAGGCATGAAAAAAAGTTGAACCAGTTGTATGAAGATATTCTTTTGGCAAATAAATATGATGTAATCCATATACATCATTTAAAGAATCTGCCTTCCGGCTGCCTGCCGATATCATTTATATCCGGCGCACGGGTAGTTTTCTCTCTTCAGGATTACGAGTTTTTCTGCATGCAGACGCATCTCGTGCGTGGTAACGGAGATTTTTGCGAGAATTCCGGCGGCGGCGCAAACTGCTCAATTTACTGTTCTCCCAAAGTTCTAAGGGCAAAGGCGAAACTTGCGCGCCCGTTTTCGGCCATCACCGGAGAGTCGGCGTTCGAAAAACACATTAAGCATCTCTTTTTGAACCGTAAAATGGCGTTCAAGAAAATACATTCGGTTCTCGCCGCGTCTCAATATGTGATAGACAGGTTCAAATCGGAAGGCTTCGAATCTCCCAACGTGAAGCTACTCGAACTCGGGATTAATCAGTTTGTGACGCCCGCAAGAAAACCGGTGGCGCTTCCGATAAAATTCGTTTTCCTCGGCAATATTAATAAGGAAAAAGGCGTCGATCTGCTGATAGAAACGTTCAAAAAAATTCCACCCGACAAGGCATCCATATCCATGTACGGCAGTTTTGTTTCTGATGATGTAAGAGACCAACTTGATGCCGCCGTTAAAAACTATCCGAACATAAAACATGAAGGTTCTTTTTCGGACTCTTCGCTTCCGGACATCCTGTATAACGCCGACTGTCTGATTAATCCCACGCGGCGGCATGAAACATTCTCGCTCGTGTTATCCGAGGCGTGGATGGCGAAACTGCCCGTAATCGCAGCCGCTTCCGGGGCTTTGAGCACGAGAATCCGGAACAATGTCGATGGTTTTCTCATCGAGCCGGATAATTTGAGCGAACTGACAGATGTTATAAATAAGGTGGTTGGGAATCCGGCAGTCCTTGACGATATGAGATCGAATATCCGCGAAGTGATGACGATTAAAAAATATTATCAGGAGATCGAGAAAATTTACCAAGGATTATCATGAGAGCAGTAATCGATATCGAATCACTGAGGCACACGAGAACGGGTCTGGGACAATATGTTTACAGGCTGATCGACGGTTTCGGAAGCATAGTTAAAAACGATGAAATACTATTATTGAACAATTCCTTTAAAAAAGGAAAAGAAACGAAACCAACCCTACCTGCATTTGATAATCCCAAGATCGGATATAAAAACCTTAAAATCTCGAAAAAAATCCTTAATCCTCTGTGGGACTCGGTGCGCCTCCCAAGAATTGAGCATTTGATAGGCGATTTCGACGTATATCATGCGCCGACGCATAACGAACTTCCTCTCACGAAAAGAAAGAAAGTTCTGACCATACATGACCTGAGTTTTATGATGGGCAACTGGCATCTTCCCGAGTTCAAACAATATCTGGGGGAATATTTTCCGAGAGCGGCCTCAAAAGCTGATTTGATTATCGCTGACTCCGAATCAACGCGAAAAGATGTTATCGAGAGGCTGCGGGTTGACGAAAGCCGAGTAAAAACAGTCTATCTCGCCGCCAGTTCTTTTTCGAGACGCATCGAGGATAAGAACGAAATATCCACGATTCTGAAAAAATATTCCATAGACAGAGATTACATTTTATATGTAGGCACAATCGAACCGAGAAAGAACGTCGCGAACATAATCAAAGCGTATGACATTTTCAGATCCTCGGAAAGCGATGGTCCGTTGCTCGTTCTGTGCGGCGGCAAAGGATGGATGTACGAGGAAATAATGGACACATTTCAGAAGTCGCCACACAAAAACGACATTCTCTTTACCGGTTACGCCTCGAACGACGAACTGCCGTTTTTGTTGAGCGGCGCCCTTCTTTTCATTTACCCGTCATTCTATGAAGGATTCGGACTGCCAGTTCTTGAAGCGATGGCGTGCGGCGCGCCGGTTATAACAAGCAACATTTCATCTCTGCCGGAAGTGGCTGGAGATGCCGCCATTCAGATCAAACCGGATAATGTTGAAGAGATGGCGAATGCGATCGGCAGAGTTGCAGCGAGCAAAGAGCTTAGAGATGAGATGACGCAAAAAGGATTTATTCACAATTCCGGATTCTCATGGGAGCGATGCGCTAGGGAAACTCTTGAAATATATCGTTTTGCCGGTGAAAATCTTTAGTATTCTTAGTAGTTGTTTTGAAGAATCAATTTAAAGGGAAATCATTTAATGAATAAACAAGCATCAATTCTGATTGTTTCGGGTGATATAAAGGGCAAAATCGCAACCGAATGTATAAAGTCTCTTAAAAAGAATACCGATCCGAAGCTCATAAGGGAAACACTAATATTCGAGGCGGGCATCAGGCCTGATTTCAACCACGCTCACGAAATAAACAAAGCCCTGAAAATCTTCAGCGGCGACTATATCGTTCTGCTCGACGACGATGTTGTGCTCGATCCCGGCTGGCTGCAGGGGTTGATCGACTGCGCGGAGAAATTTCCGAAAGCAGGTGTGGTAGGCGCTGTTCTGAAAAATAAAAAAGGCGAAGTAATTCATACGGGCGCGACTATCACCGATCAGTATTTCGGCTATGAATTTAAGGAAAAGATATCCAAACCGAAAACATGCAGATATGTATGCAGCGCGGTGATGCTGATAACCCGCGAAGCCGCCGAAAAGATCGGACCGTTCGACGAAACATTTCTCAAATACGGGCAGGACGCCGACTATTGTTTCAGGGCATGGGAAGCGGGATATGAGGTTTATTGCACGCCCAGCGCAAGTGCGATTCACTTGGTAGGAGGAACTGTCAGTAACAGACCGGACATGCAGCAGCTTTTTGAAAAGGATAAGAACACATTCTACTCAAAATGGTGCAAATCGGATTTTTATAATAACTTCGATATCGTCGAACTTGGCCGCCGCGGTGTCAGTTATCCCACTTTTGCGTGCAATATTAAATGTTGTTTCTGCTATTACTATCAGGAAGAGAACCGCCAGCAGAGACCTTTAGAGGAAATGAAAGCGGAGATGGATTTATTCCGCAATAAATACAAACACGATTACATAGATATTTCGGGCGGAGAGCCCACAATTTATAAAAACATTAGGGAATTAGTGGCATATTGCAGATCGATCGGCTTGCTGCCTACGATCATAACTAACGGGCAACGCCCGGAAGCGATTGGCGAACTTATTGACGCGGGGCTTGAAGATGTGCTGATGAGCGTCCACGGATACGGCGAAGACTGCAATAAGGCATTAGGAAAAAAAGACGGCTACGACAATATTCTACGGGCAGTCGAGATAATGAAAGGGAAAAACTTCTCTTTCAGAACAAATACGACCATGATAAGTCACAATTATCAAAATCTTCCGAAACTTGCTCACGAGTTGATAGGATTTGGCGCACGCATTGTTAATTTTATTTCGTTCAATCCCCATGAGGGAACTGATTGGTCAAAGGAAGGTTTCATAGAATTTCAAATCCAATATTCAGAGCTGGCAAAATATCTGAAAGAGGCAATCGATATTTTGTCCGGCGCGGGAATCTGGGCAAATGTAAGGTATTTCCCCCTGTGTGCGCTGAAAGGCTACGAAAAACACATCTGCAACTTTCATCAGTGGCAATGGGACCCATACGAATGGGACTACATACAAGGTTTCAAGCTCGACGACGATCAGATTAAGAAGATCAAACATAGAGCGATTAAGGAGAATTTATTCGGCTACAATCCCGACGAGAAAATAAAGTTGTGGATCGCAAAACACTGGTCGTGCGATAAAAACATCTTCTTCGATAAATGCAAGCAGTGTTCAAACAGGCAGATATGCGACGGAGTATATTCACAATACGCGAAACGGTTCGGACAGGATGAATTCGAGCCGTATTCGGGCGATTCCATTCAAAATCCGCTGCATTACAGATTGCTGAATCAGTCGTGGAGAAAAATGAAAAGCTGATATGTCCGGAGTACTCTATTCACAGAAATGAATGGGGACTAACAATCTTCTTCTTTCAAACATTACCAACAGGCTTCTGACTCTTTTCTCGATTTCTTTAAATGATATTCCTTTGTTTTCTTTCGAAAGAATATCTTCTATTTCGCCGAGTGTTTTTTTGCCGTCAAATGATTCGTAAATTCGTTTAATCGTTTCCTCATTTGCTTCAGGCCAAGGAAGTTCACCGGCAAACATCGTATCTTCGCACATTTCCATGTCGCGAACGAGTAGGAAAAGTTTCTTTGTGTCGTATTCCGGAATGATCGCTTTCAGGTGTACAAAAGGATTTCGAGTAAAAACCAACTTTCCGGTAAACCTAATCAAATCCCGTTCTGATAAATGCGCCATTTCATAATGCCATTCCAGCTCAGGGCCGAAGAACTCGCGACCTCCACGGCAATTGAATTTCCGGCATATCTCCGGGCGATTTTCATAAATACCGCATTTGCTGTCATCTTTTAAATATATGCATGTTCCATCTACTGTTTTTATCTGAGTGATTTTATAGTAACAATCGACTTCTTTTTTGCATATTTCCTTTTTCTTAAGACAGAAGATTTCGGTCTCATACTTTCCTGATACCGCTTCGTCAGGCGTAAGCATCACTCCGCCCTGCCTGCAACAATCGGCACGGCAAAATTCAATCAATTTCAAGCATGATGATGACTGTTTATCATTATTCATTGTCTATAAACAATTATAACACAAAAAAAATGCCCGGCTTTAGCAAAACCGGGCAATTTTATTTGCTTTTTGGTTTGCTTATTTTGACTTCTTTTTGCTTCCGCCTTCGATTTTAACTATAGTGACTTTTTTAATCGTGACCTGTTCGCTGGGTCTGTCGCCGGGGCCGCGAGGCACAGAGCCGATCGCGTTTACAACATCCTGTCCCGATACGCATTGTCCGAATATCGTATATCCGCCGTTCAACCACGGGGTTGCCTTGTGAGTGATAAAGAACTGGCTTCCGTTTGTGTCGGGGCCTGCATTGGCGTAAGCAAGTCTTCCGGGTTTGTCGAAAAGCAAATTCGGAGAGACTTCGTTTTTGAACTGATAACCGGGGCCTCCGGTGCCTGTTCCGAGCGGGTCGCCACCCTGAATCATGAAATCAGGAATTACGCGATGAAAAATAAGGCCGTCGTAGAATGCTTTTTTTGTTTTTTTGCCTGTTTTAGGGTCCTTAAATTCCTTCGTCCCTTCCGCAAGGCCGACAAAATTATCGACACCGATCGGGGCTTTGTCCGGATAGAGTTCACAGATAATTCTCCCCATGCTCGTGTCGATCACGGCAAACAGGCCGCCTTTTTTGGCGACTGCCTTAACGGCTTCCTCGGGAGTTGCCTTAGGATCGGGCTTCTTTTCCTTGGACTTAGCCGGCGCTGCACACAATCCGATAAACAAAAAGGAAATAATCATAATACCTCCTAATATTTTCTTTGCTTGGTTCACCCAGAACACCTCCATTGTAAGTTTTGCATCTATTTATTATAATTTTTTTGCTGTCTTGGGAATATATTTTCGAAAATAATGTCAAATTTTATATAAACATGGGGGGTATCGAAGATGAAGAAAAGGATTTTTTTGGCATCATTGATTTTTGCCGCAGTGCTCACCACGAGCATGATGTGCATGTCCATGGACGGAGCTAAAAGCGCCGGCAAAAAGAAAGCAGACAAAAATGGAGCTGCTCCGGCTCAAATAATGGGAAAGGGAGGGAACGGCATGCCCGGCGGGATGATGGGCCCGGGTATGATGGGAAATAATGAATTTGGAATGTTCGGCGGGCTGATCAGCGATTTGAAATTTGTAAAGGATATAGGTTTAAGCGACGCACAGATTTCAAAGCTCAAAAAGATCAGAAGTGACGCTATGAAGTCAAACATAAAAATAAAAGCGGAACTGGATATTCTGAACATAGAGTTAAAGGAATTGTTAGACGAAGAGAAATTGGATCGAGGAGATATCGACTCAAAGATCGACGCGATCAGCAAAAAGGAAGCCGATCTTCAGAAGCTTTTCCTCCATGCTTTTATGGATGCAAAGGCAGTTCTCACAAAAGAGCAGATTGAAAAGCTGGAAAAGATATTAAACGATGAAAAAGGAAAAATGGACAGAGGCGGTTTCGGAGGCGGCGGATTCCCGGGCATGGGGATGATGCAACGCGGAATGGGCGATGGACCCGAAATGGGGATGTGCCCAAGAATGATGGGCGGCGGAGACGGCTCTGAGATGGGAATGTGTCCGAGAATGGGAATGCGAGGCGGAATGAATATGGGGCCGGGAATGAGCATGATGAGACGCGGCTTCGGAATGGGAAACGGCATGGGAATGATGGGACGTCAAATGGGGGCGTTTCCGAGAACAGGAATGATGAGGCCCGGTTTTCAGCCCGGCGACTTCTACGATCAGTCTTCAAAAGATGGAAATGAAGCTCAGAATCCGCCCTGCCCCTTGCAAAATGACAACGATCCCGATCAATAATTTATCATTAAAAAGCAAAAAAAGAGGCACTTTGCATAGTGCCTCTTTTTTTATGTCCTAAAAATGATAATAATAATAAAAAAGGGAGAAGAAACTTGAACATACTATTTCTGAACGGCAGCCCGAGAAAAAACGGCAATACAGCAACATTTGTATCAACTATTGAGAAGGAACTGGAATCATCGGGCCACAATGTCGAGAATATTTTCGTAGATAAGAAGATCATTAACGGCTGCAAAGGATGTTACGCGTGTAAGAAAAAGAACGATGTGTTCGGATGTCCACAGAAGGACGACGTCGGATCGATTTTCGAATCAATGTATGCGGCGGATGCAATAATATATGCCGTTCCTTTATATTGCTGGTGTTTCCCAGCTCAGATGAAACTGCTTATCGACAGGCAGATAAGTCTTGTAAAGGATTTTGAGACTCCAAAGCACAAGTCGCTCATAGAAGATAAAAAGCTCGGCCTTATTGTTACATGCGAAGGGCCGGTTGAAGAAAATGCCGATACGATACAGATTGTGTTCGAAAGATTCTGCGAATATCTAAAAGTCAATTACATCGGATCGTACGTTTTGCATTCATGCACGACGCCTGACAAATTGCCCGAGGATAGCAGCAAATTAATGAAATCCGTGATTAAAGCGATTTTATGAAAGCGGCTGCCGGTTGCGTTTCATGTTTTTTATGACTTTCGCTTGATAATGAATCGTTATTTTATATGATATTCAAAACAATATATTGATCGGTAACGGCGTTTCTGTAATCGGTCAAAAAATACGAATTTTTTACATATCTTTGCCGTTTATGATAAAATACAACCCCGTTCGGACTGTCCTGCTCCGATTTGGAGGCGTCAGATGAAGATCGAAGGAAAAGACAGAAACATCAATTTTATCAAAGAGATCGAAGATTTCAGCGGTGAGAAGATCGCGAAATGCTATCAATGCGGTAAATGTTCCGCCGGCTGCCCGATTGCGTATGAAATGAAGGACCTGCCCGACAAAATCATGAGAATGGCCCAACTCGGTATGAAGGAAGAACTTCTTAACAGCGAAACTCCGTGGCTGTGCGCGTCGTGCGAGATGTGCGCCGCCCGCTGCCCGCAGGAAGTGGAAATTCCGAGAGTAATGGAAGCAATCAGAGCGATTTCCGTGAAGGAGGGCAAGGCAAAAGCCGGAAAACATGTGTTTACTTTCTACGACGCGTTCCTAAACAGCGTTAAATCGTTCGGCCGCACTTTCGAGCCTCTGATGATTGTGAATTTCAACATGAGAAGCAGGCAGCCATTCAAGGACACAAAAAACGGTGTGAAGATGGTTATGAAGAGAAAAATCGGGATACTACCTGAAAAACCTAAAGGATCGAAAGAAGTCCGTAAAATATTCGAGAGGGTGAAATCGGAGGAAAAATGAGCGCGAATTACGCATATTATCCCGGCTGCTCGCTCCACGGAACGTCAAAGGAATACGATATGTCCGTGCGAGCCGTGTTCGGCCGGCTCGGAATCGAATTGCAGGAGATCGAGGGCTGGATATGCTGCGGCGCTACGCCGGCACATGCCGTCAGCCCCGACCTCGCGCTTGCGCTTTCCGCAAAAAATCTTGCCGGCGCGCGTGCGATGAATAAAGACGTGGTGGTACCTTGCGCGGCTTGTTTCAACAGGATGAAAACGGCGGCAAAACATTTGGGACACGACAACAAACTAAGAGACAAAATCAATGCGCTTGCCGAGTCGGACTACTCCGGAGGAACAGACGTCAAACATATAGTAACCATCCTGAAAGAAGTCGGCGCGGAAAAGATTGCTCCGCTTATAACGAAAAAGCTCGAAGGCCTGAAAGTGGCATGTTATTACGGCTGCCTGCTTTTGCGGCCTCCGAAGATAACCGAATTCGACGATCCTGAAAACCCGACAATAATGGAATCGATCATCTCAATGACAGGCGCGGAACCTGTGGACTGGAACTTTAAAGCGGAATGCTGCGGAGCAACTCATTCCGTCCCGCGAACCGATATAGTATTGAAGTTAACCAATGATATTCTGAGTGATGCGAAGTCGAACGGCGCGGATGTGATCGCGGTTGGATGTCCACTTTGTCACGTCAATCTCGATATGAGGCAATCCGAAATCGAGGCAAAATATAAAGTGGATTATAAGATGCCGATTGTATATATCACGCAATTAGTCGGTTTGGCGATGGGGATATCACCGGCGGAATTAGGGCTTTCTAAACTTGTTGTTCCCGCCGTTCCCGTGTTGAAGCAAAAGAATCTTCTCTGAGAGGGCCGAAAATGGCAAGAGTTGGAGTGTTCGTGTGCTGGTGCGGTGAGAATATTTCCCGCACGGTAGATACAAAGAAGGTTGCTGAAGCAGCTCTGAAGATGCCCGGAGTGGTGCACGCGGAGGATTATAAGTACATGTGTTCCGACCCCGGTCAGGCGCTGATAAAGAAGGCAATCGATGAAAAACATCTTACAGGAGTTGTCGTTGCCGCGTGCAGCCCGAGAATGCATGAAGTCACGTTCCGCAATCAAGTCGCTAAATGCGGAATTAACCCTTTTATGTGCGAAATGGCAAATCTCCGCGAGCACTGTTCATGGGTGCACGAAAACAAGGAAGAAGCGACCGCCAAGGCGATAGACCTTGTTCGGATAATGGTTGAGAAGGTAAAGAAAAATAAGCCGCTGGACATTATTCGTGTGCCGGTCACCGATGTCGCGCTCGTAATAGGCGGAGGTATCGGCGGAATTCAGGCGGCGCTGGACATCGCAAACGGCGGCCGGAAAGTGATTCTCGTCGAGAAGGAATCGTCAATCGGCGGCCACATGGCCCAGTTGTCGGAGACGTTCCCGACGCTCGACTGCTCGCAGTGTATTCTCACCCCGCGAATGGTCGAGGTGGCGAGGCATCCGAATATTACGCTTTACACATATTCCGAAGTGGAAGCTATTGACGGCTTCGTCGGTAATTTCGAAGTGACGATCCGCAAGAAAGCCACATCGGTCAATTGGGACAAATGCACCGGATGCGGGATGTGCATGGAGAAATGCCCTCAGAAGAAAATTCCGAGCGAATTTGACGCCGGTCTTGGCATGAGACACGCGATCTATGTCCCCTTCCCTCAGGCTGTTCCCAATAAGCCGGTTATCGACCGCTCACACTGCACGAAGTTTAAGAACGGAAAATGCGGTGTTTGCGAAAAGGTCTGCCCGGCGGGCGCGATCGACTACGCGATGGAAGATGAACTGATTAAGGAAAAGGTCGGTGCGGTAGTTGTTGCGACCGGCTTTGACGTTATGCCCACGAAGGAAATCGCCGAGTACGGCTACGGAAAATATAAGGATGTTATCGACGGTCTTCAGTTCGAGCGGCTCGCGAGCGCATCCGGCCCGACTCTGGGCGAAATCAAGAGACCGTCGGACGGAAAAGAACCGCAGTCGATAGTATTCATCCAGTGCGTCGGCTCGCGCGATTGCGCTAAAGGCGTCGCTTACTGTTCGAAAATTTGCTGCATGTACACAGCGAAACATACGATGCTTTACAAGCATAAAGTTCACGACGGACAGGCATACGTGTTTTATATGGACATTCGATCCGCCGGAAAAGGTTACGATGAATTCGTAAGGCGCGCAATCGAGGAAGACGGCGCGATGTATCTCCGCGGAAGAGTATCGCGGATATACGAAAAGGACGGCAAGCTGATCGTCGCCGGCGCGGACACGCTGAGCAATCGTCAGGTAAAGATCGAAGCCGACATGGTTGTTCTCGCGACCGCCGGGGTAGCGCGCAAAGGAATGGACAAGCTCGCGCAGGTGCTCGGTATTTCTTACGATCCATATCACTTCTTCAGCGAAGCGCACCCGAAGCTGAGACCGGTTGAAACAAGCCGTGCCGGAGTGTTTCTCGCGGGTGCGTGCCAAGCGCCGAAGGACATTCCGGACACGGTCGCACAGGCGAGCGCGGCCGCGAGCAAGGTTCTCGGCCTGTTCTCGTCCGATCAGCTCGAACGCGAGCCTGTCGTCGCGAGAGTCAACGAAAACACCTGCGTCGGCTGCATGTATTGCAAGAGCGTTTGCGCGTACGGCGCGATTGCGGAGAAGGAAATAAGAGACAGAAAAGGCAATCTGATAAAGGTTGTCGCGAATGTGAACCCGGGACTTTGTCAGGGATGCGGCGCCTGCGCGGCAACATGCAGGAGCAACAGCCTCGATCTCGACGGTTACACGGACGAACAGGTGTTCGCAGAGATATGCGCTTTGTGCTGAACGAAATTGATTGGAAAAACCGGATAAGGTGAATGTATGAGTACACAAACTGAACACGGCGGGATACAAACAAAGAACGATTTCGAGCCGAAGATCGTGGCATTCGTCTGCAACTGGTGCACATACGCAGGAGCAGACCTTGCCGGGACCAGCAGAATGAAATATCAGTCGAACGTCCGCGTGATCAAACTCCCTTGCACGGGAAGAATCGATCCGCATTTCATTGTGAAGGCTTTCGAGAACGGCGCCGACGGCGTGCTTATCTCCGGCTGTCACCCCGGTGACTGCCATTACACATCGGGAAACTATCACGCGAGGCGCAGGTTCACGATGTTCCGCGTGATGATGGAATATCTCGGACTCGAGATGGAACGCTTGCAGTTTTCGTGGGTGTCAGCGGCTGAAGGCGGCAAATGGACCGCGCTGATAAACGACGTAACAAATAAGGTACGCGAAATAGGCCCCAACACGAAGTACAAGGAGTTGTGCCAAAATGACTGACAAACTTCGTCAACTCGCAAAAGAAATTCTGGACTCGGGAAAAGCTTCATTAGTCATAGGTTACGGCAACGCTTCCCTTCCGAACAGAACTACCCCTGTATTCATTAAAAAATCCGCCGACGCCGATCAGCTCGTATGGAACGAGCACTGTCTGAATAATCTCGCTGTTTATCTCAAGAGCAGGCCGATTAAGACCGACGGTAAAATTGCAATCGTTGCTAAACCGTGCGACATCAGGGCGATCGTAACTCTCGTGCAGGAAAATCAGATTAAGCGCGACGATGTAATTATCATCGGCATGGTTTGCGCAGGAATGAAAGACCCGGACACCGGGCAGTTGCTCGATAAATGCAGATGCTGCAAGGAGCATGTGCCGACTTTTGTCGATCAGATTGTCGGAGACCCGAAATCCGTGAAGAACCTGCAACCGGAGGCGGAGTTTATCGACGTCGATGCACTGGAGAAAATGTCGCCGGACGAAAGATGGGAATTCTGGAGCAAGCAGTTCGAGAAATGTATAAGGTGCTACGCGTGCAGGCAGGTTTGCCCGCAGTGCTACTGCCAGAGATGCATTGCGGATAAGACGATGCCCCAATGGATTTCGTCGGTTCCGGACGCAAAAAGCAATTTGTCCTTTGCGATATTCAGAGCGTTGCACTCGGCCGGCAGATGTATCGCTTGCGGTGAATGCGAGCGCGTCTGCCCCGCCGGAATACCGCTGAACCTGCTCACCGAGAAAATGAGGAAGGAAATTCGAGAGAAATACGGATACGAATCCGGCTGCGATCCGGAATCCGAAGCGCCGATGTGCCACTTCAAAAATGAAGATAAGGAAGATTTCATCAGATAATGTTTTACTTTAAGCCGGAGATAGATTTCATGCGTTTCGACAGCAGAGACAACAAGCCGTATCGTGATTTCATTAATTTCGTGTTTTTGATTAACGGCCTGCTTGCGATCGCGATGAGTTTTGTCGAAGGCGTGACATTGCAGAGGGAAAGCAAGTCGATTTTCAAAGACGGCAATAACGGGTAACCGTTCCGACCATAATACAGGTGAAAGAGATGAAAACAGTCGATAAGAGTAAACTTACCGAGTTGATGCAGGCGATAATCGATGCGGGTAAGGAATTAGTCGCTCCCGTGAAGAGCGATAAGTATTCAGCATATTCCGCAATCAAATCGCCGTCCGAGGCCGATCTCGATCTTTCTCTGACAAGAATGCCGCTCAAGGAGTTTTTCCTTCCGAAAACCGAGTGCCTTTTGAAATATGAAAAAGGCGAAGACGGCGAGATAAAAATCGAAGAGGTTGCTACCGTCTCGAAGGAACGAGTGATTTTCGGAGCGAGGCCTTGCGACGCGGCAAGCCTGCCAATTATGGATAAAGTTTTCACATGGGATTATAACGACAGCCAGTACCTCGCACGGCGGGCTGCTTCCACAATTGTGACATTCGCATGTAAGAATCCCCTGCCCTCATGCCACTGCGAGTCGGTCGGACTTTCGCCGATTTCAAAAGAGGGCTCCGATGTTCTTTTCACTCCGATCGACAGCAATAAATTCACTGTTGAAGCGCTGACGGAAAAAGGCGAAAAGCTGATCGCGCTCTGGGGCGGGAAATTGGCCGAAGCTTCAGCCGACGACGCCAAAAAGGCTCAGGAAGCAAGCGTGAAACTTGTCGGCAAGCAGATAAACACCGCCGAGCTTTCCAAGAAACTAAAAAGCAAATTCGATTCGGCCTCGTGGGTCGATCTCACAAATAAGTGCCTCGGCTGCGGCGCCTGCGCTTATATATGCCCGACGTGCCACTGCTTCGACATCATCGACGAGAAACACGGCAATTCCGGGAAACGATGCAGAAACTGGGATGCCTGCGCATTTTCGATTTTCACGACGCACGGCAGCGGCCACAATCCGAGAGGAGAACAGTGGCAGAGGTATCGCCAGCGTGTGATGCACAAATTCGATTATTATCCCGAAAAATTCGGCCCGATTGCATGTGTGGGATGCGGAAGATGCGTTACAGTGTGCCCGGTCGGAATGGATATTTTTGAAATACTCGAAAAGGTGACAGCAGATGAGTGAGCAGATGAAGAACATATACAAACCCTACCTTATGAGTGTCGTCGAAAAGATAGACGAAACTCCGGATGTACGGACGCTGCGCCTCAAATTTAAAGATGAAAACGAAGCGAAAGCATTCTCGTTTAAGGCCGGACAGTTCGCGGAATACTCCGTTTTCGGCGAAGGTGAATGCACATTCTGCATTGCGTCGCCCCCGACAAGGATGGATGTCATAGAATGCAGCTTCAAGCTCGTCGGCAAGGTCACATCCGCCCTTCGCGACTGCGAGATCGGCGACACAATCGGTTTTAGAGGCCCGTACGGAAACTGGTTCCCGATAGATATGATGAAGGGAAAGAATCTGTTGTTCGTCGGCGGAGGTATCGGGCTTGCGCCGCTTCGCTCGTTGATTTTGAATGTGTTCGACACAAGAGCCGACTTCGGAGATGTTTCGATATTGTACGGCGCAAGAACGGTGTCCGACCTTTGCTATAAGGACGAGCTTGCCGAATGGGAAAAGATGGATGGGGTTAAAACAGTATATACAGTCGATCCGGGCGGCGAGACACCCGACTGGAAAGGCAAATCAGGTTTTGTCCCGGCCGTGCTCGAACAGATGGCGCCGACGACAAACAACACCATAGTCATCACATGCGGACCGCCTATCATGATTAAGTTCGCGGTACAGTCGCTGGAAAAACTCGGATTTGAACCGAAGAATATAGTCACCACGCTGGAAAACAGAATGAAATGCGGGCTCGGAAAATGCGGCCGCTGCAACATCGGAAGCGTATATGTCTGTAAAGACGGCCCGGTCTTCACTTATGACCAGATTAAAATGATGCCGGATGAATTTTAATTAAATTACGAGGACTGCTTATATGAAAAAATACATTTCGATAATTTTAGCAGGTTTAATACTTCTGTCGTTTCAATCTTTAAGCATATCAAAAACAGAAAAAGTCTCTGATAAAGAAAACGCGCAGAAAGTCGTGCAGGCATTTCTTGGGAAAATGGACACCGGCAAATATGAGGAAGCATTTGCTTTGATGGATTTCGATGCACTTATTTTGGATCAGACTAAAAAGGATCCATCTAAGTTAACTACTCAACAGAAAGATACCCAAGTTAAAGCCTACAAAAATCTTGCAAAGAATATGTTCCTTTCCGAGAAAAAACAGACAAAATTCAGAAATTTCTCATTTGGCGAGTTCAAGAAGGATGGAAATAAGGCAACGCTTGAACTTATAAATACTCCTCCAAAAGGAACCGCCGGTGCAAAAACAGTTAAAACTTTTAAGTTGATTAACACAAAAGGCGAATGGAAGATTTACGGAAATATGCAGGCTGTTACGAGCGGTAAATAATCTAATAATCCGCGCAGGCAATAGAACTACAACAACTTTTCAACTAATATAATTAACTTGTGAAACGAATTTTGCTCTTTCTGTTTGTTGCAAGTATCTTAACATTCATATATGCACATTTCGCAAAAGATAAATATCCCGATTCATCATTAATAGATCAACAACTCTATTACGAACCGACACAATCACCGACATCACTTCAACCATTTAATATATTGAAGAATAATGTGACCTATGAAATTACGCCTAAATACGAATATGATCTGTACGGAATGGTGGTTTCGTATCATCACAGCAACGACATAACAGATTATTCCCATGATGAATGGAAAGACTACATAAACATTAAAGACATCTGCGTGCTCTGGGGGCCAAATCTGGAGAACAATATATATAAACTAATCGAATTCAGCAGCGGTAACTGGACTTGTTTTTTTCAAACAAAAGACCGAAACACATGGGAAACTTTTGATCTTAATGCCATTTCCAACAATCATATTCTTGCCGACAATAAGGAAATTGCCAAAATTATCATGTCTGTGCGCAGAGGAGATCAGGTTCACATTAGTGGATATCTCGTCGATTACAGCAATTCAAAGGGCGGAAAACGCAAAACCAGCACAACAAGATCAGACATGGGACAAGGCGCCTGCGAGATAGTGTACGTGACCGATTTCGACATATTAAAAAGAGGCAATGCGCTGTTGAATCATCTATATATTATTTCAAAATACCTCTCATTGCTGTTTCTGGCCGCGTATTTGTTTTTTGTCCTGTACTCGGCGCGCAAATCTTCATTGGAATAATCTTTAACGATTATTGTTAAAAAACGTTCTTTATTTAAATATATCAGTATGGAATCAATTAGTTGTGAATTATGCGGGCAAAACAATTCGTCCACTGTTTTCAATACGTTCGATCGAAACTGGCGTCTTCCCGGTGAGTTTACGATAGTCAGATGTAATTCATGCGGTTTTATCTTTTTGAATCCACGGCCTGACATCAAAGAGATTGCGAAATACTATCCAGAGACATTTTCCGCCCGTAAAAGGCAATTCAAAGCGGAAGAGTTCTCGAAAGAAAGAAAGATCGCCAACCGGGTAATGGAAATAAAGATGCGTCCTCTGATTGATATGAAAAAGACCGGAAGAATCCTCGACATAGGATGTGCGGACGGCTTTCTTCTTGATTACATGAAAAAACAGGGCTGGGAAGTGTTTGGAGTCGAGCCGCATGAACCATCCGTAAAACTTGCAAAAGAAAATTTCGGGCTCAATATTTTTAATGGTTATTTAGAAGACGCACATTTTAATCCAGATTATTTTGATGCAATTACAATGACTCATGTCCTCGAACACGTACATAATGCAGGGCCGTTGCTCAAAACTATTAACAAACTCTTAAAACACGACGGAACAGCGATGATAGAAGTGCCTAATATCGATTCGCTTGAGGCGAAAATATTCAAGGAACGATGGATGGCGATAGACGCGCCACGCCATTTGTTCCACTTCACCCCTTTAACACTGAGCCGTATTCTTGAAAACAACGACTTTCGCGTCGTTAAAATTGTTCACGGTTCAGACCTCGGAAAAAACAAACTGGGTTACGTTGAAAGCCTCAGATTCGTTCTGACTGACCTCGGACTCAGGAAGCCTCAGCAGAAACCGCTTACAATGGGCGAATGGTCGAATACGGAAAGCGATGTTAAGAAGAAAAACTTATTGAATGCGATTCATTTCATGGAAAACAACTTTTTCGCAGGCATGGGGCTGTTTGCAAACGTAATGAAAATGGGAAGCAGAATCGTTGCATTTGCCGGAAAGAAATAAATATTCACGACAAAACTCAATAATCAGACAGACTACGATTTATGAAAGCAGGTTGTTTACAATCTGATTGACGCGCTTTCCGTCCGCCCTGCCCGCCACCTTGGGCATCAAATTCTTCATCACAAGGCCCATTTCCTTCTTCGTGCTTGCTCCGAGTTCGGCTATTACGGATTTTACAACCTCTTCAAGCTCAGCGTCGGTCATCTCTTTCGGCACAAATTTCTCTATCACCTCGAGCTGGCCCTGCTCTTCCTTTACCAAGTCTTCTCTGTTGCCCTGTTTGAACTGCTCTATAGAGTCTTTTCTCTTTTTGACTTCTTTCTGAATGATCTGCATCACAACGACATCATCAAGTTCGACATTCGGACCGCCCATTTCGACTTGCTTATACTTCAGTGCTGATTTCAAACCTCTTAACGAATTCAGTGCGATCTGATTCTTATCCTTCATTGCTTGCTTGAGTTGTTCGTTTATCTGTTCGTAGAGCGACATATATTAACCTTTCCTTTCGATATATTAAAGCGATTTATTTCACGTAATAATATAACACTAAAACAAATCATATCCAATTGTTCGGCATAGCCTGCTCTATGGTTCTTCTAATCGACGAAACCTCATTTGTGAAAACTCCGGTGACCCCTCTTCTGGCAGTTCTGAGCAACAGATTAAACGAGTCAACCATCCAAGCATTAATCAGCATATTTGATGAATGCGCGGCATCGACAATCTTCTTTGTTAATGTAATTCCAGACCAAAGATGCAAATACTCAGGCGCAAATTCGTGCTGAAGAAAATTGATTTTAGGAAATGTAATAATAATGGGCGCAACTTTAACCCGCGGTTCCAGACTCCTGAAATTTTTGAGCACTCGAAAACTTCTCGAACTCACAACTATCTTTTCAATCATGTCGAAATCCCACACTGCCGCCACCAAAACTTTCTCGAGATCGTAATCTTTTATTTCGACATGAAGTTTAATCATGTTTAGCGACGCCCAATGGAAAACCTTTTCAAGCGTCGGAATGCATTCTCCTTCGAATTGCTTCCCGAACCACGATCCCGCATCAAGTTTCAGCAACTCAGATTCATTGACATCGCGAACCGGCCCTTTCCCGTTTGTTGTCCTGTCCAGTTTTCCGTCATGAATGACAACTGCTTTACCGTCTTTTGTTTTTCTTATGTCCAACTCGATCCAATCGGCGCCCAGTTCCGCGGCACGCCTAAAGGAAGACATAGTGTTTTCGGGCGCTTCTTTTGAAGCTCCCCTGTGCGCTATCACTTCGATCCCTCTTAAATCGACAGCTCCCAGCAAAATTCATTTCCCCCGAGGTAATGATTATATTACTTTATTGCCGTTTTTTCCTTTATATGATTAAAATTGTCATACGGAAATTGTGCCGAACTCGGCATGGAAGGCGGAATACAAAATGAATATCAGGGTATGGGCTGAATATTTCTCCCCGGCTGAAGCTCTTGAACAAAAAGTTATGAATCTGCTTAAGAAATATAATGTAACACTTGGCATGGCATTTCCCGGAGGAAGTATCAATGATGATTATGCGAAGATGCTTTCCGAATACGAACAGGCTGGAATTCCCGTAATGCTGTGGGTGCTTTTACCTGACGAAATAGGATATTGGGCATGCGAAAGCAACGCGAGTGATTTCAAAAATTATGTCGAACGGATATATGATTGGTCGGACGCAAATAAATTCGGCATTCCTTGGCTTGCGGTGGACCTTGAGACTCCATACAAACAAACAGAGCTCGTAAGAAAATCCAAAGGACTCGATCTGATTAAAAATCTTGTTTCGGTATATAAGGAAAACCGAGACAGAGGCCGCTTTTACGATGCCGCCTCTCAATACTCACTTTTAGTTGAAAAACTTCACGCGAGAGGAACAAAAGTGCTGACAGCGGCATCAGCTCATGTCGCTGAGGATTTTGTGAAAGGAACGATCAGCATTCAGGACGCCATAGAGACGCCTATATCGCCTGTTAACTGGGATATTGTCAGCTTTATGCTCTATACCTCGATGATAGCCGGATATCTAAAACCGTTCATCAATCATAAAGACGCCCGTTGGTATCTTTACAGCGTGATGAGCGATATGAAAAAAGCCTTATGGGATCGTGCAGGCATATCGATAGGGGTAACATACGTTGGAAAACTGGAAGATGAGCCGTATTATTCGACTCCTGAAGAATTGCTGCCTGATATGCAAGCAGCAAAGGCAGCTCTTATAAATGACATTTCCATTTATAATCTGGAAGGCATTCTTCGCTCACCACAGCCGGAAAAATGGTTTGACGTTCTTTTGTCCTGTGAAGCTATAGTACCAGAGAAATCAAATAAGGTTGATTTTATAAGGAAAATAATGCAAGCCAGCGCTGGAATGATATAGCATGTTTAACCTTTTCTGAGACAGGATAGAAAATTTATGTTAATAAAGCCATTTTTTATTACAAACCTGTTTTTTTGCGATTCTTTTATTCACATAACGATATTTTTAAAAAAACTGTTCAAAATCAGGCGCTACATCGTTAGAATCTAAACTCGGTGGTATGATCGTCTCATCTCAGATGAGACGGCTTTATATAAATGATACTGACAAAAAAAACGAGGTGATAAGCAACATGGGTTCAAACAAGCAAAGATCAATAGTAATTGCGCTGTTTTTCGCCCTGATTTTTTCTGCGGCGGCATTCGCGGCAAAGCCTGCTGCTAAACCCGCGGCACAAAAGGATCCGTCTCCCAAGGAATTATGGGCGAAAGTTGCGAATAAATGGGACGCAGATGTCCAGACGTATCACTGCAAACTTTTCACATGGAATTACCGCACTGAATACTTCATTAAAAACTACCCTGAATTTTTCAAAGATGACGATAAGCCCCCCAAAGTAAAATGGGACTACCGCGTTTTCGACCTTAGATTCAAGAAACCGGGTAAATCGCTGATCGGATACGACCTTTCACTCAACGAAAACTTGAATGAAGGCAGTGTAGTAGATCGCGGAGTGGCCTATATGCTGACTTATGCCAAAGGCACAACGCTGAATTTCGGAGAGAAAGACAGTAAAGAAGTTTATATAGTGTTCCCGTATCTCAACAATAAACAATTCGAAGCGCTTCCCATCGAAATGATGTGGAAAGCAGCGATTAAGATTCTCATGATTGCTTCACGGAAAGAAGTTTATCATAAGCCGATCGAAAAAATGAGAGATCTTCGTGGGAATACGGTGGAAGATCTCGCAATTGGAAAGACGATGAAGAGATACGACCGCTATTTTAAAGACGGCAATGTCACCATCAAGAAGGTGCCGCTTTACACAAAAGAGGACTATGATCTCAATAAATCAACAGGCTGGCTCTCATTAAAGAAGAACATTAAAAAACCGGCGACCGTATATCAGCTCACGATGGTTCCGAAGAATGTTAAAGCTAACAGAGGAATTACAAAAGTTGAAACATTCATCGATCCCAGCAATCTCATGTTCGTCGGCCTTCAGGAATATGAAAACGGCAAGCTGGTTAACGTAATGATGTTCTCAGACCTCACGGTTAACCCCGATCTGCCGGACAATCTTTGGACCGACTTCTTCAAGGGAAGAACGCTGTCGGACAAGAATTGATCGTAATCATTTAAAAGCAAAAAGCCCTGCATTTCAATAAATGCAGGGCTTTTTTTGTTATTATACTTTTAACTAACGAAGAACTTTTTTCGCTTCTGCAACCGCATAAAGAGAACCGGTAACAACTATTAAATCCTTCTTCCCGTAATATTCATTCGCAAGATCAATCGCACTCTTTAATGAATCCGCTTTGCGCACCGTCTTGAAATACTTATGAGCAGATTCATATAAACTCTCTTTATCTATCGCTCTATCGTAAGGTAAAGACACTGCAATAACATTTTGTGATACTTTCGAAAGTTCCTTAAGGACTAAATCAATTTCCTTGTCCTTCATAAAGCCCAAAATGAAAATGATATCCTTTTTGTTTTTTATCTTTACAAGACTTTCAACGAGAGCTTTTGCCGCAGGCTGATTGTGTGCTCCGTCTAAAAGAAACTCAATATTGTTTTTCTCCGAACAAATTTTTTCCATCCTACCCGGGAATGTGATCTTCCGCATTCCTTTTGAAACAGCTTCAGGGCGTATCCTGTAATCCAAATCTTTAAGCTTTTCGAGTGTTTGTACGGCCACAGAAAGATTTGTCTTCTGATACTCGCCTTTCAGCGGCAAATTAATTTTTACTCCGTTAAAGAAGTTGCTATTCAGGGTATATTCATCACATTCTCTGTCAGTTGCTTTTTTAATAACATTTTTCGGAGAGGCAAAATACAGGCCGGATTTCGTTGATTTGCATTTATTTACAATTACATTTCTCGCAGCGTTCTTTTGCGCTACGGAGATTACTATTGAGTTCCTCTTTATTATGCCGGCTTTTTCATACGCGATCAGAGATAAAGTATTTCCGAGCACCTGTCTGTGGTCGTATCCGACCGGGGTAATCACGGAGACGAAACCGGGAACAATATTTGTTGCGTCGAGTCTCCCCCCGAGCCCTGTTTCAATCACTGCAATATCAATTTTTTCTTCACAAAAATACATGAATGCGCAGGCTGTTAGGATTTCGAAATATGTATATTTTTCTGTTTCGTCCTTTGCAAACGACTTTACTCTCTCCATCACCTCAGAGAATCTTTTTTTACTTATCATCTTTCTATCTATGGCAATTCTTTCTCTGATATCCAACAGATTGGGAGATGTGTATAAACCTGTCTTGTATCCACTTTCAGTTAGTACCGATGCAATCATATTCGCCGTTGAGCCTTTTCCTACCGTACCCGCTATATGCACAGACGGAAATGCCATTTCAGGATGATTCAAACCATCCATCAATGAAGCGATCGGCTTAAGGCTGAAACGACTCTTTAGCTTATGCGCTTTCTTCTCATAATTCGTAAAATTGTTAAGATATTTTATTGCGTCCGAATAATTCATCTATCATATATTCCTTCACATAAACAAAAAGCTCCACGATTTTCGTGAAGCCTTGTGTTTGAATTTTTCTCAAAAAATGCAGCCTACTTATCTATCTTCTGCTTTCCTATCTTAACTTGGAACCAAGGCCTGACTTCCTTATCCAGTTTCTTCCATCCTTTTGATTCCTGAGTGGCCCATACAATGTAATCCTTACAAAGCTGAGCTTTCAGCTTTGTAATAGAAAGTTTGCTGTAAATCTTCAATTGGCCATAGCTTTCTCGCAGGCTCTTGTCGTCGTCCATGTCCCAATGGAATTCGACGAATGCGTTGGCGATCGATTCTTCGAGCGATCTGGGCGGGATCAACGGAACCATGAAAATATGTTTTTCCCAGTCGTAAACAGCATTTCCGCTTCCGGGCACCAACAGCAGCTTCGGTATGCCGAGTTGTTTGATTCTGGCCTGTTTCGGATCGAATATTTCAGGGTCAACATCATCGCGCAGGAACAAGTCGATCGCTTTCTTGACTCTCGTTCTCGTTGCAATATCCCTGACGTTTACAAGCACGGCCGTCGGATCTATCTGAGCTTTCTTGGCCATCATCTGCACGAATTTCTTTATTCTTATCATTTCATTCTTATAAGTTGTTTCGCGTGTCTTTGTCGTGATGGCTTTCATCCAGTCGCTGTGCTGTTTTACAATTTCGTCTTTTTTTGCCGCCAGTTCCTGCAGAGCGAGGTCTTCAAGAACTTTTTTCTCCAATTCCTCTCCCCAGTTTCTGAATTGTCCAAGTTGATCGTCCGACACACGACCTTTCAATGCCGTCAGGAAATTCTGAATCTGAGTGAACATCTGGTTCTTGATATTCTTCGCCTGAACAATCTTCGCTCTTTCTTCATTGGATATCGATCGTCCTGCCTTCATCTTTCTTTCGAGAGCGGCCATATTCCTGACAAGGCCGTCATACTTCTGTATGAGTTGCGCGGCGCCTTGTCCTCCCGGGAAAGAAGCAGCCATATCCGCCCTTCCCTTTACAAGAACTTTTATTCTTTCCTGACATGCGGATACCAGATTGTAAGTCTGCTTGCGTTCTTCTTCGAGTTTTAACGATTTGTTGAAACCAAAAGCATCCTTGTAAACGTCCTGAAGCATATTGGAAAGATAGATGAACTGTATCGGAAAATCCTCGCCAGCATCGAAAGTTTTGTCTTCTTCAATCTGGTTGATTACGTTTGTGTTTTCGGGCAGGAATTGCGCGTCTATCATACCGAAATTGACGACTTCAAGGTCTTTGTCCTCAAATTGCAACTGATTTTCTTTTACGTAGGGAAGTTTTTTGAGGACCGTTCCGATGATCAAATCCCAGTAAAGCGCGTTAAGTTTGGCGAGGTTATCGCGGTCGTCGGGACTCTTTCGGAAAGCGTCCAGTATCGCCATGATCGTTGCTTCGTCAACAAGCTCCTCGGTCTCGATCTTCACGAAGTCCGGAATATACATTACTTCATTGCACGCGTTGTCTTTGTAAAGGATTGCGACCTGCTGTTCCATGCGTTCGATTATGAACTGAAGTCCTCTGATAATATACTCTCGCGGCTGGGTTTGGACTCCTCCCGAATCGATATCAAACGTTATGAATTGTTTGGGGAACGAATCGCCGAAATTGATAATTCTACCGAACAGGAATTCTTTCCAGTTGGATTCCGATATTTTCGCCTGTTTCAGAAGATCAACATGGCTGTTCTCGATTCCGCAGGCTCTGAACATGTCGTTTTTAGGATTAAGCACGAAATTTATATGGTCGCAGTCCAGAGATTCGAGTTCATCGGTTTTCGTTGCAAAGTTGAATTTAGCGGGTGCAAGCGCCAGCGAAGATTTTGACGAGGCAGTGAATGCCTTGGGTTTGTATCCTATTTCCTGACAAATATGTTCGTATTCGGCGTTTATGGCCTCGAAATCCGCATAGAGTTCCGCATATAAATGCTCTGCTTTTTCGATTAAGTGGGCGACATCCTGCGCCATCGCGCCGGATTCCGTTTTGAGCTTGGTCGAGAACGTGTAATATGTTGTCAGGCATCCCTCAGGCAGACTTCCCAAGAGGTTCAGCGCCTGAGTCATTTGTTGCGCCGAATGAATCATCGTGCTGTTGAGTTTCGGCAACCGTTTTGCATACATCTTCAACGCATGAACGACAAGCGGCGGTTTCTTCATAAAATATGCTTCGATCGAAGCCGCCGGCAACGGCATCGCGTGAACATCAGTCAACGCTCTAATGCCGCTGCTTCTCTCCATTCCGCCGAAAAGAGCGTTTTCGCCGAATATCGCGCCCTTTTCATCGATAATCTCAATAGTGCGCATCCCTATGAATACTTCGAGTTTTCCTGCAAGCAGAAAATAAAGATTTTGGTCAACAGCTCCGTCCTCGCATACAACCTTACCCGACTCGAATGCCGCAACGCCGGGTTTCGGCGGCCCCATGGGTTCGGGCGACGGCTGAGAGCCGACTTCTTTCATTTCAATCCTGTTGTGATATACGGCATTGTGGCTTGGGAACGGAACGCCGATCGTTCCGAGTATGTCTATCGGAATTGTACCGAATTTATTTGCGGTCTTACCGAGCTGGTAAGTGATCGATTTTTTCGCCTCTTCTATAATCGGGAGCTGTACTCCTTTTGCCTGTGCGGAACTCTCAAGCTCGGAGAAAATTTCAAAGAAAGCTTTTGTATAATTATCCAGCCGATCCTTCGCCTTCACGGTTAGCGCATCGCTTCTTTTGATGCTTTTGCTCGTCATGCCCAACCGCTGAGCAATCGTTTTCGACAGAGAGAATCCTATCTTGGGATTTTGAGTGACAGTGTCGGCAAAACCTCTTCCACGAAGATTGATAACCAATATCTGGGCCGGTCCGTCGTCCGAAACTTTAATCGAAGCCGATCTCTTCTCTTTAAGTATCGCTCCGATTTCACCTATGAAAGAGCCCGGCTGGTCAACAACACCTATTAGCATGCCTTCGGACTCGACCACTTCTTTTGTCGCGACACCTTCGGCGTCAACTATATAGATGTGTAATATGCCTGACCTAAGAACAAATATTTCGTTGCTCTCTTCACCTTGATAGCAAAGGTATTCACCGGGCTGTAGATTTCTTATCTGCTGTCCCCCAGCGCCGTTTGACATAGATGTTTCTCCTTAAAATATAATTTAACAATTATACCACAAATATGTTTTTCGTCATTTTCCGGGAGTAAAAGCGTGCATCACTCCACGTCTTGTCCCCACATATAAAGCATTGTTTGCAATTGCGCATGAATCCCGAATTGTATCCTTCAGCAAAACTTTCCAGATTACTTTTCCATCATCAGGGTTTACAGCGTACAAATAATTATCCATCGATCCGACATATACAATATTTCCTGACACCGAAGGACCGGCATCGAATCCTCCGCTTGTGTTCATTTCCCATTTTATTTTTCCTGATTTCACATCGATTCCGGCCAACCCTCCATTGAACATTCCGCCCACAACCAATGTTCCGCCCACTATGGCCGGCGACGCCGACGCCTGTTCGTCGATTTTCGTCTTCCACACCAGTTGGCCGGTTTCTGCTTTAATCGAATAGACATTCCCGTCCCACGATGTGAAATACAAATTTCCGTCTAAAATAGCGGGCGTCGAATAAACACTGTTGGAAGTCGGAAATTCCCAGATTTTCACTCCGCTATCGGCATCGAATGCATACATGTTCCCGTCGTTCGATCCGCAATATACCCGACCATCTATGGCAAGAGGAGCAGCTTCAACCCAGTCATTCGTCTGGTAAGTCCATCTGATTTGAAACGTGTTCAGGTCGAGAGCATAAATCCGCCTGTCATTGCAGCCGAAGAAAACACTTCTGCCGTCGGTTGCCGCGGAGCTTTTTATTACGCATCCGGAATTGACTGATTTTTGACCTTTCTTATTCAACGAAGTTTCGAACTTGCGCAGCATCCTGCCTGTTTTTAAATCGAGCTCATAAAAATATTTATCGAATGAACCGATGTAAACGCGATCATTTATAACCAAAGGTGAGGCAATAATCACATCTTCCGTTTTGAATTCCCAGATTTTTTTACCAGAGTCAGGATTAACTCCGTACACGCTTCCATCGTTCGAGCCGAACACCAGAATCCCTTTTGAAAGCACCGGCGACGAGCGAATTTCGTCTTTCGCTTTGAAAGTCCAGAATTCATACAGCGGAGGCTTTATTTTTTCTGTTGCCGTTCCGTCCGCTTGCGGAAGATTTCCCCTGAAAGACGTCCATTCGGTCGCCGAACTTTTATGGACCGGCTTAACAGAATTACTGCATCCTAAAATCGAGACTAACGTACATATTTGAACGAAACAAAAAAATGTTATTTTCCAATTTTTCATTATTGATATCCAGTTACCAAATAATTAATCATTAAGTCATTGTATATATAAGATATAAAACTACCATGATAATGTATATTTTTGAAGGTTTTTAGAAAATTTATACATTAGATCGAAATCAATGATTTTGTACTTTTCGTGATCGGGACAGCAATGCCATTCTCATTCAAATACACAGTGTCTTCAATTCTGATTCCTCCCCAACCTTCAATGTAAATCCCCGGCTCTATTGTGAACACCATACTTTTTTTCAGGATTTTCGTTCCAGTCTGTGAAATGCGCGGTTCTTCATGAACATCGAGCCCGACACCGTGGCCAAGACCGTGCGTAAAATAAATATCTAATTCGTACTTTTTCAGAACATCCCTCGCAACCTCGTCCGGCAAAGAGGCCTTAACCCCAGCTTTCGCGGACATCAGCGCCTTTCTCTGCGCTTCGTAAACCGCGTTATATCTTCGTTTGTCCTCGATTGTAGGCTTTCCGCAGAAAATTGTCCTTGTCATATCAGAGTGGTAGCCATCCGAGCATGCGCCGAAATCAATGACTATGAATTCACCGTGTTTTATTTTTTTAGCGGAAGGCTTACCATGGGCAAATGCGCCTCTCGGTCCTGAAGCAACTATTGTCTCAAATGATATTTTTTCAATGCCTTTAAGTATCATCTCCGATTCAAGATGCGCCCTGATATCGGCTTCCGTTATGCCGGGTTTCATGAATCCGAGAATCTTTTTGAAAGCCGCATCCATTACCTTCGACGACTTTTTTATCAGCTCAATTTCGCCCTCATCTTTAATAATTCGCAATTCTTCAACAAATTGCGTTGTCGGGTTCAGGGATATGCCTTTCAGATTCTGCCTTAATTGGTCATATTCAGAAAAAGCAATGTCGTTCGGCTCAAATCCAATCGTTCTTATATTCTCTTCACGTAATATTTCAGCCAATTTCCTGAATACGCCGGATGGTTTGACTTCAACGATTTTATCTATCGATTTATACGTTCTAGCATCGTTAGTGTATCTCGAATCAGTAAGCAAGGTATATTCATCCTTCCGGCAAAGGAGATAACCATAGGAACATACAAAACCTGTCAGATAACGAATATTGTTCTTATTTGTCACGAGAAATGCCGGGGTATCGCTTTTGTTAATTATCTTGGCCAGCCTTTTTTTCCTTGATATGCAATTTGCCATGAGCTTCTCCGGTACAGATATTTCATTCTTTTTTGTTGCGGGAATTATATGTCGGGCTACTGCTTTTCGACTATCTGCTTTAAAGCTTCGAGACCTAAAATATAACTGCTGGGCCCAAATCCGGAAACGATGCCTTTTGCAGCGTGTCCCGTCACGGAAACAGCCCGGAAACCTTCCCTTGCATGAATGTTCGACAGGTGAACTTCAACCACCGGTATGGTAATTGCGGAAATCGCATCTCTCACAGCCACACTGTAATGAGTGAGCGCCGCCGGATTAATAACAATTCCATCGGCACTGCGTCCGGCATTTTGGATCGCTTCTACAATTACCCCTTCATGATTTGACTGAATGAACTCAATCTCGATTTGATTCGATTCAGCCCATTCTTTAACCGAATCATTGATTCCGTCCAAAGTAGTGGTGCCGTATATATTAGGTTCCCGGCTGCCGAGTAAATTCAAATTGGGGCCATTTATTACGATAAATTTCATAATCGATTTTTTTCTATGCTATTTGCTTGAGCTGCTCTTCGATTCGCTCTTTCAGGTCATGCCGCGATAGATAGCCGAGTATCCTGTACACCGGTTTCTTCTCAGCGAACATTATTATCGTCGGTGTACTCACCACGGAGTATCTTTCCGCGAGCTCCCTATTGCTCGTCACATCCACGCGGATTAAATTCATTTTCCCCGAATATTCCTTGTCGATTGCTTCAAGGTCGCCCTGCATCAATTTACATGGAACGCAGTTTATGGAATAAAATTCCGCCACTACCAATCCCTTTTCGGAATCAATAATCTTATCGAATGATTCCGCACTTATCTGTTTTTCGCTTTCAGCCATCTTTACTGTTTTCATGAGTGTTGCATTATACCATTTTTCAAAATAAAAGTCTTCACACAACAAAAATCCCCGCCATGCCGCTGAACCGGTTTCCTTGAACCTGTATAAATACAGGTGGGCGCCCTACCGCGTTTCCTGAAATCCTCTGATCGGAGGTTTTCATCGTTTCGCCGGAGTTAAGCTCCCTTAGTTTAAATGTTGGCTCAGGAACGCAAGTCCTGGCGCACACAGCAGAGATCAATCCTAGAATAACATCTCATCATTCAAATTTCAACTAAACCTTATCAGTGTTTTTAAATATCCATACCACGCACTTTCGACTTTGTGATTTTTTCAACAATCGTATTGCCGTTGAAGTTTGTTTTAAGTTAAAATCACTCCGTAATTGCAGCAGGAAAATTCGTTAACAGAGGCCTTTTGGTTTCACGTATGAATAATGGCCGGAAAAGGAGATTATCATGAAAGAAGTGTTCATAGTAAGCGCAGCGAGAACCGCGGTTGGGAAGTTTAACGGATCGTTGACCGACATACCGGCGGCAGAACTGGGCAAAATCGCCATTCTGGAGGCAATCAAGCGCGCAGGGCTGTCTGTCGATTCAGGATATGATGAAGTAATCATGGGAAACGTACTGCAGGCAGGACTCGGCCAGAACCCGGCGAGGCAATCCGTGATATTTTCAGGCCTACCCAAGGAGGTTCCTGCCTTTTCAATCAATAAGGTGTGCGGATCGGGATTGAAAGCAGTGGCGCTGGCCGCCCAATCGATTCTTGCAGGCGACTCCGATCTGGTGATCGCCGGCGGCATGGAAAACATGAGCGCAGCGCCTTACCTGCTCACAAAGGCTAGATGGGGCTACCGGATGGGCAACACCGACATCGTCGATTCAATGATAACCGACGGCTTGTGGGACAAGTTCAATAATTACCACATGGGGATCACGGCTGAGAATATCGCCGAGAAATACGGAATCACACGCGAGGATCAGGACGCATTCGCGCTCGAAAGCCAGAAACGCGCCGGAGCGGCGATTCAGAACGGAGTGTTTGACGAGGAAATCGTTCCGGTGGCGATTCCGCAGAAAAAAGGAACCGTTGTAGAGTTCAAGACCGACGAACACGTTCGAGCCGAAACAACCGCTGAAAGTCTCGCGAAATTGAAACCGGCATTCAAGAAGGACGGAACGGTGACTGCGGGGAATGCCTCCGGCATCAACGACAGTTCCGCAGCATTCATCGTTGCGTCGGGAGAAAAGGTCAGCAAGCTCGGCCTGAAACCGCTGGCAAGGATAGTTTCTTACGCTTCGGCCGGTGTGGACCCTGCAATTATGGGAATGGGCCCCGCCCCGTCCTCGAGAAAAGCGCTCGAAAAAGCGGGCTGGAAGCTCGACGATCTTGAACTGATGGAACTCAATGAAGCGTTTGCGGCGCAATCGCTCGGCGTCATAAAAGACCTCGGTATAAAGGACAGGATGGACGTCATCAATGTTAGCGGCGGCGCGATCGCTATAGGACATCCGATCGGGGCGTCCGGCGCGAGAATACTCACTACGCTTTTATACGGAATGAAGAGACAAGGCGCGAAAAAAGGTCTCGCGGCCCTTTGCATAGGCGGCGGACAAGGGATAGCGTTGACGGTCGAGATGTAAAACGCCGTTTTAAAGCGATCAGAGAAGTTCCGCGGCCAGTTCGGCCAGTTCGGATCTTTCGCCCTTTATCATTGTGACGTGGCCGGCAACCGAGCTTTCTTTGAACCGCTCGATCACATAGTTCAATCCGTTGCTGTTTATATCCAAATACGGATGGTCGATCTGATAAGGGTCGCCGGTCAGAACCACTTTTGTGTTTTTGCCGGCTCTCGTTATGATCGTTTTCACTTCGTGCGGCGAAAGGTTCTGCGCCTCATCGATAATCATGTACTGATCTGGAAGGCTGCGCCCGCGAATGTATGTCAACGGCTCAACCTGAATGGCGTTTGTGCTTTCGATCAGTTCTCTGATATTTCTCTTCTGTTTCTTTTTATCGGGAGATGAAAGTGAAAAAATCAGATCGAGGTTGTCGAAAAGCGGAACCATCCATGGGTCCATTTTCTCCTCGATGCTGCCCGGGAGGAACCCGATATCCTTGCCCATTGGAATAACGGGGCGCGATATTAGTAGTTTTTCAAAATTTTCTGTTTCGAGCACGGTATGGCAACCCGCGGCGAGAGCAAGCAGCGTTTTTCCGGTCCCCGCCCTACCGTTCAATGTTACCAGCTTGATCTCGTCATCCAGAAGAAGTTCAAATGCAAACACCTGCTCCGGGTTAAGCGGCTTGATTCCGGCAATCACCGAGTCCATCGATATTTTCAGCGGCACAATCAGATTCGTTTCCGAATCCAGCCTTCCATACTCGGTGTCGCCGTTTTCCTCGCAGGCAAGTACCGCGAACTCATTAGGCAACAGCATTTCATCCGGGTCCTGCTCGAGCTTTTTGTTGGCACGGAAATCGGCTATCTGCTTCGGTGTTACCGAAAGTTCAGTATATCCCTGATATAATTCCTCATATTCGATTTTGCCGATTTCGAAATCCATCGTTGTAATGCCGATTGTATCGGCCTTAATGCGCATGTTGATGTCTTTTGTGATGAAAAAGCACTCGTTGCCGGTGTTTTTCCTTTTGATGCACAACGCTGTCGCGAGAATCCTGTTGTCTTCCTTGTTCGTCCGCAAGCTGGTCGGGAGCGCCGAGAGCCCGAGATCGCCGAACTCGACATATACCATGCAACCGTTGTCCAGCATCACGCCGTCGGACAGATTGCCTTTCGCGCGCAGTTCGTCAAGCATCCTCGATGTCTGGCGGGCAGCCCGCCCTACGTCATCCACCCTTCGTTTCTGATCGTCAATTTCTTCGATCACTTCGAGCGGTATTTTTATTACTTCGCCGGGAAAAGCATTCAGAGATTTCGGATCATTCAGAAAAATGTTGGTGTCCAAGATGTAAATCTTTTTGCCGGTCATAGTTTTTTCAGCCTCTCGATTGCTTCCTGTATTCTTTCTTCCGGTTCAACCAACGCAAATCTTATGTAGCCGTCGCCGGCTTCTCCGAAGCCGATGCCCGGAGCTATCGCAACACCCGTTTCTCTCACAATCAGTGACGCAACTTCTTCCGATCTCATCTCACCGAACGATTCGGGTATTTTTACCCAGACGTACATCGTCGCCTTCGGACGAATGTGCTTCCACCCCATCGAATCGAGGCCGTCGCAGAGGATATCGCGCCTTCTGCGGTACGCGTCGATCGTTTCATTGACGATATCTTCGTGAAGTTCGAGAGCGACGATCGCCGCTTTTTGAATCGCCGTGAAGACACCGAAATCGACGTAGCTTTTCATCTTGCCGAGTATCTTTAGGATTTTGCTGTTACCAACGACGAATGCAATTCGCCATCCGGCCATGCTGAATGTCTTTGAGAAGCTATGGAACTCGATGCCTAATTCCTTCGATCCTTCTACTTCGAGGTAACTCGGCGCCTTATAGCCGTCAAAACATAGCTCGGAATACGTTGCATCATGGCTAACTATAATACGATGCTCATCCGCAAACCTTACAATACCTTTGAAATAATTTTTATCGACTATCGCCGTCGTTGGATTGTGAGGATAGCTGATATACATTATCTTGGACCTTCGCAGAACCGCGGGATCGATCCTCTCGAAATCCGGAATCCAATTATTTTCCTCAAGCATCGGAACGTTGTACAAAATACCTCCGAAAATATCGATGCTGTTGAAAAATATCGGATACGTCGGACTTGGAACAAGCGCGTAATCGTCGCGGTTCAAAAAAGCGGACGACAGGTTCGCGATTCCCTCTTTCGCCCCCACAAGAATCAGAACTTCGTCGCTCGGATTCAGATCGACATTGAAGCGCTTGCCATACCAATATGCCACAGCTCGCTTCAATTCGATCGAGCCGTCGCCGACCGGGTATCTGTTTATATGCCTCTCATTGATAGCTTTTGTAAGTTCTTTTCTGATAGGCTCGGGAACCATCAGGTCCGGGCTTCCCATCCCCATGTCGATGATATCCATGCCTCTCATGCGGGCTTCGTTTTTCAGTCTGTTGATAACCGTAAAAACATACGGAGGCAGTTTGCTTATCCTGTTCGACTGCATATTTTCAATGTCTAATGGCGCCATAACATCTATTCCTTTACCTATAAAATTCGTATGAACCTAATCCGACTCATACATATTTTTGATATTTTAACATCGGCTCAGAAAATTTATAGAGAAAATTAAAATGAAATAGGGATTTTGATCAGATTAGAACTATGTTCGACATCAACATTTGAATTTTACATCGGATAATTAGATGATATAATTCCTGAGTGTTATGCGGGCATTACATCCTTTATTCTGTTGTTTGTAAGAATTCGAATGCAGGAAAATATGAAATCGATGAATAAATTTATCGGAACAGATGAATTAGTACAAAAAATGCACGAAGGCAATATCAGAGCATTATCGAGACTGATGACCATTGTGGAGAATAAACCGGAAGTTGTTCCTGAAGTAATGTCTCAGGTATATAAGGGCAGAAAAAACTCACGAAGAATAGGCCTCGCCGGTCCTCCCGGCGCCGGAAAGAGCACACTTTTATCGAATCTGATCCAGTATTACTCGAAAGAAGAAAAGAAAGTATGCGCTCTCTGCATCGACCCGACATCCCCTCTTTCGGGAGGGGCCATACTTGGCGACAGAATAAGAATGTCGGATTCGTTCGGCGCCAAAAACGTTTTCATAAGAAGCGTAGCCTCCGGTGAGAGCCTCGGCGGGTTGGCCGAAGCCACTAAATATCACACGCTGCTTCTCGAAGCATACGGCGCGGACAACATTCTGATTGAAACAGTCGGGTTGGGTCAGGTCGGATACGACATCAGAAAGATCGCCGAGACTTTGATTCTGATACTGGTTCCGGAATCCGGCGATACAGTGCAGATATTAAAATCCGGTCTGATTGAGCTTGCCGACATCATTGTAATTAATAAGTCCGACCGTTCCGGCGCGGATGAAATTGCTTCGTCACTTTATCTTACTTTTAACGAGCCGCGAAACGGATGGAAAATACCGGTGATAAAAGCCTCTGCACGTGACGACATCGGAACCACGGAGATAATAGATTCTATTAACGCACATTATGAATACCTCAATCAAACAGGCAAACTCGATTTTTACAGGGATCCGAATGAGGATTTGAAAGAAGCAGTGGATTTTCAGTTTCAGAGGTGCATGAGAGAAGGATTGATAGACATTCATCCTGACACCAAGGAAGTCGCCGGTAAAGTATCAAGCGGCGAAATCGATCCATATTCAGCCTCGATTAGTATTATCAATTCATTATTTAAGGGGATGAAAAATGAAGGATAACAAAACGAATCGGGATTTCACTTCTCTTTCCGGATTCCCTGTTAAGGAACTATACACCGCAGCGGATTTGAGCAGCTTTGATCCTCAGGCCGAGTTGGGCAACCCGGGCCAGTTTCCATACACAAGAGGCGTTTACGACTCGATGTACAGGGGCCGCCTATGGACCATGCGGCTTTTTGCCGGTTTCGGAACATCTGTCGAAACCAATCAACGCTACAGATTTCTTCTTGGACAAGGACAAACGGGTTTGAGTGTCGCTTTCGATATGCCGACGCTTATGGGCTACGATTCGGACAGTCCAATGTCGCGCGGCGAGGTGGGACGTTGCGGAGTCGCAATTTGTACACTCGACGACATGGAGACGTTATTCAGCGAAATACCCTTGGATAAAGTCACGACCTCGATGACGATCAACGGGCCAGCCTCTATTCTCCTCGCTCTCTATATCGCGGTTGCAAAAAAACAGGGCGTCTCGCTCGATAAGATCGGCGGCACTATACAAAACGACATTCTTAAAGAATACATGGCGCAGAATTCGTGGATTTTCCCGCCGGAACAGTCGTTGAGGATAATCACCGACATTTTCGGATATTGCACGAAGGAAGTTCCGAGATGGAATACAATCAGTATCAGCGGTTACCATATTCGCGAAGCGGGCGCCACCGCGCAACAGGAATTAGCGTTTACTCTATTAAACGGCCTTGAATACGCACAGAAAGGTGTTGACGCAGGTCTTAATATCGACGACTTTGCTCCGAGGCTTTCATTCTTCTTCGATGCGCATCTCGATTTCTTCGAGGAAATTGCGAAGTTCCGCGCCGCGCGCCGCATCTGGGCGAACGAGATCAAAAAGAGATTTAATCCATCTGACGAAAAATCGCTGCTTCTTCGTTTCCATACCCAAACAGCAGGCGTTTCGCTTACAGCCGAGGAGCCTGAAAACAACATTGTCAGAACAGCTTATGAAGCTCTTTCAGCGGTTTTAGGC
>CAYPEK010000023.1:23668-46420 GCA_964409645.1 uncultured bacterium | reverse complement strand
ACGGAGAGGGAGGGATTCGAACCCCCGATGACGTTGCCGCCATGCCGGTTTTCAAGACCGGTGTAATCAACCGCTCTACCACCTCTCCCAGCAACTGAAAAGGATAGTGACGCCGGAATGTTTTGTCAAACTCCTGCATGCTGTCCGAATCGGGCCGCCCTACCTGATTTCCTGATGTGGGTGTCCGCTCCTTTATCTCTATAATCTATTCCCGCCAGCGGCTCCGGCTGTTCGTGTGACGCGCGCGCGCCGAGAGGCCGATATTTTTTTATTCCGGCGGTGCCCGAAACGGGCGGCTCCTCTCTATAATGGGGCTGCTCCATAGCAAAATCAGCTCGCCGAAGTTGCTGTTTTACCTTCTTGACCGGCTGCCGCGGCTGTGGTTCAATATGGGTTGTTAATTCGATCATAGTTCAGCGAGCATACACATTTTTTTCGTTTTTGCATCGGCGCGTGTGCGATGCCGGGTCGGCGGGCCAAAAAAGGAGGCTGACGGAATGCCGAAGATCACCGTCATGACGTTTAACGTTGAAAACATGCTGTATCGCTTCGATTTTTCCAAGTCGGAGGAGGAGGGCATGGTATCGATTCCCGATACCGACGACCCCGCCGCGCGCGCGGAGCTGATCCGCAACTATTGGAATGTCCTCAACGACGAGGACCGCGTGTTTACCGCTCTGACCATGAAGGAGGGCGATCCGGATGTGATCTGCCTGATGGAGGTCGAGAATATGTCGGCGCTGGAGAAGTTTCACGACGGATATCTGCGCCGTTTTTCCGGCCGCGACTATCGCTATCAGTATCTGATACACGGCAACGACAAGCGCGGCATCAACGTGGCCGTTCTCAGCCGGGTGAAGATCGAATCCGTGGCGTCTCATCAGAACGCGACTGCGCCGGGGTCGAGCAAGCGGGTGTTCAAGCGCGACTGTCTCGAAGTGCGCTTGGAGAAGAACAACAAGACGATTCCGATATTTGTGTGTCATTTCAAGTCGATGATGGGCGGCCGGAAGGAAACGCGGCCGGACCGTGAGGCGGAGTCGGCCGCGGTCGTGAAAATAATCAACGACAAATATGACGATCCGGCCAAGAGCGACTGGCTGATTGTCGGCGATCTCAATGACTACACCGAGGTTGACGGCAAGCCCGACAAGGAGCACGGCCTCGGCCCGTTGCTCGACGGCAAATTCTGCGTCGATCTTGTCAAGCGTATTTCCGATCCCAAAGACCGCTGGACTCACTTTTACGCCAGCGCCGGGGACTATCACCAGCTCGACTACATGCTTGCTTCCCCGTCTCTCGCGAAGAAGAACAGCGGCGTTATCCCGAAAATCATCCGGAACGGGCAGCCATATCGCGCCGAACGCTACACCGGCCCGCGGTGGCCCCGCATCGGCTATGACCGTCCGAAAGCCAGCGATCACTGCCCCGTGGTCGCCACGCTTGAATTCTGAACGGGGCGCGACATATACGTCGGGGCATCTCTAAATCGAAAAGGGGGATTTGACATGGCGCAACGAAATAGGAACCGAAAACTGTTGTGCAGCGTATTCAACGGCGGCGAGGCGCGCGAGGCCGTGCTTGGGGGTGCGAGGATCATCGACAGCGAGGACCCGCGCAGCGCGCTGGGCAATATCAAGCCCGTGCAGATCAAGGCGATCAGCGACGCCGTGTTGAATTATAAGCGCGATCTCGATGTGCAATTGAGCACGAACATAGGCGAGGATCAGTTGCTGTTCGACCGCTCGGAACTCGGGCAGGCCATCGAGAAATCGCCGTACGAGATCGCGGGCAAGGCGTCTCAGGCGGCGGTCGGCGTCGCGATTGCGATGGGCGCGTTGTCGCATCCGTGCCCGATCATCAAAGTCGGGGTGGACGGGATGCACGTGGACCTCGTCAAGGATGTTCTCATCGAAGTCGTGCGCACGTTCCGGCAGATGCCCGGACTCGACCGGAGTCAGGTGATGTCCGTTCTTTTCGCTCAGGACATCGACGAGTGGGACAAACGCAAAACCATCCGGCAGGTTCGCGAGGAACTTGTCTCCCTCCGGGAGTTCCATCCCTCGGTCGAGAGCAATCCTTTCGCGTTCGATCTGCGCGACTACGCGATAAACACGCTGCGCGATCACGACGGAAACATCGTCTTCCCCACCGGATCTCCCGTCTCCGCGGTCACGCTGCAGAAGCTCATCGAGCTCAGTTTTCTTCCAGAGGGAACCAAGGACACGATAGTGGCTCTGAACGAGCTGTTCCCCCACAAGGAATATTTCCCGGAGGTGACGAAGAGCAACCGCACGACGAAAGAGGTCATCAAGGCGATGGTCGATGCCACGGCCGACGCTGGCGCGGACGCCATCATGATCGACACTCAGATACAAACGAAAGTGTCCCGCATCTGCTGCGTGGACACGTCGAAGCCGCCGTTCATCGACATCAACCGTTTCCACTATCGCGACAACCCGGCGATCGTCAGGAAAGGCATCCTCTCGTACGACGAAATAAAATTCTTCGGCGAATACTGCCACTATAAAGGAGTGGAGGCCAATTTGGCGGGCTCCATCGAGAGCTATCAGGCGCAACAGGTGTGGGTGTTAGTCCCCGAGATCGACCACGTTTCCAGCCGCGGATCGTCCTCCGGGGTCAGCCGCAGCCCGTACTCCTCCGAACAGACGGGCGACGACACGCGCCTCGACCGCGTAATCAGGCGCAACCTCGTACGCGGCCTCGTGCCCCCGGAGCAAAACGGCATCCTCAATTTACCCCTCGAAATAGTCGGCAGGCAGGGCGCGGCCGAAGATATTGCAAATCTGCGCACCTTGCTCTCAGGTTACAGGCGCAACGAGGGACTGCCGGAGATACAGACTTTCTTTGTCGATGCTTACGGGGATCCGACCCCGGCGGACAGTCTCACGCCCGGCACGTCCCCGTCGGTTCCTCCCGGCGCGGTGCAGCCGCTCCCGCAGGACGGACGGACGCCGTGCAGCGTGCGGCTCCCCTCGGAAGACGACATCCGGACGCGCGGCAACGCGAACTGGCAGAAGGCGCTTCTCTCAATGACCGAATGGGTCTGGTGCGGCCACCTGAACTACGCCGCGTTCCCCAACAACCTCGGCAGATTCTTCCAGCTTATTCCCGGAGTTTTCGAACAGCAACTCAATTACTCCACCACTCTGATATTCGACGAGCCCAGCTTCCGCAACGGCATCCGGATGTCGGGTTTCACGGACAGAGTGGTGCGCGAAATGGTAATAAGCCTCATAGCCCAGCGCCGCCGTTGCTGGTACTCGATGACGCATCACGCGCTGATCGGCAAAATGACCGCCGGCAAACACGGCGTGCCGGACAGCGAGTACACCGCTAAATGGAGCAACCTTCTCGATCACGAACGGCAGCCCGGAATCTTCACCCGTCTCGAACGCGCGGTTCTTGCGTTTGCCGACGCGTTCGCGACCGACCCGAAATCCTATTTGGACGCGCAGTTTGCCGAACTCAGGGAAGTGCTCCGCGAAGACAACCGGCGGCGCTACCCGAAAGAATCCGGGTGGATCGACCGGTTGCGTGCCGCGAGAGAAGCCCGCGCGTTCGCGCTCCTCTCCAAAGACACCGCGCGCGCGGCGGACAAAAAGTCCCGCGACGCTTTCGACTCGGCGCCGGCGGATATCCCCGATGATGTCAACGCCCGGATGGTCGATGCGCAACTTGTCGAGCTTGCCTTCCTCTGCCTCCAGTTCGTTGCACTTACCGACATGTTCACATCTCTCAACATTCCGGACGAAGATTTCCTCTCCGGTATTCTCGCCGCAAGCATTCCGGCGCCGGTGATGGAAAAAATAAACGAGCTCAACCAGATCGGCGGCTACAATCTGCCGGAACTTACGCCGAAGCCTGTCAGGCCGCCCCTGCAAGCCATAATCGACGGCAAAGTGACGATCGAGCCGCCGCTTCTCAAGGGCGCCCGCGTGCCGCTCGAACCCTACGAGGGCGGCGAATACAGGGATCTCGACAAAGGCGTCACCGTCGGCGGCATCCAGACCGGAGTTTACGGCTGGGGTTTTGGGCTCCATTTCCCGGGCAGTCTCCCGTACCTGCTGATGCACCATCCCGAACTCTCCCGCTATGAAGCGCCGTACTCGCTTCCGCTTCTGTTCAATGAGGACGAATGGCGAAACGGCGTGCAGACTTCGGGATATGTTTCACGCCGCATCAAAGAACTCCTGATCCAGAAAATCTATCGGATCGTGCGCTCCCGATACGGAATCGAACATCACACGATGTATCTCTACAATACATATCTGCAGGAGCACGGCGGCGGCGCGTTTCGTCTGGCCGGCATGACGGACGCGCAGCATGATGCCGCCACGCAACGCGCATGTGAACGCGCCGCGCTCGCCATCATCTTCGCGGGCGAACACGACACCGCTCCGGCGGGAACGTTCACTCCTCTCGAAGCTACTGTTCTCACATGGGCCGACACCATTCTCCACCACCCGCACGACGCGCATAAACTCGAAGACGAGATGCGCCGCGAACTCGACGCCGAAAACCGGCGCGAGATCGACGCGGGCCTGCGCCTGCTCGACGACAACAACGGCCGTCTCGATCGCGACGCCGCGCTGCGCGAGCTTCAGGACCACCAAGTCGCCGAAATGGCTATGATGATCGGCCACATGAACGGCCTCGCCCGCGTCCTCACCATGCTGCGGCTCGAACGGGAAGGGGAGGCTCGGGTTGTCGTGGGCACTCCCGGCCCGTCGGGCGGCATCCGCCCCGATCTCGACGCGGACGGCCAAGTGCGCCTCACGGGCTACTTCAACAACCGCGGCGCTTTCTTGGACGTCCTGCGCAGCATAGGCGTCAGCAACGCCGTTCTCACGGCGAACGAACTGCTCGTCAACCCGAAACTCAACGAGGAAGTCCTGAGCCGGCTGGCCAAAGGCGAGAAGGACATCAAAGTTTCCGAACAGATCGCGATGAAAACCGCGGAGTTCTGAGCGGGCGGAAAACCGCGCGCAGCTTACGACCGAAAAAGGAGACGATACAATGAAAAAAAACGGCTTGCCGCAAACCCGGAAAGGCCGGCCCGTCAAAGACTTCCCAATGGAATTCGAGTGGCTGACCGGCGACTGGTTCAGACTGTTCGAGGAGCAGACAGCGTTGATTCAGAGCGACATCGCGCGCGCCCGCGCCGAAGACAAACTCGTCGTTTACCTTAGCTGCCCCATCAGCGGCCGAGGCGGCGGCTGGCACGGCACCAACGTCGATATCGCGAAGCATACCGAACGGCGTCTGCTCTCCGAGTGGGGCGAGCGGTTCTGGATACTCAATCCGAGCCAGTACCAGATGGAGTCGAAAGCGGGCGCCGGACTCATCGACCGGCACGCGAAGAAACTCAACATCAACCTCGACAAGCTTAAAAAAGAAGCCATGCCCGGCGGCGGCGACTACATGCGCATGTGGACCCGCGTGCTTGTTGAGGACTCGAAAACCGGCGCGGAAGACAAACTGCTCAACACCGGACGCAACTTCGACGCATTTTACTTCATCGGCCCGACGGATGCGCGGAGCTTCTTCACAGGCGGCGACGGAATGACCGTTACCGCCGGCGTCGAGGAATACTTCGCAAGAAAATTCGCGGCCGACCCTGATTTCCGCGATTCATATTCGGTGCACGGCATCGTCTGGGGCGCGGACGACTCGGCGTCCGAAGCCTCGAAAAAGAATCAGGCGGCGCTCAAGGTGCAATGGGAAGCGTCGCGCAAAAACTTTTTCCGCTTCTACGCGGTGCGCGCCAGCATAAACTTCAGCTTGGGCAGCCATGACGAATGGAATATCTTCCGTCTCCTGAACGAGAAACGACGCCACGCAACAGTGCGGCCTGAAATGCCCAGCGGCGATCCGAGCGAGCAGATTGCCGGTTTCTTCGACGGCAAACAGATCAGCCCGGCTGCCACGGAAACAGTTCTCTCAGCAGGTTACGCTATAAAATAACAGGGGCTGGGCCTATCAATTCAGGTTTCGCCGATTGCAGGAGCCGGGGAGGGGAATCGGCTCCTGTCTCGTTTTTGCGTCAAGCGATTGTCACGGATTCGCCGGCTGGGGCATGTTGCAACGCGCCCCTGCGATAATATGCGTCTTCCGCCGCGCGTTTCATCCGCTCTGAATCGTTGCAACCCGAATCCCGATGGCGGATTCGGAATTATTTTCGCCACAGGCCTTGGGTGATAGGTCCGAACATGACGGGTTCGAACGTGTGGAATTTCAGATCGCGAACTTGGCCGAAGTTTTTCCAGACAAGGTCGTACCCCTTGAAACCGCGAAATATCCTGACTCGATTCAGAAACTTCTCACGTTCCTTCTTCGTAGCTTGTCTTTTGTCGCCGGCAACGCCGATGATGCGCACCCCCGGCGGGGTTTTGTAGCTGCCGCTCAGCATTGCCGAAAGCCAAGTCGTCGGCCGCATGTCACACGCCATGATGCACACCTTGGAGCCGGCTTCGATATTTTCCGATGTCCTGACCGTGTAGAGGTCGAAGAACAGTCCGGTGAGGTCCTCGTTGAGATGGACGCTGCCGACGGGCGCAATGTTGGGCACTCCCTCCGGGCTGACGGTGGCGACGGTGCACATTTTTGAAGAGGCGAACACGCTGCGTATTTCCGGCCAGTGTTTTTCGATGTCCATATAGATGTCTCCTTTACGCAACAATCATATTTTCGGAAGAACGGCTTTATATGTGGCCGCGATCAGCTCGTCCAGTTCGCCGGGCGGCGTTTTTTTCATCTGAATGAACGGTTTGACGGCGCCAAGCGGAACGTGGATCATCGCAAACGATATTCTCGTCATCATTGCCTTGTATTCGGCGCCGAATCTGCGTTTCGCGTAACTTTTCAGGCCCGCGACCAGTTCCTGCTTCAGTTTTATCGCTCTGTTTTTGTGCTCCTCGGGCCAATCGCCGGAAACAAAATCCTCCTGCCGGTACAGCAGCAAAATGCGCGCCTCGTTCAGATGCCCGCGAACCCATTTCGTGGTGAACAGCGCGCCTTCCATCCCGGCTTCAAACGTGTCTTCGCCTTCCAGCGCCGCGAGGAACCCGCTCTGAAACGACTCGACCACCGACAGCCAGATTTCGGATAAAAGCAGTTCCCTCGATTTGAACTTGTGGTAAATCGAACCGGTCGGAGCGCCGGTCAGCCTGTTGATCTCCGATATCGTCGCCGCGCCCGGACCGCGGTCCGAAACCAGTTCGAGCGTCGTCCGCTTGATTCTGTCCCGAGAGAATTTTTCGATGCGTCCCATAAATATTAGAATATACGTTCTAATATAATTTGTCAATCGACTGAATAGGCGGCTGCGAGAAGCTTGTGCCACCCAAGCAGGCAACGCGCTTTCAGTGGTGCCTGCCCCGTCTTGAAGTAGCGCATAGTGCCGCTCTGCAACTAAAAAACGGTGTGACATTGTTAATGCATCTCATGTGCAAAAAACAGTGGACACACTGTAGGAAAGCAGGCCCGGACGAGTCGTGAGTTGTTGCCGATGGTTATATTTAAATATGGATATATCAATAGTTAATGAGAGTGTTTTACTGTCACATTGAATTTACACACATTCCGATTTGTAATGCCAATAAAATATTGCGGCGGGATTTATCTTTTGTTTGTTGTCAGATGGAAATTAATTTGTGGTAATAGATTGACTCATAATTAATTTTAAAGGTATCATTACACCACTAATAAAACAGTAGCATCAAACATCTATAGGAATTCTGCTTCAGCAGGTTTGTGTTGCAGGTGTTTTTTTTACTGAACAAAAACTACTGCGGGGTGAATTATGATTGACGATCGCGGCGGTGTTGCCGGCAGGTTCGTGCCGGTGTTTGTGGTTTTGTTTGCCATTTCGGCGATGGTGTTCGGAGGGTTATTGTTCGCCGAACGGGATCATTTGCCGGATGTGGACGTAACGGCTCCGGCGTCAGGGGCGAGGTTGTCGGGGACGGCGCAGGTGGCTGCCTCGTATTCGGTTGACAGCGGGCAACTGCACTCGTTGGCGCTGTTTGCCGGCGGCGCGGAGGTGGAGAGCGTAAGTCCGGGCCGGCGGAGCGGGACGTACACGTTCAGTCTCGATACGACTGACTACCCGAACGGCTCTCTCGACCTGAGGGTCGAGGCGTGCGGCGCGGACGACCACAGCGGGCACTGTTCGTCGGACAGCGTTACGGTGACGATTGACAACACACCCGCAGCGTGCGAGGACGACACGGACTGCGACGACAACGATGAGTGGACGGCGGACCGGTGCGTGAGTCCGGGAACGGCGGCCGCGAGCTGCACGCATAAGCGCGCGGAGTGCATGTCGGATACGGACTGCAACGATAACAACGCGCTGACGCTGGACGCATGCGACGCAACGGACGCCGACGACGTGAAGTGCGTGCATACGGCGATCGCATGCAATTACGCGAGCGACTGCAACGATAACGACAGCCGGACGCTGGATACATGCATCGGTGGCGGCACCGATGCAGCGGAATGCGAACACACGAGTGTCGAATGTTTTTCGGACGGCGAATGCGACGACAAGAACGCGCTTACTACGGACGTGTGCATGAGCGCGGGAACGGCGGCCGCGGCGTGCGAACATACCGAGTGTGTGGTTGCGTGCGGGTCGGTGTCCGACTGTGACGACGGCAACGACCTGACGCTGGATACATGCAATAATCCCGGCGCGTGCAACGCGAGTTGCGGGCATATTACGGTAGCGTGCGGGACGCCGGCGGACTGTGACGACGGCAATGACCTGACGCTGGATGCTTGCGCGGGCGCGGGAACGGCGGCCGCGGCGTGTATGCATACGGCGATCGCGTGCAACACGTCGGAGGATTGCGCGGACTTGGATGAGAAGACGGTGGACGCCTGTGTGAACGGCGGGACGACCTCGGCGGCGTGTACGCATACGATGGTTGTGTGCAATAGCGCGGCGGACTGTGACGACGAGGACGCGACAACGACGGACTCGTGCGCCAACGCCGGGACGGCGGCCGCGGAGTGCCGGCACGCGGCATGTGCGGTGGCGTGCCACGAGGACACGGACTGCGATGACGGGGACGCGGCAACCGAAGACGTATGCGTTGACAACGGCACGTGTAATTCCGAATGCGAACATCACGAAACGGTATGCGCGAAGGCGGCGGATTGCGACGACGGCGATGATACGACGTTGGACTCGTGCAAGAATCCGGGCACGCCGGATGCGATCTGCGAACATGCCGCATGTATAATTGCATGCAGCGCGGATTCGGACTGCGACGACGATAATTCTATCACAACCGATATTTGCGAAGCGGAGGGAACATGTAAAGCCGCATGTTCCCATTCCGCTTGCTCCGTTGAATGCGAGGACGACGCGGACTGCGACGACGGCGATACCGGGACGGTGGACACATGCCTGAATCCCGGCACGTGCGGCGCTATTTGCCAAAACGCAATCACGCAGGAAGCGGAACTCTTTATCGAAATAATCGATCCGGCCGACGGGACGCTGACAAACAACGGATCGATGTACATAACGGGAATGACGGCATCGGGCGCGACGGTGAAAGTAAACGGAGCGGACGCCGCGGCGGACGACTCCGGCATGTTCAGCGCGCCCGTGACGCTCGAAGAAGGAAAAAATGCGATCACGGCTGTCGCCGCGCTCGGCGGCAGGACGGAGCGTACCGCCATCAATGTGACGCTCGATACCGGAGCGCCGGTTCTGCTGACGACAGAACCGAGGGCGGACTCGAATTTCTCCGTTGCGCCGCGCGTGATCACGGCTCGCATCGAGGACAATTCCGGCGGCGCCGGTCTCGACGTTTCATCCATCGAAGCTTCGGTGAACGGAGACACAATCAGTGCGCGGTCGCCGGGGACCGGCAGTTTCGAATTCCCGGCGGAGTTCGAGCCGGGCATGAACGTGATCGTTTTCACGGCGGAGGACAACGCCGGAAACGCGATGCCGCCCAAGACGATGATAGTAACGTATAACCCGCCCGCTGCGGTGGATGATTCGACGCTCGACATGCAGCCGGAGGTGGAAACGGTTGCGACGCAGTCCGAGGCTCCCGATCTCGCGGCGGCGATTCCGGGCAGGTGGGGCGAAATAGTGGCCGATCAGCAACCCAACGCGCCGGAGGAACTGACTTCGGAGGAAACGGCAATGACCGAACTCCTCGGCAGCGTGCTCCCGTCGTATATCCCGCCCTCGGTGCAGATAGTCACGCCGGGCGCGGGCGCGCTCGCGCAGGGCTCGTTCGGCGTCGAGGTGCGCTACATTTCGTCCAACGTGCGGATCGGCCGCCTCACGGTCGAGATCGACGGCGCGGCGGCGGCCTCGCTCGAACTCGACACGCCGTCGCGGATCGGCGGCGCGACCATTCCGCTCGATACTTTGCTCCTCGCCGACGGACGCCACTCGCTCAGAGTCGCGGCCGAAACTCTCGCATATCCGGATATCCCGGCCAAAACGGGCCGTTCGCTTTCTGTCGGCATTCTCGTCGATAACAAGCCGCCCGAGGTCGAGATACTTTCAGTCGATAGCGACGCCGAAACGGACGAAGAGGGCGTTGTGCTGACAGCGCGGTTCGCCGACGCGGGCGCCGGTATCGACACAGAGAGCACATTCGTCAGTATAGACGACGGCGAGCCTTTGCCGGCCGAAGTGGACGCCGCGGCAGGGAAAATCAGGTTCGCCCGCACGCCACTTTCGGAGGGGCCGCACAAGTTCGAAGTCTGCGCGCCGGACCGTGCGGGGCACCCGTGCAGCCGCGTGTGGACCACTTACCTCTGCCGCCGTCACAAACACTGCAAAAAGAACTGCCCGCCGCCCGAGCCGGACATCTGTCGGTCGGCGCTCATCGCGCAGCTCATCGCCGTCATCGACGCTATCAACGCGCTCGACGAGAGCGAGTTCCGGCCGAACCCGCACTTCAACGGTGAACTCAACAGGAAGAAGCTTGTCAGGCCGCTTCAGGACGCCCTTGACAGGCTCAAAGGGATCGACTTCCGCAAAAAGGATTGGCATAAGGACCGGGAGGGCGGCATTCTGATGAAGGTCACCCGCGACATCGAGGAGGCCATCCAGCACTCCGACGGCTGGTACGGCGGAAGAAAGATGGACGATTTCCTGATCGGACAGGCGGGGCAGGCGGTAGTGTATCCGCTGCTCACGGAGGCGCTCGCTCATGCGCGGCGGGGCGGCCTGTGCGAACTTGCGCTCGCCCCCGAATCGCTCGAACTCAAGAAGGGCGAATCCGCCCAGTTCACCGTCACCGGCACGTTCGCGGACGACACGACGCTCGATCTCACCTCAGTGGCGACATACACGCTTTCGAACGCCGCCGTCGGCTCGATCTCGGCCACTGGTGTGTTCACCGGCCTCGAATCGGGTACTTCCACGCTCAAAGCGGATAAATTTCTCATCGAGAGCAACGAAGCGCTCATCACGGTTATGGGCAAGCCGAAGATACTCTCTATCTCGCCGGACACCGGACCGGTCGAGACATACGTCACCATCACCGGGAGCAACTTCGATCCCGTCGCGGCAAACAACATCGTCAAGTTCAACGGGATGCAGGCCGAGGTGGTTTCGGCGAGCGGCACGACAGAGCTGGTCGCGATCGTGCCCATCCCGCAGCCCGGCTCGGCGCTCGTCACAAAAGCAAGCGGCGGGAGAGTTTACGCAACCGCCGGCGCAACAACCGGCCCGGTCACCGTCGAGGTATCGGGCGAGGTTTCCGAGGAGGCGCCCGTTTTCACAGTGAATCCCACGCCATTTATTCCGTACGTTGTAATCCCCGCGGCCGCACTCTCGGCGGATACGACGATCACGGTGAAGCCCGTATTGCACAAGGACCTTCCGGCGGCGATACCTGATAATTATATAGACCTAGCAAGTATCGATTTTGAACCGGACGGACTGACTTTCAGCAAAACGGCTTACATTTTTGCAGGATTAAAAACAAGCCAAACCCCGTTCAAAAATATTCCCGTATTATTTTTCGACGATACACAAAATCCTCCCGCGGAAAGTTTCTCCAACATAGGTCTCACGGCGAGAGTATTGGCGGATGGAAAGAGCGCGTATGCAGGCATAACGCATTTTTCTCATTATATTTGGGCGGTGGCGTTCGGAACTCTCTGGATAGACGGATATTCGTCAACATCTGCGGATTACGGCCAGACTATCAGTATTTATGGCGGTGGTTTTTCGGGGCTGACTTCGCCAATGATTAGATTCGGCGGGGATCCGGATACATCTCTGCCTCTGGGGACTATTCCCACGGGGGGGATTAACTCGCCAAGTTTCACATTATCATCTGACGGGTTGTTCACCAATGTTGTTGTTCCTATAGATGCAAATAAAGATTATCCGAACCCGGCTTATCCTCCTGATTTCAATGGGATAGGGATTATTTCCGTTTTTGTTTACGACAGCGGCGGAAATATGACAAATGATGATAAACCGTTGCAAATAAATCCGCCTGTTTGTTCTCTCATAACTCCAAGGCAAGTTCAGGTGGGCGACACGATATCCATCGGTGGAAGGAATTTTAGCCAGATTAACGGTAACAACACGGTCAACTTTTCCGGCGCATCCACGAGTACTTTGTCCGCTAATTTAGTTAATGCGTTGCAACTGCAGGTTCCCTCGGGGGCAACTTCGGGTGATGTCACCATCACTACTTATTTCGCAACGAGCACGGTGAATTCGCCCGCGTGTGCTGTTAAAATAGAACCGGACAAACTGGCATATATACCCGATCCCGGCGCGGACAACGCTAAGATTCTGAACACTACAACGAACACGCTGGATTCGGCATCCCCCGCGACAACGGGAACCGACCCGGTCAGCGGAGAGTTCACGGCGGACGGCGCTTGGGTGCTGATCGCCAACTCGGCCTCCAACAATGTTTCGCTCATCAATGCTACCACCAAGGCTTTTGCTTCAAATATCGCCGTCGGGACATATCCGGCGGATATCTCGGTTGCGCCTCTGTTTGCGCCGGTTGGAGGAACCGAGGGCAGCTATGCGTATGCCACCAACCGGGCTTCGGATACAGTTTCAGTAATCAATGTGGCATCGGGCACCGTAACGACAACTATCAATGTGGCGACGGCTGATCCGTTCACGACATGCGACGGGCCGACGGGAATAGATGTGGTTCCGAGCGGTAAACTCGCTTATGTCACGTGCGCGAATTCGAACAATGTCATCACGATAAACACAAATTCGAACGCGGTCACTGGAAATCCGATATTTGTCGGTGTTGAGCCGCAGTATATTACGATCACGCCCGACGGCAGGTATGCATTCGTGGCGAACAAGTTCGACGACAGTGTGAGCGTGATCAACATTGCAACGAACAATGTTCTCAAGACGCTCGCGGTAGGCGACAAGCCGCGCAGGATCACCGTCCTTCCGGACAGCACCAAGGCCTACGTGAGCAACCAAGGCGGGAACACTGTTTCAGTGATCAGCATTCCCACGACAGGCACATCGTTCGCCACATCGACCATCAGCGGGTTCCTCTCGCCTGACGGGCTCGATGTCACGCCGAACGGGAAGAAGGTATATGTGACAAACGCGGGCGGCGGCACGGTTTCGGTTATCGACACGACGTCCGATTCGGTTGCCACCACTTTGTCGGGGATGGGAACAACGCCATCGGACATTACCATAGCGCCGTACACGCTTTTCACGCGGCCGAACATAACCGGTGTCAGCACGGCCGGCACAACGGTGACGATCACGGGAACGAATTTCGATCCCGTGTGGTGGCGGAACACGGTGATGTTTAACGGGACGAGCCCGGTGGTCTCAGCGCCCGCGACTGTAACGACAGCAACGGCGGGCAATCTGGTTGTCACGCTTCCGTCCGGAGCGGTTTCCGGCACGATCACGGTGACGATTGACAACCAAGTGTCTAATTCGTTCGCTTACACGGTGGCTTCGCCGGCCCCGGCCATATACAGCTATTCACCGGCGGCGGCGATCCCCGGGCAGACAATCACGATCACCGGCGCCAATTTCAGCACAACCTGTGCGAATAATGTTGTGACTTTCGGTACGATCACTCAGGCGGCCTCGACATGCTCCTCGACACAACTGACTGTTACGGTGCCGGCTGGTGTTACGTGCGGGACTTACAATATGTTTGTGACTGTCGGAGCGCTGAACAGCAACACGGTGACGTTCACGAGCGGATATGTTCTCGGGCGGAAGGAGTTTGTCCCCGATGACGGCGCGACGGTGTTGTATCCGACATGGAGCCACGATGGAACTAAGGTGGCGTTCATAGCGATGAAGGCAAACGGCGGCGGCACGTGCGGAGCGACCAACACTTGCGACGGATGGAATGTTTACGTGATCGATAGTTTCGCATCCGGCACGCTCACGTGGGGGCCCGCGAGAGTTATAACCAACGATGCGATGAAGGTAAGGCAGATATCGGGGCTTTCATGGAATAGCGACGATACGCTTGTCGGGATCAGCCTTAATGAGGCTCCTGTTTCAAACTTCAGGCTTTACTATGTGGAGGCTGACGGAGCAACGCAGGACCTGACGCAAGCGGAATTGATTACGGCCGGATACAGGATGAGTTCGGGGTCGTCGTCTTTATGGATCCATTCGGCGGATATGTCCGATTCAAACTGCATAGAACCGATGAACAGAAACGTGCTGCTTGCGGAAGCATACGATTATTCGCATGGCGCCGGCACCCCGATGGAGATATATGCATATTACGATGACGGATCGCATCCGAACTGTATCGACAGCAATGGCGTCTATCATGAGGAGTTGTGCTATGTGAAGAAAGTGGTTGATTTGTGGACTCTGCCTTCGGACAGGAATGATCATCTATTCTATCCGAAATGGAGTCCGGACTGCAACAAGATAATGGTGATGAACTGGGCGGACGGATGGGACAATCCGGGCTTCAGTATCGTGGAGATAAATGTGGATGGCACAGGTTTAAACTATGGCGTCAGAAGTAATTTTTTCAGCGCTTATACTGAAACTGAATTGGACAATAATTTTATCTATCCGTGTACCGGAGGATGTTCTTCGGGGCAGGCATGGTCGGGTTACTGGATGAACGACGGGAATTCTGTCACAACGAGTCTGGACAGCACGAATACAATGTGGTTCCCGTGCATCTCAATGTACACGGATGTTGTGGGGCAGTGCTTTTCGGTCGGCGACATGAATCTGTACATGTTTGACGCAACTTCGCCGGGGCCGACTCCGCCCGCGGGCACTCCCGTGAAAACGGATGCATATCACGAGTATGTGTTGGGTAACTGCATCGACTACACGGATACAACGAACCATTATGCTAAATGCCCGCTGGGGGACATGTCAAATCCGTACGTGTTTGTATATACCTCACTTGGGCCGAAGACGGATGGCGCGTTGAGATTCCTTTACAACTGGAATCCCGGCCCGCCCGTCTGCCCGATCATCGAATAAGTATTTGCGATGAGAGAATAAAGCGACAAGTCCGCCCCCGAACTTAGTTCGGGGGCGGCTTACTTATAAGCAGCAATTGGAATTTTGTGCGAAGCACCTTGGAGTGCGACAAGTCATTGTCGCCTTCAACCCAAATCCGCCACTGGGATTTGGGTCGCAATGATTCAGAGCGGATGAAATGCGCGGCGGAAGATGCATATTGCTGTATTCTATTATTCTTGCTTTACCCAAGCGACTATTCTACCATTCTACTACCTACTGTTTTTCTTCCTGCTCTATGTGTTTAAATAATCACAGCCTTATCCTGCTCCTCGATCAGATTCAGTACCGCTTTCGAAATCTCCCCGGAACTGACGAGTGCGTCCGCATTTGTTGTCTGTAGTATTTGCACTTTAGCAAGCGCCACTGCTTCCGAAGCTATGTCAGCATCCTCAAGACGGCTGTTCGCCGCGTTCATGTTTATCGAGGTCAGGCTGTTGCCGGCAATGATGCTTTCGAGACGTTTTCTCAGCGTTCCTTCGTAAGCTCTGTATTCGGATATCTTTGCCATCGCACTGTCGATATTACCGATGGCAACCTGCGCGACGGATGCAGAAGCCGCGCTTACCCCGCTTATCCCGATCGCTGTCGCCCGCGCATCAAAAAAAGTAACTTCCAGTTTGTAATCATCCCCGTTGTCCGGCCCGACTTGTATATCCTGAATGGATGTGATATTGCCAGTTGAATAGTATGCGTCCCAAGATGGGTTGTTCGAAATGTTTGTCTGATTTGTCCCGTCTATATTCATCGAATAAACTTCGCTATTTCCGTCTCTATTTGTAACGAAAATAATTGTTGACCCATCTGGTGACCATTTAGGCCCCTCATCAGAGATAAGGTTATTAGCAGTAAGATTGATTTGATTTGAGCCGTCGCTGTTCATTACAAATATTTCACCATCTCCGTCCCGACTTGACTGAAAAGCGATTTTTGTACCGTCCGGCGACCATGCGGGGCGAGTATCTGCTCCAACGGCATTGGTAAGCCTGACAGGATTTGACCCGTCGCTGTTCATTACGTATATCTCAGTGTTTCCGTCTCTGTTTGTAGAGAACGCAATTTTCGAGCCGTCGGGCGACCATACCGGAGTTCCATCGGAGGAAGCATCATTGGTAAGCCTGACAAGGTTTGATCCGTCGCTGTCCATCACATATATCTCGTAATTACCGTCTCTGTTTGTAGAAAACGCAATTTTAGACCCGTCGGGCGACCATGCGGGACTGATGTCATAAGTAGCGCTGTTTGTCAGTCTTGTCTGATTTGATCCGTCGCTGTCCATCACATATATCTCGTAATTACCGTCTCTGTTTGTAGAAAATATGATTTTCGAGCCGTCCGGTGATAATGAAGCTTCAAGGTCGGAGCCGGCGCTGCTTGTGAGGTTGACCGGGTTCGTTCCGTCGCTGTTCATTGAAAAAATATCATTATTGCCGTCCCGGTTTGAGGTGAAGATAATGTTATAAACTCCCGGTGCCAAACCGCCGGTGAGAAGATACTTTGTGTTGTAAGTGCACGCTTCGGCAGCTGTTGTGACATTGCTCTTGAGCGACTGCATCTCGTCGTCGATCCGTGACATGTCGTCGCTCGTCAGCGTCGCGTCGTTTGCGGCCCTGACGGCGAGGTTGCGCATCCGCAGAAGAATGCTCTGGATGGTTGCAAGGGAGCTGTCCATCGTGTCGAGCATTGCGATGCCGTCCTGACAGTTCGCGGTGGCGACGTTGTAACCGCGGAGTTGCGATTTGAAGACAGACGATATGCCAAGACCGGAGGGGTCGTCCGCGCCGCTGTTGATGCGGAGGCCGGAGGAGAGGCGACCGGACGCGGTGGCGATGGAGAGGCGGCAAAGCCGCCCCGCGTTGAGGGCCAGCATGGCCGCCGTGTTGGTAATAATGCTCATACCGCGGGAATCCTTCCCCCCGATTATCATTACGATAACGCAAAAATGAACACACGATGTATGTAGTTATTATCGACACGATGTGTTTATATCTTTAGCAACGGTATTATATATACCTTGTTATGCCGCAGAGGGAAATTCACGGTATTTCGTCGTGTGGAATACACAACGTTTTTTTGTGCATGAGATGAAAACAATGTCATTACGCGGCCAAAAGTCACTCTTGGTTTAGCGCCAAATTATGGGCAAGGCCGCAGTAGCGAAAACGTGTCGGCGGAGTGCAGCCGGTCGAGCAAAATTCCATCCTAAAAAGAATTGCTAATAGGACTTCCGTTCGTTCGATAGTCGTCCGGGAGTCAAACTCAAGCCAACGCGTAAATCGGCGGACAAATAAAAATAGCTCTCTGTACAATTTTTTCTCATAAACTTTACAAAAGGGGTTGCGTTTGTAGTATAGTTAACTATACGCAGGGCTGCCAAATACGGGCGTTCGATTGCATTTTAAAGCGAATGCCCATGGTTAGGTGTTGGCGGCGTGTTTTTTAGCTTGCCGCAAGAGCCCGCGAGGAGGCCAAATGAGCAGGGCTGTCGGAATAGATTTCGGGACGACTAACTCGGTGATTTGCGTGCTCGAAGGCGCCGAGCCGGTGGTGATCCACAACCAGCGCGGGGAGCGGCTGACGCCGTCCGTGGTGGCGTTCGGCAGGGAGGGCGAGTTGCTGGTCGGCACCGCGGCGAAAAATCAGGCGGTGCTTAACTACGAGCGCACGGTGGCGTCCGTGAAGCGGAAACTCGGCACGGATTTCAAGCTCAACATAGACGCGCAGGACTTCAACGCGGTGCAGATCGCGTCGATAGTGATCGGCAAGCTGAAGGAGTGCGCGGAGGAATTTCTGGACGAGCCGGTGCAGCAGGCGATCATCACGGTGCCGGCGTATTTCAACGACGGGCAGCGGCAGGCGGTGAAGCGCGCGGGCGAGATCGCGGGCCTCGAAGTGCTGCGGCTGATCAACGAGCCGACGGCGGCGGCGCTTGCGTACGGGTTGCCGAAAAGCAAAGAGGGCGTCATTCTTGTGTTCGACCTCGGCGGCGGCACGTTCGACGTTTCGATTCTGGACATCTCGGGCGAGGTGTACGAGGTTGTGGCTACGCGGGGCAACAACAGGCTCGGCGGCGACGATTTCGACGCGGAACTCGTGCAATATATCTGCAAGGAATACTACGAGCGGAGCGGGATCGACCTGCGGCAGGACCGCATGGCGCTGCAGAAGGTGAAGGATGCGGCGGAGCAGGCGAAGAAGGAGCTTTCGGAGGCGGCGACGGCGGTGGTGAACCTGCCGTTCATCTCGGCTGACGAAAGTGGGCCGAAGCATCTCGAAATGTCGGTGACGCGCAACACGTTCGAGGGTCTGATCGCGGGCTACATGGATGAGATCACGGGCCTCGTTGACGCGGCGCTCGAGGACGCGGGGATGGCCGCGGACGGGATCGACGCGGTGGTGCTGGTTGGTGGCTCGACGCGAATCCCGGCGGTGCAGCGGATGCTCGAGTTGAGATTCGGCAACCGCGTGATGAAGAACACGAACCCGGACGAATGCGTCGCGGCGGGCGCGGCGATTCAGGCGGGCATCATGAAGGGCAGCGTGAAGGGGCTTGTGCTGGTGGACATCACGCCGCTGACGCTCGGTATCGAGAACGAGAACGACGTGTTCGCGCCGGTCATCGAGCGGAACTGCTGCATTCCGACGTCGAAGAGCCGCATTTTCACGACGGTGACGGACGGCCAGACGTCGGTGGAGGTGCACGTGCTGCAGGGCGAGCGCGCGCAGGCGAGCCGCAACTATTCGCTCGGCAAGTTCAGTCTCGAAGGCATCGAGCCGGCGCCGCGCGGCATCCCGCGCATCGAGGTGATTTTCGACATCGACGTGAACGGGATCGTACACGTGAAGGCGCGCGACGAGAAGACGGGCGTGTGCAGCGAGATCGAGATAAATTCGGCGGAGAAGATCCGCGACGAGGATATAGAGCGGCTGATTCAGGAGGCGGTGGCGCATCGCGACGAGGACGACCTCTTCCTGACGAAACAGCAGCTCATCAGACAGGCGCGGCTGTTGCTGAGCCGCATCAGGAGCCGGGCGGAAGCGGACCCGGCCGCGGCTGAGGAAAGCGCGGACGAGGTGCGCGAACTCGCCGAGTACATCGAGACGGCGCTGCGGAGCGACGACATCACGCAGATACGCCGCGCGATCGAATCGATGAACGTTTATCTCAACGAGATGGTGGTCGCTTGACGCAGCAGGACAGGACAGAGACGAGCCGCGCGGTCCTCGGGATCAAGGGCGGCGCGAGCGCGCAGGATATCAAGGCGGCGTTCCGGCGCAAGGCGGCAGCGCTGCACCCCGATCTGCACCCCGGCGATCCGGTGGCGGCGGAGGCGTTCAAGAAGGTGACGGCGGCGTACGAACACCTGAAATCGCTCGCGCGCGAGGAACGCAAGAAGCCCGCGAAGAAGAACACGGTGACGCAGCCTGCGCCGGGCGCGCGGAAGGCGTCCGGAACTGCCGCCCCGAAGAAGGCGGCGTCACTGCCGATGGAAGAGCTGCTGTTGCGCGCGCGGCATTCGCAGAACGTATATGTGCGGCTGCACGCGGTTCGGGCGATCGGCGAGGCGGGCGGCAAGGCGGGTGTGTGGGCGCTTGTTCAGGCGCTCGAGGACTCCGACCGGCGAGTGGTGTCGGAGGCAGTGATGGCGCTCGGCGGACTCCGGGCGCGGATCGCCGCGATGCCGCTCATCCAGCTCCACAAGAAAGACATCCCCGTGCTCCGGCGTCAGATCGAGTGGTCGCTCGAGCGGATCGGGTCGCCCATCGCGGAGAACTACCTGCGGAAAATCGCCCCGAAAGACGGGAAACAGCAAACTGACGCCGACCGCGCACAGCAGGCCGCGAAAAATAATTTCAACATCGCCTAAAGTTTTCCTAAAACATGCCGATATTCGGAAAGAAGTGTATTTTTGCCTCGTCGGGCGGCTGAAGCGAAGCCCCGGAGGCGGCAAGGGGTGCGCTATGAGTGAGATATCAGGAGTCGATTCGACACTGCAAACTGCGGCGTTGGCGCAGGCGCTCAGCCAGCAGCAGGTTCAGGGAGAGGTCGTCATGAAGATGCTCCAGCAGATGCAGCAGATGGAGCTTCAGATGATGCAGAGCCTCGGAATGGCGCTGAACGTAAACATACAGATATAATATCGCTACGCATTTAACCAAAAACGGATGTACGAAAACGCCCCCGTTCGTGGGGCGTTTTTATTTGTTTCACCTTCAACCGCCACCTTCCGCCGAGCATTTCACTCTTTCCGGATCATTGCTACCTGTATCCTGACAGCGAATTCGGGTTTATTGATAACCGAATATGATCGGAAAAACGATAACTACAACCCATGCCCAGACGGCATACACCGGAAGATAAGACGTTTGCCAGCGCTCAAGCGGGGCGAACGATGCCCGGCCTATCAGGAATTTTGAATACAGCACTGCCGAATAGCCAAGGTTCACGAGCAGAATGATATTCTCTCCCAAAGCCGCTACTTTGTTAGGGGTTAAGCCGAACTCGGAAATGCGCGCCGCGATGGCCCAGAGAGCGAGCATGTCAACAACGAAAGCGCAGGATACCAACAGGAGTTGCAGCTTGTCGAACAGACCGGGAGGAGCCTGATGATCTCGCGCTGAGATCGAATAAATGAGTTGCCCAATGACGAGCACGAGAAGCAAGTCGAAGCCTATAAGCACTTCACGCTCAACATTGATTCCGCTACCGGTCCAGATCATAGTCGCGATGAAAATGATAAGCACCACTGTGAACAAAGGTGTGAAAAGTTGTGTAAGCACAGGCGCCATGTTCTCGATAACACTTTGTTTAGCCTCAACAAGCCAAGCGCTTATAATGACCGCGCCAACGACTCCGCATGGCAGCACCCATTCGGAAATGAATCTGTCGGCGCGGATACCGATGGATTCGAAGATAAACTGGGTGAACATCATCAACACTCCGCCACCTAATGCGATGAGGGTATAGTAGATGAACCATTCGCCGGAGAAGCGAACAAAGTTCATTCGCTGGCCATGGTCGCGCCAACAACCGCGGATATAGCCGAAGCCGACGGCCAGCCACAAAGCTATAGGGAGGTGAAGTGCGGCCAGTACATCGGTATGACCTCCATGTTTAAAAGGCATGACATTAACGACAAGCGCGGCTGCGATGAACGGAACGGCCAGCCAATAGCGATCCACCTGATTGAGATTGCGTCTCCATGCGAAATAACCGGCGAGAAGCGGAAGCACGAAAAGGCTAAAATTGCGGGTGTAAAATGAGACGTCGGCCTCGGAGCCGTGAATTTTTATTCCGAAAAGCTCAGGCAGTTTAATCGCAATGCTTGCTATGATTGCCAATACGATTGCCGCTGTTGCTTCTCTCTTCATATCAGAAGACGAATCGTTTGTGCCCGGCGATACGACGAGCTGCTTCCAGAGTCGCTCAGGGTACTCGCGCGCAAACTCCTGCGATATAGAGTCGAGGTCGCCTATCCGTTTCACTGCAACAAGGAAAGCCTCGTCGTCATTGAGGCCTGCTTTTTCGAGAACTTCCACCTGAGTTCGAAGATGATCCTCAAGTTCATCAACATCGCTGGATTTGACGGTATTCCGACGGCTGACATAGGTCCGCCATTCCAAGATGCGTTCTTCCAGTGTCTGTTTTGGCTCCATTAAGTGTCTCCTTATAAGTATGAAACCAGCTCGCTTTTTTTCACCGATGCGCGTGAGAGCTGGAGAACATTGCGTGTGTGGCAGAGTTTGAATCGGTGGTTCATCGCGGCAGATTGCTCTTTCGTCTGTTCCTCGGATTTTCTCGCAAAAACCGGGTTATATGCTTTGTAGTGCGGCATCCGGACCGACAAACCAGATGCCGCGTAACGTTGAGTCGATAACCTGCCACTGCTGCTGTTGTTTTTCGAGCTGTTTCATCCCTAGATCCGTCAGGCGGTAGTATTTCCTTCGGCGTCCGGTTTCGGACTTGCCCCATGTCGCCCTGACATATCCGTTGCGCTCCAGACGATGCAGAAGAGGATAGAGCATCCCGTCTGTCCACTGAAGCTCGCCTTTCGAGAGTTCACTTACCCGCTTAATAATCGCATAACCGTAGCTTTCTCCTTCGCTAAGGATGGCCAATACAAGTGGCGTGGCGGAGGCAGCGACAAAATCTTTATTGATTTTCATGGTCATACTTCTCCTGTATGTAAAGAACCTCTATGCATAGA
>CAYPEK010000023.1:21730-23568 GCA_964409645.1 uncultured bacterium | reverse complement strand
ACTATACCCTAATATTTTGTACCCTTGTTTTTTTCTTCTCGCCGTTTGCTATTCTGCCCTAATCTACCGTGATTCACTCTTTCCAGCCGTAGATGTTGAGCCGTAGTTTTTTGTAATATTCATCGAGTGGTTTGCCTTCACGAAGACGGGTGATGTTCGCGCGCGCGATTTCTTTCTTGAAGGACTCAAGCATTGTGAGTTGCTGGTTCGGCGACATCTTGGGGAACCCGTTTTCGGGTGTGAAGAGACGCGGCGCGGCGAGTTGTGTGAACGTCATCCACAGGCGCGCGCGGCGCACGTGCTCCGCCGCGAGCGGGTCCGACGCGGCGGCCGCCTCCGCTTTCACGAGCGACGCGTTCATTTTGCCGAGCAGCTCTGGGCTGAGGTGTCCGCCGTCCGGCGGCGCGTAGAGGTGCGCGTGGACGCTCTTCGAGAGCGCGTGCTTCCGCTGCAAATTGTAGTATTCGAGCATGTCGGGCGCGGCGGGTCCGTAGTAGCCGTCGATGAATTCCTTGTAAAGCGACTCGAAATCCGCTTTGTCGTTCCAGAGCAGTTTGGCGATGAGCCACGATTTGATCTCGGCGGACTCCGCGCCGGGGCTTTCGCCGTCGCCCTGCGCGAACAGCCCGCGCACGTGGTGCTTGACGTAGAACGGCATATCGCGCTTAATCGCGTTCAGGTCGGGCAGCGGCAGCAGGTAGGCGGCGAAGTCTGTTACGTAGTGCCAAACGTAGAGGCGGTTGGAGATGCTGGACCACGCTTTAAGGTTATGGACATAGTTTGCGTTGAGGTAGCAATGTTCGAGCGAATGTGTGTCGCAGGAGGGCGCCATGTGGCAGAGCCGGACTATGACATTGGACCTCGGTTTGGCGTGCCGGGGCACGTTTTCGGTGTATTGGTAGGCGAGCGTGTCGATGAGGACGTTCGGGTATTTCTCCGCGACGGCGTCCGCGACCTGATTGACGAATTTGATGAGTGTGCCGGAGGGGGAGCCTTCCTCGCGGTCGGATGCGCGGCATCGCTCGCATTCGCAGGGCATCATGTTGTCGTTCTGCGAGACTGAGATGATGGTGGGCGCGCCGTTTGTGGAGGCGGCGAGTTCGAGGACGCGGTCGGTGACGATCTTAAGTACATCCGGGTTTGTGAGGCAGGGCTGGGTGTTGTCCACCCGCTTGCCGCTGACGAGCGCGTAGTACTCGGGGTGCTCCGCGAAGTATTTTTCCTTTGGAAGCAGGGCGTTGAACGTGTGGACGAAGCCGAGGTAGTTTGTGCGGCCGCCGCGGGGGCCGTCAACGCGGTGAGTGCCGCCGTTGAGGCGGTTTCGGGCCGCCCAGTCGCCGTCGAACGCGTCATGGAAATAGACTTCCCGGTACTCCATCGCCGGTTTTTGCGTGTCTTCGAGTCCCGCGAGGTCGATTGTGTCTCGTTTCGGGATGATCGTGGTGTCGGGAGCGAGCCAGTGGATGCCGAGGTGGTCTTCGAGTATCGCATAAACACCGTAGAGTGTTCCGCGATGGCCGCCGCGGACGGCGACATTGCCGCCGCGCTCGCGTAGCACGAAACCGTCCGATCCGAGGGGAGCGATCTCGTCGTCCGGCACTATCTGCTTGCCGAGCCGCGTGTCGCCGACGTAGATGCCGCATCTGCCGCCGGCGTCCTTCTCGGCGATGATGTCCATTTCAGCGCCAGAGATTTTGCCGATGAAGAGGCGCAGTTCCTCCGCGGCGTGTGTCTCGACCTCGCCGGGGGAATCGGGGGTGACGATCGCGCAAAGCGCGCGGCCGCCGGAAACCATCTCCGCGCCCGCGCGTGCCTGTGCGTCCGCGCCGCCCGCGCCG
>CAYPEK010000023.1:0-21630 GCA_964409645.1 uncultured bacterium | reverse complement strand
CCGCGCCGCCCGCGCCGAACGTCCGGGCTGCAATCAGGCCGCCGGCTACCGCCGCAACCGCGATCAGCGTCGCAAAGTATCCGCGTTTTCGTGTTGTGTTGCGCATCGTCAATACCTCCATCGTTTGCCCGGCGCCGTCAAAGCGTCGCCACTCCCTGTTGCGGAATACTGTAACATATCCGGGCGGTTGAATGGAACCTTAAGGCGGTGTAAACCTTCCGGCGAGGTGTTTGACAAACAGCGAATTATACAAATAATCCCGCCGGCCGAAGCACAAACAAGCCGCAAAATAGACAAAAACAGACAAAATGTGACCACGATCACAGGCTATAATTATTGTTTAAATGTTTAATTTGCGTCTAAATGGGAAAGAGTAAAGTAGCTTGATTTGTGCGGGCTTTTGACGTGTCCGGGAATTTTGGGGGACTATCGGTCGTGGGAGACAAAACAGAAAAAACAATCCTCGTGGTCGAAGACGACGCGGATATGAATGAATTGATGTGTACTGTGCTTGAGGAGGCCGGGTATAGGACCATCTCTGTGAATAATGGAGAGCACGGCATAGAATCCGCCAAAACAAACAGGCCGGATTTGGTTTTACTCGATATAGAATTACCGCAAATGAATGGAATTGAGGTCTGCCGCGCCATCACGTCGGATGAAACCACAAGAGGTATTCCTGTAATAATGGTTACGATTAACAGGGATATATCCAAGAAACTATCTTCCTATATTGCCGGAGCCCGGCGTTATATCACCAAGCCGTTCGGAGTTGATGAGCTTGTGGGAGAAGTCCGAAAGACGCTTCGTCAGCTTGATATTCCGGCAAGCAATCTGCTCGATCCCAGAGACTGAAAATTCACGAAATGAGTTGAAATAGAGTTGAATTAAACGGCAAGATATATGCTTTATTGTTGGCTTGCTCTTAAATAAACCAATTCAAGTACAAATATATGTTCATTATTCACCGGTTCGTATTTGGCCGTGTCCATATTGATGATAGAATATCACTTTTGTGGAAACATTCCGAAATGATGGTCAGGGATTATGGACTCGACACGTCATTGCATGTGCCTCCTTGAAAAAATTTCCACAAAATTCTAACTTATCCACAAATGACTGACAAAAAATGATCCTGAATGAATGAGGAATATTCGGTTGTTGTTATGGATATAAAGCTTGATTTGTTGCGATCAAGGCCATTTGCTGTATAAGTATAAAACAAAATGTCAAGCAAACATGTACTATATAATAGGTTGTTTACCCTTCTGACACTCATTTAATCTTTTCAATGTTCTGCCCGAACAGGTGTGACAAAAACGTAGTGTGAGGAGCGCGTAACCGGGCTTTGAAAGAAGGGTTCAAATGGAAAAATCGCCATGCTTTACACGCGTTGATGAGTTATCCACCGTGTCCGCACGAGGGCATGGATCACCGAAATTGTTGTCCTCAAAATGACTGCACTCTCTCGGTGATACCAACAATAAGGACAGTAAACTGTTGCGGACGCCTTTGTGAACCTCGCCAAGTGTCATATTGATGAAATAAGACTATCTATTAATAGCAGAAGCCGGTCAGAAAGCGAAGAAGCGGCAATATTGCCGTAAAAACGAATGGACACGATTTTGAAGCCTTAATTCCGTATGGTGGTTACGGAAGCGATAGCCCAGTTAATTATAGGAACAGCCGATTGAACAGCGAGTCACTGTACATGCTTCAGCAAAGGTCTGCCGACTGAAATACAAATAAAAAAACAGCGTTTTGTTATTTTGGCCGCATTTCAAAATAGAGCAGCGGAACTTCCTGCCCCAATATCCGATAGAAAAGCCGGCCTACAAGGCGACCGTCGGGCAGGCGGCGGATGCGATCGACAACTCGTTTCATTACTTCCACGTTTTCATCCACATCGTAATTTATGAGCAGGGAGTCGGAATCCTTTAAAAGGACGAAATGGCCGAAACGGAGGCCGCCTTCGATGACATTGTCGCCTGTGCCGTCCGGGGCGACATCTTTTCTATGTTTAAGAAGTTCAAGAGAAAACCACGGGAACCAAGGCACGACGACGAAATATTCGCCGCGCAGGTCTTCAGGCGAGGGGATTTCGCCTTGTTCGTACAGAGATTCGATTTCTTTCAAGTCGTCGAACATTTTGTTACCTCCGGCCGAAATATTGAACTGAATGACAATAGATATATTACACGAAAGAGACAAAAATGAGCAAAAACTCTAACATTTAATATTGTCTTTTATGTGTTGTTTGGCGGGGTGCGGCCAGCCGAATGGCGATCCCGCCGGCGATACCGTCTTGCATAAAACATATTGAGGATAAAAGGTTAAATAAGCGGGCGAGACGCCCGCGCTCCCGGGTTATTGCGTTTTTATGCGCGAAGCGAATCCGAGCCGCGCGTGTCAGCAAGCGGTCACGTGGAAGAATGAAATAACAAACGACTAAAGGTAAAAAGGCGGGGACTGGCAACGCGCTGTATCGCGGTGCCTGTACCGGTAGGTAGCTCTCTTGGATTGACAAAAACAAAGGCATGAACAGGAGCAAAATTAGAGGGTGACACATAAATATTATCCGGACACATGCGATTCTCCGTATCAACTGTAGGGGCGGCCCTGTGTGGCCGCCCTGATTGAAACACGCCGTAACGCGGGCGGCCACACAGGGCCGCCCCTACAAATATTCTTGGAAATATGGAAGTGACACCCCAAAAATCAGACGGTTGACGCCGAGCAAAACAAGTGGGAGAATATCTGATGAACCATCAATAGAAGATTTGTTTTTTACCGAGGGGTTACAGGGAGATTGCTGACAGGTCCGGAATCGGTTACAGCATTACATGAAGCAAATAACGTATTATAATAAATGAGAGAAAAAGAATGTTAATAGAGAAAATGATAATGTTTTTCATTAGCAGTATATTTGTAGCCATAGGTATATATTTACATATTATTAAGAATAAATTATATGATAATATTAGAAATAAATATCCAAAGAGTAACCCGATATTGTTAACTAATTTACCTTATATATTGGTTGTATCGGGAATATTATTATTAATAATAACATCGAGATATTGAGGGCTGCCGTTTAAAATGATATACAGGAAATGAATTACGACCACAGGGGATAAAGAGTCAGGTCTCGGATTTTTAAACCACTCAGAAAAACGAATAAGAATAATTAAGCGGAATCGGGTTTAAGGGTGTCTGTTTTTATTTTTTGGGAGGGCGGATAAAATGTATCGGGTATGAATCACGGCGGATGACAGAACGGGGGACGAATCGGGAATGAATATCAGAAGAAGCGGAATTATTCAAATCACGTTTGCGGTTATTGCGTTTCTTGTTTTGCTGCTGCCGGGGGCGGCTTCGGCGGGCGGGGTGGGCGCTGTGATGTCCGCCGGATTGTCCGCGGACGGCCGGAGCGTCGAGCTGAAATGCGAGAACGCGCGGGTGGTGCTGCGAGCGTTCGAACGCGGGATTGTAAGTGTGGAAGTATTCTCAAAGACGATCAATTCCGGATACGAAACGTACATGACGCTGCCGGGGGCGCTGGAAGACGGTAAATTTGTGTTCGACGCGGGGCGCGGGGAGGCTTACAACTCCGATGTTCGCGTGGAGTTCACTAGAGATCCATTTACGCTCGATGTCGTGTCGGCATCGGGCAAGCCGTTGTTGGCGCTGGCTGCTGACGGTGTTGAAATCAACCCGGACGGCTCGTACGGACTGACGTTTCTCAAGGAAAAGGGCGACCGCTATTTAGGAATGGGCGAGCAGCGGCCGAGTGTGCTCGGCGACAAGAAGATCGGGCTCGATTTCAACCGCATGGTTGTGGACATCTGGAACATACATCCGCAGGCGTACATGGTGATGCCGTTTTTCATGAATCCGCGCGGCTACGGGTTGCTGATCGAAAACCCGTTCAAGGCGCAGTTCGATTTCAAGCCGCAGGGGACGTTCAAGTACTCGGCGACGGGCGGGCCGCTGCGGTTTTATGTTTTCCCGTCGGACTCGCTATACAAAATTCTCGATGAATACTCGAAGCTGACGGGGCGGACACCGATGCCGCCACGCTGGGCGACGGGCTACATGCAGAGCCGGAGTTGCTTTTTGGATAAGAAATACTTCGAGTGGCGGGTGTCGAATTTCCGAGAACGGAAAATTCCGGCGGACGTGCTGATTTACGACAACTACTGGACGCAGCAGAACCCGGACGACACGCTCGAAATGGGCAACCTGAAGTGGAACGAGAAAGTGTTCCCGGGGGCGCTGAACTGGGTGAAGAAGACGCACCGCCTCGGGTTCAAGACAATCGTGATCGTGCAGCCGTACGTCTCGGACAACAGTCTCACTTACAAAGAGGTGACGTCGGGCCGGCTCGCGACGACGGATGACAAAGGGCAACAGCTTCTGATGTGCGGCGGGTGCTACTGGAAGCGGCAGTCGCTGCTGCTCGATTTCACGAACCCGGCGACGCGCGACTGGTTCGGGCGCAAGGTGAGGGTGATCCGGGCGACGGGTGTGGACGCGTGGTGGACGGATCTGACGGAGCCGGAGTGGGACTCGGACGAGATGGTTTATCACGATGGTTACCGGCGGAACGCTGTGCACAACATCTACGCGCTGCTGATGCACAAGGCGATGTACGACATGTATCGGAAGGAGCTGCCGGACGAGCGGCTGTTCATCCTGAGCCGGTCGGGGTTCACGGGTGACTGGCGGTACGGGACGGGCGTATGGTCGGGCGACGTGCGTTCGTCGTGGTACCAGTTCAACGAGCAGGTGCCGATCGGCATCGGCACATCGCTCTCCGGTTTTTCGATGTGGAACTCGGACGTGGGCGGCTTCTCAGGAAAACCGACGCCGGAGATTTTCGTGCGTTGGATGCAGTTCGGCGCGTTCTGCCCGATCTACCGCGCGCACGGGGACGCGACGCACGAGCCGTGGATGTACGGCGAGGAGGCGGAGAAATACAACCGCGAGATCATCAACCTGCGATACCGGATGGCGCCGTATCTGTACTCGCTGTTTTACGAGATGAACAGGTTCGCGCGGCCGGTGATGCGTGCGCTGCTGCTCGAATTTCCGGACGATTGGAAGGCGTACGAGGTGGCGAACGAATATATGTACGGGCCGTGGCTGCTTGTGGCGCCGGTGACGAAGGAGAAGGCGACGTCGCGGAAGGTTTATCTGCCCGCGGGGACGTGGACCGACTACTGGACGGGCGAGACGATTGCAGGGCCGGCCACTGTGACCGCCGAAGCGCCTCTGAACCGGATTCCGCTGTATGTGCGTGAGGGCGCGATTATTCCGATGGCGCCGCTGATGCAATATACGGAGGAGAAACCCGTGGACCCGCTCACGCTCGATATTTATCCGGGCGCGAAGCCGTCGGAGTTTTCGATCTACGAGGACGACGGGACGACGAACCGATATCTTAAGGGCGAGTTTGCGCTGACGAAGGTAGATGTGCAGCCGAATGTCCAGCCTAACTTAGGTGGCATTTCGGTATCGGTGGGCGCGCGCGAGGGGCGCTATGCCGGGATGCCCGCGAAGCGTGCGTATGTCGTGGTGTGCAGGAGCGCTGCACGGCCGTCCATCGTGTTGCTCGACGGCAAACCGGTTTCGGAGTCGAAAGCGGTTGCCACGGATGCGGCGGGACGGAAGGCTGCGTGGAGTTACGACGCGGCGGCGAAGGCGGTGAAGGTGTTTGTGCCGCGGCGCGCATCCGGGTTTGAGGCGCGGATTCGCTAATAATAACAGATAACCGTGAGAGCCGGGGGCGCTGCGCCACACGGATGTTTTCGCGAGGCGGGATTTCCTGCCGGCTAATCGCATTTTCTTTTCCACTATTGATTGAGATTCAAAAAAATCAAAAAGTGCAAAAGTGTGGCTTTTGTGTTATAAGTTATTTATTGAAAAAGCACAGTGAATATTATAGCTGTAAAAGCGGGGCCGGCAGAAGATGAGTTATGAACATCTGAACAAGCTCAACGCGATACTTGATTCTTCACCCGACGCGATAATGATAATTTCCCTTAAAGGGACGATAACCGATTGCAGCAGCGCAACAGTGCTGATGCACGGGTTTGACAATAAGGAAGAGTTGATAGGGAAATCGGTTTTCAGCCTGATTCATGAAGAAAACAGCAACAGCCTGAGAGAAGGTTATGAAGAGGCAAAGAGGTCTGGGCGGATTCACGACAAGGAATGCGTGTTTCTGAGGAAGGACGGGACGGAATTCGAAGCGGAGCTGTCGTTTGGAGTGATAAGAGATGAGCGGGGCGATCCGACGGGATTCATCGGAGTGGCTAAGGATATATCGGCGCGGAAGCGTGCGGAACGCGCGCTCAGGGAGTCGGAGGAGAAACTGCGGGCGATGTTCGATTCGGTGGGGGACGGGATAACGGTGGCGGACATGAGTGCGAACCTGATCGATGTGAACGAGGCGGCGGTGAGGCTGCACGGAAACGTTAAAAAATCGGAACTGATCGGGGTCAATTGTTTCACGCTTATAAAAGAGTCGGAACTTGAATATGCGCGGAGCGTGTTTGAGGAATTGATTGAAAAAGGCAGCGTGCAGAACAAGGAGTCTGTGTTCCTGAGGAAAGACGGTTCGGAGTTCCCGATAGAGATAAGTATGGCGCTTCTTCGGAACGAATCGGGGAAGCCTGTGGGGTTTGTTGCGCTGACGAAGGATATATCGGAGCGCAAGAATGCTGAACGGCAACTGAGAGAGAGCGAGGAGCGGTACCGGAGGCTGGCCGAGAATCTTGGCAAGGAGTATTTCTTTTACCGGCACAACAGGGAGGGCGTTTTTACATTTCTGAGCTCGTCGATTACCGAAATGCTGGGGTACTCGAAAGAGGAGTTCATGAAGCATTATTCCGAATACATGACGGACGATCCGGTCAATCTGAATGTTGACCGTTACACGGAGTTGTGCCTTGCGGGAAAGTTGCAGCCGACGTACGAGGTGGAGGTGTTCCACAAGGATGGACGGCGGAAGCTGTTGGAGGTCACGGAGACGCCTGTGTGTGAAGAGTCGGGGGAAGTTGTGGCGGTCGAAGGAATCGCGCACGACATAACGGCGAAAAAGGCGATCGAAAATGAATTGAGAGAGAGCGAGGAGAAGTATCGGGCGCTTGTGGAGACGACGAACACGGGTTATCTGATTCTTGATTGGGAAGGCCGGGTGTTGGACGCCAATCCGGAGTATGTTCGATTGACAGGGCGGAAAACGTTGGACGATATAAAGGGGCACAGGGTTATCGAGTGGACAGCGACGTATGACATACAACGGAACGAAAGCGAAGTGGAGCGATGTGTGAAGACGGGCGAGGTGAGGGGCCTCGAAATCGATTATATAGACGAAGCCGGCCATATAACGCCGGTGGAGATTAACGCAAAGATAGTGGAAACGAAAGAAGGGAAAAGGATACTTTCTCTATGTCGCGATATAGCTCCCCGGAAGCAGAGGGACAGGGAGCTTCAGGAGAGCGAGGAGCGGTTCCGGCTGACGTTCGAGAACGCGCGAGATGCGATAGTGTGGATAGACAGCCCGACTGAAAAGATCATCAACTGCAACAAAGGCGCGGAGATGCTGTTCGAGTACAGCCGGGATGAGCTCATAGGCAGCCATTTCACGATAGTGCATCCGCCCGAAATCCGAGAATTTCACCGAAAAATGTTCGCGGAAACGATGCGCAAACCTCCCGAAGACGTGGGGGAACTGGAACTGATGACGAAGTCCGGCAGACGGATGCCCGCGCACATCTCGGTAACGCTTCACAGGATAGGCGACAGCGTGATTGTGCAAGGCATATTCCGCGAAATGACGGACTTCAAGCGGATGCAGGCGGAAAAGGAACAATTGATGGAGCAGCTCCACCAGTCGCAGAAGATGGAGGCGATCGGGCTGCTCGCGGGCGGCATAGCGCACGACTTCAACAACATTCTCGCCGTGATAATCGGTTCCTCGGAGCTGGTTGAGAAGGGGTTGCCTGAAGGCGACAAAAAACGGGAGCACATAGAGCGGATTTCGCGGGTTGCGAAACGTGCGAAGGACCTGACGATGAATCTGCTGACGTTCGCACGCAAGGAAAAACTCGAGGTACGGCCGATAGACGCCGGACAGTTGATAAGCGAGTTGATCGATCTCCTGACCCGGAGCCTGCCCAAGAAAATAAGGATGGAATCGATTTGCGCGACGGAAGAAACACAGCTCTCGGCGGATGTGAACCAGATACTGCAGGCGCTGCTGAACGTCTGCATAAATGCGGCGGACGCGATGCCGGACGGAGGGACGCTTACGATCAGTTCGGAAGATGTCGAACTGGGAAGGCGCGAGTGCGGAAGCCTGACCGGAGTCGAGCCGGGAAGGTATTGCCGGATAGCAATTACGGACACTGGTCACGGGATGACTCCGGAGGAGATCGAGAAGGTGTTCACGCCGTTTTACACGACTAAGGAGCGAGGAAAAGGAACCGGCCTCGGGATGTCGATTACGCAGGGTATCGTGCATAACCACGGAGGAGACATAAGGATCGAAAGCGAGCCGGGAAAAGGGACGACGGTGACCATATTTCTGCCGGCGGCGGAACCGACGGAGAAGACGGAAGATGCGCTGGATATGAAACGGCGCGAGAGGGTGCTGAGCGGGACGGTGCTGATTGTTGACGACGACTGCGATTTCCTAGATATGACGGCCGAGATTCTGCGTGAGAACGGCCTAACCGTGATCCCGGCGCCCGGCCCCCTGCATGCCCTCGACTTCTATTCTAAACATAAGATGGACATCGACGTGGTGATCCTCGACATGATGATGCCGGAGATGAGCGGGGAAGAGGTGTTCCGGCTGTTGCGTAAAGACAATCCGCATCTGAAGATAATTTTATGCTCCGGGTTCAGCGGCGAAAGCGAAGCGGGCCGGATTATCAAAGAAGGCGTGAGCGTGTTCCTGCAAAAGCCGTTCGACAGCGAGACGCTTCTGCAACTGGTTTCCGATATGCTCTGACTCTGAGGCTCAGCGTTTCCGGCGCCCGGATTTACGGGACGGCGCCGCAGCGGCGCGTTTCTTTCGCGCTTCGGCAACTTTCTTGGCCGACTGAATCTCGTCGTAACTCTTAACGAGCGCCGCGACGGATTTTCTGAACACTTCCAAATCCCATTTCATCATGGGGCTGCGGATCGTGCCCGCAACTTCGAACGCGTTTTTCACTTTCGGCATGCCTTTGATCGTCTCCGGCTTGACCTTTTTGTAATCATCGAGGAAAGCCTCTATGAAAGGTATCATCTCCGGGTTGACGCCGGTCTCCGCGCGCGCCTTGAGCGAGCCGTCGAATCCGACGTATCCGTATATGTCCGCGTTGAATGCCTGCCCGCGCAGGTGTAGGTCGTCAGTGCCCGCCGCGCCGTTTGCGATTTTAAAGTAGCCGGTGAGCAAGTCGAACGAGAAGCGGGCAGGCTTTGTGTCCGGCGGGTAGCGGGTGTTCTCCGGATCGTACGGGTTTGCGAGGACGCCGTTTTTAACGGTGAATGAGAAGCCGCCGTCGTACGTCTGAGGCTTGCTCGATCGGCCGCGAAGCTCAACCGCGCCGGTGGCGGCGCCGGAAATGATGTTGCCGATATATTTGTTGCGCGCGACGATGGCGCCGACGTTGTCGCTCGAAAATGCTGCGTGAGCGTCAAAATCGACCGGGCCGGCCGGATCGTCGGTGAGGTGGTCTTTTCCGTAGGTGAAAGCAACGGTGCCGGAGGCGGCGATGTCGGGCCCCGCGAGGTGGATTTCCTTGATCGTGAGCCGGGGACGCTCGTTGATGAGTCTGAATGAAAGAGTATCGAAGGCCGCGGGCGCCCACGCGTCGCGCTGGCCGCTGAAAGCTGGAGTCGGGTACAACGCGTCGCCGTTCAGCACCATCACGTCGGCGTCGAGTTTCAGGTTGTATGGATTGATGCCTTCTCCGGAGAGATGTATCGTGCCGCCCGCCGGGCCGGTGATGAGTTTCGGGAGGTCCGGAGCGGCGTTGCTGAGGATTGCGTCCGCTTCGATGCCGGCGAAGGCTAATCTCGCGTCGGCGCGCGTAGGAGCGTTGCTGTAAAGCAAAAACATGTCCGCCGAGATGCGCCGTCCGCGGAGTGCGCCCGCTGCGCCCGTGAATTTAAATGCGCCTTTTCCGATGGATGCGTCCGCGCCGCCGTTGCCGATGTCGAGTCCGAACGCGCCGAAGTTCGATATGTCGAGGTGCGCGGTTGCGGAGGGCGACGACGGGTCGCCGGTAAGCGTGCCTTTTGCGCGTATCTTGCCGCCGAGCTCCCAGCGGCGTGCGAGTCTTTGAAAAGCGGCAGTGGCGGGCGGCGGGCCTCCCGCGAAAAGGTTGGCGCTTTCCCATGTCAGATTGATCTGCGGGGCGCTTCCCGTTTCGAGCTTGCCTCGGATTTTAAATGCCGCATCTCCGAGGGACGCGGACAAGTCGGTGTCCAGAGTGCCGGGGACGGGTGAACGTGATATGCCGCCGTTGATCTTTTTAAATGTAATGCCGTCCGGACGGTTGTTCCTGCCGGAGAACCGTATCGATATTTTTCCGTCTTTGATTTCGAGTTCGCGGCAGTTTATGGCGTTGCCGCCGGATAACGCGGCGCTGATGATACGCCGGTATTCGCTGCTGCGGCCGGAAGCGAGTTCCGCGGTGACGGTCGGCCGGATGAGCACTATGGTGTCGAAAACGGCGCTGCCTTGGAGGAGGCCGGAGGCGGAGAGGTTGGGTTTTATTTTATCAATTCTTAGGAGCGGAGTCCGGCTGCCTGATTGTGTTTTGACACGGACGTTTTCGAGGGCGAAACCGGTGAAGATGTTGCCTGTGAACGAATATGTGATTTTCGTGGCGGTGCGCGACTCCGCGGCGGCTGCTGCGGAAGCGGCGGCGCCGGCCGCCTGATGCTTCAGGGCGAAATTGACGCCGAAGAGCACGAGAGCGACGACTGCCGCCACGCCGATGAAACTGAGCGGTCCCGGCCGCACGCGGCCCGTTTCGGGTGGCGCGGTGTCCTCGAAATATATCTCTTCCATGTGGGTTATTATAGCCTGTGGTGAGTGGGTGAGCGCAAGAGCGCCGGGATGAACGCGGATATGGCGCTGAAAGGCAACACCATGGCGCGGAGTGTGCGGCATTTTAAGGGGGCTTGGGTGGGTGATGAGATGTTGAAGCTAACAATAAGCGGAATACCGGATAGGGTAAACGAGGGAGGCTTTTCAAAAGAGAACAAACAAGAGATTAAAAAACCACTTAACAGCATTGTTAAGTGACAACAATAAAATATAGGTTAAAACGTGCCGCAAGAGCTTGGAATGGGATAAATCCGGGCCCAGCTATGGGCACGGCACAGGCCGCCGTCCGGTTTATGTGGCGCGTTTACCGGGCGGCGGTCTTTTTTTGTCACACACCCCGATTAACATAAATAACGGATACTACACAAAAATACAGTAGGGCTTGTGTCTGGAGGTGCGCAGGTGAACAGACAAATAGAAGGTTTTACCGAGGAGAAGAGAGAGGAAATAGCTGAATGGATTCTTGCCGGGCAGGAATACTATCGCGAAGACATTGAATATGTGGGCGACTGGGTCCGCATATCCGTATATCTGCCGGAGTGAAAGCCGCCTGCATAAGCTTCATTTGGACTTCTTTTTCAAGCTCTTAATTTTTTCGACTGCCGCTTGTCCGCGCCTGACATCGGCCGAGCGGTCGCGAGCCGCGCGCACGATGGAGAGGATGGCCGTGCGGTCGAATTGTGTGAGCGCCTCGTCCGCCTCCGCGCGGTCTATCTCGCGCGCGAGCGCCGATACCGAGCCGCTCAGCAGGTCCACTCCGAAGTATTCCTCTATCGCATCGAGGTGCCCGATGCTCTTTGTTGCGAACTTCTCCGGCCCGTATTTGCTCGGCGAAAAGAAGTTCGACTGAAGGCCGAGCGCCTCGGCGGTCACCGCCCTGCCGTTGCCTTCTATCAATCCCATTACTATCCCGTTCAGGCGCGCCGAAAATAATTTTTGATTTTTCACTTGACAACACCTACCATTAATGGTAGCCTTGTTGTTGTAAACGCCAACAAGGCGGCGCGGGCGGATAATCGAGCCCGCGCATCGAAAACGATGATTGTTAAATTATAGCACACCGCGCGCACGGCGCGGATGTCCGGAAAACATTTTTTCTTTAATATCGCGCGCTGACACTGCTCGCGGCGTGCCGCTGCATGGTTTTCGCGCGGAAAACGGAGGTCGAAAGTATGAATAGCAATATGGAAGGTTCGTCAGGATCATGCATATCCTCGGAAATAGAAGCGCGTGGGGCGCGCCGGCGGGAATCCGACTGCGGAATGTCCGTTCCGCGGGGGAATTTGGAATTCGGATGGACTCGCGTTTGGCTGAAGCCGGGACTTGAGGATTGCGTTCATTACTGGGTTGGCACGGGTGCCCGCGAGGGTGGCAGGGAGCGTTTTGTGTGCCGGTGGTGTGGGGCGGAGGTTGCGGATCCTGTGACGGCGGCGCCGACGATGGAGAAGAGTGCCGCGGAACAGCGGGTGCGTCCGGGGCATGTGGTTTGCGTGTCGTGCGGGCGTGAGGCGCACCATGCGCGTGCGGCGCGGGACCCGCAAAGCGGCGGCTGGAAGTGCCTGCGATGTTTGGAAGATGAGTTATAGAAATGAAAAAGAAAATCCCCCTGAAAAGGAGATACAGAGAATGCCGGAGAGAACTTTTGAGGCGCGGAAGCAGTGCGCGGCGACGGCGTCGCGGACCGGGAAGCGGTGCGGCCAGTACGCGCTGAAAGGAAGCGATTATTGCGGGATGCACAAGTCGCATGGGACGGATGCGGATGGGCAGACGGTGAAGAAAGGGAACGGGATATGCAAGAGGGTTAAGCGGATGACGAATGAGGAGGAGCCGGATCATTTGAAGGAACTCAGGTCGGCTGTCGCGGCGATTAAGGCGCTGATGGACGAGCATCTTTCGCGTCTGGACGAAGCGCGTAAAACGATGTCGGAGACGGAAACGAAGGAGTATTCCTCGGCGCTTGAGTCGCACGGTAAGCGGATACAGAGTCTCGCGGGCGAGTTGTTCGACGCGATCGAGAAGTTGAGCAAGGTGGAGGAGCGCAAGCGGCTGCTGCTCACACCGGCGGATGTGAAGCGTTTGTTCGTGGCGATAAAGGATCGCGTCGTGCAAGCGGTGGCTGATGAGGGCGCGGGAGCGGAGCCGGAGGCGCTCGCGGAGCGTATCGAGGCCGAGCTCGAATCAATAAACATGGAAGATGTTGTGGAGCGGTGACGATGGCAGGAACGGACGCGGGCAAACGGGTTAGGGGCGTGTCGGCGGCGATGTCGCGCGTGCTGCGCGAGGGGCTTTCGGAGACGGCGCGCGGGATCGCCGCCGTGTTCCGCACGAGGGATGCGGATGTGCGGCGCATGGGGCGAACGGAGTGGGCGTCGCGGTTCGCCAATGTTGACGGTAAGCGATTCTCATTCGAGCGGCACGAGTATCTGCGCGGGATATACGAGTGCGAGTCGGAGCAGATCGTTCTCGAAAAGGCGGCGCAGATGGGCGGCTCGGTGTTCGGGATACTCGATGCGCTGTGGGCGCTGGACACGGGCCGCGTGCGGCGGGCGGTGTATTTCTTTCCGACGGCGCGCGACATGGAGGATTTTGTGAATGATCGCGTGAAGCCGTTCATCCGGCTGAGTCCGCGGCTGTCCGCGCGCACGAAAGGAGTGGACAACGTGCACATCGTGCAGTTCGCGGGTGGGGACGACGGGCCGGACGCGACGCTCTATTTCCGCGGGATGAAGTCGAAGGTGAGCACGGCGTCGGTGCCGGCGGACCTGATTATGATCGACGAGCGCGACAAGGTGTCCGAGCTGGACTACGAGCTCGCGCTGAAGCGGCTCTCGCACTCGGAGCTGGCGCTGCAACGCGAGGCATGCACGCCGACGGTGGCGGACTATGGGATCGACGCGGTGTTCGAGCGCTCCGACATGCGGTTCTGGACGATGCGGTGCGCGAGTTGCGGAACGGAGAATCAGCCGGAGAAAACGTTCCGGGAGGACGGAGGGCCGGAGCGGGTGTTGTACGAGCGGGGCGGCGACGTGTGGCTGGGCTGCCGGAAGTGCGGCGCGCGGCTGGACCCGGCGGCGGGAGTATGGGCGGCGGACCACCCGGGGCGCGGAATTGCGGGGTTCCACCTTTCGCAGCTTTACTCGCAGGTGGTGCAGCGGGGGAGGCCGGTGCAGGCGGCGATCCTCGACGATTTCCGGCACACGCGCTGCATGCAGGACTTCTGGAACTCGCGGATCGGTTTTCCTTATGAGGACAAGGCGTCATCGCTGACGCGGGAGGCGCTGAACGGCTGCGACGGCGACTATTCGTTCGCGGCGTCGGGTGTGGCGTGCACGATGGGCGTGGATCAGGGCGATGAGCTTCACGCGGTTGTGTCCGAGTGGCGGGACGGCGTGAGGCGTGTTCTGAGGGCGAGCGTATTGAACGATTTCGCGGAGCTTGATTCGCTTATGCGCAACTACGATGTGAGGCGGTGCGTGATCGACGGGCTGCCGAACACGCATTCTGCGCGGGCGTTCGCGGGGCGGTTTCCGGGCCGGGTGTATCTCTGCTATTACCGGCGGGACGCTCGCGGGGATGCGGCGTGGAACGACGAGGCCGGGACGGTGTCGGTGGGACGGACGGAATCGCTCGACGCGTCCGCGGCGGCGTATCTGATGCGCGAGGTGCGTCTGCCGAGGCATCCGGTGATCGAGGATGTTTTTAAGCCGCAGATGTGCAATTCGGCGCGCAAGCCGTTGCGGGACGCGAACGGTGATATTTGCGGCTATGAATGGGTGAGGCGCGGGGCGGATCACTTCCGGCACGCGGACAATTACGATCAGCTTGCCGGGACGCGCCGGGGCCGCGATCTGGAGTCGATTCTGCGGGGTGTCGAAACGACGGGATCGCGGGAGTCGATGAGTGACGCTCAACCTGAAAATGATTTCGAGCGCGAGCCGCCGGACACGGAGCGGAACGACATGGGCGACTGGTGACAGGTAACGACGGTACAGGCACCGCCGAAATCGCGTTGCCGATCCCTGCCGCTGCCGCGATAGATGCTGATAAGCAAGAAGGAGAGGAGGAGGAACATGAGAGCGAAGGAAGACGCCGGGATTAGGGCTTGCCGGAATATGAGGGATATGGTCGGCGCGGAGATGGTGAGGCGGCTGGAGGAGCGGCACGCGCTGCACGGTACGATTCCGGCGGCGGAGCTTGCGGGTGCGCTGACCGATGTGGAGGGCGCGATCTCGGATTTCGAGAGTTCACCGACGGGGCTATCGACGCGTAACGCGGCGGTGCTGGCGCTTGTGAGGCGGACGTGCACGGACCCGCTGCGCGGAATGGCGAGGCTGATTCGCGAGTCGCGCGACGCATGCCGCGATTTGCGAATCGAGGAGTTGCGGATCGCGTGAATGACTATGTCGGAATGTTGGTAGGGGCACGTTGCAACGTACCCCATCGAAATAAGAGGTAAAACGAGGAGAGGGGGTGTTCGATATGAATTTTCCGCTGTTCGAGAGGTCGGAGGGATTCTATCACTCGCTGGCGCTGATGCCGGACTGGGACGAGCGGCTGGTGAGGCTGATAGACATGGAGGAGCTTGCGGAAGCGCAACTCGACGAGGCGGAGCGGGTGATTCTGCATCTGCACCAGCTCGGGTACTCGACGCGCGAGATCGCGTGGTATTACGGGACGAGCCAGTCGGGGCTGAGCCGCCGCGTGAAGAGAATATTCGAGCGGCTTGCCGACGCGGCGATTATGGAAGAGTACCGCCGCCGCGATGCCGCATGAGAAAAACAGTAGCGAGAATCGAGTAGCGAGGGTAGAAGGCAAAAAGCAAGAATATAGAATATAGCAAAAGACAAAAAGCAACCATTTTGCTATGTAGGGCGGAGTCGCCGTTCGGCTGGCCGTACCCCGGCGATCATTAATATAAGCCGCACGCGTCAGCAAGCGGTCACGTTGAAGGATGGAATAGCAACAGTAGCGAGTATAGAGGGAAAAACACAACCCCTTTTATCCCCCTTACTAAGGGGGAGTGAAAGAAGAACGCCGATAAATACGGATTGAAAAACGAAAACAAAGGACGAAAGAAGGAGGAAAGAAAGATGAGAATGAGGGAACGGATTGCGAAGTTATTCGGTATTGGTCAGGCGGTTGCGGTGGATTCAAGCGTGTATGCAAAAGCGGAAGCGGGAGAGGGAAAGCCGCCTGCGGACGCGGGCGGCGAGCTCGGCGTGGACGTTGCCATTGCGCGACAGCGCGGGCCGGGCGGGTTCGCGGAGTATTCAAACCCGGATGATCTTGTGGCGCGGAAGGGGCTGGACGCGTACGACAGGATGATGACGGACGCGCAGGTGCGGATGGCGGTGAACTACAAGCGGTTCGCGGTGATCAGCGCGGACTGGGATGTGCTGCCCGGCGGCCCGGAGCGGCGCGACACCGAGATCGCCGACTTTGTGCGGCGGTCGCTTGAAAACATGAACGGCTCGGTCGTGCAGTCGGTGTTCGGGGTGATGAACGCGCTCGTGCACGGCTACAGCATCACGGAGATGGTGTTCGCGCCGGGGAGCGGGCGCGACGAGGGACGCTGGCGCATCGTTGCGCTTAAGCCGAAAGACCCGCGCGACTACGATTTCGAGCTGGACCCGTTCGGCAACATCACCGGCCTGTGGCTGACGGACGAGAACGGCCGCCGCGCGAAGCTGCCGCTGTGGAAGTTCGTCGTTTACACGTATCTGCCGGAGTACGGCAGGCCGTGGGGGCGCTCCGACCTGCGGGCGGTGTACAAGCACTGGTGGTCGAAGGATTTCCTGTTGAAGTGGTGGAACATTTACCTCGAAACGTACGGCGCGCCGACGCGGATCGGCAAATATCCGGCGGGGACGACACCCGCATCGCGGCAGGAGGACCTGAAGCGGGTGCTGCGTGACATCGTGAACAACACGGCGATCACGATCCCGAACGACATGGAGATCGATTTCGTTTCGTCGCAGGGCGAGGCAGGGTTCGAGGCGGCGGTGGAGTATCACGACCGGCAGATCGTGAAGGGGATACTCGGACAGACGCTGACGAGCGACGAGGGGCGGCGCGTCGGATCGCTCGCGCTGGGCAACGTGCATCAGGAGACGATGGAGGACTACGTGACATTCCTGCGGCGCGATCTGGCGGAATCCGTGATCGGCGAGCAGGTGATCCGGCGGTTGGTGGACTTCAACTTCGCGGGCGTGGAGAACTACCCGCGTTTCGTGTGGCAGCCGCGCAAGGGCAAGGTTGCGCTGGCGAGTGTGAGCGACATCGCGACGCTGATGGAGAGCGGCCTCGTGACGCCCGCCGACTACAACACGCTCCGCGACCGCCTCGACCTCCCGCCCGCCGAGTTGCCGATCGAAGAAACCGTGGAGCCGCCCGCGACTCCTACAGTGGCCGCGTGAAATTCAAATAATGATGGGAGAGAACAATATGTCATTCGGTTATTTGGGTCATTTAGGAATAAAAGAAGAGGCGGTATTCGGATATGAAGGGGATGATGAGTTTGTCTATGAGGAACTGGTTAGTGAAACGATAATGATGGAGAATAGCTACCTTAATAATGAGGTTACGGATGGGTTGAGATCTCGTAAAGGCGCGCTATTGGGCCGCGTTTCTGCAGGCGGCGCTATAGAGATGCAACTAAAACCAGAGGGCGCAATACCGTGGATTCTAAAAGGTTTACAGGGAAGTGTTGACAGTCATATACAATCGGAAGGTATATATGAACATGTTTTTACGCCGATGCAGACACAGTATCTGCCGAGTTACAGTCTTCTAATTACACAAAATCAGTCAAGCCAACTCTGGCTGGGATGTACATTCTCCGGCGCGACATTGAGTATTGCGAACGACGATTATGTCGGTTTAGGTTTGAGGGTTATATCGCAAAGACCTATGGAATCCAGTTTTTTGTCTCCTCCGTTTTTTAGGAATATCTCACCGTGCACTGCCAATTCTGTGACATTTATGCTGAACGGCGAAACAAATGCAAAGATCGAGAAATTCTCGATGGATATCGAAAACAATGTGCTTCCGATTCATACATTAAACGGAAGGCGTTATTGTCGCAAGCACAGTGCAGGCAAGTATGCAATCGAAGGGAGAATAACGCTCGAATATGAAACCGAGAGCGAGATGGAACGTCTATGGGGGTATCCAACGGCATCATATCCGACGGAAACAGTAGCTCCGGGGAGTTTAAGCTTCACGATAGATAATCCTTATGAAATTAGTGAAGGAGGTTGCTGCCGCTTTACATTCGATCTTCCGGAAATTTACTATAGATCGGCTCAAGCGAATATAACAAATGCGGGTGATCGGATATTACAGACGGTAAGCTTTTTTGCAACATACAACAGATTCGCAGAAAAGACGATGGATATAGTTTTGCGTAACAGCGAAAGTGGGTATTCAATTGCATGAAGCGTGGACCTAATAAATTGTATTTATGGGGGTGAAAACGTGGGAATAAGTTGTACCGATGTGCAAAGTAAGACATTAGAAGTATTGATGAAAAGCAGCATTCTCAATGGATATGTAAGTCGTTACGATATTGGTGAAACCGGAGCGGCAAGGAAGATATTTCCATACGTTACAGTAGCAGAAGTGACGAGTGATGTTGCACCGCTTTGTATAGGAAAAGAAGCGCCGTGTATAAACAATTACAGAATTGTAGTGAAATGTGGAACGTTTCATTTATTGCCTGAAATAGCCCGCGAGGGTGGGGAAGGAGGAAAAAAAGGAATAGTTCAACTCGCGGATGATGTTGTATCGACGCTTTTTCCATGTGATCTGGATGGATTGTTTTCTCCTTCAGTTCACTTACAACAGGTGTCGGTTGATGAGAGACCAGAGTCAGGAGGCAAATGCTGGGAAGCAACGATAGTGCTTTACGGAAGTTGCAAAGAGTGAGGTTCGAGCAGCAGAGACAGACAAGAACGGTATAAACCGATTTAACCATACTTATTATTGGAGGTTACCGTGTTATCAGATACAAAAAGCATAGAAGATAAGATGTTGGATGTTTTACGCAACTCTTCAGAGCTTGTGGACTTTGAAGGAGTATATATCAAAGGTGGGATCAGTGCTGCGATAAAGCAGTTCCCATTCGTTGCTTTAGGGAACATGAGGTACAGAGAAGGCGTGCTGAAGGACGCAGGCGGCACGTTGATATATGCGGTTTCCATATATGTTGGAGCCCGAAACATGGTTAGCGGCAGAGCATTTAATGACTCGGAGCAAGGAAAAGGCGTCGGAAATATATGCAGTGCCGTTGTAAGAACAATAAAAAACAGCGACTTTGAAAAGATATTCATAAAGCCGGTGAAGAATATAAAAATAGACCCAATATATATGGTGGATGGGAGCGGAATGATATGCATAGGAGAAGTGTCTTTTGAAGCGGAGGTGTGGTATCACAACGAGAGAATATAGGAGGGGCACGTGACGAAATATAATATTGCTGATCCATATATAAATGATGCGGATAAGGATATCGAACTGATTCGAAAAGCTATCAAGTACATTGGCTATGCAAATATAGTAAGGAATTTGACAACGCTTAATTTGATTGCAGCCGCTTGGAGTGTTTCAGTGAGTGAGGCATGTGAACTATTGGAAAAGATGTATGACAATGTCAGGAGTTTCAATTACGAACCGTATATGAATTCGATAATAACAGATTATGAAGCATTCATAAGTGGGGTAAGTACTGATAGTAAAACAATAATGATAAAAAGGTTTTATCAGTATGATTGGAGTGATTTCAGGGCAAAAGATGTGAATATGCAGCAGCTATCTAAAAAGCGCAAGCCCTTGTATGTTGACGTATCCTCAAGGAAAAGCCGCATCAAGTTATATTTCGAGCATAGATTCATTGAAAAAGCTTTGTTGAGATTTTCCATGGGGGAAATGCGTTCTTCGGAATTGCAGGTTACAAAGATGTTGGTAGAGGCTTTTCTGCTGATAGTGCCGAACCCATTTGGAAAATAACCATAAAACTGTATGGTCGTGTGTTTATCTACAGTCGGAATATTCGCAAGGCATCACGGCGGCCAATCCGTCGTGGAAAAAGCCTGCTTCTCTGAATGCACGAGGTTTAATGACCATACGGCCGCTTTTGTCTATATATCCGATTTTCGATGAGTAAGTGCTAATGACTCTGCCGAAGAAAGTCTTATGTGTTTTCTTTTCGACAATACTTACCGCGGCCAATCCTTCTGAAAAGTTCTTCGCGTAAAGGTAAGCCGGCTTGATCGCAACGTTACCTTTCACATCGAAAAATCCGAATCCCGTAAAGTATATCGTGAATGGAGCCAACCCTTCCGTAAAACGCTCGTTTGTATCGAATCGGGGTTGAACGACATAAGCCCCGCTTTTATTGATGAAACCCCACTTGCAACCAACACTGTTGCGGCAGTCGTCGCATATTGAAACACTAGCGAGTCCGAAGCTGAATATGCCGGCGGTGCAGAATTTAGGTTTGATTACAATTTCTCCCGCTGAGTTGATAAATCCGGCTTTTCCGTCTCCATCAAGTGGGTCGGTTATCCGCACTGCCGCCAATCCTTCGCTGAATCCGCTCAACACATCATAGTAACGCGGATCGATTATAGTTTTTCCGGATTTATCGATGAAACCCCATTTGCATACAAATGAGCTGTCGCAGGTCTCGACGGCGGCGAGACCTGTAGAGAAAGCGCGGGCGGACTTGAAACGCCCGTTTATGACAATTTCCCCTTTTTTGTTAATATAGTTATATTCGCATGAATACAGATCATCTCTGCATTTTTTAGATTTATTCACAAAAGCGAGCCCTTCGGAGAAGGGAGAGGCATCATAGAATTGCGGATGTATCAACATACGTCCTGTTTTGTCTATGTATCCCCATTTGCAGCGTCGTTCCAGGCAGTTGTCGCCATACAAAACTACCGACATGCCTTCACTGAAGCCGCTTACCATGTGAAAACGAGGTTTAATAACCATCTGCCCCTTATTATTAATAAATCCCCAAACGTATTCTTTGTCATATTCTTTACAGGCCTTGGCCCTAAGACACCGCAATGTGTTGCATCTGCTGCCGGTCTGAACAGCGGCGAGCCCCTCCATGAAGCTATCGGCGTTCAAAAAACTAGGTTTGATTACGAAGACCCCTCTCTTATCAATAAATCCGAATAACTGATTTTCTCTACGCCTTATATCTCCTTCGAAGTAATCGGATTGGCTGATTAAATATGATATAAGGCTTAGTAGCAAAAAAATCACGATATACGTTGAACGATTTCGCATGTTTTGATTTTATATTAATAAATATATATTTTCCAATTAAGGACAATTATTATTAGCGATTTTGGACAATGTTTGTTGCTAATACGTTATGTTATGGTGAAGTCCGACGAAAGGCCATCGGTTGACATACGAAGAAATATGGTATAATTCGGCCATGCGGAAAAAAAGGAACGCGAATCACTATATAGGCATGGGCTCGACATAGTGAAATGGAA
>CAYPEK010000022.1:25399-47132 GCA_964409645.1 uncultured bacterium | reverse complement strand
GTTTGATGAAGTATTTGAACAGCCCGCCGGTTTCCGGCAGGAACATCACAATAACGAAAGAGCCCGCCGCAGCGATCAGCGCGAGGACGCCGGGCAGCCCGAACCCGATCCAGCACAGCAGCCCCGCGAGCGCCACCGCGCCCGCGACACACGCCGCGCGCATCGGGCGGCTCACGATGAACGGCGTCAGCGGTTTCGCCTCGCCGACTGTGTACCCGTCGCTTTTGATTCCGTCCGCCAGTTTCTGGATGAAATCCATGTTTTCTTCGAGAGCCCCGGCGGCGTCTTTACCGTAGAAATCAGGTGTGTACAGCCTGACGTAGAGGAACCTGATTCCGCGCTCGCGCACCGCGCGCCGGAAACGGGTGAGTGCCTTCTCGGGCGGGTTCTTCGCCATCTCCTTATCGGATACGCTGTGTATCGGTATGACGCGGCCCGGCAGTTTCCACGAGAGCTGCTTTACCCCGTTCTGCTCGACCATATCGACAATGCCGATGCTCCAGCCCGGCCTCTTTTCGAGTTCCTTTTGTGTGACATCAAGCAACTTCGGGAAGCCCAGCGCCGTCTCCCCGTCGAACACTATCACGCCCGGTTTAAGCCCGTCGAGCGCTTTCATTTTCTCCGCGATCGTTTTTTCGTTCTCAAACGGCGTGTTGAAAAAACGAGGCACAACATTCACGTCCAAGCCTGTCTGATGCAGACCGAATGTAAGGTCCTGCACCTTATCGCCGATGTCGGGTATGAGACAGAAGCCGCGGCTCTCGGAGTCCTTCCCGCAGTGGACGCCGCCGAAATACGCCTTCATGTAAGACTCCATCACCGGCGCCGCCCACGGGTTTTCCGCCCGCAAAACGACATTTCCGGGGTTATCGCCTCCGTCGCCAACCGACGAAAGCACCTCCGGCCACGCGCGGTAGAACAGAATGTCGTGGTTGGCAAAAAGCTCCTTCGCCTTGAACTCGTAAACGCCGTACGAAGTGACGCCGATCTCGCCGAGCCTCTTCACGACCGAGTCCGCGTCCACTTCCGGCGGAAGCTGCGCCGTCAGCGACGGCAGGTCGATAGCGATTTGCACCGTCCTGTTTGCTTTTTCGTACGCGGCGCGCTTGATGAGAATCCTCAACGACGCCGCAAGGCCGATAATCGTCACGACCACCAGCAGCCAGAATACTATTCCTCTTTTTTCCATATTTTCCTCTTTACGGCCGCGCGGGCCGTTGATTCCTTTCTTATGCAAATACCACTTCGAGCCGCTTCGCGTCCGGGCCAAGCTCGACGCTGTCCGTCAATTGAAGCGTTTCTTCTTTGCCGTCGATCTTCGCCGTTGCGATCTTCTTCGGGAAGCGCACCACGACCCGCTCAGGCGTGTGGTGCCATGCGGCATCTATTTCGAGCACGGCGCCCGTGTCCAAGGATTTCATCGACAGGCCGACTTTCCCGAAGTGCGTCGGCGCCTCCTTCACGGTTATGCTCTTGCCTTTGTCGAACCACTCCGCCGGCAGCAGCGGGAACACGACAAGCGTTTCACCCTCCTCGACAAGAAGCAGGTTGCGGATGATGTGGAGCAGGTCCGCCACCGCCCAGCCGTGGTGGCCGTCACCCATCACTCCGCCGCGCGTCTGCGGATGCACCGCCTCCGGCCATGTGTAAGTCGGCGATGCGAGGCTCATTATGTACCGCAGCAGCTTCCACGTGTCAGGGTCGCGCCGCTGCAGCAGACACTGCGCGATTTGCAGCGTGAGATACGCGTTGACACCGGAGTGATAATTGTTCTGGAAGAAACCGTCCTCGAAGAACGAGAGGCGGCGGATTTCGCCGATCGTGTTCGCCATCCGTTCGTCGTCCGGCGGATAAATGCGAAGCGGGTACAGGACGGCGGCGGCGCCGATCGCGCCGGAGTTCATGCGGCGATACGGCGACGCGGGCAGCAGCCTGCGGCCGAGCTTGCGCTCCACCCACGCCAGCGACGCCTCGATGTGGCCGAAGTAGCGGTCGTGCTCCTGATGGAACTGTCTCCGTTCGGCATCTTTGCCGAGTTCGAGCGCCGCTTCCTCCGCCGCGCGCACGCCCGCGAGGCACCAGTAGTCGTCCCAATAGTAATAGTCGTTCGGACCGAAATGCTCCGCGCTCAATCCCGCCGGCATCAGTCCGTACACCGGGCTCGATTTGTCGCGCGTCGTCGCCATCCGCTTCTGCTGAATCCATTTGACGCCCTTTTCGAGCGACGGCCATATTGTTTCGAGAAACTTTTTGTCGCGCGTGTATTTGTAATGTTCGAGCAGTGTCCACATCGCCTGCCCGTTCGCGTCCCACTCGCCGTTCTGCGAGATGAAGAAACCGTCCGCCCGCTGGCGGCCCGGATACGTCGCGAGAACCCGCTCCGCCTCGCTCCGGAACCCCATCTTTTCGAGCGCGGTCACCTGATACGCCGCGTCTCGGAACCAGAAATGGTGATAAGTGAACGGACCGGGCGTAATCGCGTCGCCGTCCCACAGCAGCAACAGATACGCCTTGTTTATGTCGAACGCCGTCTGAAGATTCTCATCCGGTATTTCAATCTGCATCGTGCCCGCGAGCCGCTCGCGCCACTCGCGTTTCGTCTTCTCGAACGCCGCCTCCGGGTCGATCTTCGCCGCCTCGGCCGCCCATGCCCCCGCGTCGTCCCGCAGCTTCATCGGCATCACGAACCAGAACGACTTCTCCTCGCCAGGCGCGAGACTGACGTTGTACTCCGCAACCGCGTTCGCGAGTCCGACGCGGCACTTCGCCGACCGCCGGTTCATCCCGCCGCCCAGCGTCAGGGCCACATCGCCGTCCTCCTCGTTCGAGCAGTCAACCGCGTCGGGTTTGCTCATCAGCACTATCGCCGTGCCGCGGTCCGCCGCGATCCGCTTCTCGTCCGCGGTTACTTCCTTTACCACGCTCAGCCCCTCAGGGTTGTACGGCCGGAGGCTGAAGCAGAGCGTCGAATTCTTAGCGGCGCTGCTCGTGTTGCGAACCGTCACCTTCTGGAGCACGGCTTCCTTGCCGGCGACCATCACCGCGAAAACGTCCGACTGCACTTCCTGCCCCGCCGCGGCGAATGCCGTCCGCACGGCCGGTATCTTTCCGATGTTCTTCTGCGACACCGCGTCCAGCTTCGACGGCGCGAACAGCTTGTCGCCTTCGAGCAGCCACACGTCCGCGGACCAACCGTTGTAGCGCGGAGTCACCAGCCCGCGCGAATCGACGACCGCCTCACGGTCCGACCCGATTACGCCCACCGCCGTCCAGTTCCGGTGCGTCGTGTTGAGCACCATGATCGAGTGGCCGCGCCCGACGAAGTCCTTGTGGTACGGGTTGAACTGCCTCTCGATGAAGAACGGCCATATCCAGTCCGGATTCGGCTGCACGGCGAGCAGCGTGTACATGCCGCGGCCGTAGAGCTGCGCCCCGAGCGGAAACATTTCCGACGGAAACGCGGGGTCCGCCGGGCGGCCCACCTTGCCAATCGCGCCCAGCAGATCGAGTATGTCGCTCGTGTAGCCTTTCTTTCCCGCGAGATTCTTAGTCAGCCGGTTCCCCAGAAGCAACGACAGAATATCCATATCACCACACCCCACAGCCGGTTTTTATCCATTTTATCCCATGCGGCGATTTCCACAACCGAAGACGGAAAAAACAGCAGCGAGTAGCCGGTAGCGAGAACTCAGGGAAAAGCAATCAAGGAAGTATTCAGTATTCAGAAAACAGTATTCAGCGAAAAACAACAGCAAAGAGAAATCCGAGCCGCGCGTCAGCAAGAAAGCATTACTTCTGTAATCAATACAACTGAATTATACAATCTGCCCCCCACCGTTTTAATAAAGGTTATTAATGGTAGTCACTTGTAAAATTCAAGGTGGGCTTTCTGAAAAATGCGGCAGCAGTCAACATGGTGAGAGCAGAAGGAATTCGCCAAAAAATGACCCAGTCGTTCGATTTGTTTTTCAGCTTCATCCTTCAATTCATTGTCCATGTAATCACGTATTCAGTATCTTCAGGAATTGTAGAAATACGCGGTTCCGCAAGAATCCATTTCCCATCCAGCCCCGATTCTCTTGCTGCAAGTTCAAAGTGGCACATTGCAATACCCATGTCTATTCGCTGCAGGTCTGCACTTCTAAATCGATCCAGATTTTTCTCGTAATTTTTCGTTCTCTCAAGGAAGAAATGAATATTACTTGACTGTTTTTCTCTTACAATTCTCCACGGTTGTTTGTTTGAAGCAGAGGGAGCCAATCTGACCATTTCAAGTGGGGCTGAATATGGAACTGAGGCGTCTATGGTGAGTTCTGTAGTGAAATCATTCTGAAAAAACAACTCTGACCATGGTTTTCTGTTTTTCGATCCCGCGCCCCAGCGTAGTATTTTTTCCACAGCACCCTGTTTGTCCGCCGTATATCCTACGGATGCTATCGCCGGGACGATTTCATCATCCTTCTTTTTTATTCTCTCTGAAAAACCGCCTTTCGAGAAGCTCAGGCCCAACCAGCATGTTCCAAGGCCGATACCGGTAGAATACAGTATGATGCACTCCATCAGATAACCGAAATCCTCAAGGTTTTTCTCGGATTCTTTCACGGCGCCCACAATATACGCAGGTGCGTTTTTTATAAAACCATAAGTGCCTATCTTCTGTTTTTCATCATCCTCACTACCCATCGCCTCTACCAGCTCAAACCGCATGACAGAATCAAACGGCGGCCGCGCCAAACCGGATATATAATCGGTTATCATCCGCACATCGTTATCACGAATCGGTTTCTTATGATATGTTCTGACAGACCTTCTCTTCATGATTATTTCATTTATCGGTTCACCAGTGTTCATATTTTTCCTCGTCGCTACATTCCATACCAAATCGATTGACCATTATAACATCTTTGGAAAATGAAAGTGTATTTGCAGGATTCCTATAATATCACCGAGAAGCCTTCAACAGCTTCAGCCTGTCTCAAACTAAAGGTTTGTTACTGAAATCTTTCCGATTTGGGACACTGAGCGCGGGAATAAAATCGCATTAATAGAAAAGATGGGATTTTTTGTATTTGGTTTTTGCTGGATACTCGCTACTCGATACCGGCTACTGATTTTCCCTGAGCAGTTTCCTCCGGTACCAGCGCATGAATTCGTACAACGTGACGGGCAGCGTTTTCTCCTGCCGCCAGCCGAGCACTTCGCGCGCGCTTCGCGTGCAGTAGTACGAATCTTCAAGCAGGTTGTCCGGCATTTCGGGGAAAATATCTTCGCGCCCGAGCGCCCGAGCGGCGCGCATCCCGAACTCGATCAGCGGCTCCGGCACCGGAATCGTGATCGAGAACGACCTTGCGGCGCGCATCACCGACTTCGTAAACTGCTCGTCCGTGTGCGGCCGGTCGTAGCCAACATTGAAGCACATCCCGTCCGCAGCTTCGCAGTCCGCCGCCGCTATGAACACATCCGCGCAGTCCGTCACATCGACGTAGTGCCGCTTCGTCTTTCCGCCGCCGAGAATGAATACCGGCTGGTTGTTCAGCGCGCGGTCCACAATCCATTTCAGCACCTGCGCCTCGCCGAAACCGGGGCCGAGCACAACCGGCGGCCGTATCACCGCCGCCCTCATCCCGTGCTCGCGCATCGCGAGACACATATCCTCGCCGACTATCTTCGACAGCGAGAACGGCTCCGTAGAGACGAGTTCCGCATCCTCCGGGCACGGCAGCACCGGCGGCGGCGTGCCGTACACCGCGGTTGACGATGCGAACACGACCGCTTTCACACCTGTGAGCGACGCGCTTTCGAGCAGGTTCGCCGTGCCGTCGATGTTTACTTCTTTGATGAGGTCGGCGTCCGAGTCGAAGCGCTCGGCAGCGAGATGAAAGAGCGTCTCCACGCCGTCGCACGCGCGGTCGGTGTCGGCCGGGTCGCGCAGATCGCCGGAGACGTACTCGACACCGTCGAGCGGCTCGCCGTCGCAGCGGCGGTCGAACACGCGGACGCGGCGGCCCTTCTTAGCCAGCCGCGCGGCAAGCTCACGGCCGATGAAGCCGCAGCCGCCTGTCACCATGCTTATCCCCGACATCCGCATATCCTCCATCCGGTCTTCCCGGGCGCTCGAAAGCTGAATTTTACAACAACATGCGTTTAAGGAAAAGACTGATCGACTGATGCACAAACATCAAGCAGATATTTACAGAAAGCACATACCCATGCCGCGGTAGGTCGGGACTGCTCCCGTGACCGCGCCGTTTTCTATAATAAGCAACTCGTTGAACCGCTCGGCAAGTTCGCCCGCTTTCGCGTGCCGGAATATCACCGGGTCGCCGATCCGAGGCCGCGCGCCCCTGCCGATACGCACCGGCGTCTGCACCTCTCCCGCCCCTTCGAGCTTCAACAGCGTGCAACCCTCGGGGAGAAACGGCACCGGCTGCCTGTCGGGGCCGGTCTCGCCGGACGCTATGTAGCCGCCGCCGGAGCACGTCACCATCCCCGGTGCGGGATACCGCGACACCTGCAACGCGAAAAACGCCGCCGGTTCGAGGTCGAGTCCGGCGTAGTAGTCGAAAAGATGCGGGCAGTAGAAGCCGGAGCCCGCGGTAACTTCGGTCACCTCGGCGTCGCCTGTGGTGAACTCGATGCTCCCCGTGCCGCCGCCGTTGACGATACGCAAATCAAAACCGTTCTTGCGCAGATGGCGCACAACTCCGTCCCTCGTTTTCAGAACGTCCGGTTTGGACAGCGCTTTGATGAATCGTTTCGCGGGATTCGTCGCGGCGGTGAACGGGTTGTTGTCCGTCAGCCCGGCGATCTGTGCCTCGTAGCCCATCAGGCCTACGATTTTCACTCCACCTACACGCTCCGCCTCCCTCGCCACCGCGAGCGCTTCCTCGCCGGTTCTGATCGCGGAGCGCCTCACGCCGATATGGGCGACGCCGCCCGCAGGCCGATAGCTCATGTCGGCCTCGATGACCGCCTGAAGCGTTACGCCCGCTGCGCCGCCCGCCGCGCCCATTGCGCGGACGTGTTCGACGTTATCGACAATCAGCGACACATCGATTCCGCGCTTCGTCATTTCAACCATCAGGTCCATGTCTGTTTTCCGCACGGTCGGATATGCGATGAGAAGATCGTCGAACCCCTGTTTCGAGAGGAAATCGGCCTCCTCGACTGTGAACGTCATTACGCCTTTGACCCGGTCGCCGCCGCGCTCGATCAGCCGCCGGAGAAGCGGCACGCTGCGGATGGATTTCGAGGCGACGCGCATCGTCTTGCGCTGCCCGCGCATGGAGGCGAGCAGCCTGTCGAGGTTGCCGTCGAACGCGCCGAGTTCAACGAATGCGCACGGCAGCCGCCGCCCGGCGAGAAAGGATTTGCATTGATCGTACGTGAGACGGGATTTCATAATAAACTCCGGCTATTACTAAAAAGATGAATATCGAATATCGAACTAGGAATATTCAATGATGAATTGAAAGAATAATCAGCCTTTGCCATCGCGCGATTCCTGTATTTAAATTCGATGTTCGATATTCCTTGTTCGATATTCGATATTCATCTTTGTAATTGTATCATATCAGCAAAATTATATCACCGGGCTCATATCGAGCCAATTCGGGCCGGCTTTCACATCGACCGACAGCTTGACCTTGAAATCGACCCAGCCCTCCGCGGCGTTTTCCATCTCCGCCCGTATAACCGGCGCTGCCGTGCGCAGCTTGTCCTCGCGTACCTCAAAAACGAGTTCGTCATGCACTTGAAGCAACAGGTTCGCTTCGAGTTCACCCGCGCGGATTTTCCGGTAAACGCGCAGCATCGCAAGTTTCATGATGTCGGCGGCGGTGCCTTGAAGACGCGTGTTGAACGCCGCGCGCAGACCCGCCTCGCGCTCCATCTTGTTCGCCGATTTGACTTCCGGCACCTCGCGGCGGCGCCCGAACATCGTCGTGATGCCACCCGTACGCTCGATTTCTTCTTTCGTCGTTTCTATGAACTCGCGCACCTTAGGGTAGCGCGCAAAATACTTCTGAATGAAATCCGCCGCCTCGTGCCGGGAGATGCCGAGCTGCTGCGAAAGCTTGAATTCGCGCATCCCGTAGATGAGGCCGAAGTTGATCGTCTTCGCGTAGCGTCGCTGATCCGATGTGACCTGTTCGAGTGGGACGCCGAATACTTCCGCCGCCGTGCGCGAGTGGATGTCCTCGCCGCTGTTGAATGCACCGATCAGGATCGGGTCGCCTGAGAGTTCGGCGAGCAGACGTATTTCGATCTGCGAGTAATCCGCCGAGACAAGCGTGTAGCCCGCCCTGCCGCTCACGAACGCACGCCTGATTTCGCGGCCCTCTTCCGTGCGCACCGGAATATTCTGCAAGTTGGGGTCGCTCGACGAGAGACGACCGGTGGCGGTGAGCGTCTGGTTGAAAGTCGTGTGTATGCGGCCCGTGCGCGGATCGACCAGCGCGGGCAGCGCATCGACGTATGTGCCGCGCAGCTTGCTTATGTGCCTGTAGTCGATGATCTTCGGGACGACCGGGTGGTCCTCGGCAAGCTGTTCGAGAACCATGATGTCTGTGGACGTGCCGCGAACTTTGCGCAGACCAAGGTTGTCGTAAAGCAACTCCGAAACCTGCTTGGGCGAATTCAGGTTGATCTCGCGGCCGGTCATCTTGGCGACATCGATGCGGATTTCCGCCTCGCGGCCGCCGAGCTGCGCGGAGAGTTTTTCGAGCGCGTCCCGGTCGATCGCAACACCGTTAAACTCCATCTCGGCAAGCACCGGCACGAGCGGCGCTTCCATCTCGCGGAACACGCGTTCGAGGTCGAGTTCCTTCAGCCGCGCCGTCAGCGGCGGCTCTATGCGCAGCACTGCGTCAACATCCGCACACGCGTAATCAACTGCGTCCTCGACATCTATCTGCGAGAAGATTTTCTGCTCCTTGCCCTTGCCCACAACATCCTCGTAGGTGCGGAACCGCGCGCCGAGCAGGTCGGACGCGAGCGGCTTAAGCGCATAGCGCCGCGACTCCGGGCTGATGAGATATGCCGCGAGGATCGAGTCATACCCAACCTTTTCCACGAGTGCGCCTTTTCCAATGCCTCCCTCGTTGCGGAGCATGAGCATATCGAATTTGAGGTTGTGGCCCCACTTTTCGACGCCGTCGTCCTCGAGAACCGGACGCAGCAAATCCATCACGCGCGCGGCCGGCAGTTGCTTATCGTCGCCGCTGTCAGCCGCCGACGGAACAGGCCCGAACAGGTCGCTCTGCTCCGGCTCGCCCGTGCGGTGCCTCACCGGCACGTATATCGCCTCGCCGGGGTCCACCGCGAGCGAGTATCCGACGATGCGGTCCGAGAACGGATTGAGACCCTCGGTCTCGACGTCGATGCAAAGCCGCCCGCGTTTGCGCGCGAGGTCGAGCAGCGCGGCAAGCTCCGTTTCGCTATACACCGCGCGATAGGACGACCCAAGCTGCGCGGCGACTGTTTCCGCGGGCGCGGCTGGCGCGGCGGCGTCCGCCGAACCGTTTTTCATATCCTTCAGCATTGAAGTGAATTCGTACTTTTTAAGGAAAGGTTCGAGCGCCGCCGGGTCGGGGTCGTGTCGCCGGTACTGCTCGATGTCGGCGTTCAGCGGCACTTCCCTGACAATCGTCGCGAGGCGCTTGCTGAGAAACGCAAGCTCGCGGTTCGCTTCCAGCTTTTCGCGCAGCGTCTTCTTGTCGATCTCGTCGAGCGATTCATAGAGCTTTTCGACGGTCACGTATTTTTCGAGGAGGCCGGCGGCGGTTTTCGGGCCGACACCCGGCACGCCGGGGATGTTGTCCGACGAGTCGCCTTCGAGCCCCTTTTTGTCGGGAATGTTTTCGGGCGCGACGCCCATCGTCTCGATCACCTGCTCGCGGCCGTAAGCGTCCATTTCGGTCACGCCCTTCTTCGACATCAGCACACGCACGTTTTCATCGACGAGCTGGAGCAGGTCCTTGTCGCCGGTGATGATGCTGACGTCCCACTGCTGTTCCGAGCCGATGCGGGCGAGTGTGCCGATCACGTCGTCCGCCTCGAAGCCGTCAACGCGCGCGGGCACGATGCCGAGGGCGGCGATCAATTCATCGACGATCGGCAACTGGCCCCGCAGGTCGTCCGGCATCCGGTCCCGGTGAGCCTTGTATTCCTTGTACTCCTCATGCCTGAACGTCGGCGTGTGCGACTCCATAACAACGACGAGGTAGTCCGGCTGCATCGATTCGGAGAGCTTAAGGAGCACGCGCGTCAGGCCGTAGATTGCGCTCGTCGGCATGCCGTCCCGTGTGCGCATTTTGGGAAGCGTGTAATAGAAACGGTAAAGCAGTCCGAAGGTGTCTATGAGAAGCAGTTTTTTCTTGTCGGGCATTACGGGCCTTTCCTGCGGCGCCGCGCACCGCGTTTTTCATGGCAACTATTATAGCATCACGATATGACACTAACCCCGATTCAATATAATTCTCTGCTGATGAATCGGAATTTTAGTCAAACTCTCGTGTGAAACAGGGTGTCGGGCCATGAATTGGGAATTGAGATTCTGAAAGCATCGAGAGTAGTTGCTAATCTGTTATATATGAACCGACATTCCTGTCTCTGATACTTCTCAATCCCCAATTCACGGCCTGACACCAAAGTCGCACAAAACAAAAGCGCCCCCGGAGACCGGAGGCGCTTCGTGTGTCTTTTCAACGTCTCTTATCAGCTATCTTTGGTTTTCTTGCGGCCGCAGAGGGCTTCCACCTTCTCCGGCAGTCCCCACACCGCGAGGAATCCGTCCGCGATTGTGTGGTCGAACTGGTCGCCGGTGTCGTACGTCGCGAGGTTCCAGCGGTAGAGCGATTCGTCCGACTTCCGGCCGACGACCACCGCGCTGCCCTTGAACAGCTTCACGCGAATCGTGCCCGTCACGTGCCTCTGCGACGAGACAAAGAACGCGTCGAGATTCTCGCGCAGTTCGGAGAACCACTTGCCATCGTAAATCAGCTCTGAGTAGCGCTGTTCGAGCAGCATTTTGTAATGCAGCGCGTCGCGGCTCATCACGAGCGATTCGAGGTCCATGTGGGACTTGATGATGATCTCTGCGGCGGGCGCCTCGTACGTCTCGCGACTCTTGATCCCGACCAGCCGGCACTCCATCATGTCCGTCAGGCCGACGCCGTGCTTCGCGCCGAGGTCGTTCAGCTTGCCGATCAGCGACAGCATCCCCATCTTCACGCCGTTCACCGAAACCGGCACGCCCTTCTCGAAGCCGATCTCGACATACGCCGGTTTGTTCGGGGTGTCCTCCACGTGCGTGACCCAGTGGTGGGCGTCCTTGGGCGGCTCGCACCACGGGTTTTCGAGAACGCCGCACTCCGTGCTCTTGCCCCACAGGCACAGGTCGAGGCTGTACGGGCTTTTCTTCGTGACGGGCAGCGGAATGTCGTACTTCTTCGCGTACTCGAACTCCTCGTCGCGAGTCATGTTCCAGCGGCGCGCCACCGGGATGATCTTCAGCGCCGGGTCGAGCGCCGCGAACGACACCTCGAACCGCACCTGATCGTTGCCCTTCGCCGTCGCACCATGCGCCACGTACGCCGCCTTCTCCTTCTTCGCCACGCCGACGAGTATCTCAGAAATCAGCGGGCGGTTAAGCGACGTCGAAAGCACGTACTTGCGCTCGTACAGCGCATTCGCGCGGATCGCCGGCACAAGGTACTCGTTGCAGAACTTCGCCTTCGCGTCCACGACGACGCTCTTGATCGCGCCGATCTTCAGCGCCTTCTTCTGGATCGGGCCGAGTTCTTTGCCCTGCCCCACGTCGATGCACACCGCGATCACGTCGAGGTTCATATTGTCCTGCAGCCATTTGATCGCGATTGACGTGTCCACTCCGCCTGAATAGGCGAGCACCACGCGATCGCGTTTCGCGGCCTTCGCGGCCGGAGCTTTTTTCTTCGGTTTTGATTTTGCGGCCTTGCTCATGTTGCACTCTCCTTGCAATTATTCTTTACGAAATTTTTTTCCTTCGGTTTCACTCGCGCCTCTTGAGGCACTGCTTCAATATTTCCTGCGCGGACATTCCTTCGAGCTCGTCGCGCGGGATCGTTTTCAGCATCGAACGAACCTCCGATGCCGAGTAGCCGAGCGACTGGAGAGCGGCCGCCGCAACTCCGGCCTCGCCGCCGACGGCGACTACCGCCGCCCCGCCGCCCGGCCCGATACGGAACAACTCTCCGATCTTGTCCTTCAGTTCGAGCACCACGCGCTTCGCCGTCTTCGGCCCGATGCCCTGAATCGTCGTCAGCACCGCGACATCCTCCGCCGCGATCGCCTCCAGCAGCCGTTCCTTCTGCAGCGAAAGCATCTTGATGCCCGCCTTCGGGCCGATCCCGGACACTGTGATCAGCATCTCGAAAACGTCCCGCTCCTCGGGCGATATGAACCCGTACAGACTCAGGTTCCCGTCCGTCGCGATCAGCGTGGTGTGTATCGTTACATTCTTGTCTCCGGCTTTCACGGCGCCCGTGACGGACGTCGGCACGTTCACGCGATAGCCAACCCCATTCACGTCGATCGACACGAGGTTTTCTTTCACGTTCACAATTTCGCCGGTCAAAAAATCTATCATTTGAAATCCTTAGTATTCAGTATTCAGCAAAAATTTCTTATTTCAAACAACCCCATCTTAGTTCTTTTGCTTTTTGTCTTTTCTTTCTGCTATTCTACCATCTACTGTTTTTCGCTTTGCGCTACTTCAAAGCGGTACAGGCATCGCGATAAAGCTGCGTTGCCAGTCCCTGCTTTTCCAACCTTTTACCTGCTAAGTTGCATCATCCTTCCACGTGACCGCTTGCTTACGCGCGCGGCTCGGATTTTCCCATTCAACAGCTATCAGTTATTGCTTTTTGTCTTTCCCTCGCTACTCGCTACTCTATCCTCGCTACTGCTTCACCGCCGCCGCCTGTAAACCATTCGTTCGTCGCCGGTGAGGGCTCTCATGCGGGACGAGTTGGCATGACATATAGCAACCGCGAGCGCGTCCGCCGCGTGTTCCGGCTGCGGGGGCTCCTCGAGTTTCAGCAGCATCTTCACCATGTACTGAATCTGCGACTTCTCCGCGCGGCCGACGCCGACCAGCGCCTGCTTCACCTGAATCGGCGTGTATTCATACACAGGCACGCCGATCAGCGAAGCGCACATGATCAGCACTCCTCTCGCGTGGCCCACCTGAAACGCGCTTTTGGCGTTCTTTGCAAAGTACAGCGCCTCGACCGCGCACGCCTCCGGTTTCCATTCCGCGAGCGCGCCCGAGAACTCGTCGTATATCGCACGCAACCGGTCCGGAAACGGCATCTCTTTCGGCGTGCTGATACATGAATATTCGATGACCCGAAGCGCGCCGCCGGATTCTTCGATAACTCCGTATCCGGTGTCGGCCAGTCCGGGGTCAACCCCGATAATGCGCAATTCATTCCCCCAAACCCGGCGGCGGCGTTCAGACGTTCAGCTTTTCCATTATCTCGTCGGGGATATCGAAATTCGAATAGACGTTCTGCGTGTCGTCGAGGTCTTCGAGCATGCTGATGAGCCTCAACACCGACTCCGCCTTTTCACTCACGTCCACCGTTGTCTGCGGTTCCATGGAAACTTCCGCTTCCTCGACCTTGAAACCGGCGTCCTCGATCGCCTTCTTAACCGTGTTCAGGTCGTTCGGCGGGCAGTTGATCTGGAAGTAATCGCCCGAGTCGGCAACTTCGTCCGCGCCCGCTTCGATCCCGGCCTCCATCAGTTGCTCTTCGTCAACGCCCTCCTTCGGGATGAGCATGACGCCCTTCTTGGTGAACATCCACTGGACGCAGCCGGCCTCGCCCATCGAGCCGCCGTATTTTGTAAGCACGTGGCGAACCTCCGCCGTCGTGCGGTTCCTGTTGTCCGTCATCGTTTCGATCAGCAGCGCTATGCCGCCGGGGCCGTAGCCTTCGTACGTGATTTCCTCGTACGCGGCGCCCTCGATCTCGCCCGTGCCGCGCTTGATCGCGCGCGACAGCGTGTCCGCGGGCATGTTGATCGACTTCGCCTTGTCCACCGCCGTGCGGAGCGCCGGGTTCATATTCACATCGCCCCCGCCTGCGCGCGCCGCCTGCGTGATCACGCGTATCAGCTTCGAGAATTCCTTGCCGCGCTTCTGGTCCGCGGCGCCCTTTTTCCTTTTAATCGTGCTCCACTTATTATGACCCGACATTCAGTCCACCTCCGCATTCAGGCCCGGCCAACCCGCGCCGTTCACTCAACCGCGCCGGTCCGGAGCCGACTGCTTTGTGTTTTTCAGACTTTTTATTCTGTTATATTTTGACTTTTGTTGCAATAGGCGGACACCCGAAATAAACCGGCACGCCCCGGACCAGCCGCCAGCCCGGTTTTACAGCTTGTGCTCCACCTTACGGTACGGCTCAGACGGAAACGTATAGTTGCACCTCGGGCACTTGTACGGCGGCCGCGCCTTGGGCGACACACAGAACGAAAACCCGCACTCCGGGCAGGTGTAACCCGGCCAGTCCTCGCCGACCTCGAGCGCCGCCTCGTACATCGTCGCGCGGCAACTCGGACACCAGATCGACTTGTGGCCCACATTCTCCGCACCAAGCGTATAACTGCAACTGTTACATTCGTATCCCTGTAGCGGCATCTCGTCCCTCATATTTATTATTGTATGAATTATATTATATCACTTCCTTTAAAACGCTCAATGCGGGCGGCGGCGGCATATTTTGGTTCTTGATGCGCCGCGCGGCAAATGATATGCTTTAGCGAACTGCGGAAACAATATTTCGGCCACCTCGGAGGTCTTTCGGATGAAACAGATGCGAAGAGTTCAGGCGATTATCCTGCTGCTCGCGGCGTTCGCCGCCGGGCGCGCGTTCGCGGAGACGAAATTCATCGCCGCTTCCGGCGCGGGCAAGCTCGAAAACATCGACGGCGTCCGGGTCGTCACGCTCGCGGGAACACCCCACGAGATCGGCGTCCAGCACGGCACGCTGCTGAAAACTGAAATCAAAGACCTCGTCAACTACTTCTTCGTCGAGAAAAAGAACCTGTTCGGCACGAGCAAGGAAACAATCTCGCAAGGCGCAAAAATCCTCGAAAAACACATCCCCGCCGAATACATCGAAGAAATGAAAGGTATCGCCGAGGGCGCGGGCGTCGAGTACGACCGCATCCTCTTCACCAACACGTTTCTGGACGTCGTGTCCGCCAACTGGGTCGGCGCGCGGCCGTCGTGCTCGAACTTCGCGGCGTTTCCGGGGATGTCCAAGAACGGCGACGTTGTGCACGGCCGCAACCTCGAATGGAGCCCGGACCAGAAAATCTCCGACATGAACACGGTGTTTTTTATAACGCCGAAAGACGGCGCGACGTTAGTCATGCTCTCGTGGCCGGGGATGACGGGCACGCTCACCGGCATGAACGCCAACGGGATATCGATGGGCGAAATGACGTCGATGTCGTCCGACGCGACACTCGAAGCGACGCCGATCATGATTCAGCTCCGGATGCTGCTCGAAAGATCGAAGACGCTCGAAGAAGCATGGAGCGTGCTCGCGGACGTCCCCCGCACCACCGGCTACAACGTGCTCGTCACGGACGGCAAGTCGAACAGCGGCTTCGTCGCCGAAATGAACGCTAAGCACATCATCCGCTACAACCCCGAGGGCGGATTTCTCATGCACACCAACCACTACGTCGATAAAAACATGTACAAGGCGCAGAAAAAATACCTTTACCTTTTTTCGGGGGGAGCGAAAGCCGACACCTTCCTGCGATACGACAGATATCTCGACCTTCTGAAACAGTATCAGGGCGCAATCGACGTGCAGACAGCCATCACGATCCTGAGCGACAAATACGACCCGTTACTGAAAGCGGTATCAGGCCAATCCAACAACTCGATCAGCTCGACCCATACGCTACAGAGCGCGGTGATGCTGCCGAAGACGGGCGACATCTACGTCGCGCTCAGAGCGCTGCCCGCCCCCGACGGCGGCTACGTCCATCTTCAGTTGCCGATGAAGGACAAATAAACCCAAATCCGCCATTGGGATTTGGTCGCTATGAACATCGCCCCGGATTCGTTTCTTTATTGGCGAATCCGTATAAATTCAGTTCCAGAACTTATCGAACCACGCGGAGAAGCGGTCGTACATGATCTCGCGGTGCTGCGGCATGCTGAACCGGTGGTCCGCGCCATCTACTATGACGAGTTGCTTCGGCTCGGAGGCGCGCGCGTAGATTTCCGACGCGTCGCCCGGCGGCACAACGTCGTCGAGCGTGCCGTGCATGACGAGCAGCCGCGATACGCGCTCCGCCTGCGCGCCGACGTCATACCGCGCAACGTCGTCCAACAGGCCGCGCTTTACTTTCATGCCGTCTATGACGAGGAAGTCCGGGCTTTCGCTCTGCTCGGCAATATCGACGAAGTCGAATGTGAACGGGGTGCCGACGATCGCCGCGGAGTTGATGCCGGAGTCCGCCGCGCAGAACAGCGCGGTGTCACCGCCGAAGCTGCTGCCGATCAGCGAGACGGCGGCCGCGCCGCGCCCGCGAACGTACTCGACCGCCGCGCGGAGGTCGGCGATGCGGCCTGTGAGCGTGACGTCCTCGAACGCGCCGTCGCTCTCGCCGCATCCGGCGTGGTCGAACCGCAGGGCGGCTACGCCGGCTTCGCTGAGCCGCGCACACACCATCGCCCACTTGTCGCTGTCCTTGTTGGCGGCGAAACCGTGGCTGATGACCACCGCGCGCCGCGACCCGGCCGCCGCGTGGTACAGCCCGGCGATATTAAAATTCCCGCTTTTGAAAGCCACTTTTTCGATTCCCATCCGACCCTCCGAATATACTCTTGTTCCTGAGTACAAATCCACCTCAGGCGATAAGGCTCAAAATATTATTATTTAATTACCGATTAATTATATAAAACAACATTGTGTGTGAGAAGCCGGACTGGCCGGTACATAGATAAAACATTTCGACACTCTTTTTATCCCCCTTATAAAGGGGGATTTTCTTCAATGCTGCACGCTTCGAAGTATGGAGTGACGCTGGCCTGCTTAACCGCCCCGGCTTTCAACCGGCGCAAACCAAAAAACGCGGCAAATGCAAAAACGCCACGTCATGGACATTCTATCATGGGTTCAGATTGTCGAGGTCAGCTTACTACCCGCTGAAGCCACCGCTTCATGTCGGGGATGCTTCCCGGATAATTGAAGACCGGCACTTCGCCGATTTCGTTCGGCAGGCTGTCCGCCGCCGACGTCTCCGGATCGCATATCAAAGCGACATCCACTCTCGAGGGAAGCTGCTTCTCCCGCAACGACATTATCAGGCGGCCCGGATCGACATCCTTCGTTCCGGTTCCCCAGATTACTATCGACGGCATGGCACGCCCCATCTCCATCACCATATCCACCCCGGACTTAAAGCACTCTACATCCACCGCCCCCAGCTCGCCTATCTCCCTCGCCAGTTCATCCCGGACCGACTCTTCGTTATGTGTAACGAATACCTTCTTATTCTGTTTTGAAAGAAGTTCCGCCGGAACGGGAATTCCATTCTTCTTAAGAGATTCGACCAGCTCGTCGACACGGATCCGGTAGTGGCCGCCAATCGTTCTGAAAGACGGCAATTTGCCATCCCGCACCCAATTCTTCAGAGTGTTGACATGCAGGCCCAAAAGTTTTGCGACATCCGTTGTTGTTAGAATCTCTTTCATATTTTTGATTCCCGGTCAAGAGATTATATGACCTGCCTGTTTTCGAGTAAATACCCACAAAAAATTATTTTTTATTCCCGAAAAAGCCACAAAATCATACAATCGCTCCCTATGTCCCCCCTCCTTTATGTGGAGTGTTTGTCATATTAAATAATTCATTTTGCCCATTATTTCAAGACCCTCATAAATAAAAATCGCTAATATACTTCCAAAAAGTCTTTTGTTATTGTCAAAGACTTAGCCGCCCGAGCGAAACAGCGCCGCGCTTTGCTTGACACGGAATGGCCGCAAAACTATACTTGGACTCACTACAAAAATATAATGGAGAGGGAGAAAACCATGGCGGAAGTAGAAAAAATCGAAGTAAGAGAAAAGACGCTCGGCTTCGGATGGGGCGGCGTGCTGGTGGCGTTCGGCGCGGGTGCGATTGTTGGCGCGATCACAGCCCTTCTGTATGCTCCGCAGTCCGGCAAGGAAACACGCGACAAAATCAAGGACCGCTTTTCGGATTTTTCGGACTCCGCGAGCACAATAGTCGATAAATCGAAAGAAGCTTTCGAAGAAGCGAAAGACAAGATGGCGGCCGCGTATTCGAGCGCAGTGGAGAAAACCTCGACCGCGATAGAGCATGCAAAGGAAAAAATCGCCCGCAAAAAAGAAGAAGGCGAATCGCAGGAACAAGCGTAATAAATCAGTAATCCGAAAACGCAGCCAAAAGCCCGTCCTACAGACGGGCTTTTTTATTTCCGGCACACTTCAGTTCGTTAATTTGACAAACAATTACTTTAAAAACTAAATCCGCCATTAGGATTTAGTCGCGATGAATCAGAGCAGATGAAATAACATTGTAATTAAACACAGAGACACAGAGGACACAGAGAAAGGCAGAAAGTGTTTGTAGGGGCACGTTGCAACGTGCCCTTACTGACTGAATAAAAAAATGTGCCGACAACGAAGCCGTTAGCCGCTATTAACATCGCCCCGGATTCGTTTCTTTATTGACGAATCCGGTTAAAACCATATTGACTTGACCATTAATATTTTTCCAATAATATTAATATGCGACACATGCCGGCATTACATAGTGATCGAAAGGTGTTAATAACATGACATCATCGCTTAACAGGATAAAAAGGGACATTCAGGAGCTCGCCGAAACCGACGAACTGAAAAAACGCATGTCCGACCTCGAACGCGAACTCGCGAAATGCCGCGCCGACATCAAAACTCTCCGGAGCGAACTGGCCGGAACGGAGAAAAAGCTCGCCGCGCTCGCCGCCGCCGGGTCGAAATCGAAAAAACTACAACTTATTGAAGTCATCGAGGAACTCGCGGCGGAAATGGAGCAACCAATGAAGGTCACCGAGATACGCGAGGCGTTGATGCGCGACGGCAGATACAAAACGAAGGCCGGCAATTTCTATTCGGTCATCGTCACGGCTATGAACAACAGCCCGAAGTTCGAGAAAATCCAATCCGGCGTTTACAAGATAAAACAGTCGGATTAAACATCATTCTTAACGCTATTTATACACATTTCGCATCATTAGCGGTGCAGCTTTGCGCATGTATCGGGTCGCAAACCTACATTTCGATTCGATTTCAATACACCTAAAATCTCATCAAAAATTATCCTCTTGACAACATTTTGTTATTATGAAAACATTCTTCGTTAGAAAAGCTCATTGTAATATAGCGAAATTGCAGCACCGAATACAGATTTACTTTCAAATAGGAGAACTGCCCTATGCCAATGAAAAAAGCAGATAAACAGAAGTTCATCCGAAGCTTTACTGAAAAAGAGCTGACTCAAAAGTTCCTTGTTCGCATGTTTGAAAATATGGGTTATATAAATGTGGAATATAATCATGGAAGTCTTGAATATGGAAAAGATATTATCATGCATGAAAACGATAAGCTCGGTAGAAAGAAATACAGAGCTGTTATCATCAAAAAAGGCGACATAAAAACAGATGTCTCAGAAAAAATAATTAGTCAGACAAACAAGGCTTTTGGAGCCCCTTTTATCGATTTGCATGAGAAGAGAAAAATCAAAATCGATAGTGCAATAATTCTTGTTTCCGGTATTTTCAAAGGTGATTCAAAAACAAGCATATTAGCTGAATTAGAAACAAACAGGCTCGAAAAAGTTGTTGATTTCATCGATATAAACGATCTAATCGGCACCGACGAGACTCCCGGATTACTTGAGAAATATATGCCTGAAGGATTCTGGGAAGAATACGACTACTTCAAACATTATTTTAAATCGATGAAAACTGAGTTCGAAAAGATGAAGGACTTATCGGCAATTGGACACATGGGAAGTTATATGCTCGAAAACATCTATGTGTCATTGAAGCTATCCGAGAAAGGTCGGTACGACGATTTACTTAAACAAAATGAAATATCGAAGGAAATGCAAAAAGATAATAAAAAGAAAAAGACTGAAAAGTCAGCAAAAATAATGGAAGTTAAGGAATCACAAGCAGGCCGCAACAGGATACTTGCGCCGGAAAAAGCGCTTGAAGAATTTCCTCAACTCGTTATTGTCGGCAATCCGGGAGCAGGAAAAACAACCCTTCTTAAACACATCGCGCTAAAAACCTGTATAAACAATATGGAATGCCTTGAACGTGCCTGCGTGCCGGTTTATATGACATTAAGAGAGTTTTCTGAAAATGAATCCTCTCTGAGAAACTACATTAACGAAGTCTTCAAAAAATATGAATTCCCTGAAGCTGCGGATGTCGTCGAAAAAGACCTCAGGGAGGGTAAGTGCCTGCTTCTTCTCGATGGTTTTGATGAACTTGCCGTGAAAGAAAAGCAGAAGCATATCGCGGAAGAAATTCTTAAATTCTCAAAAGAGTATCCAAGTTGCCGTATTATCGTTACTTCGAGAATAGCAGGATATAGCGAAGAACTATCGCGATTCACAAAACTCGAATTGATGGATTTCGACAATGCCCAGATCGAAAAATTCATCGATAATTGGTTCGGACAAACAGAGCCGACAAAAGCAAAAATAATGCGGGATGCGATAAAGGACCGGGAGAGCCTTAGAAAGCTTGCAAGAAATCCCCTCATGCTCGCTATTATTGCCGTAATTTGTGAAGAAGAGCGCCCACTTCCACAGCAAAGAGCAGAACTCTACAAGCGCTGTATCGATGTCCTCCTTGAAAGATGGGACGTTGAAAAAAGGATCAAAAATAGATTCCCATCAGATGCTAAAGAATTCTTTTTGAGAAAAGTCGCATTTAAAGGCCATTCTGAAAACAAGCGCGAGTTCGCTGAAAATGAACTTCTGGAAATCATATCGGACTGTTCCACACAATTGAAACTTAAAAGAAACGAATTCAAGCCATTCCTTGAAGAAATATGGAAAAGAAGTCTTTTACTCCGTCAAATAGCGGATGAGAAATACGATTTTCTCCATCTTTCATTTCAGGAATATTTTACCGCATTTGAATTGAAAGAAAGCTCAAAAATGATGTCAATTGTTATTAGACATATGTTCGAACCATGGTGGGAAGAACCGATTCTTCTCTGCGCCGGACTTAAAAAAGACGCTTCCGACATGATAGAAGCAATATTGAAACGTGCTCCGAAAGATATTTTCCATACCGATCTCATGCTTTGTGGAAAGATAATACCTGATGCCGAATTCACAAAACAGGAAGTAAAAACTGATATTGCTTCAAAATTATTTGATATTTATGACAATACAGAGTTTGAGGCACTAAAAAGGTTATCAATTGACGTTCTTTCCCTTAATAAGTCTGAAACTCTTATAAATACCTTCATCCAACGAATAAAGAGACGTAAATCTAATAAATCAAAAATAGAAACTATTCATTTTTTGAGAAACATCGGAAATGACAAAGCCACGGATGTTCTCTTCCATATTCTTAAAAATGACAAATCCGAGTTTGTAAGACGTTCTGCCGCTGATGCGCTTGGCAATAT
>CAYPEK010000022.1:17116-25299 GCA_964409645.1 uncultured bacterium | reverse complement strand
CGGAAGTGACAAAGCAACGGTTGTTCTTATCCATATTCTGAAAAATGATAAATCCACGAATGTAAGACGTTCTGCCGCTGATGCGCTTGGCAATATCGGAAGTGACAAAGCAACGGTTGTTCTTATCCATATTCTGAAAAATGATAAATCCGCGGATGTAAGATGTTCTGCCATTGATGCACTTGTAAATATCGGAGACAACAAAGCAATTTCTCAGTTAAAAAAATCCTTGGAAGATAAAGAAAAACCATATAGTTGGCATGAGCCTGTAAAAGCTGTCGCTTTCACTGCGTTGTGGGAAATCAGTAGGAAAACAGGGATTCGTATTGCCCCCGATTAATTCCTCTATCAGCATTCATTAGAACTCATTTTTGCCGTCAAAATTAATTATGCCCGGTCATAATTTGTACACCCTCAAACAAGTTTGAGGGTGGCACAACATCAATACAAGATATTAATCAAACAAAAAAGTAATATTATCTTTTATCCACATCCGGCCGCGAGCGCAACGAATTTCGTCGTGGCTTTTCAACGCGGCGCGCTCAAGTTATACTTCTCAGGGTGACGCCCACGGGCGGAGGCGCAGATGAGCGATACGGCATCTTACGACGTGATTGTTATCGGAGGCGGTGTTGTGGGAACAGGCACCGCGCGCGACTGCGCGATGCGCGGTCTCAAGACGCTGCTTCTCGAAAAAAAGGATTTCTCCGGAGGCACCACAGGCTCATGCATGGGCATGATCCACGGCGGTCTCCGCTATCTCCTGTTCGACGTTAAAACGACGAGGCTCTCCTGCACGGACAGCGGCTTCATCCAGCAGATCGCGCCCCACCTGCTCTTCAGGATTCCGTTCATCACGCCCGTGATGAAGGACGACTCGTTCCCGATCGACCTCGTCGAGACTTTCATGGAGTGCTACGACGATTTCGCGCATTTGAAAAAGAGCAAAAAGCACACGCGCCTGAGCCGCGAGGAGGCCAAGCAGCTCGAACCCGGCCTCGCGGACAATATCGTCGGCGCGGTTACGATAGACGAATACGGGATCAACCCGTTCCGGCTGTGCGCGGCGAACGCGCTCTCGGCGTCCGAGCACGGCGCGGAGGTGCGCAACCATACGCAGGTGACCGGCCTCGTGAAGGACGAGCGCGGCGCGGTATGCGGACTGCGCACGAAGGACCTGCTGACGGGTGACGAGAAAACTATCTCGGCGAAAATTATCGTGAACGCCGCCGGGCCGTGGACGCCCAAGGTGGCGAACATGGCGGGGGTCGAGGTGAAGTTGCGCCCCGGCAAAGGAATAAATGTTTTCTTCGACCGCCGTATTACGAACTACGCGGTTGTGGCGGAGGCGGTGGACGGCCGTCAGGTGCTCATCATGCCTTACGAGAATTCGACGATGATGGGCTGCACGGACGACGATTACTACGGCGACCCGGACCACCTGACCGCCACGCACGACGAGGTGGAGTATCTGCTGCAGGCGATCGAGCGGGTGTTCCCGTCCATACGGCAGCACAGGATGATGCGCGTGATGACAGGTCTGCGGCCGACGCTTTTCGAGTGGCGCAAGATCGAGGACAAGCTGACGCGCGAGCACGAGATATTCGATCACGAGGCGCGCGAGGGCGTGCCGGGGATCATCAGCGTCGCGGGCGGCAAGCTCGCCACCTTCCGCATCATGGCGGAGGAAACGACGGACCTGATCTGCAGGAAGCTCGGCGTGAACGCCGAGTGCCGGACGCACCTCGAACCGCTGCCGGGCGGCGACTCGCAGCCGGACACGGACGCGCTCGCGGCGGAGTACAGGATGCCGGCGTACGCCGTGCGGCGGATGTTTACGCGGCACGGTTCGCGTTGCGTCCGCATTCTCGACATGATAAAAGACAACCGGCGGCTGGGCGGCCTCGTGTGCCGCTGCGAGCCGGTGACGGAAGCGGAAATCCGCTATGTGATAAGGCACGAATGGGCGAAGACGCTCGACGACATCCGGCGGCGGACACGGCTCGGGACCGGGCCGTGCCAGAGCGCGCGCTGCAATTTCAAGGCGGCGGCGATTCTCGCCGAGGAAACCGGCATGTCGGCCGAGGAAGTGTGGGCGGCGGCGGCGGCGTTTCTGCAGCAGCGCTGGAAAGGGAAGTTCCCGATCCTGCGCGGCGGCCAGATCGCGCAGGAGGAGCTTAACCGGGCGATTTATTTCACGGTCGGAAATTACGGGGAATATGTGAGTGATTATGGAATATGATGTGGTGGTGATCGGCGGCGGGCTCGCGGGCTGCGCGGCGGCGCTTTCGGCGCGGCGACGGCTCGATCGCGTTCTGCTCGTCAACGATAAGCCCGGCGCGTCGGCTCTCTCGTCGGGGATGTTCGACGTGGACGCCGACCCGACGAAGGCCCGCTCGGCGGCGGCGCCGGACAACCCGGTGTTCAAGGCCAACCTGTCGGCGATCTCGATTGCTAATCCGCACCATCCCTACAGCGTGCTCGGCGGCCCGCAGGCGGCGGCAGCGTTCGAGGATGCGATCTGCTTCTTCATGGACGCGCTCGCCGGAAGCGGACTGCCCCCGGGCGGCGCGCTGAACTCGCACTTGACGCTCATCGGCAACCTCGGAACGATGAAACGAACGCGGTTCGCCCTGCCCGGCCTCGCGGAAGGCGACGTGGCCGACCCGGCGGCGATTCGGTTGGCGGTGATCGGCTTCGAGGGGCTCAACGAATTCAACGCGGAATTCATCTCAAACTCGGCGGAGGCCGCGGCGGTGCGCGTCTTCGGCCGCGGTTTCGATAAGATACAGGGATACGAAATCCAACTCGGCGGCGCGGACGGGTCGATGAACCTGACGCCGTTCAGCATCGCCGAGATGATAGACGAGCCGGGCTTCATCGAAAAGCTCGCGGATAAGCTGCGCGGCAGGCTCCCGGCGGGCGCGTACACGCATGTGGCGTTTCCGGCCGTGCTCGGCGTCGAGCGGGCGGCGGAAGCGGTCGCCGTGCTCAAGAAAGCGCTCGGCGCGACGGTGTTCGAGATCGCAACGGTGCAGCCGTCGGTGCCCGGCAGGCGTCTGATGAACGCGCTGAAAGCGGCGCTCGACGCGGCGGGAGTTACGACGGTGTCCGGGCGCGTCGCGTCGTTCGCGGAAAGCGGCGGTAAGATCACGTCCGTGACGGCGGAACTGCCCTACGGGGCGAAGATGGAGTTCGGCGCGCTGAGCGCGATCCTCGCAACAGGGAAATTCATCGGCGGCGGCATCAGGCACGATACAGAGCTGCGCGAGCCGGTGTTCGATCTGCCGGTTTTCATCGGGAGCCGGCCGGTGCGAAACGCGGTCCTGATGGACCTCGTCAACGAGAAGATAATCGAGAAACAGGAACTTTTCGCGTGCGGCGTGAGGACAGATACGTCGCTGCGGCCGTTGAACGAAAACGACGAGCCGGTATATGAGAATCTCGCGTGCGCGGGGTCGGTCATCGGCGGCTACGACCCGATGTTCGACAGGTGCGGCGCGGGCGTTTCGATCATTACCGGTGTGCTCGCCGGAAACTATACGGGCTGAACAAAATGGGGCTCGACCTTAAATCACTGTACGCGATCGGCAACCTCGGGGTCCACTTCTGGGCGCATGTTTTCAGGCGCATATTCAAGCGGCCGAAGCCCGGCGAGGAGTTGCAAAAATTCAACAGTTACTACGCCCCCGACCTGCTGACGCCGCTGACGGCCGCCGATCGGGAGTCGCTGTTCGGCTGGGAGCAGTGCATCAACTGCGGCGCGTGCGCGGAGGTCTGCCCGGTGTACCGGCCGTCGGAGGCCGGCTCATATCGCGCGCCGGACACGATGACGGTGTCGCTCTCGCGCAGCTTCCCGGAGTTCGGACCGGCGCGGGACTCGATTTTCAACTGCGCGCAGTGCGGGGCATGCAAGGCGGCGTGCACGCGCGGGATCGACATCCCCGGCCTCGTGATGTTTGTTCGCCGCAAGACAATGGAGATCAAGGATCCGCGCCTGATGAAACTCTACGGGCCGTCGCTCGAACGTGTTGCCAACGGGCAACCCGTGTTCGGCGATCCGCAGATCGATCTCGCGGAGTTCAGGAAAGAAAAAGCGGAAATGGTTTTCTTCGTCGGCTGCGTCGGGCGCACGCTCACCGCGCAGACTACAAAGAAAACTCTTTCATTCCTCCGCGACCTCGGTGCCGATTTCACGACGATAGACGAGAAGTGCGCGGGCTGCATCCACTGGGCGAGCGGCGCGGGGCTGGAGAACTACGCCGGCGTCGAGGCGAACATCGAAATGATTCGCGCGACGGGCGCGCGGCGGGTGGTCACGGCCGACCCGCACGTGCTCGAAATCATGAGGAGCCACCCACCCTACCGCGATGCGTTCGAGACGGTGCACCTGACGGAGTTCCTCGCGGGGCTCCAGTTCAAAGTACGGCGCGCGGAGACTCCGCTCGCGTATCACGACCCGTGCTTCCTCGGCCGCCGCGGGGGCGTATTCGACGCGCCGCGCGAGCTGATAAGGCGGCTCGGCACCGAACCTATCGAACTCAAACACCACGGCCCGGACTCGCTGTGCTGCGGCTCCGCGGAGGGCACGTTCATTCTCGACCCCGCGGTCGCTGACGGCGTCAACGCGAGGCGGATGGCGGAGGTGCGCGCATCCGGCGCGCAGGTTCTGCTCACCGAATGTCCGGCATGCATCGCGGCGTTCAGAAGCACGGCGGACAAGTCTGTGCAGGTGTATTCCATCGCGGAATATCTGGCCGACCGGTACATCCCCGGCCAGTAAGGCCCGGCTCTTGAATAAGGAAGAAAACAGTATTATATTTGCTGTTTCATATTGAGGTCGCTGAGAGGCGAAAGAGAAACAATAACGGAGGGGTGTAGAAATGAAGACTGAAAGGGTAGGAATACTTACGGGAGGCGGCGACTGCGCAGGACTTAACGCGGCGATCAAATGGGCCACCAAGGGCCTTCTGGACGAAAATTTGCAAAACGAATACGGACGCAAGTTCGAAGTGGTCGGGATACTGCGCGGCTGGGCCGGGCTCCAGAATTACGCGCCGGGTCCGGACGGCATCGACAACTATAACATCGAGCCGCTGGACGAGGAAAAAGTGCGCACGTGGGACCGCCACGGCGGAACGAATCTGTTCTCTTCGCGGACGAATCCGTTCAAGAGCGAAGACACCGCGAAACAGACGGTGGAGAACGTCAAGAAGCTCGGGCTCGAAGCGATAATCGCGATCGGCGGCGAGGACACGCAGAGCGTGTCGATGAATCTCGTGCGCCGGGGCGTGAACGTCGTCAGCATCCCGAAGACGATCGACAAGGACCTGATGGGCACGGATTCGAGTCTCGGATTCGCAACATCGGTCGAGATCATTAAAGAAGAAATCGGGCGCCTGCGAACGACGGCCGGCTCTCACAATCGGATATTCGTGGTCGAGACGATGGGACGCCACGCGGGGCACCTCGCACTGCAGGGCGGCATCGCCGGCGGCGCGTGCATGATCCTGATCCCGGAAGTCGATTTCGAACTCGATAAGGTAATCAAAATTCTCGAAGCCCGCAAAAAGAGCGGCGCGCGCTATGACATTCTCGTTGTCGCAGAGGGCGCGAAGCCGATCCGCCACCACGATGTCGTGCAGTCGAAAGACGTGGACGAATTCGGTCACGTGCTGCTGGGCGGCGTGGGCGAAAACCTCGCGAAAGAGATCAAAAAAGCCGGTTTCGCGGAAGTGCGCTACGTGGTACTCAGCCACTTGCAGCGCGGCGGCGAGCCGAACCAGATCGACGTCCGCATGGGCCGCGCGTTCGGCCTCGCGGCGGCGGAACTCGTCATGCAGCGCAAGTACGGCATGATGGTCAGCCTGCGCGACAATATCGTTACACAGGTGCCCATCCTCGAAGCGATCCGCAAAGACGAAAACGGCGTGACAATAACCAACCGGGTCAACATCGAGCTGGAATACGACAGGGAACGCTACATCGCCACGCGGCGCACACTCGGTACGAAACTGAACTGAAACGCCGCGGAAGCGGGGGTTTGGTTGAAACACAAAATGGTAAAAATGATAAGGGCGGGAGCAATATCGCTCCTGCTCTTATTTTTTTGCGTTGTTGCCGCTGTGGCGGCAACGCCGTACGACAAGTTCTCGGAACCGGACGAAATCGGCGAGACTAAAATCCCGCGATTCGGCAACTCCCGCATCGCTCTTATCATCATCTCCGCGGACCAGCGGAAAGCGGAGTCGATCGCAAACAACGCATTCTTCTCAAACGACCTCGCCGCAAACACCTTCCGAAACTACTGGCACGAAAACTCGCTCTCGTCATACGATCCCAAGATCGTTTCTTTCATAGTCGATCCGACGGGAAAAGATTTGCCGAAAGACACAGTTCGCCAAGGTCCAGTGTGGGATAAAAAGTGGCAACCGGCGTTGGTGGACCTCTTAAACAGTCTCGCGGCGGAAGGCAAATTCGAACCGGCGGCGTTCGACATCAACGGCGAAGACCGCATGCCTGACGGCAGGTTCGACGGCATGATCGTAATGCTCGACAACTTCCATGCTTCAGACGTCATATTCCCCGACATGAAAGATGACAGAGCGGTCGGAGCGGTTAAACTCGGACCGACCGCTATCGTCGGCGCTGACGCTTCGAATTTCGAAATCCTGCGCGCCTTTGCGCGGACCCTCGGGTTCAACCTTCACGACGATTTAGCGCTGTCGCTGATCGGCAAGCCTGTGGATGTCGCCCGCAATGCGGGATTCCCGATGCTGGACGGGTTCAACCGAATCCGCGCCGGATGGGCCCGGCGAATGGATATCAAGGGCGGCATTCGCGAGGCGTTTTTGTTGCCGTCCGGGGCTTCGGGAGAAATTTACGCTGTGAGCGGCGATAAATCGAAGGAATATTTCATCCTCGAAAGCCGGAGCGGCGGCGGCCTGTACGACGCGGACCTGCATTCACCCGGAATCGCGATCTACCACGTTGACGAATCGCGCATGAACTCGGCTAAATCAGACGTGTGGCATCCTGTTGTGATGAATGTATGGCCGGACGGGTCATACCCGATGCAGACAGGCGACACGCGCGCACCGGACACAGCTCTTTTCAGAAAAAGCGACTCCATGTCGTCGGACTACACCTTTCAGAATCCGATCGGCGAAAAAACACACCCGCTGAACACGAACTGGTACAGCGGCGAGCCGTCCGACCTCCTCATAAAAGATATCGACGAAAAATCGCACTTTCCCTTAATCTCAGTCGTAATCGGAATTGAATAAGTATTAATCCCGTTCGGGGTCGCCGAGAGAGATGCCGATCGCGCGGGCGGTTCGGACAAGTTCGCCGTCCGGCGGAACAGTTTTGAGTTGGCCCACCGCCTCCTGAAGCGTGACGGAGTCGATCGACGTGCCGTGCAGGCAGACCATACGGCCGTACTTGCCGTCAAGCGCCAGCCGCGCCGCCGCCGCGCCGAATCGCGTTGCGAGCGTGCGATCGAACGGGATCGGCGAACCGCCGCGTTGCAGGTGCCCCAGCACAGTTACGCGTGTCTCATGTCCCGTGCGCGCCGCGAACTCGTCGGCTACCTTCTGCCCTATCCCGCCGAGTCGCTTCACTTTCTCGTCCTGATATGTCGCGTCGCCGTCCTTCGGCTTCGCACCCTCCGAAACGACTATTATGCTGAACTTGCTGCCGCGCGCGTCGCGCTCCTTCACCCTGCGGCACACCGCGTCAATGTCGTACGGAATCTCCGGGATCAGAATGATGTCCGCGCCGCCGGCGATCCCGGCCGCCATCGCGATCCAGCCCGCGTCCCGCCCCATAACTTCGAGCACCATCACCCGGTGGTGGCTCTCGGCGGTCGTGTGGAGTTTGTCGAGCGCGTCGGTCGCGGTCGCGACCGCGGTCTGATAACCAAACGTGTAATCGGTCGCGGAGAGGTCGTTGTCGATCGTCTTCGGAATTCCGACCACCGGGACGCCGAGCTTGAAGAAGTCGAGCCCGATCGAGAGGGAACCGTCGCCGCCGATGACGATGAGGGCGTCGATCTCCAGCTTCTTGATATTTTCGATCACGACGCCGGACATGTCCTTCACCGTTTCGACGCCGTTCTCGACGACTCTGAATGCGAACGGGTTGCCGCGGTTAGTCGTGCCGAGAATCGTGCCTCCCTGCGG
>CAYPEK010000022.1:0-17016 GCA_964409645.1 uncultured bacterium | reverse complement strand
TGAATGCGAACGGGTTGCCGCGGTTAGTCGTGCCGAGAATCGTGCCTCCCTGCGGAAGGATTCCGCGCACGGAGCTGAACGTCAACTCTTTCACCGCCTCCGGTGAGCGCAGCAGGCCTTCAAAGCCGTCCTCGATGCCGAGCACGCGGCAACCCGGCTGCGAGAGCGCGGTCTTCACTACCGCGCGGATGACGGCGTTCAGCCCCGGGCAGTCGCCCCCGCCGGTCAGTACGCCAAGCGTCTTTACTTTTTTATCGGACATTGTTCCTCCAATGAGCGGGCATCCACATTGCTTTTTGTCAAAATCCGAGAATCTCGCCGACGAGCACCACCGTTATCCGTCCGTCCACAAGGTTCCCCTCGATGATAGCGATCTGGCCGCATATCCGGGACGGCGGCAGGCAGTTAGCGTCGTCGCAGAAACCGGTGCGCGCGCATGGAGTGTCCGCGCCGAACCTCACGCTGTTCATGGGCGCGCAGACGCTTTTGATCCTCGCCATGCCTTCCTCGACGCTCTGAACGAGCTTATTCATCCCCACCATCAGGATGACTTTTTTCGGCCCGAAGATCATGCCCGCGACGCGGTTGCCGAGACCGTCTTCGCTGATCAGTTTGCCGTCTTTCGTTATCGCGTTGCAGCTCGCGATCAGCACGTCGGCGGACATTCCCCGAATGCGCATCTCGGCCATTTCCTCCGCCGGTACGTTCTCGCGGTACCTGTCGAGAAGTCGGACGTCGAGCTTTCGGATCGCATCCACAAGGCCGCTGTCCACAACCGTAGCCGAGCCGCCGAAACCCACGAGCGATCCCTTCGGAATCAGCCCGCAGATATGCTCGACCGCCGGCCCGCACTCCGGAAAGTAAGCAGCGTCCATGTTGCGCTTACGCAAGTTCTCCACCACGCCCGCAGCCTGTTTTTCATATATCGTTTTCCTGAACTTTTCCGTCGGGCCTCTCATAACGACTCCTTTGCGCCTATTTATTCTTGGCGCGTGCAACGCGCCCCTGCATACAGCGTTTATTTCTTTTTCGCCGCCTTCTCCGGCTTCGCGCCTATCATGATGACCGAGCGCGGCGAAAAGTATTTATATTGTATTTTGACAAATCCGGCGTCCGAATACCACGATTTGATCTCGTTCTTCGAGAACGTCCGTCCCCTCTCCGTGTTGACGAGCATGTTAACCGAGAACAACGCGCCGTCGAGCGGTTCCGTCATCGAGTCCTCGAGCATGTGGTCCCGCACGATCAGGCAGCCGCCGGGATTCAGCGCCCTGAACGCCTTCTTCACCATCTTCTTATTTTCCGCGAACGAATTTATGTGGACGATGCTCGACATCAGAATCAAGTCGTAGCCCGCGCCGAAACTGTCGTGATTGAAATCGCCCTCGATCGTGCCGACCGCGCGGCTCATGTTTTCGGCGGCTATCATCTCGCGCGTGATTTCAAGCGTCTCCGGCAGATCGAATACAGCGCCTTGAATAGACGGATTCCGCCTGACCATCGCGAACAGGAATGAACCGGGGCCGCCGCCGACGTCGAGGACTCGCTTCACGCGTGACAGATCAAGCCACGCTGCGAGGTCCTCTGCGTGCCCGCGCGATGAGTCGTGCATTGCGAGGATGAAGTCGCGGTGGCGACGCGGATCCTGCCTGCCCTCCGCTCCGGCGGGCCTCGATACGGGCTTCCCCCATTTCACCGAGTACGACAGCTCGACCCACGAGCGATGCACGTTCATCGCGTGCCGCACCATCGAAGAGATCGATTCCGGAGCGCCGGTCACAAGATGCTTAGCGGCAACTTTTGAAAGCGAGTACTTGCCGCCCTTTTTGACGAGCAGGCCGAGTGCTGCGAGCGCGTCGAGCAGGATGTCCGAGCCGCGCCTGTTCGCGCGGATACGGCAGGCGACCGACTCCGCGCTGCGCGGGCCGTCCGCAAGCGCGTCAAACACGCCCATCTCCACCCCGGCTCCGATCACGCACGATTCGCGGTAGCTCCTGATGAGCGATTCCAGTTCCTTCTTCGAACTAATCCCTTTTTCAGGCATAACGATCTCCCTATCTGCGAATAACTAATTGTATCCGCCATGCCGCCGCCGGGCAACAAAAGCCGACGTGCGGATTGTTACATTCAGGCTTGCACGGGTATAATCAGAAATAGAAAGCAAGAGGCGGCTCCGATGGGACAATACAAATTCTGCCCTAACTGCGGAGAAAAGCTCGAAGAGCGGTTCAAGTTCTGCCCGGGCTGCGGGGGAAACATGTCTTCGGAGACGAGAAGCGCAAACGCCGCCGCCGCAAACACCCCAAAAAAAAACGCGCCCGCCGAGCAAACTCAGGCAGCTCCCGTGGCCCGCGTCCTTGACAATAAGGTCACGCCAATTTCTGCGGACGCACGGCGGGTGCTCGATATGTTCGAAGAGGAATTTCTGGCTCTTAAGGAAAAGCGCACGCGACGGCAGCATACTTTCAACTATGCAATCAAATCGGTGATGACGCCGAAAGTGCAGATCGCCCTCGCCGCCGTCACCGTTCTCGTTTTCACCGGATTCGTATTCATAATGATGTGGGTTTACCGCGTTCTCGCCTCGAACATGCGCGGACTGACACACTAAGCGCCATTTCTCTCAAAGAAACAATTGATTCGGCAGTCTAAGAATCAGCGCGATTTTAACTGGTGGAACAGGTCGGACCACTTGCGGGTGAGTTCGACATATTTGACACCGTCGATGACCGTCGGCTCAATCTCTGATCCTTCGTGAAGCTCGTTCCATGAAACGATGCAGACCCAGTCGGCGCGCGATGCGATCGCGGTCCGCCACGTCTCGGCGTACGTCGCTCCGTTGTGCCGTTTGACAACCGTGCCCGGCCGGCCGTCGTAGAGAGGCGTGTTGTTAAAACCGTGAACCGATAGGTTGTCGAATCCGGGGATAACGGTTGCGAGAAAAACACCGCGGTGCGCGTGCGTGAGGCGCGATATCGCGTCGAACATCGTGAAGAGGTGCCCGTATCCGGTTACGAAAGTACCGTCCGGCTGTGCTGTCTCGACCGCCGTGCCGCCCCACTTTGCGCGGTACATGCCCGTCGTGTCGTAGTAGTAGTGGCCGTCCATCAGGCTCACCATCTCCTCTTTCGGCGGCGAGTAGTTGTCGCCTATCACGAAGATGCCCGCGCGGTGTATGCGTGCGTACTGCTCGGCGTATCTGTACGGCGGAAGCTCCCTCATGCCTGTCGGACCGAGGATGACCACCGGCCGGCCGTCAACTTTCAGGAAGAGCGGATCGCGGGCAATCGGCTTTATGTTGCTTATCAGAACATTTTCGTCTTCGTCGAGCGCATACCAAGCGACGCGCAGCGGCAGCTTATTCTCGCGGATGATGTCCATCCCCTGCTGGATTACTCCCGGGTAAGGCGGATGCATGAACATCACGACGTCGATTCCCGCCTTCGCCATCAGCTTGAGCTGCGAGGTCATGACATCCCTGTCGAGCGAGTCGTAGTATCCGTCCGGCGAATACGGGGCGATGTCCGGCCAAGGCCTGCCGTCATATCTCGTTCGGTGGGCTGTCGCGAGCGTCTTCGGCGGGTCGTTGTACCACACCTTTTTTTGTTTGTCGTAATACTTACGGTAGTCCTCGTTGTAATGAGTCCAGCGCGAGAAGCGGACATAGTCGATCAGCAACGCATATTGATCCGGACTGCCGCCCTTGAGCGTGATCGAAAGATGCGCCATGCCCTGCGGAGGGGTTGTTTTCGCCGGGCCTTCGCTGAACCATTCCGGCAACTCGAAGCGCACCTCGGCCATTTTTGTATGTTTCGGCATCCGCGCCGAGTACGTCTTTCCGCCCGCCGTGATCTCAAGCAGCAGGTCTTTCGGCGCCTTTGTAAGCTCGTAAGCGATCGATACATAAGTTGGCTGCGCCTGCGTGAGCGCCTCCGGAAAGTCGAAGCCGATTTTGAAGCTGTCCATCGCTTTCCCATCCGAATTTCCGGCAATCCTGTATAGTCCCGGACCGCCGCCACCCGCCATTACCGCGGGCATGTTCGCAGACTCGGTAACAAAGTCGTCCGGCGCGCCTTCCTTTGCGAATTCTATACCGGTGTAAGTGTGTCCGAGCGTGCCGTCGGGCGTTCCATACCATGTATAGAGACTCGCGAAAACGAGCGGCTCCACCCTACTCCTCGAACTTTCCGGATTGCCGCCCACCGCAATCGCGAGCGCTATCGCCGGAACGAAAAGCACGAGACCGGTCAGCCACACGGCCGACACGGACTTCCACGGCTTTTCGTCGCCTTTCAGCAACGTGGCGGTCATCGTCAGCACTGCGAACGCGGCAAGCGGAAGAAACATGAAGAAATTCAGGTCAGGCGCATGGTGTTCGAGCAGGTACGCGTAGTCCAGAAAAACAGTTGCGAACGCCGCGCCGAGCGCCGCGAGCGCCCCGGCGGCAACAATCCACGAAGAGCGGCGCGACGCCGCGAATGCGACTATCCTGTACAAATCAAGCGCGGCAACTGCCGCGCAGAGCGCGACCGCTCCGAGCTGCCACGCCGCCTGCTGAAACGAATACAAGCCTTTGAAATACACCGCCGCGGCAATATTGCCTAAAAGTAATGCAACGCCGAGCGCCTTCCTTGCCCCGGCAGGCGCAGACTCCCAGAGCAGCGCGACTATACACGCCATCGTAAGTCCCGCCGCAATCGCAATCGTCGTAACGCCGTAGGACGACATGCACCTCGAAGCGAGATACTCCGGCTTGCCGAATACATAAACTATGAAATACACGGGAAATCCGATGAGCAGAAGAGAAAACGAACCTGCGGCCGCACCCGGCGTGCGAACGGGCTCTCTTGCGGGAATCGCGCGCAGATTTGCAAATGCCCAAATGGATAATGCAACCGTCACAAAACCGAAAGGCGCAACACCTAATCCGGCCCGGCGCATCAGAAAACTGCATATTGCCGCGGCGGCTACGCCTGCCGTCGCCGCCGCTGCGCCCGGCCCCGCGGGAAGACGGCTCGCGAACGTCCACGCAAGTGCGATGAAATAAATGTACGCGCCCGCGAACATCAGGCACTCACCCGCCGCGAACACGCCGAGCGTTTTCGCCATCGCGAGAGCACATCCCACGGCGGACAAAACCGAACCGGCAACAATCGCCGAAGGCGCCTTGAGGATTCTAACAACCGCAGCCGCGACGAACGGCCCGAGAATAATGGTAAATGCGAGCGGGATTATCCTGCCGAAAATATCGCGTGATATCGGGATATCCCTGTATGCCTGAATGAAAACGAGTGCCTGCGCGCACGTGAGCAGCATCAGCCACAGTAGCGTCGATGCCGATATTTTTACTTCAAGGTCGTTGCGGTTTTCCGTCTTTTCGGCGCTCATCAGTCCTCCGGCCCCGGTCGTTTATCTCATCCGGAGGCCCATGCGTCGTTTATCCCTTGAACGTGAAGTCCATGTTCTTCACGGCCTTGACCTCGTCGAGGCGGGAGACCGGCGTCGTCACCGGCGCGTTCTTAAGCAGTTCTGGTTGCTCTTCGGCAACCTTGGCAATTTCGATCATAACCTCCGCGAACGCGTCGAGCGTCTCCTTCGATTCGGTTTCGGTCGGCTCGATCATCATCGATTCGTGTACGATCAGCGGGAAGTAAATCGTCATTGGATGGTATCCGCGATCGATGATTCCCTTCGCGATGTCGAGAGCGCGCACCCCGTTCTTGAGCTGCTTCTCCGCCGACAGCACGAACTCATGCATGCACTTGCGGTCGTGCGGAAGGTCGTAATGCTTTTTCAGTTTGTTCATCAGATAGTTGGCATTCAGCACCGCGTTTTCGCTCACGCGGATGAGGCCTTCGCGTCCGCAGGTGAGAATGTACGAGTACGCCTTCAGTATCACTCCGAAGTTGCCGTAGAACGGCGCGATGTAGCCGATCGACTGCGGATGGTCGTAGTCGAGCGCGAACATGCCGTCCGAGCGCCTAACCACGCGCGAGATCGGAAGGAACGGAATAAGTTTTTCCTTTACGCCGACGGGACCCGCGCCCGGGCCGCCGCCGCCATGCGGCGTGGCGAACGTCTTGTGCAGGTTTATATGGACGACGTCGAAGCCGAGATCGCCCGGCCGGCATTTGCCGAGAATCGCGTTCAGGTTCGCGCCGTCGTAATACATGAGCGCGCCCGCCTTGTGCGCGAGTTCGGCAATCTTGGCGCAGTTCGTGTTGAAGAGCCCGAGCGTGTTCGGCGCGGTCATCATCACCGCCGCGGTTTCCGAGTCGAGCGCCTTTTCGAGCTCGACCGGGTCCATAAGCCCGTTCTCATCCGATTTCACACTCACGACAGAGTAGCCGGCGATCGCTGCGCTGGCGGGATTCGTGCCGTGCGCGGAGTCCGGCGCGAGCACCTTCGTGCGCTTCTCGCCGCGCGATTTGTGGTAGGCGGCAATGAGCATGATGCCCGTGAGTTCGCCATGCGCGCCCGCCATCGGCTGCATGGTGAACTCGTCCATGCCGGCGATTTCAGACAGCAGTCGGCCGGTGTCATAAAGCACCTGCAGCGCGCCCTGAGTGAGCATTCCGCCCATCCTGAGCTGCGGCAGGAGCGGATGCAGCGAGGCAAAACCGCTGAACCGGCTCACCTGCTCGCCGAGCTTCGGATTGTATTTCATCGTGCAGGAGCCGAGCGGATAGAAGTTCGTATCAACACCATGATTCCTGCGGGAGAGCGCAGTGAAATGGCGGATCACATCGAGCTCGGAAACCTCCGGCAGCCCGGCAAGATCCTCGCGCAGGAGATTCTGCGGTATGTCCATCTTCGAGGGTACGTCACTCTGCGGCATCCTGACGCCGCGCCGATCTTTAACGCTTTTTTCGTATATCAGTTTCATGCAAGCACCTCCTCGAGGGCTTCCGCGAGGCGCCCGATTTCTTCTTTGGTCCTCTTTTCAGTGACTGCGATGAGCATGGATTTTTCCATGCCATCGTAATAGCGGCCGAGCGGGAACCCGGCGGCAAACCCCTTCTCGATGAGATCGCCGATGACCGCCCCCGCGTCCTTCGGCAGGTCTATCGCGAACTCGTTGAATGTTGGCGCGGTATATTTAATTTTGACGCCCGGGATGCGCGCGAGGCGCTCCTTCATGTAGGCGGCTTTCTCCGCGCATACGCGAGCGACGTCCCGCAGGCCCTGCTTGCCGACGAGGCACATATACGAGAGCGCGGCGAGCGCGCAGAGCGCTTCGTTCGAGCAGATGTTGCTTGTTGCTTTATCGCGACGTATATGCTGCTCGCGGGTCTGGAGCGTGAGCACAAACCCGCGGCGGCCTTCGGAGTCGTTCGTAGCACCCACGATGCGGCCGGGCATCTTGCGCGCGAACTCCATCTTGGTCGCCATGAACCCTAGATACGGGCCGCCGAACGAAAGCGGAAGCCCGAGGCTCTGCCCCTCGCCGGTGACGATGTCGGCGTTCATCTCGCCGGGCGGCTTGAGCAACCCGAGCGAGAGCGGATACGCCGAGCAGACGACAACAGCGCCCGCCGCGTGCGCGATCTCCGCGATGTCGGTGAAATCGTCCACGCAGCCGAAGAAGTTCGGATTCTGCACGATGACCGCCGCCGTGTTCTTGTCCACCGCCGCCTCGAATTTCTCCCTGTCCGTTATCCCATCGGTTAGAGGAATCTCTTCAAATTCGAGGTTGAGATTATGCGTGTAGCTTTTCAGCATCACGCGGTAGATCGGGCTGACGCCTTGGCCGACGATGATCTTGCGCCGGCCGGTGATGCGAACAGCCATCATGGACGCCTCGTACAGCGCGGTACCACCGTCGTACAGGGAGGCGTTCGAGACCTCCATCGACGTGAGGCGGCAGATCGCCGTCTGGTATTCGTAGATCGCCTGAAGCGTACCCTGCGAAATCTCCGGCTGGTACGGCGTGTATGCGGTGTAGAACTCGCTGCGCGAAATGATGGAGTCCACCGCCGCCGGGTAGTAGTGGTCGTAGAAGCCGCCGCCGACGAAGCAGACGAGGTCGGTCGCGTTTTTGTTGGCGAGTCCGTAGATGTGGCGAAGCACGTCGTACTCGGACTTGCCGGCCGGAAGATCGAAAGACTTCGGAGCGAGCGACGAAGGGATGTAGTCGAACAGCTCGTCAACCGACTTGAGCCCCATCGACTCGAGCATCTCCTTCCGCTCTTCATCTGTGTGTGGGATGTATGGCATTTTACCTTCCTTTAAATAATGTTTCGGCCGGACCCCGACGCGGGAATCCGGGTTAAAAAGCTATTTTATACGATACCGCTGAAAATAAAAGAGGCGGGCGGGCCGTTGCGGGGGGACAGGCTCACAGCGTCTTGATGAAAGTTATGCTGTACATGTCCTCCTGAGTCGCTTTGTAGTAAGGGTGGTCGTGCACACGCACTCGCGTGTAGGCGTGAAATCCGAGCTTGTTGTAGAACGGGATCGCCGAGCGGTGGAACGACGAGGTTCCGAGGTGCACGCCTTTAATGCCGAGGCCGCGGAGGTAGTCGAAATAGACACCCATGATCCGCGAGCCGATGCCGATCCGGCGGTACTGCGCGTAGAAGTCGATGTGAAGATGCGCGGGGTACATGTCGAGCGGCGGGAACGAAAACTCGCCGCGCAGGCCGGCCGCGATGGTCTTCAGCGTGAAATGCAGAACGAGCGGGCTGAGGTTGTATTTGCCGCCGAGCAACTTGCGCAGCATCTCGGGGGCGACCTCTTTTTTCATGCGTTCGATGTAGAGAGCGGTGTCCGGGCAACCGAGCAGGTAGCCTGCGGGCTCGCCGTCCACGAGCGCCATGAAGTTGTGGTTGTCGTCGAAGTCGGTGTAGTACAGCGAGTTCATGTCGGCGAACGATTCGAGGTCGTCGTAGATGTTCTCGACCGTATCGCCGCCGAAGCCGGTGTAATAGACGATCTTGCGAACATCGTCGCGGTACTTCGGTTCGTATTTTACAATCTCGACGTTCATGGCGATTCTCCGTGCCGCCCCGCCGGGCAACGCACCCAAATATTAATGTACAAAGCCGTTATATTTTCAATCGTTTTTTTAATTCAAACCGGATAGTCAGTGAACTTCTTCGGGAATCTGTACCGCGTAGGGGATGTACTTGCCCCATTCGCCGCGGTAGCTGTGCTGGATGGAGGGGGTGAACTGCGGCATGCGGGGCTGTTTCAGCAGTTTGAGGCCGGCCATCTCAGGCGTGCGGTTGCCCTTTTTGATATTGCAGCGGCGGCAGGCGGTGACAAGGTTTTCCCAACAGGTTTCGCCGCCTATCGAGCGCGGGATGATGTGGTCGAGAGTGAGGTCATGCGCTTTTCGGGTGCAGCCGCAGTACTGGCAGGTGTACCTGTCGCGGATGAATACATTCGTGCGGGAGAACGGGACGCTGAGGCGCGGTTTCCTTATGTAATAGTTCATCCGTATAACGGACGGCATTCTGAATTCCTGCGAGGGGGAGTGGATGACGCGGTCGCTTTCTTCGAGCACCTCAGCCTTGCCGGAGAAGAGGAGGCAGACAGCCCTCTCCCAACCGGTGACATTCAGCACCTCATAGCTTGCGTTTAGAACAAGAACATTCATTTCGGCCGTCACCAATGGGCTGCGCGGCTAAGCCGTACGAAAAGCTCCATGGTACCGGGCCGGCGCGGCGGTGAGAGGCTCCGCGCCGGAGCCGCGCCTGCTGATCAGAAAAATTGTGTACCAAACCTCCGTTAAAATCAACCCCGTGGCCGGGGAAAGGGAAACGGCGGCGCGAAGCTCTCCGCGCCGCCTCTGTCCCTTAACAGCAACTTTTACATCTTTCCCGCAAAAAACGCGTCGTACGCGCTCATGTCGAAATGGCCGTGTCCGGTGAGCCCGAACAGGATGGTTTTCTCTTCTCCGGTTTCCTTGCAGTTCAGCGCTTCGACAACCGCGCCGTGCAGTGCGTGCGCGGACTCCGGCGCCGGGATAATGCCCTCGGTGCGGGCGAATTTGATCGCCGACTCGAAGATTTCTTTCTGTTCGTACGCGACCGCTTCGATGAGGCCGGACGCCAGCATGTTACTGACAATCGGCGACGCGCCGTGATAGCGCAGCCCGCCCGCGTGGATGGACGGCGGAACGAAATTGCGGCCCAACGTGTACATTTTCAGCAACGGTGTGTAGCCCGCCACGTCGCCGTGGTCGTATTCGTATTTGCCCTGTGTGAGCGACGGGCACGATTTCGGCTCGACGGCCACGATACGGATTTTCTTGCCGTCGAGGTTCTCGCGCACGAACGGGATAACTAATCCGCCGAAGTTGCTTCCGCCGCCGTGGCAGCCGAATACGACGTCCGGGTAGCAGCCGGTCGCCGCAAATTGTTTCTGGCATTCCTGCCCGATAATCGTCTGGTGCAGCACGACGTGATTGAGAACGCTTCCGAGCGAATATTTTGTATCCTCACGGCTCGCGGCATCCTCGACCGCCTCGCTGATCGCGATCCCGAGGCTGCCCGTCGAGTTCGGGTCCTTTTCGAGAATCGCGCGGCCTGAGTTGGTCTGGTTGCTCGGGCTGGGTATGACGTTCGCTCCCCATGTGTTCATGAGCGATTTGCGATACGGTTTCTGCTCGAAGCTGATCTTCACCATATAGACCATGCATTCGATGTCGAAAACCTTGCACGCGAACGCGAGCGCGCTGCCCCACTGGCCGGCGCCGGTCTCCGTCGATATGCGCTTCACGCCCTCACGTTTATTGTAATATGCCTGCGCGACGGCGGTATTCGGCTTGTGGCTTCCGGCCGGGCTGACACCTTCGTATTTGTAGAAAATTTTCGCGGGTGTCTGGAGCAGTTTTTCAAGGCTCAGCGCGCGATACAGCGGCGTCGGCCTCCAGATTGAATACATGTCCATGATTTCGTCCGGAATGGGAATCCATCTCTCGGAGCTGACTTCCTGCTCGATAAGCCCCATCGGGAAAATCGGTGTGAGCATATCCGGCCCGGCCGGCTGCATCGTCGCCGGGTTCAGCGGCGGATCGAGCGGTGTCGGGAGATCCGGCATTATGTTGTACCATTTGTTCGGAATTTCTTTTTCTGATAAGATAATTTTTCTTTCTGCCATAGTACTGTCCCTTTCTAAATTTCGTTTTTTAGTTTATGGAAAGCAAAAAGCCGCGGGCTAGGCCGTTACCAGATCAGCCCGGCCAGACCCGCAAACAGCGCAGCGGCCGGGCTGCTATTAATCCATTTCAAATGATTCATCTTGTCCTGCCTCTTCGCCGCTCTGCGCGGCGTCTTCCGCAACGGGCTCGCCAAAGCCCGGATATCTCTGTCTTATAAGCTCCGCGCGCTCGTCGATTTCCTGCTCGGAAAGCCTGCCCTGCTCGAAAATCTCGTGCAAGATTCCCCGCTCGAACAGCAGCGTCACTATCGAAATGGAGCGGATAAGATAATCGTATCCGCCCTTACCTTCTATTATCCGTTCAAGATCGCTCATGTTTACTTCTTCACCGGTTTTGCCGGTTTTACAGGTTTGTCGGCAGATTTTGCGGCCGGTTTCGCGGGCGTCGCTGCCGCGGACGCCGCCGCCGCGCTCAATGCCGCGGCCGCATCTTTCGAATCGGGTTCCATCTGAAGCGCAATCTTGGCAAGCGACACCGCCTGCGCGCTGTCGCCGCTTTTCAAAGCCGCCTGAGACTGCTTCACAAGCGCAACCGACTCAACGGCTATCATTTTCCTAAGTCTGGCTTGTCGGCTGTCGTTGAGAAGACTCTTAACGCCGACCATCGCCACAACCGCTTTCCGGTACATCTTCGATTCAGGCGTCAGCAGAACAGACACGCCGGGCCCCTGAAGAAGCAGGTTAAGGTAGCGACGGTTTACCGATTCCGGAAGGGCGCTTCCTCCGATCAGCTCGACTCCTTTGACAAACAGCGATTCCACGGCATCATGCTTTCCCGCCGACTGGTTTTCATCAATCTGCCGCGAAACAGCTTCGAGGGCCTCTTCGGTCAACACCGATGAGGTCATTCCCTGTTTCTCGCAAATTTCGAGAAGCTTAACCGCATCGACCTGCTTCTCATTCCCGAGTCCGCTCGCCCAACCCGCAACTACATACGACATCTTCGCGGGCGAAGCGGCTTCCGGACCGAGAAGCGATGCGTAATCCTGCGACATCGAGAGTGATTCGTCGAAACCGCCCTTCAGCGCCGCAACCGCGCCTCCCCTGAAAAGTTTCTCGGCAGCCATGGATTTTGTGTAATTCTGATACATCAAAAATGCGCCGACAACAAACATTATTACTATGATAATCGATCCGAAAACGCCTGTGAGGTCAACTTTGGCCTCCATCGTGATTACGGGCTTTTTCGCTTTTTCCTTCAGACGCTTCATCTCATCTTCATCAAGAAGCGCCTCTTCCTCATCGTCATCCTCCGCGGCCGCCGCGGGCTGTTCGGCAACAACCGGCGCGTCATCTGCTTCCGGCACGTAAACCTCCTCGTGAAGGTCCACCTCCGGCTGTTCGGCGGGCTGCTCGGCAATCTCTTCCGCCACGGGAGCCGTTTCAGCCGATCGTTCCGCCGAAATTCCGGACTCCGGCTCCGTAAATATTTCTCCCGGTTGATCGTCGGTGTCCGAGGCGGGTTCTTCGACGGTTTTTTCTTTCTTCTTCGAGAACCTGCCGAATATCGATTTGACGGAAGCAAACGGGTTTGATTTCTTTTTTGTTTTTTCTTCCTTCATCTCCTGAGTCGGCTCCTCCTGTTGCTCGGACTCAACATCCGGCGTCTGCGCCGGAGTTTGTCCGGCCTGCGTTTCCGCGGGCGGTTCTTCAGTCGTTGCCTGCGTTTGCTCCGGCAGATATTCCTCGACCAGTACGGATTCCGGCTCCACCGGTAATTCGGCGGCCGGTTCCAAAGGCTGTTCGGCAAACTGTTCAGCCACCGATTCAACGGGCGGCTCATCAGCCTGCACGGGTTGTTCGTTAAGAATTTCTTCCGGTTGTTCAAGCGTTTGTTCAGCGCCGGTCTCCGGCACGTAAATCTCTTCGTGGGGTTCCTCCGCCGCCGCCGGATGTTGCTGCTCTTCAGCAAACACCGGCGCTTCGGCCTCGTCCGAAGTCGCTTTCGCCACGGCGTCCATAGCCGCCGCAACCGCGGCGTCGTGGGCCGAGGCGGCTAACTCTGCTTCCGTAGGCGGTTTGTTCAGACTTTCCGCGATGTGATCCGCGAGGTTTTCCACGCTTCGCAGCGTCTCTTCGAGGCTGGGTTCATCAACCGCCGGTTCAGCTTCCTTCGCCTCAGGTTCGGGCATGGGTTCGGTCTCGAGAGCGGCGCCGATCGCATCTTCGAGAAGCGCATCGGATGCATTGATCGCATCCGCGACCGAGCGGTCCGCCGCAAGCTCCGGCTCCGGCGCGGACACAACCTGAAACGCAGACTTCGCAGCCGCAGTCTCCACCGCTTCGTCAAACTCGGAATGTATGTTATCTACAAACTTATCTTTTTGCCCTTCGATCTCCGATATATCCGGCAGATAAACAGGCTCATCGGACTGTTCAGCGGGTTGTTCAGCTATCTGCTCGACGGACTGCTCGGCCGACTGTTCAATAAACTGCTCGTCCTCCGGCTTCTCGTCGATCAATTCGGCGGCCGGAACCACGGATTCGATTTCCGGCAGGATATCAGGCTCTATTTCAACGTCCTTCATCGAATAGATTACTTCTTCGGGTTCCGGGAACTCCGGCGGAGTATATTGCTGCTCCTTAATCTCTGGAGGCAGCGAGTAAGCCTCCGGATTCTCCATCGCCCGCCGCGCAAGGTTTCGCTCAACGAGTTCGCGCAGGTTCAACACCATAGGCGCGCCGAGTTTGGGCGACTTCAACGCCTGTATCGTTTCGAGCTTGTCGCGAATGTTGCCGAAAAGCGTATCGTAAGAGTTCTTGATCTCGTCGGGAACATCAACTTCGGAGTCCAGAAGAACCTCGCGAGGGTAAAGCGCAAGCGCGCGCTCGAGCAGTTCCTGCGCTTCGTCGAGCTGCCCGCGGTCAACCAGACCCGACGCGCGGTTGAACGAGTTGAGGCTTTCTTCAAATCTGCTTATCAGGTCCATAAATGTCCAAACGACAATTCGGCGTCCAAGCCGCCGATGTTAAAAAGCTATTGAAAAGATATAATAACACAAATAAGGATATATTAGTAAATATATACGCCGAAAAAATCCGTGCCGCCGCCGGGCTGTTTTAAGTGTTTTTCAGCCAGACATGGCGCGGGTCGTCGTGCGTGCAGACCGTGCGTTCTTTGCCCGCGAGTATCCATAAATAATAGCCCCGGTAGCCCGGCCCGGCCGCGACGGGATGATATCCCTGCGTGATGATTACCGTGTCGTTGCTCTCGACTGTGTATGTTTCATTCAGCGAAAAATCGTCGGTGTAGAGACGGATCACCTGAAACCCCTGCTCCGGTTTGCACTTGAAGAAATACACTTCCTCGTGGTTTGTCTCGCGGGGCGGATCGTCAACATCGTGCCGGTGCGGCGGCGCGGAAGACCAGTTCCCGGCGGGACTGAACGTTTCACCGACCAGCATCGAGCGCGCCGGTATGTCCTTATCGACTATATCGTTTACGAAGCGCGTCCAGTTGTCCTTTCCGCGCTCGACTATCTTCACCTTTTCCGGCGGGATGTAAACCGCCGCTCCGCCCGAAGCCTCGGCCGGGCACCTCAGCAGCGCGACCTCAACCGGCGCCGCGTCCGTCGCGATTACCTTGTACGAGCAACCGGCCGGAACGTACAGCGCCGCCGCCGGACCGCCGAACACGTCTTCTCGCACACCGACGTTTTCCCAGCGCTCGCCGCCGCTCTCAAATGTACATTTGCCACCGAGTATCACCGCGCAGACCTCGAATCCCGCGGTGTCTTCCGAATATTCCATGCCCTGCTCGAAAAAAAGCAGGTCGAACGAAATCAGATTTAGTCCGCCGTCCCCTTGTTTCACAACCGGGATATGCCCTTTTTGCCCTTTGTATTTGATCAGATAGCTCATCCTCCGCCCCCTCCGATGTTTGTCGCGGCCTCCGACAACCGCCAAGCGCAATTATAGCACGCGCGGCGACTTTGTGTTATATTGATAATTCCTTATGCAGCGCGCGCGGGCGACCCGTGCGCCAATCAGCTATCGGAGGAATCGCATGAAACGTATCCTTTTCGCAACACTCCTCGCCGCGGCAATAGTCGCACACGCGATACCGGCTCCGGCCGCAACCGAAATCAAATACGCGCTCTCCGTGCTCCACTACAATCTCCAGTACGTTGCCGGAGACACCAAGATCGAAAACAAAATCATCCAATACGGGCTCGATCCGCTGCTCGACTTCTACCTCGCCCACCCGAACTGGGGCGCGGACATCGAGATGCAGGGCTACATGATCGAGGAGACCGCGAAGAGGTTCCCGCAGACTTACGAAAAACTCAAAACGCTCATCAACCGCGGCCAGCTCGACCTCGTCAGCTTCCACTACTCCGACCAGCTCTTCCTTGCCTATCCGCAACTCGACGCCGCGTGGAGCGTCAAAACAAACGACGCGGTTTTCGAGAAGTACGGAGTGAAGCGATCCGGCACAGTCTTCACTCAGGAAGGTCAGTTCGGCGAAGGACAGGCCGCGTTCATGGCGAGCCACGGATACGACACGCTCGTGCTGCCGAAAAATCTTTACCGCTATCAGCACGGTGAACTCGACAACCCCGCGCCCTACTACGCGCTCAACGGTGTCAATGTCGTCATCGGCGCGAAAGGCGTCGAGTACCACGGCGAAGCGACCGTGAAAACGGCTTGGACCTACATGGACGACGCGGAACTGCTCCCCACCGGCCGTGCCACACCCTACTCCGAATACTACAAATACAAACCGGAAAAAATGCAGGAATACGGAGACGAACTGAAAGGCCTCGAAGATCAGGGCTACAAGATCGGAAAAATCTCCGACTACATAAACGACCTGAAAAAAGCGGGCGTGAAACCGGCGAAACTCGACCCGATGGTGGACGGCTCGTGGCAGCCAAAAGACACCGACAACATTTTCCGCTGGATGGGCGACTACCGCGCGCAGTTCGAACGCGACAATGAGATACTGACCGAGAACTACCGCGTGCGCGGAAAGCTCGCCGCCGCGCAGACGATCATCGACCACATCCGAGGGCTCGACCGTGAGAAGGACGCCGTTGCGCTTGAGCAACAGCTCGAAGAGGCTTGGCGGCTCCAGTGCCTCGCAGAGGTCAGCGACTCGACAGGCTGGACGCCCATGCCGGTCGAGATCGAATACAGCCAGTCGAACTCGGCCGCGGTGGAAAAGATCACCGACGCGATCGCAGCGCGCGCGAAGGAAATACTCGGCACGAAATACCTCTCCGTCGATGTCGCCTCCGGCAAGATCACGCTCGCGGATACACCCGCGAAACCGGCGGAATACCCCGAAACAAAATGCCCGGTCGAATACAAACTCACCGGCGAAATCGAGAAGGAAATGCACACCTGCTACAAAGTGGACGCCTCCACAGTGAAAATGGTTGCGAAGTTCAAATCCACGAACTGGTACAAAAACAACACGCGGATGATCTTCCCGCGCGAAACTGACAACATCATCTACTCGCCCGCGCTCCGCGAGGAAACTTATGTCAAATATCCGGCATCCGCGTTCAAGTCGGAAACCGGCTCGTTCTACCTGCCGCTGTCGAACGGAATGATCGGACTCGCGGACAACATGTTCATGATCGAGAAACTGGACACCGTGCACGTGTCGCCACGCTTCGGATTCGACGAAAAGACAGTATCCATCGACATGCGGAAACCGCCGAGCGGCATTCACACATGGGTGCTGTACTTCTACACCGGCACACCCGAGGACGCCGTCAAACTCGCGAACAAACTCAACGTCTTCCCAACCGTCGAGTTCTGATATTAGATTCATTTTTTTGCATCTGTTGAAACTTCCGCGCGCATAGCGTTGTTATAACTCATGGCAGCAAAAAAAGGAGG
>CAYPEK010000021.1:0-47349 GCA_964409645.1 uncultured bacterium | reverse complement strand
GGAAGAAACTTCTGCCGTCTTGGCGACCGTCCTCGCGGCGCGCGCGAATTCGTCCCAAGTCGCCGGAGGCTCAATTCCGAGCGAGTCGAGAATTTCCTTGTCGTAAACAAGCGCGTCCACCGTCACATGCACCGGAACACCGTACGTCTTGCCTCCGAACGTCACCGCGTCCCATGCGTGCGGCCACACCGATTCGCGGTCGAACTTGTCCTTTCCCGTGAAATACTCGTCGAGCGGCTCGAAATACTTCTCCGGCCCGAGCCGCGCCAGCGAGTCGAAATCCACGAGAGCGACATCCGCGCTCAGCCCGGCGCGCCCCAGATACGGAATCTTCGACGGCCCGTTCTCGCCGACCGCCACAAGTTGCACATCGGCAAACGTAGCATAAGCTTTTAGAAGCCCCGTCACCGCCTCCGCCGAGCCCGCCCCGAAATCCGCAAGCAGGTCCACACGCACCTTCTCCGCGCGCAGACTCCCGGCGCTAAGCAACATGAACAGTATTGTGGCGACCATTGCTTTTAAGATTATTTTTTTCATTTTATGCGCAGGCTCCAATGTAATCTATCCGACTACCGCCGCTTTATCAGGATTCAATTATAGCATCAAAAGTCTCCGGGCATCCCGGGCTGCGCGTTATTCCCCGCCTCATTTTTCGACGTCCACTTTCGGCGCGTTCGTTTATCGCCTAAAATATTTAAATCATTTAGTAACCGAGGATAAAAATGGCAAAGAAGACATTTCAAGTGATGGTGGAGCGGGACGCGGACGGGATATATGTCGCCGAGGTGCCGGGCGTCTGCGCATGTTACGCACAAGGCAACACGATGGAAGAGGCACTCGGAAACGTGAAGGACGTACTCAAGATGTGCATCGAAGAAATGACGTGCCGGGGAGAAGAAATCTGCCAGCAGTGCGATCTGGCGGGCCTTGAGACGATCGAGATTGAGCTATGAGCCACAGGCTGCCGTCGGTAAAAGGCCGGGAAGTGATCGCCGTTCTGCACGGAAACGGATTCATCGAGGTGCGCAGATCGGCGGGCAGCCACGTGCAGCTCGCCCACCCGGACGGCCGCCGCGTGACCGTGCCGGATCACGGGCAGACGGACATAGGCCGCGGGCTGCTCCAACGCATTCTTCACGACGTCCGCATCACCCACGAGGAATTTCTGCAACAAATTTAATTGCTTATCGAATAATATGAACCGGGAGGCGTGAAATGACTGATTCGGATAAATTCGGACGCATAAAACCGGAAAACACAGCACTGCTCGTAATCGACGTGCAGGAGAAGTTCGTTCCGCACATCAACGAGATAGAATCAGTGATCGCCAACTGCGTGAGAATGGCGAAAGGATGCCGCGAGCTCGGCGTGCCGGTCATCGTAACGGAGCAGTATCCCGAAGGCCTCGGCCGCACGGTTGAGCCGCTGAAGGAGGCGCTCGGCGGCATAGTCCCTTACGAGAAAGTGCATTTCAGCCTCTTCGAGGACGAAAAGATCGCGGCGGCAATCAAAGAACTCGTCCGCCCCAACCTGCTCGTCACCGGCATCGAGGCGCACGTCTGCCTCATCAAGACCGCGCTCGACGGGCTCGCCGCCGGATATTCGATTCACTGGATCGCTGACGCGATCTCGTCGCGCACGAAACAGAACGCGAAGGCGGCCGCCAAACGCGCTCTCCAGTGCGGCGCGTTCATGTCGAGCACCGAGATGGCTCTTTTCATGATGATGGACTCGTCCAAAGACGCGCCCTTCCGCACGATAAGCAAGATAGTTAAATAGCATTTATTGGAATTAAGACAAGAATCGGACAATTACTATCATATTTGTTCTTAATAATGCGTTGACCTATCTATTTCTACGAAAACAATTCCCACAACCGGCCCGGTGCGGATAAAATATGTCCGAATGGCGGAATCGCAGCAAAGAAACCGGAACGACCGGCGCGCAGGAATTGCGCTGTTCTTCTTTTTCCTTTTCTTTTACATGCTCAACGCCTCCGGGCATCCCTACTCCGCGGACGAAATCGCTATGATCGAAACCGCGAAGTCGATCGCGGCCAGCCGCGGATTCGCGCTCGATCCGGCTTTCGGCAAAATGCTCGTCAAGCAGATCAATCCGCTTGCGATGAAAGGCACTGAAGGAAGGTACTTCGCTAAATACTCGCCGCTTACTTCGGTCGTTCTCGCACCGGCGGCAGCGGTTGGCGGTTTTTTGAAACTTCTAACTCCATCCGGCGCGCCGGATTATTTCGCGGTTTTCTTTGCCACCGGCTTCGTCAATTCGTTCGTGACCGCACTCGCTGTTGCAACACTGTTTTTTCTTTGCCTACTTCTCGGCATCAAAAGGCAGGCAGCGGCGGTCACCGCGACGCTGTTCGGAATCGCCGGAATGGCGCTGCCGTACGCAAAAACGAGTTTCAGCGAACCGCTCACGGGATTCCTCACCATCGCCTGTTTCGCGGCAATTGCGGCGCATAAGAAAACGCAGTCGCTCGCGTCGCTTGCAGCCGCCGCCGTTTTCGCAGCACTACTTCCACTCGCGCGCCTGTCGGCGGCCGTAACATTCGCGCCGCTCGCCGTTTACGCTCTCACGGGGCGCGGCACACGCAAAGCCGCACTCGCCCTTTTCGCGGGCGCGGCGGCGGGTATCGCAATCCACGGACTTTTCAACGCTTACCGCTTCGGTTCGTTCCTCGAAACCGGTTACGGCGCGGAAGGCGGTTTCTCGGCGCCGATTCTCGCCGGGCTTTACGGCCTTCTGCTTTCATCCGATAAAAGCGTTTTCGTCTATTCGCCTGTGCTTCTGTTGTTTCCGTTCGGGATCGCCGCCGGGGCGAAACGCGGATTCAAGCCGGAGGCGGCCTGCATCGCGGGCATATTCGTTGTAAATATTTTCCTTTATTCGATGTGGCACAACTGGGGGGGCGGCCACGCGTGGGGCCCTCGGTTCCTCGTCGCGGTGGAGCCGGTCTGCATGGCAGCCGCCGGATGGGTTATCGCGTCGCTCAACAGCAACCGCATCAAAATTGCAGCCGTCACCGCGCTCGTCGCGCTCGCGCTCACCGTGCAATGGGCGGCGACATTCACAAAATTCATTCCGCACTACGAGAACGTGACCGTGCAGTATGAAATCGACGACATGTACAGCGAAGGACGCCTGCTGAAACCGGGTGCGCCGCGTTTCCGTCCGATGCGCGCGCAGTTCAAAGCAGCGACGGCTCACCTTGCATACACGGCCTCTCACTTCGGCGAATACCTGCACCCGGCGCCGGAAGGCTATGGGAATCTTCAGAAAAGCAAGCTGGTCGAAAACGCGCCCGACTTCTGGCTGTTCCTCGTATGGGCGGCATCGGGAGTGCGCCTGCGTGCATTCGCAGCCGCAGCCTCGATCATCATCGCGGCGTGCGCCTTGTTCTCTCTGATAATCGGCTTTCCCGCCGTTCGCGACAGATCATAGATACCTCCCGAAATAATTCTTGCCCGCGAATCACCCACCACTTAGAATATTCAAAACGCAGCGGACGGGTCGGGCCGCGCTATCTTCCCGGGAGGGATCATGCAGAGATACAACATCGTCAACTACTACGAATATCCGGCGGACGTAGTCGTTCAGCTTCTCATGGAGACGCCCAATTTCTACAACCTGAGCGATCTGCCGAACGTGTCCACAAACAAACTTCTCGAAGAACGCGACCTCGGCGACAGAAAGATCATCAAAGTCGAGTGGTGCGTCCACGGCCAGATGCCGACTATCGTACAGAAAGTGGTTAAGCCGGAGATGATGACGTTTATCGAGGACTCGATCTGGGACCGCACAACGCGCGTGTACTCGACAAAAATCATCCCCCACTTCTTCAAGAACGTCGTCAATTGCAGCCATAAAGTGGAGCTGACCGACAACAAAGACGGCCGCACGAAACGGGTGTTGAGCGGTTTCTTCGAGTTCAAGGTTCCCGTGATCGGCCCGGTATTCGAGGGTGCGGTCATAACCCACCTGAAAAAGAACGCCGACGAGGACTTCAAGCTCAGCAGCAGAGCGCTCAAGCAGTACATCGAAAAAAACGGCATGCCCGAAATCAAGAAGGCGTGAAACGGTTCGCCGGAAGTTCTTCGTTACTTTTGATATTCCTAATATTTCTTCATTGATGATATTATTTGTCGGAGGAGTGTTTGATGAATAGGTATATCAGGATCGTCATAAGCGTTTTTGCGCTGGTGCTTTTCCTTATTCATACCACTGAGGCGAAGAATATGCCCGCAAATCAAATGTCGATTAAAAACAAATACATGCGAGTCGATGTCGATCTCGCGGCGCGGAGTTTCAGCATGACCGCCGGAAAGAAAACGGTGGTGGTGCCGAGCGGTGAGTTCCCCTTTCTTTCGGGGCCGCTGAATGTGGTGTCCGCCGGTCCCGCACGGAACAAGAAATACGGCGCCGGTTCCCAGATCACTATTAAGGACGCAGCCGGCAGTTCGGTCGCTCTCGTCCTCTACAGCAACATCCCGTTCCTTTTCGTCGCTACGAAAATAGGAACAGCGGAAAGCAAAACTGAAAAAATTAAATCGGTGGACGTAGCGAAGTTCCCGGTCGCGCTCAACACGCCGAGGGACCGCATCCGCACGCAGGGCACCGGCTTTCTTTCGACTCCGGACAAAAATCCCGGCAGCTACGTGTTCATGGCGGTCGCGGACAAATACACGAACCGCGGGCTCGTCACGGCGTGGCTGACCGAGAACCGAGGAAGCGGTGTCGTGCTCGCGACCGAGGCAGGCGGCAAGCCGACTCTCACAGCACGCGTGGAATACGGAAATCTCCACGTATCGCCCCGCGGCCCGGCGACGGGCGAGAAGTTGCTTGTAGGCTATTTTGATGACGCGCGCCTCGGACTCGAACAGTACGCGGACCTCGTCGCGAAGGAATACGACATCGAAATCATGCCGCCGATGGACGGATACTGCTCGTGGTACTCGAACCCGCATGGCGGCGCGAACGACGAGACCGGCCTGAAAATCATCGCTAAGGAAAGCGCCGAACTGCTCCAGCCGTACGGGCTGAAGTTCATCCAGATCGACGACATGTGGCAGGCGGGAGAGCGTCGCAACGGACCGGCGAAGAATTTCTACGCACACAAGAAAGCGATCGGCCCCTACCCACACGGTATGAAAGCGGCCGCGGACAATTTGCTCAAATACGGATTCGTCCCCGGAATATGGTGGATGCCGTTCGCGGGCGACCAGCGCGACCCGTTCTTCATGAAGCATGACAACTGGTTCGTAAGAACGAAGGACGGCACGCCTTACGAGACGGAATGGGGCGGCACTTCGCTCGACATGACAAACCCCGAGGCGATGGAGTACATGAAGAGCGTGGCGGCACAGCTCTCGTATAAATGGGGATACAAATATTTCAAGATGGACGGCCTCTATACCGGTATTGCCGTACGGCAACAATACGTCAACCACGAATACAAGCCCGACGACATCGGCGAAGCGGTTTTCTACAATCAGGAGATGACGAACATCGAGGCGTTCCGCGCAGGCCTGAAAGCTGTGCGCGAGGCGGCGGGCGAAGATGTATTCTTCCTCGGCTGCACGGTTGCGCAAAACATGCGCTCGTTCGGCGCTTCATTCGGGCTCGTGAACGCGATGCGCGTCGGCGAGGACAACGGCCCCGCATGGGACGCACAGAAAACCGACCTGCTCGCCGGCCCGCGCGCGGCTTCAAACCGCTACTTCCTCAACGGCCGCGTATGGTGGAACGACCCCGACCCCGTATATATCCGCTCTTCCATCCCGATCGAACACGCGCGCACTATCACGTCTTGGGTCGGCCTGACGGGAATGATGATGACATACAGCGAATGGCTGCCCGACATGCCGGCCGAACGCATCCGCATATTGCAGCGCATTATCCCCAACCACGGTCTCAAAGCGCGCCCGGTGGATTACTTCGACAGTTACATCCCACGTATATGGCTGCTCGCGGACAAAAGCCACGTCGCCTCATCACGCCGTTACGTGCTTGGCCTGTTCAACTGGGACCCGTCCAACTACACCGACATTCAATACAATCCGGTCAGAGCCGGTCTCCCCAAAGCGAAAGCATACGTCGGATTCGATTTCTGGAACAACAAATTCATCGCCCCGTTCGACAACATCTATTTCAGGGTGCCGAAAGGCGACTGCCTGATACTCGCAATCAGGCCGGTTGCGCAGCATCCTCAAGTTATCAGCACCAACCGCCACATCACTCAGGGCATAGTCGATGTCACGAACGAGAAATGGTCGGGTAAAGTGCTCTCGGGGACAAGCGAAATCGTCGGCGGCGACCCGTATGAGTTGCGCGTCGTCACCCCGATCGGAAGGAAGGCATGGGTGCTGAAGACTGTATCCACCGGCGACCCGGGCGTGGAAACATCGTTCAAACAGAACGGACCTTACATCAGAGTAACACTGAAGAGCAAAAATAGTGCAATGGTTAAATGGAGCCTGAGCTTCGGTTCTTAAAGCATCTTCCGATTTCTATTTATCTGAAGAAAATCAGCGTCGTGAGAATGAACAGCGGTATCAGCACCACCGCCGCCCACGCCATGTAGCCGAAAAACAACGGCATCTTCACGCCCGAATGATCGGCGATCGATTTCACCATGAAGTTCGGTCCGTTGCCGATGTAAGAGTTTGCGCCCATGAAGACCGCGCCGAGCGAAATCGCGCGCAGAATCGTTCCGCTTATCTCTCCGTCCATCAGCCGCATCAGGTCGGTCGCGCCGTGGCTGATCGACATTCCGAGCGACATAAACGTCAGATACGTCGGCGCATTGTCGAGGAAGCTCGAAAGCAGCCCGGTAGCCCAGAAGAACTGCCACGGATGCGTCACGCCGAATTCGCCGCCTCTTTCATGCAAAATCTTAAGAGCCGGTATCATGCACACGAATATACCGGCGAACAATATTGCGACTTCGCGGATCGGCAACCAAGTAAATTCGTTTTCGACGTGTACGTTGTTCGGAGTCCATCTGTAGGAAACTGCCGCGATAATCACCATAATGGCGATCTGGATCACTTCCCGCCACCACCCCATCGATACCGGCAGGAAGGAGTACAGGAGAACCGCGCCCATCACTCCGCCGAGCAGCAGGAAATTCGCTTTGCCCTCGATCACCAGCGGCTCGAACTGGTACTTGCCCGACACTTCCTCGCGGTTGTGATAGTAGTGCAGATCGAGCAGATAGAAAATCACAAGCAGCGTCCCGCACATAAAAAGCCATTCGGGGAACAGCTTCATCGTCCAGAAGAACGGAACGCCTTTCAGCAGACCGAGGAACAGCGGCGGGTCGCCGAGCGGAGTCAGGCAGCCGCCCACATTGCTCACCATGAATATGAGAAACACGACCATGTGGACGCGATGCTTGCGGAAGGAATTTGCGCGGATGAGCGGCCGGACGAGTATCATCGACGCGCCAGTCGTTCCGACAAAATTAGCCAACACGCAACCTATAGCCAGAATAATCGTGTTGACGAGCGGCGTGCCGCGAAGATTGCCCTTGATGTAGATTCCGCCCGAAATGACGAAAAGCGAACCGAGCAGCGCGATGAAACCCGCATACTCCATCGCCGTGTCGAACAGCCACTCCGGGTTGAGAAAGATCACCCATACCGCCACCGGCAGTCCCCACGCCAGCGATACCCACTGGAAATTGTGGTGCCACCATTTATGCGCGAAAAGAGGAACAATCGCGATCGAAAGCAGGATGCCCGCGAACGGAATCACGCTCCAGTATTCGAGGCGCGGTTCGCCGCCCTTTCCGGAGGCAAGCGAAGGCGACGCCATACATGCGATCAGCATGACAACAAACGAAAGCAACGCCATATTTTTTTTCAATAGCTTCATAACAGTAGTCTATTATATATCAGATTTTAAGCTGAACGCCAACTTCCATAACTTGTTCGGTCGGAATCTCGAAGAACGCGGTCGCGTCCTGAGCGTTGCGCGACATGAAACCGAACAGCGCGGCGAGGCGTGGTTTCATAGCGCCGCCGCCGGGGATCAGCCGCTCGCGGCCGAGGAAGAAGCTGATTTTATCGAAATCGAAATCGAGCCCCTGAGCACCCGCGAGTTCGAACACTCGCCGTATATTAGGGCTCTCCATGTACCCGTGCGTGATCTGAATCCGGTAGAAACCGGCTTCGAGTTCCTCCACCTTCACTTTCTCCTTGTCCGGCACGCGCGGCACATCCTGACTCGAAAAATTCAGGATTGCCACTTGGCTATGGATAATCCGGTTCTGCGATAGATTCTTAATCAGCGCGGGCGGCACTATCTCCGGATTTCCGGTCATGAAAACCGCCTGCCCCGGCACACGCTGCGGCGGGTCTTCTCTCAGCCCCTTCATGAATTCCGCAAGCGAAACCGAGCGTGATCTCATCTCCGCCGCAAGCACCTCGCGTCCCTTTTTCCACGTCGTCATCAACATAAAAATCGAACCGCCTATGAACAACGGGAACCACGCGCCCTTAATCAGTTTAGTCGCATTCGCCGCGAGAAATGTTATGTCCGTAATCAGGAATATCGCCACCAGCCCCATCGCCAATATGCGCTTCCAGTGCCAGCGCTCACGCGCGACACGGTAGAACAGCAGCGACGAAATCAACATCGTGCCCGTCACCGCCATGCCATACGCGGCAGCCAGCTTGCTCGATGATTTGAAACCGACAACGAGCCCGATGCAGGCGATCATCAGAAACCAGTTGATCGCCGGCACGTATATCTGTCCGATGTGATGATGGGACGTGTGTAGTATCCTCATGCGCGGCAGATAGCCGTACTGCATCGCCTGCCGCGTCAGCGAATACGCGCCGGAGATCACAGCCTGCGACGCTATGACCGTCGCCGCCGTAGCCAGTACCACCATCGGGATCAGGAACCAGCTCGGGACAAGCGCATAGAACGGATGAAACGGCGTCGTCTCCTTCGGGTTGGAGAGCAGGAAAGCGCCCTGCCCGAAATAATTCAGCAGGAGCATCGGCATCGCGAAGAAAAGCCACACGAGCCGTATGGGCTTCTTTCCGAAATGGCCGAGGTCCGCGTACAGCGCCTCCGCCCCCGTCACCGCCAGAAAAACCGATCCCAACGCCAGAAATCCGTGATATTTGTTGTGCAGCAGAAACTCAATACCGTACCACGGCATCAGCGCCTTCAGAATTTCGGGCGTTTTTATTATCGACAGCAGCCCTAACGTGCCGATGGTTGTAAGCCACACCGCAATAATCGGCCCGAACATCGCGCCGATGCTCGCCGTTCCCTTGTACTGCATCAGGAACAGAAGCGTGAGAATCACTATCGTGAGCGGAATAACGAATTTGCTCATTCCTGAAGCGACAACGTCGAGCCCCTCAACAGCGCTCAACACCGAGATTGCTGGCGTAATCATCCCGTCGCCGTAAAGCAACGCCGCACCGAACAGCCCCATCGCTATAAGCAGCCTACGTTTGCTCTTCCCCTTCGACACCATCGACGACACAAGCGACGTCAGCACCAGAACGCCACCCTCGCCCTGACTGTCCGCCCTCAATATGAAAGTGAGATACTTAATCGTTACTATCAAAATCATCGACCAGAAAATGAGCGACAAATCGCCCATGATGTTCGCGCCGGTCAGCTTTATCCCGCTCTCGCCTATGAAACATTCGCGTATCGCATAAAGCGGACTCGTTCCGATATCGCCGAATACAATCCCCAGAGCCGCCAGAGATAATGCCGCGACGTCTTTATTATGCTCAGTGCCGCCGTTCAGTGCAGCACCCACTCCGTCTTGTCCAGTGTTTTTACTTTTACTCATAACCTGCCGTTGCCTGCCTCATCATGACCACAAAATTAACAAAACTTTTCTATTATATCGAAAAAGCGGGTAAATAATAATCCACAATTAAAATTGCTAATATATGTGGATAAATATCTACATGTTTTTTTCGGCCGCCGCACTTATCATTTCAGCGGCGCCTTCTCTTTCATTTCATACGAAAGCACCCGACACTCCCGGCGACCGCCCGGTCTCCTCTGCATCCCCTCTCTGCTTTCTGATCACCCCTATGATTTTGCCCTATAATCACAGTTTTGCCAAACAAAGGCCCCTCGTCAAACTCTTTGACAAACGGCTTCGTTATGCTCTAATAATATAAAGATAATATCGGGGAAATAATTTTGAAATCCACATGGAACGGCAGAATCGTCAGCGAAACCGCAAATTCTGCACTGCATTGCTGGCTCGTTCTCCATCCGGTTGACACGTTGACTCCTCAACTGCAAAAGAATCTCGCGCGGATTCTGGGCATCGACGAAATAGACGTGCGCGTAAAAGTCCACACCGGCGGTTTCATAACACTTACCGAAAACAATGACGCCGGACACCTCCATCGGGAATCTGACAATCTGAAACAGATCGGTATAAACTCAAGCGTCTTCGAGGGAACCCAATACTATAACGTGCCTGTACTGAGCATGGCTCACTCCGGATCATTCAAGAACGGAGTTTTCACTTTTATGGCGTCAAACGACGTACCGTTGGCGGAAATATCCGGAGCAGACAGGCTGCTGATAGTTAAAGCGAGATTGGACATTGATTATTTAACTCGTTCCACAAAGCTTCGGCCGCCAATGCGTGTAGGCGGTGAGGTTTTGCTCGGACTAAGAGCTATTCCGAAAACCACCCAAACCACAGAAACGACAGGCAATACAAAAATTTCTGTTATCGACATATACAACCTTTCAAAACAGACATGTGTCAGACTAATGGAAAGCAAGTTTAATTTTAACAATGTTTTGGAAGGCAAAGTAACCTACAGTTTCATCGCAAGCGCAAAACTCCTTATCGACAAATTTACTTCTCTTGGGATTGATTACACAATCGACGAATGCTTCAATAAAAGCGTTTTGCCCCTGCCGAAGGAAGTGCTCACAAAAGAAACGATGGACAGCAGAATCTACAGCTCAATCAATTCAAAAGTGACAAGCAACGACATCGAACGATTCTCCGGATACTCACGTTTCAGGTACATTATCGAAACGACTAAAACTTAAATTTTCCGCAGCCTCAAGCGCAGGACAATTCATTGCGCTCTATTTCGTGGGACTTGTATGTTTCTCGGTAAACTTGCCGTATGCTTCGGCCCACTCTTCATAGGAAGCGTTGCCTTTCGACGTAAGACCATATCTGAGTTCTTCCGCCGCCGGACGCGAATAATCGTATGACGGCGCAACTCTGAACGGTTCGCCCTTCTTTCTCATTTTCCGTTTGTCGAGGTACAACATGGAGTATGAAGTGCTTTTCTTCTGGCTGGGATACATGTTGTACAGTTTCATCTTGAGCGAAAAAAGTTCGTCCGTGTACGGGGTGCACTGCACCGGGCTGCGGTTGTCGGGGAGGAATTCATTAATCCGCGTCTGCCCGCCAACCATGTTGCTGTCGGGAAATTCGTAATGGACGATTCCGATTTCGGCTGCGACCTGAGTCGAGACGAAAGAGACGACATCATGATCGATGTGTCCGCCCTCGTACGCGTGGGACATGATCTCGTCGGGCCTGATTTTTTGCGCAATTCCGCTGAGGTCGCTGATGATTTCGTCCAGATGTTGATACGCCTCTTGGTCGTGATAGCCGAGAAAAAACAGGTGGTCGCGCGGAACGCCGAGCAGGTCCATGACTTCCTGCGACTCCTTCTGCCTCACATCAGCGGCGGCGCCGCCCTTGCTGCCGTCCGTTACCCACACACAGTATATTTCGTTCCCGCTCCGCAGTTGCGTAACGATTCGTATGGCCACGTTCATCTCGTCGTCTTCGTGCGCGAAAACGTACATTTTCGCCATGTGTCCGTCCGTCGCGCACACCATCCGCGCACCCGCGATTACCGCAACTGCCGTAATAAGCAGTGCTACAGCCGCTTTTATCGATGAACTCATTATTGTCACCCCACCCGCGTATTCAACATTCCGACATGAAACGGGATGTTACTCTATAGTTGCCGGGCGCGCGCATAAGCTTCATTCTCATCTCGATCCCCTCTATTTTGTACCCGTGTTTACCATATTAACAAGTATGGATTTGACAATTCATTGCAGGGACTCACCACGCATTTGGGTTATCCGTTGACATTCCGATGCAATTCGCTTTTCCGCGCTCGAAAGAGGTTTGTCACATTTTCACATTTTATTCAGCTTATGGATATGATAAAATACGCTCCATTGGAGGCAGCAGATGGCAGAGAACCGAGTCCGAAAAAAACGAGCGTGTAACACAAGCTGTAAAAATCTCGAATTATTGCTTCTCCGCGCGGATTGCCTGCGCCTCATGACACGCTGTCTGAGCCTGTTTGTGATAACAATCCTTGTGCCAATGCTGCCTGCGGCAGCCGCTGAGACGTACACCCAAAAAGGCGTGCTCTATCCGCCGCCGTCGGCAACCGCGCTAAGCAACAGCGATCGCTCAGCCTATTGGGCCACCGGATTCAACGCCGTCTTCGACACATTGCTCTACAATCTGCAAATGCCGGAGCCCCCATTCAGCACGCGATACGCTCAGCCGGGGCCGGCGTGGCCAAAAGATGTGTTTCTCTGGGACACTGCTTTCATCTCCCAAGAGTGGCGCTTATGGGACGATTCCACGGCAAGAGAAATCAACAGGGCGGTGCTGGACCATGCGCTGAACGGCATGCTCCGCCATGTCTTCTCCGCCGACGAGCAGAGCGACGAAACTCAGCCCCCGGTGATGGCTTGGGCAGTGTGGCGGCTTTACAAGAAGGACGGAGACTTAGACTATCTTAAATACGCCTATCCCGTCCTTGTCGATTACAACAAATGGCTTTACGAAAACCGGCGACTTGAAAACGGGCTGTTTTTCTGGCGGCATCCATACGAATCGGGAATCGACAATTCGCCACGCTTCACGAACCGGGAAGTGTCAAAAATCCGCAACATGCGGCGAATCGCAGCTATAGACATGTCGTCCTTTATCGTGTTGCAGAACGACACTCTCGCAAAAATGGCGAACGAACTTGGCCGGAACGAAGACGCCGCGAAATTCGCCGCTCAGGCCGACGCACTCAAAAAATCCATCAACGACATCCTATGGGACGAAAAAGACAGCGTTTATTACGATCTCGATCTCGACAAGCAGCAAATGATTCGCGTCAAAACAGTCTCGTCGCTGTTCCCTCTTTTCTGCAGCATCCCCGACCGGGCGCAGGCAAAACGGATGCTCGACGTCATTCTCGATCCACACATCTTCAACACCCCCATGCCGCTGCCGACAACGGCGCTCGATCAGGAAGAATATTTTCTTGATATGTGGCGCGGGCCTGTATGGATCAATACTTCGTATATGGTCATCGTCGGCTTGCAGCAGTACGGCTTCAAAGATGCGGCGGCCGATCTGGCGTTCCGCACAGTCGATTGGGTATATCGTTACTATTCCAAATCGGGCGAATTGTGGGAGTTCTACGATCCCGAACAATTCAGCATAGAACGGCTGCACAGGAAAACAAATATACTTAATTACGGGACAATGAAAGACAAGCCGCGGACGAAGTTTATCGGTTGGACGGGACTTGTGAACAATCTTGTTGTCGAGCAGCTATTGGGGATCGATAAAGACGACAAATCGTGGCGGATGTGTCCGCATTTTCCCGTCAGCGCCGGCGATCTGGAACTGCGCATCACGTTTCCGAGACAAAAAATCACCGCCGAAATACACACCCGCGCCGACGGCGCGCTTCAGGGCCAACTGGAAACGGCAGACGGTGTTTTCCCGTTGCAGGCTGACGGGTGCGCATACGCCCCGCTTGCGAAATAACGCAAAACACGCGTTGCCGCCCCCTGCCTTGTTTAGCGGCAATCATTCAAAGCGTTAAAACAAAAATCATGCGCGTGTTATATCAATGGAAGAATATCTTATAGACAAAATAGACGACGATAAGCGCACTGAGGCCTAGAAGTACCGGTTTTTTATATTTCTCCAGCTTTTTGCCGATTGTTGACAATATGAAACACCTCGGCACCGAGCCGATGAGCGTGTAAACAATGAAAGAAGGCACATGAAGGCCTAAAATCCCCGACGAGATTGAAAAGACCTTGAAAGGTACAAAAGGAATCAGCCGCGATACCAGAACGAATAACCCCGACGCGGAAAGAAGCGTGTCGAACACAATCTCCGGCACGTACGGCATCTTCTTTTTCATATTGTCCGCGAACTTTGATGTCTTATTAAACCACGCCTGCGCTTTGTCGAGTTTGTGCTCATCAACCGAAATGTACGGTCCGATGGCGCGAACGAGCGGTCGTCCGCCTTTGTTTCCTATGTAGTAACCGAGAATGCCGCCGCAAGTCGATCCGACCGCGCCCGCGAATGTCACAATGCGCACCGGCACGGCTGTCCCGAACGCCAGAAGAACGGCTTCGGACGGGATCGGCACGAATGAAGATTCAAGAAACATTCCGATAAAAACACCAAGCCATGCGTTTTTCTTTATCAGGGATTCGAGAAAAGCCATCATTTTCTGCTTCATTCGTAAAAAGCCTCCCGCTCAAGTTCCAAAAATATAGTTGATAAAGCCGGTGAAGACAAGAAAAAAGAGGGAAAACAGTAGCGGGAATCGAGTAGTGAATAACGAGCAAAAATCAAAAAAACCAACGAACCACCTGCTATAATCAGAAGAACAAGTTCATTTTTATGTCTGCATTTTTTCTGTTAAGAAATCTTTTTAACCATTTTCTTAATTTTGTTTTTCTTCTATCCTCGTTACTCTATTCTCGCTACTTGATTCTTTGATTGTTCACCCCTATTGAACTTTATTAATATGCTGTATAATTCTCCGGCAGAAACCGGATATTATTGTAAGACGGTTTTGCCGTGTATATTTATTTGCGTGGGATTGAAGAATGAAAGAATCGGGCTACCCCGAAGGGGACCTGCTGGATATCAACGACGCCGCGGAATATATTTCCGTCAGCACAAAATCGGTGCGGCGCTATTTGCAGTCGGGTAAACTGAGGGGCAGAAAAGTCAGAAACGTATGGTTCCTGCCGCGCGCCGAGCTGGATAAGTTCATCGAGCGAGAGCGCGAAGCGGCGGTCCCCGTCCAGACGCCTGTGGCAACGGTTGTAGCAGTTCCGGCGGCGCCGTCGATCGACCCGGCGGTGATCGACGAGATCAAAAACGTATTGAGCGGCTTCTCGGAATGTCTCTCCGAGATCGACCAGAAGCTCTACCTGATCTCGCAGGACCGCGAGAACCAACACGTGAGGCCTGATCTCATAGAGAAAGAACAGGAAATCGAGTTCCTCAAGACAGACAACCTGAAGCTGATCGAGGAACTTCAAAGAGTGAAACAGGAAGTTGCCGACCTGAAGCAAAGCCATCCGAAGGAAACGCTGCTTCTGAAAAACAAAATGGATGAGATCGAGTCTCTCAAAGCGACCATCTCGTCGAACGAGCGCGGCCTGACTCTGCTACGCCGCGAGGTCGAGCAGCGCGACATTATGCTCAAGCAGAAAGAAACGCTTGCGGCGGACCTAAAAGAGCAGATAAAACGTCTGGAAGAACAACTTGCGAAGCGCGCAACGCCGAAGCCCGGATTATGGGGCGGCCGCCGCGGCTCGGGCGGCTTCTCTCTCGACGTCGCCGGACTGGAAGAATGAAAAAATACTATTCGCTCAGAGAAATCTCCGCGGAGCTCGGCATCCCCAAAAGCACCGTGGTCAAATACAAGGACTTCTTCACGGATTTCCTTAAGATGTCCGGTGACGGCAAACGCAAGAAATTCGACGAGAGCGCACTTGAAATCCTGAAGAAAATCCGCGACCTGCGCGAAACGCAGCGGCTCGACTGGCTCGAAATAAAAGACATCCTTAATCAGGAATACGGGGCGGCCGAAGATGAAACCGGCGGAGACGAGGATCAGAACGAAGCCTCCCTTCCCGTCCCGGTTGCACCCGCCGCGGTTGCTGCGTCCTCTCCGAAAGTGGACTACATAGCCCACATGATCACCGTGCTTGGCAGCCAGATGATGGAGATGTCGGAATCGATGGAGTCGGCGGACAACCGAGCCACACGCAACAACAAGGGACTCATCGCGCTTGCGAAACGGCTGGTGAAAGTCGAGCGCAAGCTGGACCTCGTTATCACCGAGATGCTTAACCGGGACGGAAAACAGATTGAAGATATGAAAAAGACGGCGGGCGACATGAGGAAAGAGTTCGACCGCGTTTACGTCGCCATACAGCATCTGACCGAAGAGGTCGCCAAGGCGGGCAAGGCACCCGCGGCGGAGACAGCCGTCATCGATCAGATGAAGCAGATGGTGGACAAACTCGGCAAAGACGGAGCGATGTTCCAAAGCAAATACCAACTTCTCCTCCGTGAGAATGAAGTCTTGAAAGCAAAAATTCGCGACTTAAGCTATAAACAGCATGATAAAACCGAGGAGTTGACCCGCCGCAGCGGCGGCCTGCGTTCAATCTTCAAACGCAATTGACGCGAGCGGACCCGCGCAGTTCTACGGAATGGCAAAATCTGCGACAAAAACAAGGCAAGCAAAGGGCGGAGCGCGCAAAGAAGCGGCTTGTGGCGGCGGATTTCGCATCGGCATCATGGGCGGCACGTTCGACCCGATCCACTACGGACACCTTCTCGCCGCCGAACAGGCGCGCTGCAAGTTTAACCTCGACCGCGTCGTGTTCGTCCCGACAGGCGACGCGCCGCACAAAACAGCGCGCACTCAGGCACGCCCGGAATACAGATACCTTATGACAGTCCTCGCCACGGCCGCGAATCCGTTCTTCAGCGTTTCGCGCACGGAGATCGACCGCAAGGGCCCCTCCTATTCCATCGATACAATTAAATACTTCCTCGAACACTACGAGGACAGAAACCCGGAAGTGTTCTTCATCACCGGTCTCGACGCCGTGATGGAGATTCTATCTTGGAGCAAACCGGACGAGATATTGCGACTCAGCACCATCATCGCCGCCACCCGGCCCGGCTACGACTCGGCAAAACTGAAGAAAAATGTAGGCTCGAAAATTTACTCGCAGATCGAACTTATTCAAGTCTCCGCTCTGGCCATCTCATCGACCGATATCAGACACCGAATAGCAAACGAGCAACCGATCAAATACCTGCTCCCGGATTCCGTCGAGCAATTCATTTACAAATACAAACTGTACCAAAACTCTTAATTTCGAATCGAGGCATTATTTAGAAATGGCAAAAAGTGCGTATCCCGGACACACCCAACTGCTCAAACCGAAGCGAAAACCATGGTACGTAATCGCTCTGATAATAGCGACTTCACTCTGTCTGCTGCTCGGCGGCTGCATGCTCGCCGTCCACAAGTTCTTTCCCACCGCGCCGACACTGCTCAACTGGCCCGGCGGCGACTCCGGCTCGATCCAAGGTCGCAGCGAATTCAACGTTCTCATCGCCGGACTCGACGGCTCGGAAGGCCAGACCAGAACCGACTCGATCATCGTCGCACACATCAACCTTAAGGACAAATACGCCAACCTCGTATCCATCCCGCGCGACTCCCGTGTCGAGATTCCCGGCTACGACAAGGTGGATAAGATTAACAGCGCATATTCCCGCGGCGGCGCCGAACTCACCGTTAAAACAATCGAAAACTTCCTCGGCGTCTCCATCGATTACTATTACATATTCCACATCGAGGCCGCGATCAAAATGGTGGACGCGCTCGGCGGTGTTGACCTGTTCGTCGAGAAGAACATGCACTACCACGATCGCCGCCAGAACCTCTACATCGACCTCAATAAAGGGTTCCAGCACCTAGACGGCAAGGATGCGATCGGCTACGCCCGATTTCGCCACGACGCAACAGGCGACTTCGGGCGCATCGGCCGCCAGCAGAAGCTAATCGATGCGCTCGGCAAGAAAGTCACATCGGGCCAAATTATTACACGCATACCCGCGCTCGCCTTGGAACTCGTAAAAAACAAACTCGCGGTCACAAACCTGACATTAGGCGACGGAATGACGCTCGCAAACATCTACAGCGACCAGTTCCGCCGCAACATGAAAGCGTTCATGATTCCCGGCACGCCGGAGACAATCGGCGGCGTGAGCTACGTCATACCGGACGAAAAAGAAATCCCGTACATTACCGGCGGCCTGCTCAAAGGCGGCTATCATCCGAGCAACAGACTCATCAAGATCGCCATCCTCAACGGCTGCGGCGCACCGATGATCTCGCAGGTTTACAAACGACGGCTCGAATATTTCGGCTTCGACATTGTCAGAACAGACAACGCGCGCGATTTCGACTATCCCAACTCGGTCGTCATCGTCCGCAAAAAGAACCCGATGTCCGAGCCGATCGCAAAAATGCTCGACGCCGAACTGCGCATCGAGACAGACCCGGAATCGATCGAGGACATCGAGCTCGTGCTAGGCAGGGATAAACTCGACACATTCTGAACAGGGGGACACAAATTGCTATCAGGTAAACGACTCGCAAAAAAAATAGCCGTCGAGGCGCACGACAAGTTCGCTTCGGACATCGAATTGCTCGACGTGAAGCGGCGTTGCGAATTCGCCAACTATTTCCTCCTGATGTCGGCGCGCAACAGGATACATCTCGACTCTCTGCGCGAGCACCTTCTCGACCTCGCTAAAAAGAGCAAAGTCACCGTCTTCGGCCGCGACGGCGCGGCGGCTTCCGGCTGGATCGTCATAGACTTCGGCGACGTCATCGTCCACCTTTTTCTTCCGGAAACACGCAGATTCTACGACTTGAAAAGTATCTGGGGAGACGACACCGTCGTCGATATTGGCCTCGGTGAGACCCCCGCCGCACAGGACGAGCCGCCCGCGAAGCCGAAACGATCGCGTAAAAAATAATCCAATAAATACGAAATCTTACTTCTTAGGTTTAGCGGCCGCTGATTCCGTCACCACGTATTCAACCGAATAATAGTTACCGCTTTTAAGACCGACAGGTTTGATCTTTCCGATATTCCGGAGATTACCGACAGCGGGCAGCTTCACGCCTTTCACAAAACTCCTGTAAACTTCCTTCCCGCTCATGTCCCTGAAAACCGCCGCGATATCCACCGTGCGCGCCGGGCCTTCGTTCACCGCTATCAGGTTCAGCGAGTCCGACCCCGACAGCACTGTGTCTCCGTTAAGCCCCTCGATAAAGAGCGGCCGGTACGCCATGCCGGTGACATAATACGAGAGCTTCGGCCGGCGGTGCATGTCGCGCAACCCTTTGAAGTAGCGGCCGTTGTGGCGGCCCTCGGCGCCCGTGCAGATCGACAGCCCGTCCGCGTCTTCGGTGCGGAATACCGCTATGCTGTTATACATCACGAGCGCCTGATACGCCTGCGACGCTTGCCATTCGTCAAATTCGAGATTCCGTCCGATCCTGTCCTTCTCGTACTTCGCCGCGTTGCTCTGACTGTCCCCCCACGCGTGATAGTACTTCTCGTCGCGGTAGAGTTCCCAGTTCGGCATCCCCTCCGCGCCGAATTCGCTCACAATGAACGGCCTGTCCTTGCGGTAGAAGTCGCCCTTCCCCGCCTGCCACCAGATTTCCGCCCACGAACCGTACCAACCCGGATACGGATGCACGTCCCAGAACACATTCTGCGCCCAGAACGCGCGCGGCGAGCGCCCGCTCCCCGGCCACGTCAGCTCGTTCCCGCGGATCGGGTCCATCTTGTAGAAATCAGCCTTGCCGTCGAACTGCGCGTACCAGAATGAGATCGGCAGAATGAATCGGCTCGGATCGAGCGCATTCGCCGCGTCATAATATTCGTCCGCGAACCCGCGTGCGCGCTCGTCCCAAACACCGTCGTTGGAATACGTTTCGTTACCGCCTTCCCACGCGAAAATGCTCGGATGGTTCCTCGCGGATATCATCGACGGTTCAAGATATGCATCGAGAATCGGCCTGTACGACGACGCCGCGTGCTTGCCCCAGTGCAGCCACTCGCGGGGTGCCCAGATCACGAACATCCCCATCTGATCCGCGAATTCCAGCCATCGCGTGTAGTTAGTCCCGAGCGCCTCCGCCGGATGGAACCGCATCATGTTCACATTCGCCTTTCTGTTGTCGGCGATGTCCTGCGCGATCCACTTGTCCGGCGGCGCGATGCAGATAAGATCGTCGTCCCGTTCCGGCGGGAAAGAGTGCGTCTCCAGCACGCCGCGTATGCGGTATCGTTTCCCGTTCAGGTATATTTCTCCGTCGCGGTTCTCGAGTTTCATCACCCCGAACGTCGCCGCCGTGTCGTCAACCGCGTTTCCATTCTCGTCTTTCACCACAACACGCATTTCATACAGAACAGGCGTCTCCGGCGACCATGCCTCCGGCTTTGGAATGTCGAACGATTTCTCGTATCTCTGCTTCCAAGGCACGTGATTCATCGCCACCAGACCGTTGATCGTGAACGTTTTATTGTTTTCGCCCGGTTCGAACTTCAGCGAAGCGGAATTCCCGCGCACGAACTGAGTTACGTTCAACGGCGCGAACTCCCATGTGTTATATTTGAGCGAATCGAGCGAATATACCTTGTCCTGAATGTACTTCACTACGCCGCCCGCCGGATGCTCCGGGCTGCCGATATAAAACTGAATCGTCCAGAGGCCCGGCGCGCCGGTCGCGATCTTAAACGCCGCCGGCCCCGCACCCTCGACAGCGTCACGCTTCACGTCCGCGTCGATGTACTCCACATCCGGCACGGCCGGATAATCGACATCCGTCAACTCAGCCTTTTTCTCCCAGCCGTAGCCAGTCTCCTTGCTGTACTTCGTCGTGGAGGTAACGCGGTCGAATCCGTCGGCCACCGGCGAGTCGGCGGTCCCGAAATCGAGCGCGTAGTACTTCGGAGAATCAAGCCCCGAGCCCGCGATCACATCGAGCGGATACTTCACGGTCGCAACGGTTGACGCCGATTCCTTCGGGAACCATTTCCTTACCGTCACTTCCACCGAACCTTCGAAATTCGTGTTCTTGAAGTTTTTCAGAGTGAATTGGAAATCCATCTTCGCCGACTCCGGCGTGAGTTGCTTTGTATAGACAAATACATTGTCGATAAGAACCGGGCCGGTCTCGATCAGCGACGCTCGGCCGACGAATCCCCAGCCGATGTATTTCGACGGCTCGTCCTTGCTGCCGCTCTCACCCCGCTGCTTGTGATCTCGGATATGGATGACAATTACGTTTTCGGCGTTCTTTTCGAGCCACGTCGTCAGGTCCACCCTGAACGGCGCGGAGTTGTTGTGAATCGCGTCCGGGCCGACAACCTTCGCGCCGTTCACCCACATCTCGCTCCTGCCGAGAACGCCTTCTAAATCTATGAATGCCTTGTCGTAAGCGCCTGTGCGAACGGTCGTCCGCGCCCAGAGGTCACGCGTTTCCGCACCCTTCACCGTCTTCGGCAGTTCGGCGGTCGTTTCCCATGCCGAATCGTCGAAGTTGCGTGCCGTCCAGCCGAGCGACTCGCCTTCGTCGGAAAGCGACCACCGCCAGTGCGCGAGCTGCGTGACGCGCCGCGTTTTCGGCTGCGGCTGCGGTTTCAGATTCTTTATGATGCGTTCGACCTCGTCCGGGCCGGTTGCGTATTCGTCGAGCTTGATGCCGCCGAAATAACGCTTCAGGAACGCCGCATAGTTTTTCAGATAATCTATTCTGCTATCGACACCCCAACCGTCCGCGCCGCCGACGAAAAAATCCGTACGGCCGCTGTTGCCCTGCCTGTCGTCGTAAAGAAAAAACTCAGCGCCTTTCGACAACTCCTTCGCGGGCGCTGACGCCGAAATCAAAACCGCCGCAAACACAACCGCCACACAGACCGTGATCCGCTTCATATTGCCTCCCCTTGCACGTCAAACGCGTCTAATTTTATATGAAATCGCCCGATTTGTCAGAGAGAAATTCATCAGCGGTGCTATCGCATGAGTGATTTAGAGCTGAAATAAGCCGGCGACGGCATGCTTCCACAACAGGTCAGATTTTAAGCTGAACCCCGACTTCCATCACCTGTTCGTGCGGAATTTCATAGTAAGCGGTGGCATCCTGCGCGTTACGCGACATGAACGCAAACAGTTTCGCTAGAGCAGGTTTCATTGCGCCGCCGTTGGGGATCAGCCTCTCGCGACCGAGGAAAAAACTCGTATTTTTCATGTCGAACTCCAGCCCTTTTTCGCGGGCCAGATCGAGGGTCTCCATTATGCTCGGATGCTCCATGTAGCCGTGGCATATCTGCACTCTGAAGAACCCGGAACCGAGATCGTAAATAGTTACTTTCTCCTCGTCGGGTACCCTCGGCGAGTCCTGACTCTGGAAATTCAATATCGCCATCTGGCTATGGAGGATTCTGTTCTCTGAGAGATTCTTCACCAGCGCCGGCGGCACGATATCCGGGTTGCCCGTCATGAACACGGCCTGCCTCGCGACGCGATGAGGTTTCTGATCGTCAATGATCTTAAAAAGCTTATCGTATGTCAATGTTCGCGTTTTAAGCTCGGAGGACAATACCTCACGGCCCTTCTTCCATGTGGTCATAAGCAAGAAAACAATGCCGCCGATGACAAGCGGGAACCACGCGCCGTGCATGATCTTCGTTATGTTCGCTGAGAAAAACGTGATGTCAACAACAAGAAACATTCCGACCAGCCCGCCGGCGTACCATCTTTTCCATTGCCATCGCTCGCGCGCCACGCGGTAAAACAGCATCGACGAAATCATCATCGTGCCCGTGACAGCCACACCGTACGCGGCCGCCAGCTTACTCGACGACCTGAACCCCAACACCAACCCGATGCAGCAAATCATCAGGAACCAATTCACCGCGGGCACATATATCTGGCCTATCTTCTGTTGCGAGGTGTGAAGAATCGGCATGCGGGGAAGATATCCGTACTGCATGGCCTGTCTGGTAATCGAGAAAGCGCCGGAAATTACGGCCTGAGACGCTATCACCGTCGCCATGGTGGCGAGTATTACTATCGGAATTACAAACCATTTCGGCACGATGCCGAAAAACGGGTGTTCCATCCCGGCCGGATTTTCGAGAAGATAAGCCCCCTGCCCAAGATAGTTCATCATGAGCATCGGCATCACGTAGCAAAGCCACACAATGCGGATAGGCTTCTTTCCGAAGTGCCCCAGATCGGAATAAAGAGCTTCCGCACCCGTCACGCAAAGGAAAACAGCGCCCATCACGAGGAAACCATGGATTTTATTCGTAATAAGAAATTTGATTCCATAGAAAGGCAGGATCGCCCCAAGAACGTCGGGCCGCTTTATGATCGATAACAGACCTAAAACGCCGAGAGTCCCCAGCCACACCGCTATCACGGGACCGAACATCGCCCCGATGCTGGCCGTCCCGCGTCTCTGCATAATAAAAAGCCCCGCGAGAATAACGATCGTCGCCGGCAGCACATACAATCCGAGCTTCGGGGCCACCATCTTCAGCCCCTCGACGGCGCTCAACACCGATATCGCCGGCGTTATCATCCCGTCTCCGTACAACATGGCCGCGGCGAAAAGACCAAGAGAAATCAGAACCCAGCGTTTGTTGTTCTTCTTTGTCACCATCGACGAAATCAGAGAGGTCATAACCAATTCTCCGCCCTCGCCCTGCCTGTCCGCGCGGAGAATGAACGTCAGGTACTTCACCGTAACGATCATTATCATCGACCACAATATGAGCGAGATAATGCCCAAAACATTATCTCCCGTCACCGCCACTCCGGTCTTACCCGTGAAGCACTCCCTCACGGCGTACAAAGGACTCGTGCCTATATCGCCGAAAACCACTCCCAGCGCCGCAAGCGATAACCCCGCCAACTGTTTCTTTTCGGCTTCTTTGTTGTGTGTCAATTCAGATGTTTTCATGTGGGATATGTCTATCTTTTATGGATTTGATTCACAATTTCGATTAGCAACAACTTCGAATGCTTTTCTTGACCGGTACTCCGTAAGCCCCCTTTTTCAGGGCGCTTTCCCATATAAACCCGTCTCCTAAGAAACGTACTCATAACATATCCTTATAATGTTATAATGATTCTTTAATACAGTAAGCCGAATAACGCTGTGGCAACAGGCGGCATTTCATTGATTTATGTGTGGATATTTCTTGCAATGCGCGTAGCGATGCGTTGCGCTCGATTTCGGGAGTCGCCGACAGGCAGCCGTCACTCATACTTATCGACAAGCCCTATACGGATCGCGTAGTGCAATAACTCAGCGTTGTTTTCCATACCGAGTTTTTTCATTATTCTCGATTTATACGAAGCCACCGTGCTGGAACTCATGCAAAGCTCTTCAGAAATCCGGCCGTAGGACACGCCTCTGGCCAGCTTGTGAAAAACCTGCAATTCACGGTCGGAGAGAATCGACAACATGTTGTCTTCATGTCTCTTGCTTTTCTGCAACACCATTTTTTTCATTATCGAATGCGTGATATAAACATCGCCGGAGAACACTTTCCTGATCGCGTCCGGGAGTTCCTCCGGCGCCACGCTTTTAACAATGAAGCCGGAAGCGCCCGCGTTAAGCGCCCGCGAGGCATACTCCTCGTTTTCATACATTGTAAGTATCAGAACCTTTATCTTCGGATTGTCGGCAAGAATCATCTTCGTCGCGTCCAGCCCGTCCAAGTCCGGCATACTGAGATCGAGCAGAGCGACATCGGGGTTGAGTTTTTTGCAGAGTTTAACAGCCTCCATGCCGCTCGCCGTCTGATCGATGACTTTAATATCCTTCTTCGATGAAAGGAGCGCGTTAATACCGGCTCTGACGAGCGTGTGATCGTCGGCAATGATAATCCGTATCAATTGAGGCCTCCGGTGTTCATTTCGGAGCGTCCGCGCCGCCCGCATCCCGCCATTTATCTCCACTCAAACCACCTTCATGTCCTCTTCGGAGGCACGGGAGCACCACAGAACTTGCACGCAACACTCCGGCTCTTCAGAGAAGGAGGCACAGCCTGTTCCCGTCCGCACTTGGGGCACTTTCTGCTCAGAGCCGCCACAGTCATCGCGCTGACATTGAATAAAACACCCATATAAATTCACCTCCGATTTTTCGCTCTGAACGCAGCGCCATGCCGTCGGCCTCCACATTTTGTCAGTCGGTCGCTTCACATTTCACGCTTTGTTCTCCATGCCATTCGCTACGGCCCCTCTGTTGATGATGATTGCGATGGCGTTCTTCGGCACAACGTAGTCGTCATCGGGATGTATGTTCGGTTTGTTGCTGATGATCGTTTTAACTTTTCTTAGATTGTCAACGAGCTGGGATATGTCGGCCGTCTTTTGCGCTTCGCGCAGAGCTTCCTTTTTCTGCTTGTGAAGGCTTCCGACATTTTCGACCAGTCCAATCAGATTCGCCCCTATCTGTTCGCTGAAATACACCCTGAGATCGTAATAGGGCTTGCCCACCATTTCCTCCGGGAACGGGCACGTCAGAATCCGGGCTTCGGTGTTCATGTCGAGGATGTCGTTGACCACACGGGATATCGCGGCCGAATCGCTCGATATGGCGAGTATGAGCCGGCTGTACTCATTCGTGTAGATTATTTCGTCCACATGCGCGCCCAACAGGTATCTTTCGTATTTCATATCGAGAAGTTCCGCGCAAACTCTTATCTCGCGGTTAAGAGCGTTGATCGTCATGGCGGCCATCACTGTTTTCGAGTCGATCTCCGAAATCGACGACTTCTCATCGCTCTCGTCCGCAAGAATGAAAATCTGCTTTGCGGCTTTTATATTCGCTTTATTGAGAATGACCTCGTTGTAATAATCGCCTCTCACAAAACGCACATCGTTGAGATACGGGTTCTGCGTCTTCATGTCGTCGAGAAGCTCAGGATCGACGTTGGCGATTATCACCACATCCTTAGGCTCGAAGATGTTGCTGCCGACAAGCATCGTGGTAAGTATCTGCGCCATGTGCTCTTTCCAGCCGCAGATTATGAAATGGTCGGCCATGTCGCTCATGTTGCCCATGCCCCAGCCCTCCTTCAGTCTTTTCTCCACGAAAATCGACGTTATCGACGCGGAGAGGATCGCCACCGACACAATCGTGAACATAAGGAAAAAAATAGTGAATATCCTTCCCGTCATAGTTCTCGGGGTATAGTCGCCGTAGCCGGAAGTCGATATCGTTACGAGAGAATAATAGACGCTCGATATGAACCGCTTAACCACACTCGTGTCGATATCCGGGTTGTACATCCCCGAGTCCTTCTCGACTATCATCATGAATACCGAAGTGAACATAATCACGGCGATAATTATGGACAAGATACGCATCAGATCGTTCGTCCACAGCCGCTTCAAAGACCCCTTGGCGCGCTTAATCAATTCAGGCGCGGCGGGACGCTTTCTTTTCGCTCCGGCCAAGTGATCATTTTTGCCGCGACGAGGCAGCGCTCGCCTCGGCTGCACCGACGCGGAACCGCCGTCTTCACATGCATACATGACTTCGTCTTCCATCATTCAGGACTCCAGCGGTTCACGCTCACTTCTTCCCGAGGTAAGTGCATGCCTTCGGCGCCGGCCGGTGGAACAACTGGCCGTGAGTCTTATCGTCATAAGCTCCTGCTTTTTCGAGTGCTTCGCAAATCGCGGGTAGTTGCTGTTCGGATACTATCATGCTGCACGACTCGCGGGCCAGCGAAACCTTGTTCAGCGGAGAATCCTGCGGACATACATGCTTAAGTTTGCTTATCGTGGCTCCGGCCGCGCCCACGTTCATCGCCGCCTTGACGAGGTCTTCGCCTCGGCCCTCGTCGCATACCAGCGTCAGGTCGAGCAGCCCCAGCAAACAGGTGCGTTTGTGCTTCCCGCCGCCTTCCGCCGTACCTGAGCGGCGCCGCCACTCGGTCCCGCCCTTCATCGCGTCGATAACCGATATTATCTGCTCTATGCTCGCCGCGTGCTTGGGCATTCCACGCGTAATTTTCGTGTTCACAACACCCTTGCTGAGCGGATACGTATAGATGAACCCTTTGCCGGGTTCGTCGAGCTTGCCGACGTCCACCATCAGGTCCATGACAGCATCCACATTGTGTTTACTCGCCACGATGTTGACGACTTCCTTATCCGCGGGGATCGTTATCCTGAGAAGCCCGAGCTTGTCCCGCACGCCCGTGCCGGTGCCGAACGTTATCGCCGGAACGCAGGTGCCGGTGTCCAGCGACACCCTCGCAACCGCATTGCCCTGACCGCGCTGCACGATGCAGCATATACCCGACAATTCGCTGAGCAGAGAAACCGAACCTTCCGGCTTGAACTCCCGCGGCCGGTTTTCGGCGCACAGCGGATGCGCTTTCATGAGCGTGACTTCCTCCGAGAAAGCCATGCCCCTGCCGGAAACGTCCAGACCGCCGGTCTTGATAATCAGGTTCATCGCCGCTTCCTCGAATTCGGAAGGGATGAGGAACGAGAATATCTCTATCGGATCCTCAGTCACAACCGAACGCTCGGCGCCGCCGAGAATACTCTTTTTTTCCTGAAGCACCGCCGCGCGACCCACCGCGAGCAGTCCGTCAACAATCCCGCGCGACGAGAGCGCTTCGATAATTTTTCCGGCGTTCCCGCGATGTGCAATCCCCGAAAGTCTCGTTATACGATTGTTCGCGTTCATCATGCGGCCACCTCCTCACTCGGATGCTGTTCGACTTCCTTAAGCGCGGCTCTCCGTTTCTTCGTCACGCTCAAGCCGACACTCAGAACCGCGAGGATCGGGCAGACGCTGGCCATCGCGAGAATCCCGAAACCTTCGACAACACCCACCTGTCCGCTTATCCCCAGCCCCATCGCGAGCACGAGCGGCACAGTAATCGGCCCGGTCGTCACGCCCGCACTGTCCCAGCCGATATTTACAAATTCTTCAGTTGACATCTTCGATATCAGAATCAGAAGCAGATACGGCGGAGCGAGTAAAAACACCAGCGGGATATTCCAGATTATCTTGGCGACCCCTATCGCGATGCCGAATCCGACGCCTAACGCAACCGTCTGCATCAGGAGCGATTTCTTGAAAGCGCCTACCGTGAGTTCCTCCACCGTCATGCCCAGAGCATTCAGCGCGGGTTCCGCCAGAGTAGCTCCGTACCCTAGGATGAAAGCGAACAGCAGCACCACCGCTATTCCGAGCGTGCCGCCGAATAAGGGTCCTTTGGTAGGCACGTATGTATATTGCCGGGTGTCCTTGTTGAACTGCTTTTCGTGGTAAGGAAGCGTATTATAATTATTGTTATCCTTCACATAGAAGAATTCGTTTTTCTTGCCGTCCTGAGTAATCGCCGTCTGGACAGTCTCAGGGCTGAAATTGCTTATCGTTTTAGTCTGCTCGACAAGCTCGATCGCCTTGAACGAAGACGGGACCTTGCCGCCGACCTGATTGCCCAGCTTTGAAAGCCCCAGCTCGATTCCGATGTTGAAAAGCCCCATCCCGATGACAGCAAAAATCAGGCCGAGCAGTACTTCATCCGCCCTCGGCAGCCGCTCCCTCAATATCAAAGTGAGAACCAATATGAAGAAAAGCGAAAGAGGAATAATCGCCTGAGCCGCCGCCTGCGTGTTTCGCTTCAGGATGTCGAAAACATCGAGCCGATCTTCCGCCGTGGCAGAATAATTCCCCGCCGCTTCTCTGGCTTTTTCCATGCTTCCAAATACCGCGATCTGCTGTCCCTTCGTGCCGGTGGTCGCCGCCCACTTACGAAAATCCTCGACCTTCGGTCCGAACACTTTGCTTCTCGTTTTTTCGTCGGTCTTCAGATTCTTAAGATACGCGAGCATCTTTTCCTTACTTCCATCGAACAATTCCAATTGGCTTTTGTATGACGCGGTTTTGAATGCGTAACCGTACATGTCTTCTTCGCTCGTGAACAACACCGCCGCCGCCTTTCGGTTGCCGGAACCGAAGAATTCGGCTTCGCTCATAGGCTGGGGGACAGAACCCATGAAAATCGTTCCGAGAGTGAGCACCGCCACGATCGGAAAAAGCGAGGCAAGCGTAACAACGCCGAAACCCGCGGAGCCGGAATCCGCGCTCCCCACCACCCTGCAAATTCCGATGCCCAACGCAAGCACGAGAGGAACCGTAACCGGCCCGGTGGTCACGCCGCCGCAATCCCACGCAAGTCCCGTGAGAAACATCATGTTCTTGTCCAGATAAGCCCAACCGGAGAACGCCACCAGAACTATTATGAAAAAGTAGATGAAGGGTTTCAGAGACCAACCGTACAGGAATCTCAGCATACCCGTGATGACCGCGAGCCCGACTCCGACCCCGACCGCGTAAACAAGGAAGTTGGAGTATTTATTCAGCAACAGAAAAAGCAGAGGCGCGTCCCACGCTTTCACGGCGGAGCCCGCCGCTTTCAGGACGCCGATGGCCGGCTCGGCAAATGTTGCGCCCATCCCAAGTATGAATGAGAAAATCAATATTACCGGCAGCTTCGACTTCTGAGGCAGTTTAAGACCGATCGTTTCTCCGAGAGGCATCAAGCCGAGCATGAGGCCTTCCATGAAGAACGTCAGGCCGCCGATAACGAGCGCCAGTCCCGCCGCAATCACCGCCGCCTGCGCCACCGGAATGCCAAGTATCAAGGTCTGGAAAAGAATCAGATACGATATTATCAGCGCAACGGCTTTGACCTGTTCGACCACCCGGGATCGAACATAGGGAATCAACATCCCCATCATCTGCTTAAAACTTACTTTTATCTTTCCTCCGGTTTGCTGTTGTGTCGCCATGTAACCTCCTTCGGAACTGAATCACCGAAAAAACAACTCGGTCATCAAAGCCGTCACAGCCTGACTTTGCCTGAATGGCTTTGAATTTCGGAGGTAATTGTATTTGCAAACGGGACAAAAATATGCCGGTGGAAATTGTCGAAACGCGTGGCTATAGCTTGTTTGTTATGTGGTCTATTACGTGCCGCTTTGTGGCTATTTATTGCAGCTCGCGTGGCGATTATTGCTTTTGCGGGCGAGAGCTATATTCGGCCAACGACTGTTATTCGTACTTGTCCACTAAGCCTATCCGTATCGCGTAGCGGAGAAGTTCCGCGTTATTTTCAATGCCGAGCTTTTCCATGATTCTCGATTTGTACGACGCTACAGTGCTCGCGCTCAAGCAAAGTTCCTCGGATATCTGGTTATACGGCACTCCCCTCGCAACTTTGTGGAACACCTGCAGTTCCCTGTCCGAAAGCAGCGACAGAAGGTTGTCCTCGTGTCTTTTGCTTTTGTGCAACACCATCTTTTTCATAATGGAGTGCGTAATATAAACATCGCCGGCGTACACCTTCCGTATCGCGTCCGGAAGTTCTTCGGGCGAAACGCTTTTGACTATGAACCCGGATGCGCCCGCATTCAGCGCGCGCGTCGCGTATTCCTCGTTTTCGTACATAGTCAGTATCAATACTTTCATGTCCGGGTTGTCCGCAAGTATCTGCTTCGTGGCTTCCAATCCGTCGAGATCGGGCATGCTGAGGTCGAGAAGAACCACATCCGGCTTATGCGCCCTGCACAACTTCACGGCGTCCCTGCCGCTTTCGGTCTGGGCTACAACCTCTATGTCGCTTTTCGATTCGAGCAGCGAGTATATGCCGGCCCTTACTAATGTATGATCGTCCGCAATTATCAGGCGTATCAATCCGCGCCTCCGTTCTTTCACGTTATCGGTATTTCAACCTTCACCGTCGTTCCTTCGTTCACGGCGGATACAACGGACAGCCTGCCCCCGCATAACTTCGCCCTCTGGCTCATCGTTTCCAACCCCATTCCACCGCCCTTCGACGCCGCGACAGTGTCGAAACCTTTTCCGTCGTCTCTGACAACCAGTACGAGTTCTTTTTCCATGCCGTACAGCGTGACTTCTATGTTGCCTGCGCCGGAATGCCGGATACTGTTCACAACCGCTTCCTGACAAATCCTGTAAACCGACATTGCTTTCTCTTCATCAACATTATAATCTGCCGCATCCACAGACAATAGTATGGTCTTTTTATAATTCTCCATCAAATCCCATACGAGCAGCTTCAACGCGGGGCCAAGGCCGAACTGTTTGAGCGTCATCGGTTTCAGCGCTCTGCATATTCTGTGAAGGTCGCTCCCGGCCGTCTTCACCATTTTTTCTATCTGGTTTATGTCACATGATTCTATCCGACTTTTTTCTCTGAGCAGAACCAACTGAAATAGTATCGCGGCAAGCTGCTGGCCAAGATCGTCGTGGAGCTCGCGCGTCAGACGCGCCCTCTCCTCGTCCTGCGATGATATCACCTGCTTCGAGAGCGTCTTGAGCCGTTCCTCGTTTTCTTTCAGAGCCTGCCCGTATCTTATCTTTTCCTCTATCTCTTTTCTCAACTCCTCGTTCTTCTTCTCAACCTCGATTGTCCTTTCCGCAACCAGTTCCTCCAGATGGTCGTGATGCTTCTTCAGTTCCTCCTCGGCTTTTCTCCGATCCGTGACATCAAGTATTATGCCGTCCCACACCGTCGTTCCGTTTTCGAGCTTTCTCGGCCGGGAGATATATCTCACCCACCGGCTGTCGTGATTCCCCGCGTCTATCTGCGCTTCCATGTTGAACGGGCGCATCGTTTTTTCCGACTCATCGAGCCTTCTCATGAACTCAGGCATGATGCTCGCCGGGATTAATCGCCCGCCCGGCAGACTTCCTCCGCCCAGTTCCTCCGGCTTCAAATCCGTGAGTTCGGTTATCCTCGCGCTCACCATCGGGATATTTATATTACGGTCGCCGTCCAGCCGCATTTGGAATATCGCTCCGGGCAGATTCCCTGTCAGGGTTCTCAACGCAATAATGTCCGACATCTTCTGGAACCACACACTCCATATCTTTGACGACACCGGCATCACGGCCTTGCCTTCCACGGCTTCACTCCTTATGAAATCAACGAACGAAATCGCGGGGCGCACAAAGAAACGGCGCAGCAGAACGTGCATCACCATAACAAAAACCATCAATACGGCTATCAGCAGGACATAGTAAAAAACATCGTGCCTGAAATGAAACAGTATGTCAGATTCGGGAACGGCCTTTATCATGAACCAGCCGTTGATATTCAGCGGCTCGAAGAACAAATAGCTGTCCCCCGTCTTCTCGAAACGGGATTTGCCGGACCTCACCGCCTCGTTCACGGGGCCGAGCACGCCGGCAGGAAATACATCGGACAGAGTCACCGCCTTCCCTTGTTCTTCCGGATTAATTCCCGTCTGCGACACTATCTGTCCGCTGTTGTTTACTATGTAAATCCTTCCGTTTGGAAAATCCGGCTCGCCTACCGATTCATTCAAAAACGAGAGGTTCATTACCGCCGATACAACTCCGATCAGCTGGTGTTTGTAATAAACCGGGGATGCGTTTGCTATCCGCAACCCCTTTGCATCCGAGTCCAGAAAAACAGCTCCCCATTTATTCGACGATTCATCCTGTTTAACCCCGCGCTGCGCGCCGCCGCTCGCCGACTCTTCTGCAAGAAAATACCGGACTATTTCCGGCGGATTTGAAAGCTCGCGAGTGTCCTTCGTCGGCGACCACGGATAAACTGTTGCGAATCCGCGCTTCGAATGGTAATACGACCATTTGAAAAGAGGCGGCGTGTAATGGCTGATCTTTTTTAGATCGAACAGCCACAGCGCCATATTCAATTCTCTTTCGTATTCGGCATCATATTTCCCGACTGTATTTTTGTCGCATATATTACCGTAATCGTAATCCACGGGAGGCGGAGATTGATCCAGCGACAAACACCCCCCCTTGCCGTTTCTCCGAAGCAGCCCCATCAAAACAGACGGCGAGGGTTCCGCGGATACGGCGTTTACATAATTTTCCGCCCATTTCTTCGATTCCGTCACGGCTTCGGCCGCGTTTCTCAGCAGATATTCGGTGGTCTTCACCCTCTGTAGTAAATCTTTGTGAGTCAATGTCAAAGCATTCTCACGATTGATCGAATACTGGCGAAAAAACAGCACCGTGAAAACAGCCGCGAAAATGAAAAGATTGACGAAAATAATTGTGTTGTAGATTATCGCAAGCCTTCGCGCGGGATTTTCATTCATCCTTCTATCACCTGTAATACTTAATAAATATCACTCTCATGAAACGAGGTGTCAGGCCATGAATTGGGAATTGAGATTCCGAAAGTATCGAGAATTATTTTCCATTCTGATATACATGAAAAACAATTCCTTTCCTGACACTTCTCAATTCCCAATTCACGGCCTGACACCAAAGTACATTTAAATCGAACTGCCGTACGGTCTTATTATACTGATTTTTCTTTCGCGGTCATGAAATGAGGATTTAACGATCAATTCGCATCTTGCGCATTTACAGCAAGTGGCAGGCGGCGAAATGGCCGGGGCTGATCTCACGGAGTTGCGGAATCTCAACTTCGCACCTGTCCGTCCGCTTCGGGCAGCGCTTGGCGAAGTCACAGCCGGGATTCGCCGTGTCCGGGCTCGGCACATCGCCGGACAGCACTATACGCCGCCGCTTCGTCTCGACTTCCGGATCCGGAATCGGGATTGCGGACAGCAGCGCTTTCGTGTACGGGTGCATCGCGTTGTCGTATATCTCACCTGACGGCGCAATCTCGACTATCTTGCCGAGATACATCACCGCCACACGATCGCTGATGTGTTTGACGACGCTCAGGTCGTGCGCGATGAAGATGTAGCTGAACCCGAATTGCTTTTGCAGGTCTTCGAGCAGGTTGATGATCTGCGCTCGGATGGATACGTCGAGTGCGCTCACCGGCTCGTCGCATATAATCAGCGCCGGGTTTACCGCGAGCGCGCGCGCGACGCCGATTCGCTGCCGCTGGCCACCGCTGAACTCATGCGGATACCGGTTTATATAGCGCGGGTCGAGCCCCACCGTTTCTAGAAGTTCGCTCACACGGTCGCGGAGTTTCGCGCCCGACATCATTTTGAAGCATTCGAGCGGCTCCGCTACGATCTGCCCTATCGTCATTCGCGGGTTGAGCGACGCGTACGGGTCCTGATAGATGACCTGAAGTTTGCGGTATATGAGGCGCAGCTTTTCGCCGCGCAACGCCGCGAGGTTTTCACCCTCGAAGAAAATCTCGCCCGACGTCGGCCGGTTGAGCTGTAGAATCGCCTTCGCGGTCGTGCTCTTCCCGCAGCCGCTTTCGCCGACGAGGCCTAGAGTTTCGCCGCGCGCGAGGTCGAACGACACGCCGTTCACCGCCCGGATGTATCCGATCGCGCGGCGAACTATCGTGCCGCCCATCACCGGGAAATGCACCTTTACGTCGCGGAGGCTGAGGAGAGAATTTTCCGGCATGGTCAGCGCGGCGCCCCCTTCTCTATGTCCACCCAGCAGGCGATCTGACGTCCGGGCTCGACTTCAGCCAGAGCCGGATCGTCTTTGAAACATCGGTCGATCGCATATTTGCAACGCGGGTTGAAATTGCAGCCCGTCGGATTGTTTATCAGGTTCGGCGGCAGCCCGGATATCGAGAAAAGCCGCTCTTTGCCTTTCGCGTCCAGCCTCGGTATCGAGCGCAGCAGCGCATAAGTATATGGATGCAGCGGCCGCGCGAACAGGTCGGACGTGGCGGCCTTTTCGACGATGCGGCCGGCGTACATAACGATTATTTTCTCGCACATTCCCGCCACCACGCCGAGATCATGCGTGATAAGCACGATCGCGCAGCCGTTCTCCTTCTGGAGGCGGTTCAGCAACTCGAGTATCTGCGCCTGAATCGTCACGTCGAGCGCGGTCGTCGGCTCGTCGGCAATGATGATCGCCGGTCCGCACGCGAGCGCCATCGCGATCATCACCCGCTGCCTCATGCCGCCGCTGAACTGGTGCGGATAGTCGTGTATCCTCTTCTCCGGCGCGGGGATGCCCACGCTCCGGAGTAGTTCTATCGATTTTGCGAGTGCTTCCTTATGAGAGATGCCCTTGTGGATTTCGAGCCCCTCGGTCATCTGCCTGCTGATCCGCAACACGGGATTGAGCGACGTCATCGGATCCTGAAAGATGACCGATATTTCGTTGCCGCGAATCGCGCGCAGTTCGCTTTTCTTCATCTTGAGCAGGTCGCGGCCCTTGAACAGCGCCTCGCCGCCCGCGATTTTTCCGGGAGGCTGCGGGATCAGTCCGAGAAACGAAAGATGCGTCACGCTCTTTCCGCAGCCGCTTTCGCCGACGATTCCAAGTGTCTTGCCCGTCTCAAGGTCGAACGAAATCCCGTCCACCGCGCGCACGATCCCGTCCGTCGTGTGGAACTGCGTCTTCAAATCCCTTATCGATAAAATCGCTTCACTCATACGATCTGCTTAACCCGATACTTAAAAGCGGTACAAGTCCCTGCTTTTTATTGTTCGTTAATTCATCCTTCCACTATGACCGCTTTCTTACTCGCGCGGCTTGTTTTTTCAGTCCCCAGCTACCAGCTACTGTTTTTTCTTTTCCCTCTATCCTCGTTACTCGATTCTCGCTACTGTGTTTTATTTACTTCTGGTTCTTCATCTGCGGGTCGAGCGCGTCGCGGAGCCCGTCGCCCACAAAATTGAGCGAGAAGAGAGTGATCGCGAGCGCGAGCCCCGGAAAAATAATTTGCCACGGGTACACATCGAGCGACTGCCGTCCGTCCGATGCGAGCGAACCCCAACTTGCCATCGGCGCCTGAACGCCAAGTCCGAGGAAGCTCAGGAACGACTCTTCGAGCATGACCGACGGTATCGTCAGAGTGGCGTAAACGATGATTGGACCGAGAAGGTTCGGAATAACATGCTTGAAAATTATGCGAAACGTGCCGGCGCCGGACGTGCGCGCAGCCATCACGTATTCCTTCGCCTTGATCGAGAGCGTCTGCCCGCGCGTGATTCGGCTCATCGTCAGCCACTGCACCGCGCCGAGACCAATGAACAGGAGATAGAGCTTCTTGTCCGCCGGAACATTCTGGAAAATGACCATCAGCAGAATGACGAGGAACATGTACGGGAGCCCGTAGAGGACGTCCACCGCGCGCATCATGATACTGTCCGTCTTGCCGCCCCGGAAACCGGCGAACGCGCCGTACGTGACGCCGATGATTATGCTGACGAGCGTTGCCACAAGCCCTACCATCAGCGAGATTCGTCCGCCGTACATGATGCGTGTAAGCAGATCGCGGCCAAGCGAATCGGTGCCAAGCAGGTATTGGTGGCACGGCGACAGATTGCCGTCCGCGAGATGCGTTTCGTCAAAAGCGTAGGGAGCGATCAGAGGCGTCAGAAGCGCAATCAGGGCTATGATAATAACGATCACGCCGCCCGCGACCGCCATGCGGTTTTTCAGCAGCCGCCGCCATGCGTCTTTCCACAGGCTCGTCCCTTTGACGGCCTGTTTGACGTCCGCCGCCGCACCGTTTTTAGTTATCGCTTCGCCGCTCATGCGGCCCCCTTATCTCAATCGTATGTGATTCTCGGATCGAGATACGCGTACAAAATATCCACAATAATGTTGAATCCGATCAGGAACACGCTGTACAAGATCACCGTCCCCATCGTCAGCGTGTAGTCTCTATTTAGCGCCGACTGCACGAACTCGCGGCCGATGCCGGGTATGCCGGAAATCGTCTCGACTACGAGCGAGCCGGTGAGAATCGCCGCGCCCGCCGGCCCGAGGAACGACACAACCGGCAGCAGGCCCGCCTTGAGGCTGTGCCGGGTGATAATCAGCCACTCGTAAAGTCCCTTCGCGCGCGCCGTCCGTATGTAGTCCTGTCGGATCACTTCGAGCATTCCCGCCCGCGACAGCCGCGCAATGTACGCGGAGTACATCAGCCCGAGCGCAACGATCGGGTTCACCATCTGCCGCCACGTACCCCAGCCGCTCACCGAAAGTATTTTCAGCTTGATCCCGAAGATATAAATCAGCACCGAAAGCACAACGAAGCTTGGCACCGACACCCCGATCATCGACACCGCCATCGACGTGTAATCCGCCGCAGAATTCTGCTTCAGCGCGGCGATACAACCCGCCGGAATGCCTATCAGCAACGCAAAAAGCATCGCGTACGCGCCCAGCTTGAACGTCACCGGCAGCCCGTTCGCAAGGATTTCGTTTACTGAGCGATCCTTGTATTTGAACGACGGGCCGAGGTCGCCCTTCGCGAGGTTTCCCATATAGCGGAAATACTGCTTCCAGAGCGGTTCGTCGAGGTGGTAGCGCGCGGCAATTGCGGCCTTGACTTCCTCGGGCAGAATACGATCCCTGTCGAACGGACCGCCCGGCGCAAGCCTCATCATGAAAAACGTTATCGTGATTATTATCAGCAATACGGGAATCGACTCGAGCAGTCGTCGGATTACATATCGTGTCATCCTATGTCGATTCCCTCCGCGTTAATCGGTTTCGGCGTAATCGTCACTTCACGTTGACGGCGTAACCAGCCTCGCGCAGCAACTGTCGCGCACGCTCCGGATTGTACTCCTGCCCTTTTACCTGCGGGTAATTCGGCATGGCCAGCGGCACTAATGTCATCGCCGGTTTCTCCCCGGCTTTCGTTACATATTTGCATATCTCTTCTTTATTCACTGCAAGATTAAGCGCCATCCGCACGCGCTTGTCGTTGAACGGCGGTTTTCTCACATTGAACCTATAAAAATAAGACCCTAGATAAGGAGTGAAATATGCTTCCGGCCATTTTTCCTTCTTCACCTTATCAATATAAGTTGGTGGAATCGTGTTCACCCAGTCCGTCTGGTTCGCCTCGAACATGTGTACTGAAGTAATGGTATCCTCGATAGTAGATATCGTGATCTTCTGTAGTTTAACCTTGTCGGCATCGTAATATCCCGGATTCTTCACCATTATCATTTTATCTTTGGGAATCCATGATTTAAGAAGAAACGGGCCATTTGTAACGATGTTTTCCGGCCGCGTCCATCTGTCGCCGTACTTCTCGACGCACTTTTTGTTAACCGGCGCCGCAGTATGAAACGCCATCAGATCTAGCCAAAAATGAGTCGGATTCTCGAGCGTGACCTGAATCGTCAACGGATCGATCACTTTCAGCCCCACTTGACTGAAATCCTTTATCTTCCCCTCGAAGTACTGCTTGCCGTTCTTGATATAGAACATCTGATAAACATATTCCGATGCTGTTTTCGGTTCGAGCACACGTTTCCACGAGTAGAAAAAATCCTCCGCCGTAAGCGGATCGCCGTTGCTCCACTTGAGCCCTTTTCGCAGGTGGAAAGTGTACACCAGCCCGTCTGGCGAAATCTCCCACTTCTCCGCGCAGCCCGGCTTCGGCTCGAGCGTTTTAGGATCGTTGACAACCAACCCTTCAAACAACTGAAACGCAAGTTGGGCCTCCGGTACCCCGGTCATCAGCGCCGGGTCGATCGTCTCCGGTTCAGTGCCGAGATTGAATCGGAAATGTTGTCCCGCTGGCGGCGCCGGCTTGCCGGCTTTTTCCATATACACTTCCTTTAAAGGATGTATGTCCCTTACGTTAAACTGAAAATTTTTAACATTCTTTTTTAACAAATTTTTACATACATAATAATAAATCGGCATGATAGGAACTTCGTCGTTTACAAGTATGTTTTCGGCGTCATTTAGAATCTTGTATCTTTTCCGCGGGTCAACTTCTTTAAGGGCGGCATCTAATAGGTCGTCGTATTGTTTGTTGCTCCATCCCGTCTGGTTGTTTCCGCCTCCCGTCACAAACATATCGAGATATGTATTCGGGTCGGAATAATCCGCTATCCACGAAGACCGCGCGATATTATAATCTCCCGACGACAGATTCTTAAGATATACCTTCCACTCGGCATTAGTCAGCGTAACTTTAATCCCAAGTTCCTTCTGCCACATCTGTTGAATCGCTTCGGCAATGGCTTTATGCGCTTCGCTCGTATTGTACAATAATTGTATATTCGGGAACTGCTTGCCGTTTTTGCCGCCCTTGCTCTTACTGCTGCAACCACCTGCGAATACGAGCGCCGCCGACACCGCCATCACCAACAACAGCGCCGCAGCGCGCCTTCCGGAACGTACCGCAACACAACCGGCCGATTTTTTCGTCATTCTTTTCTCCTGAATTGGCGCTTCACGCCGATTTCCGCGGCGGCGAACCCCGCCTCCCCGCGTCCCATGACAATATATCAAATACATATTATAAACTCAACATAAAGAAATTAAGATAAATTTTCATTTGTTCTTAACCATAATGGAATAATTAAGGACGACACCAGATTGACATAACAAATGGACAAATGTAAAGTGACTGATGGATTTGATTAGTATTACTAAATTTTCGAATTCGATTAAAATGTGAATTAAAAGCTTATAAACGGAGTAGTAATGAAAGAACTTTTTGAGATTTCTCCAAAAAAAATTTCTATGGAATATAAGGCCGGAGAAGATTTCATTATTCTTTCAGGAGATGCAAGTATAACCTTGAAAGAAATTCCTTCGGATTCCGTTCGACTTATTATTTCATCACCACCATACAATATCGGTAAAGAATATGAGAAAGGAACCGAGCTTGAGAATTATCTGGAATCCATGAAGCCGATTCTCTCTGAACTCTCGCGAATAATGGCAGACGATGGAAGTATATGCTGGCAGGTTGGGAACTACGTGAACAACGGAGAAATAGTCCCTCTCGACATAAGTTACTATTCTATATTCAAATCATTAGGTTTAAAATTAAGAAACCGGATAATATGGCATTTCGACCACGGGCTCCACGCTTCAAAGCGTTTTTCCGGGAGATACGAAACGATAAGCTGGTTCACCAAAAGCGATTCTTATGTATTCAATCTGGACCCTGTTCGCGTGCCGTCCAAATATCCGGGTAAAACACATTTCAAAGGCGACAAAAGAGGCCTTCCGTCTGGTAATCCGCTCGGCAAAAATCCATCAGACTTTTGGGCCGTAATAGAGCAAGACTGGGACAAATTGATATGGGATATTCCGAACGTAAAGGCCAATCATCCGGAGAAAACGATTCATCCTTGCCAATTCCCGATCGAATTAGTTCAGCGCTGTATTCTCGCCCTTACAAACGAAAACGATTATGTACTAGACCCGTTCGGCGGAGTCGGCACGGTCATGGTCGCAGCGATGATTCACAATCGAAAAGCCATTATTTGTGAAAAAGAAGAGAAGTACATTGAAATGACTATCAATAGAATAAAAGATTATTCAGACGGACGCCTCAAAATACGCCCACTGGGAAAACCCGTGTACACTCCGACCGGAAGAGAGAAAGTTTCGCAGATACCACTTTTTTGGCAGGAACAACAGGAGACAAACAGTAAATGAGGATAGCTGCCGAGTTTTCCTTCAACAACGGTTCAAAGATAGTCAGAGCAAAACACAGCTCGATAATCAACGAGCTGGAGGAATGCATCAACGCCGTTGATGCTTCCAGATGCAAAACAAAAAGAAGCAAAGAAAAAACAATGCCGGGGAAAATACTTTACAGTCCCAGAGCCTTGAACAAGGTGTTCAACGATTTACTTATTCCAAAAGGATGGTCAAAACACCGCGAAAAATGCGATTATCCAAGTCATTATTACATGAAAGATTATGAACCGTCCACTCTTCGAGGCGGAGCATTTCGAGAAATGGATTTCGTGAAAGATCGACTGGGAGTCGAAGTCCAATTCGGCAAATACGCTTTCATGGTTTACAACGTCTGCGCAAAAATGACGATCTTTCACAATCTTAAGGTCATCGACGAGGGCGTGGAAATCGTGCCGGTTAAAGCCTTCGCGGATCAGATGTCCACCGGAGTTTCATATTTCGAACAGTTCGTATGGGACTTGGAGCACAGAGGAATAGCCGATATCGACATCCCGGTTATGATACTTGGAATTGACAGATAATATTCAACAAAATAATTTCAGTTGTTTGTCTTCGGCGGTGAGTCTGCGTTTCGCCGTCTCGGTATCCGGTTCGAGCGAGCCGTCGCCTAGGATGTGGACCACCTCGACACCGAACGGAGCGAGCGCCTTCGCGACAAGACGGCTGCGGTGACAGTTCGCCGGGTCTTCTTCAGCGCAGAGCAGACACACCTTCGATTGGCCCAGCATCTCAGTGAGTATTTTCAGCCCTTCCACGAAAAAATCGGCTTCCGACAGTTTGTCGTAATCCGGTGTGCCGTCCGGTTTCCTGAAAGCGTCGTTTCGCGGCCTGCCGCCGAGCCGGTCGCCCATATAAATATACTCGATCCCTTTCGCCGGAAGATTCCTTTCTATGTAGTCATAACTGAAGTGCGGCGTATATTTCGAATACGGCGCGCTGCGGACATCCACTATCTTTTGAATCCCTTGCGCCATCGCCCGGCCGACGAACTCATCGAACGTAACGTTGCTGTGCCCGATAGTGAATACTTTCATTTTATCCTTTGATCCGGATTCATTCCTCGAAAGTCACGCTGTTAAGTATCGATTCCACTTCACTCCACAAAGTCTCGACGTCGTTCTCGTTCATATAGAATTCCATCGTATAGGCTCTCATCTTATTGAACGCCACAAACGTGAAAAGCCTCGTGTTCCCGGCGCCCGTTATAACATTGCCTTCGAGCCACAGGCCCGTATTTCCGCCAAGCGGAATGACGCCCGTATTCAAATGCTCATACTTCGCGCCGGATCGCGTTCTTTTCAGATACTCCGTTATCCATTCGACATATCCCTTCGCTATATCGTTCGAACCCCTCTCCACCATCCGGTCGCTTATTTCATACTTCATATCGTTGTACGTTATTTCGAGCTTCAAATTGCTCGGCTTTCTTCTGCCTCTGAAAAAATAAGGCGCGTCCAAGCCCGATTTCTCAGCCGCTTCCTCATCGATGAACCAGTTTTTGTCGGGAAGTACGAACGACAGCCCCAGTCCCTCCAACTCATACCTTCCGGCATACGGCTTGGCAAACACATCGTAGAAATGCATCGCCGTAAACCCGACAATCACCAGAAGCACAACCACGCTTACAACAATATGCGCGGGTTTGATTTTGCTGATCGTCGCCTCGGAGGTTTCCTTCTGCTTGTAGAAAACCTCCTTATTTCCCTTCTCCGCGATCGTCTCTGGAGGAGGAACGTATGGAGTGTACCCACCCGTCGAGTTCAACGGCGGAGGCGGCGGAATCATTCCGGCGACCGGGTCCGGCTTACTCTTTGCCGGTCCTGCCGCAGCGCCGGCGGAGAAAGGCCCCACAAGCGTTTTTCCACATTTCGTGCAGAAACGAGCTTCAGGTTTTAACGAATTTCCGCAACTCGGGCAGTTCATCGCAGACTCTCCAAGCAGGACATCTTATTCGATTATCCTCTCGCTATATCTTTGTGTCAAGATTTGCCTTTTCTCTTAATACCAGATGCCTTAGCGGGCAGCCCCGCCCATATCAATTTCCATGCATTTATGATTCAGATCAATTCATTAATTGCGGAAGCAATAAAATCTATTTGCGCATCCGACAGATGCGGATGGTTCGGAATCTGAAGCGATGTTTCGACCGCGCGAAGTGTATTGGGATACTTCTCCGCGGGCTCGTAAAGAGCCGCCGCGTTGGCCAAAAAACCGCGGCCGGTGTCCACGCCCCGGCCGAGCAACTCCCTCTGTAGCGAGTCCGCCTCAGCCGCATCCGAACCGCCCCGCAATACATACAACCAGAATATCCCCTCTCCGGGCGGAACAGCCCGCACCCGGCCGATCTCCGGCCTCAGCGCCGCGTCCAGCCTCAGTGAGCGACTCACCCGCAGCCCGTGGCTCTCCGGCATCGACGACAGAAACTTCAATCCGATCCGCGATTGCAAATCCGTATATCCAACCTCGCGCGGCGTGTTCTTCCACACACTGTACGTTTTCTTGTAATACGAATACATATCCCGTTGATTGCGACTAAGCAACTTCTGCACAGGGTACACAATCGCCGGATACGCGGACGGCGACGTCGCGACGCCGATCCCGAACGAAAGCGCGGCCGCCTTTAGCAGTCCCGCTGCCGTCTGAGGCGGCAGACTGTCGCGCATCGCTCGCGTCTTCTCCGCAAGGGCCGAATCGTTCGTTACCAGCATGCCGCCCCCGAACGTATTTATGAATTTGCTGCTGTTGAACGTGCATATCCCCGCCGCGCCAAATGTCCCGACATACCTGCCCGCGTACCTCGCTCCCACCGAATGCGAGAAATCCTCAATCAGAGCCAGACCATGCTTCGAGGCAAGAGCTGAGATCGCGGCGATGTCGCAAGAATTACCAAAAATATGCGTTGCGACAATCGCGCATGTACGTTCCGTCACCGCCGCCTCGGTTGCCCCCGCGTCCATGTTGTCGTCTTCCGGCCGGACATCCGCGAAAACCGGTTTCAGTCCGGAGCGCCTCACAGTTTCCGGCATCGACGGATCAGTGTATGCTGGGAGAATCACCTCGCCTCCGGCCGGCAAACCGAGCACCGAGATGAGCGACTTCAGCGCATACCTAGCGGACGGCACCGCCACAGCATGTACGGAGCCCACCGAACTAGCGAATCCGCGCTCAAACGCTTCCGTGTCCGCGCCCATCCTGAGCGAACCCGGCGTCAGCAGCCGCGCCAACTCCGCGGCGGTTCCTTCAACGTGATATGCAACCCTTCTCGGTATCGGCATAATCAGAAACAGTAGCGAGGAATGAGCAGATAGGAAAAAACACTAAAAATATGAACCGGATAATTCTAAATTATTTGTTTTTAAGTTTTCCCCGGCGTTCTCGCTACTCGTTACTCTCTACTTTAATTTTCTATTCCTTAATTTTCTATTCCTTTTCGCGACTTCACACCCTGTTGGTAATAGTGTTTCACTTCCTTCATCTCGGTGACGAGGTCGGCGGCATCGATAATCGCATCCGATGCATACCGCCCGGTCAGAATAAGCTCGACCCCCTCGGGTTTGCTTTTCATCATGTCGATTATCTCTTCTTCGGGAAGCAGCTTGAAATAGAGCGCCGTGCAGATTTCGTCCATCACGACAACATCGTAACCGGCGTTGAGCGCGGCGCGGATTTTATCGAGTCCGGCGCGCGCGAGCGCGTAGTCCTCCGGCGACACCTTACCGGGAACGCAGAACTCGGGATGTCCGTATTGTTCGATCGTCACGCCGGGCGCGAGACGGGCGACCGCGTCGAGCTCACTGTAAGGCTGCCCTTTCATGAACTGGCCTATGTATGTGCGCAGACCGGCGCCGGATGCGCGCAACGTAAGCCCGAGAGCCGCGGTTGTCTTCCCCTTGCCATTTCCCGTGTACACCTGAACAAAACCTTTTCCTGTCTTATCGTCCGCCATTTTTCATCTCCCGAAGCCGCAATAAAATAATTATATATCCATTCACCCGCGAAACAAACACAGCCGATGCGCGAGCCGAATATCGCAACTCGAATTACGAATCGTAAGAAAATTTTATTGCATCCTGACGAAACGATGTATATATTAAAGACATGAAGAGCGGCCGAAATCCGGACGAAGCGCTAAGTCATCTCTCATCCGTACTGCGTGAAGTTGAGGCCGATTTTGTAAACCCGTTTCTGACCGCACTCAACATCACTCTTAAATCGATGACGATGGGACAGTCGATACCTCACAAGGGCGCGCTTTCGCTCGTCAGTTCGAACTCCCTCGCGGGCGACATCCTCATTTCCCTACGTGTGGAGGGGATGATAAAAGGGCTCGTAGTGCTCTCTATTCAGGATGAGATTTCGAAAAAGCTCGTTTCATCGTTCCTGTTCGGCGTGCCGATAGTCGAGCTCGATGAAATGGCGAAAAACTCTCTCATGGAATTTTCTCTTAGGATAGCCGAAGTCGCTCATACACAACTCATCAACCAAGGCTATGCGGCAAACGTAACTTTCCACATCAACTATAACAAGCCGGTGCAGTTCTCGCGCGAGCATCAATTCCTCGTGGTTCCCCTCAAGACGGAACAAGGTCAGTTCAACATTTTCTTTAACATAATGAAAGCCGATTCCGCCCAACAACCGCCTCAGAGCAATTAACCCGGATTCGCCAATAAAGAAACGAATTCGAGGCAATGCTCATTGCGACCCAAATCCAAACAGCGGATTTGGAATTTAACAAAATGCAAAGCATAAAAAAGGGCGGCTTCAAAGCCGCCCTCTTCGTTTCTGTCTGTTTCCGGCTTGGTTAGCCGGTTCGCTGTTCTATTTGCTCTTCACCTGATCGATGATCACGGCGCCGAGAATAATGATACCCTTGATGATGTAGATCATCTCCGAGCTGAGGCCCTTCACGAGCAGGCCGTTGTCGAGGATGCCGATCAGCAATGCGCCGAGCAGGGTTTTGAAGATGTCACCCTTCCCGCCTAAAAGGCTCGCGCCGCCGACCACGCACGCCGCGATCGCGTCCAACTCCCACATCACTCCGAATTCCGGATTGCCGTTCGAGAACTTGCACGCCATCAGAACGCCGACGAGTCCGGCGAGAGTCGCGTTGATCGTGTACACGAGAAACTTGATCGTCTTCACGTTGACGCCAGAGAGCTTGGTCGCCTCTTCGTTGCCGCCGACTGCGATCACATATCTGCCGAACCGCGTTTTTATAAGTATAAGCCCGAAGATAACGACTATGATGAGGGTGAAAATGACCAGCGGAGGAATTCCGATATTGCCTATCTGCGTTGCGCAGACGAAATCCGTCAGCGGTTTCAGGTGCGGATTATCGATGAATATTTTCGTGTTTCCTGCGATATGCCGCGCAACTCCGCGCGAGATTGTCATCATCGCGAGCGTTGCTATGAACGGGGGAACATTGTACTTTATGACGAAGAATCCGTTCGTCATGCCGGCCACAGAGCCCGCCGCAAGAGCGATCACCAGCGCCGGAAGTATAGCCATGTGCGCGTGCTGCAACAGAAGCGAGAATGCCACTGCCGTGAACGCTACTATGCAGCCGACCGACAGGTCGATACCTCCTGTGATAATCACCATCGTCATGCCAGTCGCTATGATAATTACGAACGCGACCTGCTGCGGGATCATCGCTAGGTTCTTGAAGGTGAAGAACCCTTCCGCCGTCACCGAAAAATAAACGAACATCACAACGAGCACTATGTAAATGCCGTTGTTGATAAGAAAATTGACTACCGGATTTCGCTCTTTCATACCCCTACCACGCCGTTTTGGATTTGCCGTCCGCGCTCACAGCGCCCGGCATTCGGAACGCCGGGCGTCTCATTCCTCCCGTGCGCGCCGCCGTTGCTAATCTGTCTTTTCGCCCGCCCTTTTATTTAATCGTTTCCTTATCCACGAGGCCGACCTTAACCGGCACGAAGATCGTCGTCGCCTCGGGCTTCATTTCGCCTTTCAGCACCTTGTCGATCGTTTCGATCGTCGTCTTGCCGATTTCCGACGGATACTGAATGACGTCCGCCATCCACACGCCGCCGCCCTTGATCTTCTGCTGCGCCGCGGGAGCCGCATCGTATCCGATCAGCTTGATGTCCTTGCCGCTCGCATTGATCGCCGCTTCGGCGCCCATCGCCATGTTGTCGTTCGCCGCGAAAATGCCTTTGATATCCTTGTTCGAGAGGATCGCCGCATTCGCCGCGCGCTCGCTCTCCTGCGTGTCGTCTTTTCCGTTCAGCCACGGCTCGATGACCGTCAGGCCGGACGCCTTCGCTGTTTCGACAAAACCTTTAACGCGCTTCGCAACCGATTCGGTCCCCGGCTGCTGAACGATCGCTACCTTGCCCTTGCCGCCGATCAACTGCGCCATTCTTTCCGCGGCCAGCTTTCCGCCCTGCTCGTTGTCCGACGCGATGTGGGCAACAACCGTTCCTTTTTCCGCCGCTATGTCCGCCGTGAAAACCGGCACGCCTTTTTCGTTCGCTTTTCTAATTATGTCGCCGACGCCCTTCGAGTTCACCGGGCATATAACTATCGCCGCAACGTCCTTCAGCAGCAGCGCATCCATGTTCCTGTCCTGTTTGATCTCGTCGTTGTCGGCGGAGAGAATCTCAATCCGATATCCCATCTGTTTCGCCGCGTCATCGAGTCCCTTTTTGAGAGCGATGTAGAAATCGTCATTCTCTTTCAGCAGAGACACGCCGATAATCTTTCCGCCTGCTGCCGTCGCGGCCGCATCGCCCGACGCAGGAGCCTTCTTTTTGCAAGCTCCGGCAAATACCATCACCGACGCCAATGCAACCACCAGAATCAACAGACTCCAACTTCTTTTCATGCCTCAACCTCCTGATTTTTGGTTTATTTTACCCCTTCTTATTTCCGCTGTAGTTTATCATACAGATATTCTTTTGAAAAGTGTAATAGGTGTCTAATA
>CAYPEK010000020.1:0-49334 GCA_964409645.1 uncultured bacterium | reverse complement strand
GGATAGAGACTTCATGTGACGAGGCATAGGCGGCGGGGCTGCGCGGTGCGGATAGATTACTGACGAACGTAGTTGCGTGGCAGATGGACGTGCACACGGTGTTCGGCGGCGTGGTGGCGGAGAACGCGGCGCGCAAGCACGCGGAGATCATAAATGTCGTGCTGCAGCAGGCAGTGGACGAGGCCGGGGTGACATTCGGCGACTTGAACCTGATCGCGGTGACGGCCGGGCCGGGACTTGTGGTGAGTCTCGTCGTGGGAATCTCGACGGCGAAGGCGCTCTCCTACGCGCTGAAGATTCCGGCGGTCGGGGTGAACCATCTCGACGGGCATCTGCTCGCGAACTGTTTCGCACCGGAAGTTTCGTTTCCGGCGGTGTGTCTGCTCGTTTCGGGTGGCCACACGGACATCATCCGCGTGAAGGAAGTCGGGAGCTACAAAAAACTGGGCGGCACGGTGGACGACGCGGCGGGCGAGGCGTTCGACAAGGTGGCGCGGCTGCTCGAACTCGGATACCCGGGCGGCCCGCGGATACAGAAGGCCGCGGAGTCGGGCAACCCTCGCATAGTGAAGTTTCCGCGCCCGATGTTTCACGATGACAACTATGATTTCAGTTTCAGCGGCCTGAAAACGGCCGTGATAAATTTCGTCCGCACGCACAAGGAAGAAATCGGCAGGTCGGTGACTGTGCAGGACATCGCCGCGTCGTTTCAGGAGGCGGTGGTGGATGTGCTCGTCGGCAAAACACTGCGTGCGGCGGAGGACACGGAAACGGAAGACGTGTGGCTCGCGGGCGGCGTGGCGGCGAACAAGCCGCTTCGAGAGAAGATGAAGTCTGAGTGCGAGCGACGCGGGCTGCGGTTCTTCACGCCGGCGTTTATTCTGTGCACGGACAACGCCGGGATGATCGCGCGCGCGGGCTACGAGGCGCATACGAGGGGCCTCGAAACGCTTCCGCTGTCGCCGCAGCCGTCGCTTTCCGGCTACGATTGATTCTCCGTAAATGATTTGAATTTATAGTTTGCCGTTCAGGGACGCGCGATGAACGCGGCTTGGATGTGGTTGATCTCGTGGCCGCCGGTTTCTTTCCACTGGATGGCGATCACGTCGAAGCGCGGCTGAAGGTGGAGCAGTTTTTTCTGTTTCATATACATTTCAGCGAGCCGGACGATGCGGCGCTGTTTCGTGCGGGTGACGGCTGTTTCAGGCGGGCCGTAGCGGTCCGAACGTCGGGTTTTCACCTCGACGAACACGAGCGTGCTGCCTTTACGCGCGATAAGATCGAGTTCGCCGGCCTTGAGCCTGTAGTTACGCTCGATGATTGCGTAACCCTGCGAGCGGAGGTGTTTCGCGGCGAGGTTTTCGCCTGAGTCGCCGAGTTTTTTACGCGAGAGTTTAAGTTTCGGAAGCCGGATCACCGGTTCATCAGTTCCTTTACCGGCGCGAACGAGCGGCGGTGGATCGGCGACGGGCCGAGTTGCCTCAGCGCTTCGAGGTGGTCGCGCGTCCCGTAGCCTTTGTGCTTGGAGAATCCGTATCCGGGGTAGAGCTCGTCGAACTCGACCATCTGGCGGTCGCGCGAGACTTTCGCGAGCACGGAAGCGGCGGCGACCGAGAAGCAAAGCGCGTCGCCGTCCACGAGCGGCTTTTGCGGAATGTCAACTTCAATGCCGGCCGGGCCGTCGATGTAGATGAAGTCCGGCCGCACCGCAAGCCCTTCGACCGCCTGTTTCATCGCCAGAAGTGTGGCGCGGTAGATGTTGAGCCTGTCCACAAGCACAACGCCGACCGATTCGATTTTTGCGGCCACCGCGCATTCGAGTATCTGGTCGTAGAGGCGGTCGCGCTGCTTAGCGGTCATTTTCTTCGAGTCGTTGATGACCATCGATGTGCATTCAGTGGGGAGGATCACGGCGGCGGCGACGACCGGCCCGGCGAGCGGCCCGCGTCCCGCTTCGTCTATTCCCGCGACGTTCGAGAAGCCTATCGAGCGCGCGGCGAACTCGAACGACTGACAGAGTCCGCGCCTCGCACCCGCCGCTTTTCGCGGCTCGCGTTTCTTTTTTTTCGTTGTGTCTTCCATGCTGTTTTCACGCGCCGCGGGCGGCTATGAGTTCTTTTTTTCCTGCTTGTGTTTTCTCGCGTCCGATTTCAGTTTCGCCGCGAGATTCTTGTCGATCTCGCCCGACATATCGAACATGTCCAAGTTCCGGTCCGCTTTCGTGAAATGAGGGCACGAGACGAGTTTTGCCGTCGCGGGCTGTTTGCACTCGCGTGAACATGCGTTGCAAATCGGATCGTTTTTCATGGCGGCCTCCGGAAGCCGGCGCCGGTTTTGCCGCCGTGGTTTCGCGGCGGCGCTTCCGGGATTATTTGTTTGTTTCGTCTTATTTTACACTCAATATTTAATTCTGTATAATAGTTTATCAGTTATCGTAATTGGGGAAAATGCGGGCGATATGCACGAAACCGCGGGTCCGTCAGGAATACGACTTGCGACACAGCAATACAAAAATATAACACCGCGCACCGCGGGACCGGGAGCCGTTTATGAGTCCGTTAAAAAACGTATTCACGAGCGCACCTCTTGAAATCGAGGTTTCGAGAGACCACTTCACAGCATATCTTCACGTCAAGCCGGGATCGAATCCGTCGCTTGAAGACATAAAGAGACTGATCGCCGCAGAGAAGATCGTTTACGGCGTCAAGGACGACGAGAAGATACGCCTGTTCCTCGAGAATATGGAATTGTACGACCACACTCTGATCGTGGCGACCGGTAAGCCGTTCACACAGGGCACGGACGCGAAAATCGAGTTTCATTTCAGCACCGATTCGCGGACGGAGATCGAGGATGAAATGTCCGAGCGCGGCAGGATCGATTTCAGGAACGTCGGGTCGGTGGTGAGCGTGAGGGAAGGCGAAGTGATCGCCACCAAAACGCCCGCGTTTCAAGGCGAGGGAGGCATGACGGTCTATGGGCAGGCACTTCCCGGAGAGTGGGGGATGGATGTGATCCTGAAGCCGGGAACGAACGTGAAAATGTCCGAGAACGGCATGCAGTTCATAGCGGAAATCGGCGGCTGCCCGATCGTGTCTAAGGGCATGCTGCGCGTGGACCCGGTTTACATCATCGAAGGCAACGTGGATTACTCGTCTGGCAACGTGCGGTTCGGCGGAACGGTTGCTGTTAAGGGAAGCGTGCTTGACGGATTTGAGGTGCACGCGGACGGCGACATCATAGTCGAGAACATAATTCAGAGCGCGAACGTCTCCGCGGGCGGCGACGTGATAGTGAAACGCGGCATCATCACGCGCGATAAGGGGCTGGTCAAGGCCGAGGGCAACATATACGCGAAGTTCATCGAAAACTCGAACGTGGAGTGCGAGGGCAACGTAGTTGTTGAGACGGCGATACTTAACAGCCGGGTTTACGCGAACGGCCGTGTGATCGCGATGCAGAACGACGGCGCGGTCATCGGCGGGCGGATAATCGCTTTCGACCGGATAATCTGCCGCTCGCTCGGTTCTCTGGCGCACACTCAAACAATCGCGCAGGTCGGCTATCGTTACGAAGTGCAGCGGAAGTACCTCGAAGGTCTCGCTCGGCTGCAGGGCGTGCAGAAACAGATCAAGGAAGTACAGAAGAACTACGAGTACGTTTCGGCGACGAATCAGAACGACCTCGACCGGCTCGGCAAACTGCGCGGCGAAATGATAAAGCTGATCCGGATTCAGGATCAGATGAAGGAAGACCTGACCGAGCTGAACAACGGTCGCATATTCAACCACTTCGCGATGGTGGAAATCGAGAGCACGGCGCATCCGGGCGTGAATGTGCTGATTGGCGACATCCGCCACGGGGTGACGAAGGAAATTCGTTACGCGAGTTTCAAGTGGGACGACGAGCAGAGGAGCGTCTATCTGGCGTCGTTCGACGAGAGCGGGCAGGGCGGCATCAAGGCGGTGGCGTCGCGCGCGAAGACGGTGCTGATCGTTGACGACTCGAAGGCGGTGCGCAAGACACTGCGGATGATCCTCGAAAAGATGGGCATGAAGGTAGTCGGCGAGGCGGACGACGGCGCGCTCGGCGTCGAGAAGTACAAGCAGCTTAAACCGAGCCTCGTCACGTGCGACATAATGATGGTGAACATGAACGGCATCGAGACGTTGAAGGCGATCCGGCAGGAGAACCCGAAAGCGCGCGTCGTGATGATAACGTCCATCCGCGACAAGAGCAAAATCCTCGACTGCGTGATGGCGGGCGCGCGCGACTACATTCTGAAGCCGTTCGTGCCGGGCAGAGTGATGACGGTCATAAAGAATGTGATGGAAAGCTGAAGATGACAAAAAGCTTCTTCACGGACTCCGAGATGGAGAATCTGAGAAAGATCGCCATGGAGGAGATCGCCGAAATAGTCGAAGAGATACAAGAAAAGTTCGCGTGCGGGGAAGGCGGCGCGTCGGGCGTCTGCGACACCGCGCATAGGCTCTTTCATAAGATGGCGGGCAGCGCCGGAGTCACCGGGCTCGACAATATCTGCGAACTCGCCTCCGAGGCGGAAAACATAACCGATCCCGAAAACCGCGCCTCGGATGACGAAACAGTCAACCGCCTCCGCGAGATACTGCAACTAATCGAAACGCATCTCTGCTGAAAACGGATCAGCCGAATACTATCGTTTCCTCATCGGTTATTACCGAGTTAATTTTTTTGTCGTTCTCGTCTGTCGGGATCTCGTCGTAAATCTGGAATGAGAATGCGAGGGCGGAGACGTGAGTCTCCGGACGAATGCGCGCGAGCAGCTTGTCGTAGAAGCCGCCGCCGTAGCCGAGCCTGTAACCCCGGCGGTCGAAAGCGAGGCCGGGCGCGAGCACGAAATCGATCTCCTCGACAGTGACCGGGCGTAGCGCCTCCGCGCGCGGTTCGAGGATGTTGAACATGCCGCTGACGAGGTCGGCGTCGAAGTCGTGCAGTTCGCTGGCGATCATCTCGCCCGCGGCTTTGTCCACTTTTGGCACCAGCACGCGACGGCCTTCTTCGAGCATCCGTCGGATGATGAAGTGCGTGACCGGTTCGCTTCTGAATGAGACGAAAAGAAACGGCGATTTTGCCGTTGTGAACGGAGCGAACGAAAAGAGGCGCTCGGTTATTGCGGCGCATCTCGTGTTATATTCGCCGGGCGTGATCGAGTCCCGGTGGGCGGCAGCCATCATTCTGAGGTTGCTTTTTGTCACAAATACCATGGTTGCCCCTCCGAATCTCCGTCGTCGAGAACGGTCGCCGCGAGCTCTATGTAGTCGAGAATCTCTCTGACCAGCCGCGACGGGCGCAGTCCCTCGTGCATGAGCCGCACGCGGTCCTTGAGATAAACGACCTCGGCGGTCATCCCGGTCGGGAACGCCACGCCTCGGAACCGTTCGTAAACATCATCGCTCACAAATGAGATATCCGTCAAACTGCTGTGCGGATGCGTTTTTATCTGCGAGACGCCCGCGCGCGCGGCGAGCAGCCTGATCTTCGCCTGCATTGTAAAGTTTTTGAGCTGCTGCGGCGCAGGGCCGTACCGGTCTTGAATCTCGGACATAAGGTCCTCGATCGCGTCGGCATTCACCGCGCCCGTGATGCGCTTGTAGAACGCCGTCCTGCGCAGAGAGTCCTCGATGTAGTCCTCCGGAATGTACGAGTCAACATTGAGTTCGACCTCGACCGCCGGCCGCGTCGGAATCTGTATGCCTTTGAACTTCTCCACCGACTCCGCGAGCATTTTGCAGTAGAGATTGAATCCCACCTCGGTAATGTAGCCGCTTTGCTCGCCGCTGAGGATGTTGCCCGCGCCCCTGATTTCGAGGTCTTTCATCGCGAGCCGGTAGCCGGAGCCGAGTTCGGCGAAGTCGCGGATCGCGTCCAGACGCTTGCGCGCACGCTCGCTCAGGAACGCTTCGGGGCCGTGGAACAAATACGCGTACGACTGCCTGTACGAGCGGCCGACACGCCCGCGTAGCTGATAGAGCTGCGCCAGTCCGAAATTCTCAGCGTTGTTGACAATCAGCGTATTCACGTTCGGGATGTCGAGCCCGTTTTCTATTATCGTCGTGCTCACGAGTATGTCGTACTCGTTGTCCATGAACGCAATCATAGTGCTTTCGATCAGGCGGGTGTCCATCTGCCCGTGGCACGTCGCGACGCGCGCCCGCGGGAACGAGTTTTCAAGAAACGTTTTTATCTTGTCCAGCGATTCGATGTCGTTGTGTACGAAGTAAACCTGACCGCCGCGCGCAAGCTCTCGCTCGATCGCCACGTACAGCGAGTTCGTGTTCCATTCCTCGACGAACGTGATGATCGACTTGCGGTCTTCCGGCGGCGTCTCGATCATGCTTATGTCGCGCAGCCCGATCATGGACATGTTCAACGTGCGCGGTATCGGTGTTGCCGTAAGCGTGAGGACATCGACGTTTGTCCGCAGCATCTTCAGCGTCTCCTTGTGCTTCACGCCGAAGCGTTGCTCTTCGTCAATAATCAACAGGCCGAGATTCTTGAACGCTACGTCCTTCGACAGCAGTCTGTGAGTCCCGATTATTATGTCCACCTCGCCTGATGCGAGACGTTTCAGCACGTCCTTCTGCTCCTTCGGCGTCCGGAATCGTGAGATCACTTCCACGGTTACCGGAAAGCGGGCGAGCCGCTCTCGAAACGTCTCGCCGTGCTGATGGCAGAGAATCGTCGTCGGCGTCAGCACCGCAGTCTGCTTCTTGTCGAGCGCGGCCTTGAACGCCGCCCGCACCGCGACCTCTGTCTTGCCGAATCCGACGTCTCCGTACACCAGCCGGTCCATCGGGCGCGGCTTCTGCATGTCCGCCGACACCTCGTCGATCGCCTGCTTCTGGTCGTCCGTTTCCTCGTACGGGAATGAAGACGACAGCTCGTGCGTGAAAATGTTGTCGCCGGAGTATTGGAATCCCGCGACGCGCTCGCGCTCCTCGTAAAGCTGATAGAGTTTCGCCGCGAGCTCCTCTACTTTTTTGCGGACCTTCTGCTTTACCTTGCCCCATCTCGCTGAGTGGAGCGGGTAGATTTTCGGAAGCGAGCTTTCTGCGCCGATGTATTTTTCGATGCGGTCGATCTGCTCGACCGGCACAAAGAGTACATCGCCTCGCGCATATTTTATCCTGTAGAAATCCTTCGTCGATTCGCCGGAGCGCTGCTTCAGGATTCCGTCGTAGATGCCGATTCCGTGGTCAACGTGCACCACGAAATCGCCCTCGCGGATATCCTCCGGGGCGGCGATCGGCACGCGGTCCTTGGCACGCCGCTCGCGCGCGGTTTTCTGCGGCGGCGTGTGCCGGAACATCTCGGAATCGGTGAACACGAACAGGCTGCCGTCGTCAAAAGAAAATCCGCCGCGCAGGTCCGCTTCGAGCGTCTGCACGGAGATGATATTCTCATCTTCGAGGAACCGGTCGAGGCGCTTCTTGTACTTCGAGATGACGAACACCGCGCCGCGGTCGGTTTCCTTTTTTAGCCGTTCCGCAACTGCGGAAAGGTTTAGCGGAAGCGGCGGGAGAGGGGATGCGGGAATTCTCATGTCGCTGTCGTCGCTTAAGGACGAAGCGTGCGGTTCGAGATAAACGGCCCTTGCGCCGCCGGGCGGGGAGTAAAGACTTTCGTATAGTTTCTCCGCGCCTTCGTAGCCGTTCTTTTCGAGCCAACCGGAAGCTTCAGCCGCGCGGCGCTTTCCCTCGTCGGCGCACTGTTGCTTATTAACGACCATTCTCAGGGTGAACATGCCGCCGGGCGGCTCGCATGCTCCGAACGCGTCGGGGTAGAGAATCGCTCCGTCGAAATTTATCCCGCGCTCGACGAACGCGCTGTAGTCCTCGCGCAGTCCCGATAGGTCGCCGTCCGCGTTGGCGGTGAGCGCTTCAAAACATGGACACGCCGCAATCTCCGGGATTTTGTTGCTCGAACGCTGAGTCTCCGGGTCGAACACGCGAATTTCGTCGATAGTGTCGCCCGCGAACTCGATGCGGACAGGGAATTCGGACTGCGCTGGATATACGTCGATCATGCCGCCGCGCACGCAGTACTCGCCCTCGTTTTCAACGTTCCGCCTGCGCTCGTAACCGGCCGCGATCAGCGAGTCCTGAACTTTTTCCAGAGACATCTTCGCGCCCTGCTTAAAGACGACCGTCAGCGCGCGGAACTTGTCCGCCGCCATCGTTTTGCGCGCTTCGCCGGTTGCGGTTGTGAGCAGCCAGAGTTTTTCCCGGGGGACGCCGCCGAAGATCGCGTGCAGGGCTGCGAGCCTGCTTCTGCGGCGCTCGCGCAGCGCCGCCGCATTGTTCAGTTCCCAGATGTCGTAGTCCGGCAGAGTGGCGAGCTCCCATTCCTTCGAGAAGCCTTCGATTGCGAGAAGGCGCGACATCTCGCGCGCGAACAGGTTCATGCCGTCGTCATCCGGGAAGACGGTGACGATCGGGCCTTTCATCTCCTCGGCGAATGCGAGGCTGAACAGCAACAGCGCGGCGCCCTGAAGGCCGGACACGGAGATGTCGCCCGGCGAGTTTCCGGCGGAGCGGAGCGCGAGGCGCACCTCGCGGTGGTTTCTGAACGAGTCGAGCAGTTTCACAATTCACCGGCGGCCTTTTTTGGACGCTTTCGCGGCCGCACGTAAATTATAGTGACTGAAAATTATTTGTAGAGGTTTCCGAACGGAAATCAGTCGAGAGACAGTTCGCCGCGCCGCCGCTTGCGTATCAGCGGGATGCCGAGCATGTCTTTCATCATCTTCGCATTTTTCGGCGCGTTGCCGAGATGGCAGTTGTTGAAGAAGACGTGTGTGCGGCCGGTTTTCTGCGCGAGCGACTTTATCTTCGGGATCCACTCGGCAAGCTCGCGCTGTGAGTAGTCGTAGTTGTATCTGTCGGAACCTTCGCGGGGGTTGTACCAGTCGATGTCGTTACGGCCGTGAAAGCGGACGTAGCCCGCCTTGGTGGTGGCCTCGGCGGCGGGGGGCAGCAGACCGGCGATTTGCGGTTCGTCAACACTGCACCAGCCGATCCCGGCGGAGCGCATGATGTCAAGCACTTCCGGGCAGAGCCACGAAGAGTCGCGGAACTCGGCGAAGAATGGATACGGTTTCAACTCCTCGCGGGTCCAGAGAACGCGGCAGAGGTTGTCGGCGGTGAATTTGAATCCGGCCGGGAACTGCGCGAGCAACCCGTCGAGGCGGTTATTCTCGGCGAGCGGCGTGATGGCCTCCTCGAACTTCCTGAACGTCGCGAGGGCGGCGTCAAGATCGTGTGTCATGGACCTGTGCAGCTTGACGGTGAACCTAAAATCCGGGTCCGTCCGGCGCACCATGTCGGCGAGGGACTCCGCGGTCGGGATTCGGTAGTACGAAGCGTTGATCTCGACCACGTCGAAAAAACCGGCGTAGTATTCGAGCAGGTAGTCCTGCTTAAGCGCGGGCGGGTAGAAGGGGCCGCGCCAGTCTTTGAAGCTGAAGCCGGAAGTGCCGATTTTTATCTTGTCAGCGATATCCACTGTTTTTTCCTTTCAAAAATACGAACGCGACTCCGCCCATGATGTTCCTATCTATGTGGAGACCGTTCTTTTTGAGCAGGAACATCGAACCGTGCGATTCGGGATAGAGAAGGATTCCGTTCCCGGTGAGCTGGTCGAGCAGGACGTTCTCATCAAAATATTTTCCCGCGCCGGCTGTGAGATAGATACGGTCAAAAGGCGCTTCTTCGGGCAGTCCGGCCGAGCCGTCGCCGAGGACGACGCGTGCGTTTTCGATTCCGTTGCGTTTAAGATTTGCCGCCGCCATGTCCGCGAGTTCGGGCACGACCTCGATTGAGATCAGCGTCCCGCCGGGCGAGATCAACCTCGCGGCTACCGACGCGCTGTACCCGCACCCCGCGCCGACCTCGAGCGCTTTCAGGCCCGGCCTCAGTTCGAGCAGTGTCGCCATGCAGGCGATCATGCTGGGCTGCGAGCAGGTCTGGTGGTTGCCGATCGGCGCCGGGGCGTCCTCGTAGATGTCTTTCGTGTTCTTCGGGAGGAAGTCCGCGCGGTCCAGTCCCCGCATCGTCTCGATCACGGCGTCGTCGAACTTTTCCAGCCCGAGGTAATCGCGCCTGTTCGCGACGATCTTCATCAGTTCATCATTGTCTTTCGGCGTTTTCAGCACGTGCACGCTCCACCGGGGCGTCTGTTGGTTTCTTACTATATTTTAACCCGCGCCGGAGAAAATGCCGGTCAGAACTTCGCGGTGAGCGAGAAATCGAATATTGTCCCCGAATAATCGGAAGCGGAATTCGGCGTGTTGTAAGTCTGGTGTTTCAGGTCCACAATCGCAGAGAAAACCTTAGTGAGCTTGTATGTCGTCTGCAGAATCGTTTCGTCTTTTGTCGAAGCGCCCGAGGTCGTGGAGTATTTTGTCCTCGTGAAATTCAGTTTCGAGTCGAGGCGGCTGGACACCTGATACCTGACTTCTTCGAGATAGACATCCGTCTTGCTGCTCGCCGAGGTTTTTCTCAAATCGTATTTGGTGACGAACGACAACCCGGTGCGCGGGTAGTATCCGACGATCGTCAGGTACTGGTTTTCGTGGGTGCTGGTGGCGGTGCTGTTGGCTGTTTCGCTGCGCCTTCGCGTGTTCTTGTAGTTGAAGCTGCCGTCTATCTTGCCTTCGTGCTTTGGGTTGTATCTGAAGGTCAGCCCGGGCGACGTGGACTTGCTGCGCGAGCTGTTCGTGACCTCGGACGTGATGACATCCAGAGACGGTTCGACCACCCATAGCGGTGCGAACTCGTACCCGAACGATGAATTGAAGGTGTCTGTTCTGGTGCCGCCGGTGAGGTCGTTGGGAAGGTCCTGCTTGTAGAACGACACCGAGACGAAGGAGATGTTGCCGAAGCGGTTCGCGACGGCGGCGATACGCGCGGTGTCCCACGATTCGTTGTTGGACGTCGGGCGCGGGTCTTCCTTCGACTGCAGGAGCACGTTGCCTGAAATCACCCAGATATCGTCGGGCTTGTATCCGATGTCGAGGCCGCGCGCCTTCGTTTTCACCGAGTAGTTCGATTCGGTTCCGTACTGCGGCGGTGCGGTCGCGTCAACATTATTTATTTCATAGTATGTTTTCAGATTCAGAGCTTCGCTCGGGTTGTATGTCACCCCGACGTGATGCTTGTTCATGTCCTTGTCGCTGATGTTGCCGGTGCTGTCCCTGAAGCGGCTGTCCGAGAACTGGCCGTCGAAAACGAGGACTTTCTTGCCTGTCGGGTCGTATTTCAGTTTGAGCTCGTTCTCCCGCTTTGTGTTGTCGAGCTTGCTGGTGGTGAGGTTGTCGTGCGAGTCGGAGCCGGTCGTCGTGAAAGTGATTTCCGGGAAGTGCGTGCCGGTGTATTTCAGCCCGGCGGCGAGTTTGTTGTACGTGTTCTTGTCGCCCGTGGTGAAGTCGTACAGACGGTTATAGGATACGAGATCGCTGAACGCGCTGATCTGCTTTGTCACCTTTATATTAAGGTTGCTTTCGAGCCTGTCCTGCTCCATGTTGTTGTAATTGTTGAGGGGCGCGAACTCCGGGTCTTTGCGCGTGTATTCGCCTTTCAGCGAAACGCGGTCGCCGGAATAATTCATCGCCGCGCGGTATGCGTTGCCCTGACCCGAGGAACCGACCGCCATCTCGGGTGTGTACCTGTAATTGACGAAGATCGTGGTGCCGACCGGCATCGAGAGCTGGTCGTTGAACGTGACCTTATATCTTTTGCCGACCGAGTCGTATTCGAGAGTGTAGTCGTTCGACCGGCTTTTCTTGTTGGTGTATGACAACAGATCGTCGAAGTAGATTTCCTCTGAACCGGAGACGAGCGCCTGATCCGTCGCGAAGTAAAATATGCGGCCTGAGGTTGAAGTCACGGTCGCCATGTATTCTTCCATCACCTGCACCGTCTTCGAGCTGAGGTCCGCTTCCGACTGCGCCATCTCGCCCTCGAAGTAGAGGTCTTTGAATAGGTTGCCTTTAACGTAGGCGTCGTACATTTTTCTTTCGGACTTCTGTTCCGTCGGGCTGGTCTTCTGTACGTAGATGTAACTGAGCTGGATGAAGTGGTTGCCGTCCGGTATGCGTTGCGGATTGATGACGACGAGCGAATTGCGCGACTCGACGATCACGTAGTCCGTATTGGCGGGGCAGCCCGTCGTCGTGCTGTATTCGTCAACCGAGCACGGGTACATCTGGATGCAGCTTATCCGGCCTTCGTCGCAGTATTTAACGGAACCGTCCTCGGTGCCGCTGTAAACCGTCGAGCGGGAAAGAATAAATTCCGTCTGGCCCGTCGTGGTAAGTTCTTCGTTTTCCATTTTTCGGACGTACTTCGAGTTGTAATAAAAGTATTCCACGGTAACGTCCTGCGCGATGTTGAACGCCGTCCCGAAAAACGTGATCGTTCCGTTTTCGTAATCCATCGAATAATCGACCCCGCGCGTGAGCTTGACTCCCGTTGTGGTCATTACTATTTCGCTGTACTTTTCGAGCAGCCCGTTGCCGAGCGATTTCGCTATGTTCAAATCCGCCGGCCCGATCGACGCGAACGTCGCCGTGTTCGAGTATGTCACCGTGTAGGTGGCCCCGGTGGTGCCGGATGACAACATCGATCCGCCGACCGTGAACTTGCTCTTCGGCGGCTTGTATTCGAGGCCGACGCCGTCCATCGAGCCTGTCTTGATCTCGAACAGCATCTCCGACTCGTAGTAAACTTCGACCGTCTCCGTCGGGTTGATGTTGTATTTGAATGTTATGTCGCCGCGGAAATAATCTATGCTGTAATCGCTTTTCGACACCGCCTTGCCGTCGATGAACACGCTTTCCGTTCCCTCTACGATCGAGAACGTCCCCAACAGATACGGCCCGCGTGAGTTCTGCCCGAGAAACGATATCTTCTGCGTTTTACTTTTTTCCTTCGACACCACTGTCTGGAGTTTCAACGCGCCCATCTTGTATTTGAAGTCGAACCCGCGGATGGTTTTCGTGAAGCTCACCAGCTTGTCGCCCGGGAACGTCGTCGAAAAATCACCCAGCTTCGCCATCCCGTTTTTCCCGGTTATGTTCAGCGTCAGCGTGCGGTCCTGATACGGGATCTCCGTGAAGCTGCCGTCCACTTTCAGGTCCTTCGGTAGCGTTCCCGTCAAATATATCTGCGAGGACTGCTCCACTTTCGAGCTGAAATATTGGAGGCTGTTGCTCGACAGGAACGTGCCTTTGTCGCCCGACGAACTGAAATCCCGCCAGCGGATCGTCCTGTAACCTGAAATGTTGAAGTTATTGGTGATTGCCGTCTTATCGGAATCGGTGTCGGTATTCTTGCCGGAATCCTCCGCGAGCGCGACAGCCGAGACGGCTATAGCGCAGGCGGCCATAATTGAGAGAACGAAACGGCGGAAATTAAAGGGCATCTGTTTTCTCCAAGAAAATTGTTTTGTTTCTGTTAAACATATTTATAAAGTCCAAACCGGATTGCTCCGGAGGGTTCTCTGCTGCCGATATAACCAAGTTCAAAATATTAGTGAATTTTAACCGCTGAAAGGCGGATGGTGAAGATTATTCCGTATTTTTTAATAGAAAATCGCGCGGGATATATATCACAATTCGCGCGCGGCGCCCGTCGCGGCGCCCATGCAGGCGAGGGTAGTCGGCGCGCCGCCGGGCACGGCGAAGTATTCCACCGCTTCCGATTTCAGTCCGGGTATATTGGCCGACTTGCAGAACTCGTTCATCGATATGGCAATCGGCCGAGCGAGGATTTTGTGAGTCGCGGGGTTATACCCCGACCCTGTGGCGAATACCCTTTCCGCCGGTTCTAACCCGTTTTTAACGCGTTCGTTTTGCATCTTGAACAGAATGTACGCGATAAATTCCGCCTGTGCGTAATAAGCCATTGTCGCGTTCGGATCTTCAGCCGCGATCAGGGTGTCGAGCTCCGCCGGCTCGATCGGACGGCCGGTGAGGAGCGAGAACACAAACGGCGGGAATGACGCCGCGCCCGGCACATCCGCGTAAACCTCGTTCGGCCTCCAGTCGCGAACCGCCGGCTTAGCGAACAGTTTTGCAAGCGAGAGAATAAGCGGCGACGGAGAGAGTCGCTTGTCGTTGCGGGCTTTCTCCTTCAACTTTGCCGCCCACTCCCGCGCCCGGACGGCGTCCGCCGCGCCCGGCGTCTCTTTCAGCGGGCCCGCTTTCGCCCGCGCCGCGCTGCGCGCGAACATCTCCTCGCAGAGTTCGTCCGAGAACGCCACCGCGTATCCCGGGTCGTCGTTCGCATAGAGAAATGGTATCCAGATCGGCTTTCGCGCCTGCGTATAACTCCTCAGCGGTATCGTCAGATCCGGCTCGCACGAGACGCCGCCGAAACCGGTGCCGATGCTGAACACCATCGCGGGCCGTTCGGGCTGCAACGCGTAGGCAGGCGCCCACGAATCCTTATAAAGAAACGCCTTCACACCCGTTTTTGACCCGATATCGTCGCGTAACGGCGTATTCTTCATCCCGATGTTGTACGCTTCGATGATCGTTCCGTTCTCGACAAAACCGGCGCTGCAGATGCCGACCGCCGTTACCGTGCCGGCCACCTTCGCCGACAGTTCTTTCACGGACTCCGCCATCGCGTTTTCGATGCGTTCGGCCTTTTCCGGCGCTTTGAGATCTGTCGCGCCGCCGAAAATCGCGTCGTACTTGCGGTTAGGCAGGGCGTGTCCGAACTCGATGCGCCCGCCCGGCTCTTTCCTGAATATTGCCGCCGCGAGTTTTGTGCCTCCGAGGTCGAGTCCGACCACCCATTCGCCGCTGTTGCTCATTGTCTTCTCCGCGTCTTCCGGTTTTATCGCCGCCGCCTGATTTTTATAGCTTCCGTTGAGTCAATAATAGATCAAACCGCGCGCCGAATGCAACCGCGAGGGCGAGCTGAAATTGACTGACTCGCGCCGTATGGTATAATCCGAATTACGCATTGAGTACGAAAGCAAGGGCGGCGCGGGTTGTTTCGGCGCGGCCGCTTCCGAAAGGATTCCGAATCGATGAACATCGCGGTTATAGGAGTTGGCTACGTAGGTCTCGTCACAGGGGCGGTATTCGCCGACCTAGGCAACGTGGTGGCGTGCGTGGACAGTCAGGCGGACAAGGTCGCGGCGCTGAATAAAGGCAAAATGCCGTTTTACGAGCCGGGGCTGGACGAGATGGTGTGCCGGAACATGGAAGCCGGCCGGATTTCGTTCACAACAGACGCGGCGTCAGCGGTGCGGCAGTCCGAAGTGGTGTTCATAGCGGTTGGCACGCCTCCGAAGGACAACGGCGAGACAGATCTCTCGCAGGTGGAGGCGAGCGCGGAGGCGATCGGCAAGGCGGTCGATTCGTACAAAATCGTCGTTAACAAAAGCACGGTGCCGGTCGGCACAGGCGATCTGGTGAAAAACATAATTGAAAAATACAAGCCGGCGGGCGTCGAGGTCGAGGTCGTGTCGAACCCCGAATTTCTCGCGGAGGGCACGGCGATCGCGGACGCGCTCGCGCCGGATCGCATCGTGATCGGCGCGCCGAACAAGCGCGTCGCGATGAAGTTGATCGAGCTTTACTCGGTGCTCGAAAAGCCGATGGTGATAACGTCCGTGCGCAGCGCGGAGATGATCAAATACGCCTCGAACGCGTTTCTCGCGACGAAAATTTCGTTCGTGAACTCGATTGCGAACCTTTGCGAGAAAACCGGCGCGGACATTGAAGAGGTAGTGCGCGGCGTCGGGCTCGATGAGCGGATCGGCAACAGATTTCTCCGCGCGGGCATCGGCTACGGCGGCTCGTGTTTCCCGAAGGATACCGAATCGCTGCTCTACGTGTCGCGGAAGTTCGGCGAGGAGATGACGCTGCTCAACGAAACGATCCGTATCAACAAAGCGCAGTCGGAGCGGTTCGTCGCGAAAGTGATTGACGCGTTCGGCGACATGAAAGGCAAAAAGATCGGCGTGCTCGGCCTCTCGTTTAAACCGGGGACGGACGACCTGCGAGACTCCGCTGCGCTCGCGGTGGCCTCGCGGCTCATACAGCTTGGCGCTTCCGTATCGGCGTACGACCCGATGGCGATGGAGAAATGCCGCCTGCTGCATCCCGAGTTCGAATACTGCGAAGACGCTTACTCCACCGCGAAGGACGCGGACGCTCTCATGGTGCTCACGGAATGGAACCATTTCAAGCACCTCAGCTTCCAGAAGTTGAAAGAGGTAATGGCGGGCGACTGCATTTTCGACGGCCGCAACATCTACAATCCGGAGACAGTGCGGCGCGCCGGTTTCAGATACTTCGGCGTCGGCCGCGAAACAAACGGCGGCAACGGCGCGAGCTGTTGAACGTCCGGGGCGGCTGAAAGAGCCGCTCTTGCATCCATTGCGCAATAGCAACTAACAGCCTATCTTAATGTAAACAACCCGGGAGGCCGGATATGTCAACTGACATGACGCGTGAAATCACGTTTGAATTTGTGCGTGTGACGGAGGCAGCGGCGCTGAAGGCGGGCCGCTGGCTCGGCAAGGGCGACAAGAACGCAGCAGACAAGGCGGCGACGGACGCCATGCGCGGTATGCTCGACCTTGTCAACATAAACGGCAGGGTAGTGATAGGCGAGGGCGAGAAGGACGAAGCGCCGATGCTGTACATCGGCGAGCGCGTGGGCGGCGGCGGCATCCACGACGCGCGAGTTGACATCGCGGTGGACCCGCTCGACGGCACGACTCTCACCTCGAAGGGGTTGCCGGGGGCGATCTCAGTGCTTGCCGCCGGCAACGAGGGCACGCTCTCCGCGCTGCCCACGTTTTACGTTGATAAGATCGCTGTCGGGCCGGGCGCGAAAGGCTGCATCGACCTCAACGACTCAGTGAAGAATAACCTTAAACGAGTGGCCAAAGCGCTCGACTTCCAGATCGGCGAGTTGACGGTTGTCATCCTCGACCGGCCGCGTCACCAGCAGTTGATTCAGGAAGTGCGGAAGACAGGCGCACGGGTGAAACTGATCACGGACGGCGACGTGGCGGGGGCGATCTCGACCGCGATGGATTCGACAGGCAGCAACATCCTGATGGGCGTTGGCGGCGCGGCGGAGGCGGTGCTTGCGGCGGCCGGACTGAAGTGCCTCGGTGGCGAGATTCAGGTGCGGATATGGCCGCGCGACGACGAGGAGCGGAAGAAAGTCGCCGAAATGGGACTTAAAAAGAAAGACCTCGATTTCATATACACGACGGAAGACCTGTGCAAGGGCGACAGTATTATCTTTACAGCAACCGGAGTCACCGGCGGCGAATTTCTCGACGCGGTGCTGTTCGAGGGCGACAAGGCGACGACACACTCGGTCGTCATGCGCGCGCGCACCCGCACCGTGCGGTACATAAAAGCAGTGCATCAGCTAAAGATTAAAACCGTCCCGTCGCGCAGCGAAAGCCGCGAAATCGGGATTTGATGCAGTAAAGATTTACCACAAAGACACCAAGACACAAAGGGTTGGTTATTTGAGCCCCGGGTTGTTGTTTAGCATAAAACAGCGTCGGGATGAAGTTGACGAATGAAAACGCGGCAGTAGGCAGTATTGTATTTACTCTGGAGTGCGGCGACCCGGCGCCGCTGAAGAAGCGCGGGCGGAACGCCCGCCTCTTTTACTGCCGGAAGTCCGACTCCGGCAGGTGTTTTTCGGTAGCAACTCGCTAACCAGGCCGCAGATATAAAGAAAAACAACTGCGCGGCGCCGGGTCGCCGCACTCCAGAGTAAATCAAAAATATGTAAAGGCGGTATATGCCGGGTTGCCGTTCGGCAGGCCGCACTCCGGAGTAAAGCGGAAATATTGTTGCTAATATGATATAATTATGACATGAAGAAATGGCATCATGCGCCAATTCATATTGTTGATAATGCCGGAACTTACATGGTGACGGCCGGGACATATCAGAAACACAATTATTACGACACTCGAGCCAAGATAGAATTCCTGCATGATACACTGATAAACTGCGCGTCAGAATTCGACTGGGAACTTCAGGCGTGGGCTGTTATGTCGAATCATTATCATTTTATAGCGATTTCACAGAAGCCCGAAAATCTGGTCAAATTCATATCCAAGGTTCATGCGGTGACATCAAGGTTTGTTAATAGGATTGATGATTCTCCGGGCAGGAAAGTATGGTTCCAATATTGGGACACGCAAATTACGCATCAGTCTTCGTACTTGGCAAGACTGAGTTATGTTCATTACAACCCCGTGCATCACAGGTTGGTTGAGGATGCGAGGGCCTATGAATGGTGTTCTGCTTCATGGTTTGGAAAGAACTCGGAAAAGACTTTTTACAAAGCGGTAACCGAAGCGAAAATTGACCGCGTTAAAGTTGAAGATGATTTTGACGGAACCGCATGAAGTTCAACCGGCTTATTTGCCGGGGGTGTAGCGACCGTCGAATTTACTGCTGCTGCCGCTGCTGTTGCCGGGCCCGCCGCGCATGTCGTCCTTCGTGCCGCCCGCGAAAATTCCGCGCAGGTTGAGTTTGAATTCGTCCGGGTTGGGCGAGTTCGCCATGGCGATGTCTTTCGTGACGACGCCGGATTTGGTGAGCCGGACGAGGTCCTGATTCATAGTGTGCATGTGGAGGTATTCGGGCGAGTTGAGGATCGCCTCGTAGAACATCATGGCGGTTGCTTTTTCGAGAATGAGCTGCTTTATGCGTGGCGTGGCGGCCATGACCTCGGTGGCGGGTACGCGGCCTGCGCCCGCGGCGAGCGGGAGCACTTTCTGGCAGACGATGCCCTGAATCGCGTTCGCGAGCTGGATGCGGATCTGCGACTGCTGGTGCGGCGGGAAGACGTCGATGATGCGGTCGATGGTTCCGGGGGCGTCGGTTGTGTGAAGCGTGCTGAAAACCAAGTGTCCGGTTTCAGCGGCGGTGAGTGCGGTTCCAATTGTTTCGAGGTCGCGCATTTCTCCGATGAGAATGACGTCGGGGTCCTGCCGGAGGACGTGGCGCAGGGCTATGGAGAACGATTCTGTGTCTGAGCCGATCTCGCGCTGCGTTATTATGCATTTGTTGTCGCGGTAGAGGAATTCGATGGGATCCTCGACAGTGACGATATGGCAGTTGCGCGTGGCGTTTATGAAGTCGATCATCGCGGCGAGTGTTGTTGATTTACCGCTTCCGGTGGGGCCTGTGACGAGGACGAGTCCGTGGTTCAGGCCGCAGAGGTATGTGAGCGCTTCGCTGGGCAGGTTGAGTTCGCCGAAGTTTTTGACGTCGAACGGCACGATGCGCATGACCACGCGGACGGTGCCGCGCTGCACGCAGAGGTTGACGCGGAAGCGGGCGACGCCGGGCACGCCGTACGCGAAGTCGAGCTCATGCTGGGTGGTGAATTCCTTCTTCTGTTTTTCATTCAGGATACTGTACACCATCTGGTTGAGGGTGTCGGCGCTCAGACGGTCGCGCGACATCTGTTTGAGCGCGCCGTCTATGCGCATGATGGGCGGCATGCCGACTTTCAGGTGGAGGTCCGAACCGCCGGCCGTGACCATGTTTTTCAGAAGATCATTTATTTCCTGCATTGAGAACCCCTCCGGTTCGAGTCGTTATCTGAGCGCTTCTTTGAGGCCGCCCACGAAATTTTCCATCAGTCGCATCGTGCGCTGTGAGTCGTCGAGATGCCGCTCGATGATCGTGACCGCCGAGCTGCCGACTATGACGCCGTTCGCGAGTTTGCCCACCGCGCCCGCCTGCTCCGGATTCGAGATGCCGAACCCGACGAGCACCGGCTGCGTGACGACATCGCGCACGAAGCGGATGTAACTGCTCAGTTCTTCGGGGAGTGTGTCGCTCGTCCCGGTTACACCCGTCTTCGAGATGCAATAGACGAACGGGCTGGAGAACTGGTTGATGAGTTCCATGCGCTTGATGTCGGTGGTCGGCGCGAGAAGGAAGATTGTGCCGAGGTTGTACTGTTTGGCGAGCTCGTGACTTTCGCCCCATTCCTCGGGCGGCAGGTCGGTGATCAGGAGCGAGTCCACTCCCGCCGCTTTCATGTCTTTGAAGAAGCGGTGCACGCCGTATCTGTAGATCGGATTGAAGCAGGTCATAATGAGCATCGGCGTGTCCGATTTTTTGCGGATGTCCTCTATGAATGTGGGTAGGGCGGCGAGCTTGAAGCCGCGGCGCAGCGCGCGCTGATACGAGCGCTGGAGCACGGGACCGTCCATCAGCGGGTCGGAGTATGGGATGCCGAGTTCGATGATGTCGGCGCCCCATTCGCCGAGGTGGCGGAATAGTTCGAGTGAAGTCTCGCGGTCGGCATCTCCCGCGGTGAGGAACAGCGCAAGCGCGCGCTCGTCCCGTTCTTTCAGTATCGCCAGTTTTTCGGCTATCGTCATTTTTCCATCGTCGCCCGTTCGAGTTTCTGCTGTGAAACAATATCCATATCTTTGTCGCCGCGTCCGGACAGGCACACGACGATCGTCTTGTTTTCGCCTATGTCGTTGTGCATCAGGTAGGCGAGCGCGTGCGAGCTTTCGAGCGCGGGGAGAATCCCCTCGTCGTGGCAGAGCGCGTGGAACGCCGCCACCGCCTGATCATCCGTTGCGGAACGGTAGTGCCCGCGGCCGGTCTGATGCAGATGCGAGTGTTCGGGGCCGACGCCCGGATAATCGAGTCCGGCGGAAACCGAGTGCGCTTCGAGCACCTGTCCGTCCTCGTCCTGAAGCATGTAAGTCATCGCGCCCTGAATGACGCCCGTCGAGCCGCGATTGATCGACGCCGCGTGGAGGCCCGTGTCTAGTCCTTTGCCGGACGCCTCGACACCGACGAGTTCTACCCCCTCGTCCTGAATAAACGGGTAGAAGAGGCCGATCGAATTGCTGCCGCCGCCGACGCACGCGACGAGCATGTCCGGCAGATGGCCCTCGACTTCCATTATCTGTTCGCGCGCCTCGTCGCCGATCACGCGCTGGAAGTCGCGCACCATCTCCGGGAACGGATGCGGCCCGATCACCGAGCCGATCATATAGTGAGTTGTCGTGACGTAAGTGATCCAGTTGCGGAGCGCCTCGTTGCCGGCGTCCTTCAGCGTGCGGGAGCCGCTCGACACCGGTGTCACCTTCGCGCCGAGCATTTTCATGCGGTTGACGTTTGTCGATTGCCGCACGACGTCGAACTCGCCCATGAACACCTCGCATTCGAGGCCGAGCAGCGCGCCGGCGGTCGCTGATGCGACGCCGTGCATGCCCGCGCCCGTCTCGGCGATGATACGTTTCTTGCCGAGCCGCCGCGTGAGCAATCCCTGCCCGATGGTGTTGTTCATCTTGTGCGCGCCGGTATGCGCGAGGTCTTCGCGTTTGAGGTAAACACGGTTGCCGTTGCCGATCCGCGCCGAGAAATTCTTGGCGAAGTAGAGCGGCGTCGGGCGCCCGATGTAATGTTTAAGGTAATAGAGGAACTCGGAGCGGAATTCTTTGTCTTTTTTCGTCTCGTTGAACTTTTCTTCGAGTTCCTGAAGCGCGGACATCAGCGTCTCGGGCACGTACTTGCCCCCGAAGACTCCGAAATGTCCTCTTTCGTCCGGAAGATGCATCTGTTTAACCGCCGCCTCCGATCAATTCCCTTAGTGCGCGGCCGGGGTCCGGCCGGGTGACAAGCGACTCGCCGATCAGGAAACCGTCGTAACCGGCCTCCCGCAGCGCTTCTATGTCCGCACTGCTTTTTATGCCGCTTTCGCTGATTTTACAACATCCGGCGGGAAATTTCGCCGACAGCGCGAAACTTGTGGCGATGTCCGTAACGCCCGTTTTCAGGTTCCGGTTGTTTACGCCGATCAGATCGCAGGGCAGGGCGGCAGCCCGTTCGAGCTCCGCTTCGTCGTGGACTTCCACGAGCGCGTCGAGACGAACGTCGTGCGCGAGCGCGAGAAGGTCGCTGAGAAGCGGCTGTTCGAGCGACGCGACGATCAGCAGCACGGCGTCCGCGCCAGCGGAACGCGCCTCATATATTTGATACGGGTCGAAAATGAAATCCTTTCGGAGCGCGGGAAGCGGGCACACCGCTTTGGCGCGCCGGATGTAGGAGAGATCGCCGAGAAAGTAGCGGCTTTCGGTGAGCACCGAGAGCGCCGCGGCGCCGTTTTCGGCGTAGCCGCGCGCGAGCTGTTCGACGCCGAACTCCGCCCGTAGCAGGCCCTTGATCGGCGACGCTTTTTTCAGTTCGGAGATGATCGCCGGACCATTCGCCGCGCGCGCCGCCACCGACCTAGCGAAACCGCGCGGTGTCTCGGCCGCTTCAGCGGCTTCCCGCACCGCCGACTCCGGCGCGCGTTTCTTTGTTTCCGCGAGTTCTTCTCTCTTGGACGCAACTATCTTTTCTATCAGGGTACTCATTGGCTGCTTGCGGCTCCGGCATTCGCGCTTTGGCGCTTTGGCGCTGAATCGTTATTTGCGCTGTGCTTTGTTCGCGAGGACTTCCAGAATTTTTCCGTCGGCGTCGAGCTGCGTAAACTTGCTCGATGCCCCCTTCCTGATCGTTATCATGAAAAAGAGCGACGCGAAGAGCGACGCGCATGCGAGCGCCATCGTGAACAACTCTGTCGAGAAAGCGATTATTAGCAAAGTGAAGCCGTTAAATAGGTAATAAAGTGGTTCCTTTTTTGTGTCGAAATCCGTTCTTTTGTATGCCGACAGCGCCATAACGAGTGATAACAGACCGGCGGCGATCGCCCCCGTTATCCAGAACAGATCGTGCGGCAAACGGAACCGCGAAATAATGATCACGACCGTAATGAAAAAGTAGCCAAGCCTCGGGATTCTCCAGCGCCGAAAGAAGAGGGCGGTGAAGATTATGATGCCGAAAATCAACGCGATTCCGAAGAGAGTGCCTACTAGGTCTCCATTGCCGGAAGCCTTCATCTTTTCGGCAGCGGACATGTCTTCTATTTTTTTTGCGAGCGAGGTCACCGGCAAAATGATGAGCGCTGAGGCTGCTACCCCGGCGGTAATTAGTTTTCGTATGATCGACTTCATAGTTTACAAACGCTGTTTCGATTCCTGCTTAAACGCGGTACAGACGCCGCGGCAAAACCGCGTTGCCAGTCCCTGCTTTTAATCTTTTAATCGTTCCCACGCTCTGCGTGGGAATGCCTCTTCCGACGCTCCGCGTCGGCGGACGCAGAGCGTCCGAAATGCTGCGCTCCCACGCAGAGCGTGGGAGCGATTAGTAGCGGCTTTTTATCTTTCCCCTTCTGCCCTCTGCCTACTGGCTTATGCCTACATAATTATAATCCCAAAAAGTTCTTCAATATTTGTTTCCCGGACTCCGTAAGTATCGATTCCGGGTGGAACTGGACTCCTTCGACGACGAATTTCTTGTGCCGCACGCCCATGATCTCGCCTGTTTCCGTTTTGGCGGTCACGGTGAGGCAGTCCGGGAGCGTCGGCGGGTCCGCGATCAGCGAGTGATAGCGCGTGGCGATGAACGGATTCGGCAGCCCCTTGAAAATCGTTTTGCCGTCGTGATGGATTTTTGAGACTTTCCCGTGCATCAGGCACTCCGCGCGGCGCACCACGCCGCCGAAATGCTGCACGATCGACTGATGGCCGAGGCAGACGCCGAAGATCGGCACCTTCCCGGCGAACGCGCCGATCGTTTCGAGGCTGACTCCGCCGTCGTCCGGCGTTCCCGGACCCGGCGAAATCACAATGTGGTCCGGCTTCATCGCCGCGATTTTCTCGACGGTGATCTTGTCGTTACGGAAGACGCGGATCACCGGCTCGAACTCGTAAAGATACTGCACGAGGTTGTATGTGAACGAATCGTAGTTGTCGATGACGATTATCAATGTATTCCCTCCGACGCGCGCTCGATCGCGATCCTGAGCGCCTTCGCTTTGTTGACCGACTCCATGTACTCGCGCTCCGGGACGGAGTCCGCGACGATGCCGCCGCCCGCCTGAACGTGCGCCGTGCCGTCCTTCATGAACACTGTGCGGATCGTGATGCAGGTGTCGAACAGGCCTGTGAAGCTGAGGTAGCCGATGGCGCCCGCGTACGGCCCGCGCCGCGTCGGTTCGAGCTCCTCGATGATTTCCATCGCGCGGACTTTCGGCGCGCCGGAGACTGTGCCTGCCGGGAAGCACGCGCGGAGCGTGTCGATCGCGTTCCGCCCGCGTTTCAGCTTGGCCGCCACATTCGATACTATATGAATCACGTGCGAGTATTTTTCTATTGTCATCAGGTCGGTGACGTGCACCGTGCCCGGCTCCGCGACGCGGCCGAGGTCGTTGCGGCCGAGATCGACAAGCATGATGTGCTCGGCGCGTTCTTTTTCGTCGGCGAGGAGTCCGGCGATGACGTCCTGCTCGCGCGACGGGTCCGCCGGCCGCGGCCGCGTGCCCGCGATCGGCCTCGTCACGATGTCGCGCCCGCGCACCGTCACCAGCGCCTCCGGCGACGCGCCGATCAGCGTTATGTCGTCGAGTTGCAGAAAGAACATGTACGGCGACGGGTTCAGCGACCGCAACTCGCGATAAACGTCGAACGGCTCCGCGTCGATCTTCGCCGAGAACCGCTGCGAAAGCACGACTTGGAAGATGTCGCCCGCGCGGATGTGCTCCTTCGCCGTCCGCACGTTCTTCTTGAACTGCTCTTTCGTCATGTTCGTCGTGAAACGGGCGGGGCGGCATTTCTTCCGCGCGCGCGCCGCTTCTTCCTTCATAAATCGCGGGCTCCACAGGTCTTTATACAACGTCTCGATTTTCGCGGCGGCTTCATCGTACGTCTCGCGGAGCGGGCGGCCTTTCTCGATGCGCGCGCTGCACACGATTTTGATTTTGTGTTTAAGGTGGTCGAAAATCAGGACGGAGTCGGTGAACATGAACGAGATGTCCGGAAAGCCGAGGTCGTCCTTAGCGTGCAGCGGGAGCTCCTCGATATGGCGGATCACGTCGTATCCGAAGTAGCCGACGCCGCCGCCGATGAACGGGGGCAGCCCCTCCGCGCCCGCGACGCGGAACCGCTGGAAGATGCGGTCGATCGCGCCGAGCGGGTCGCCCTTGTGTTCGGTGCCGTCGATCTCGTAGCGGTCGCCCTTGCTCTTAAACACCGAGTACGGGTTCACTCCAAGGAATGAATAGCGAGCCACGCGCTCGCCGCCCTCGACGCTTTCGAGCAGGAACGAGTACGGCTTGTTCTTCGCAATGTTGATGTAGGCCGACACCGGCGTGATGAGGTCCGCGAGCACCTCCGCGTACACCGGCACGATGTTGCCCTTGGCCGCAAGTTTGCAAAATGCCCCATAATCCGGTTCGATTTTCTTTATCAAGGCCGGTTCTCCAATTTCTCAATTTGTCACAACTTTAATATTTTATCACAGTGTCGGCCAGCCGGAAATAATAAAAGGGCAACAAAATAACACGCTCGGCGGGCGTCCGGCGGATAATGCATGGAATTTAGATTTTTTCGTGTTATAATATCTGCATGAAAAGAAGCGGCAATTTTGTGAATTCAGGCTTACTGCGCACGATTTTCCTGATAACGGCAGTATTTGTAATTTCAATCGGATTCAGCGCGGCGTCCGATGCGGCAACGACAAAAAGCGGCTCTAAAACCGCCAAAAAGACCACCGCGGCAAAAAAACCGGCGGCGAAAAAGACACAGTCCAAAACAGACGAGGTGTCGAACTCGATCGGCGACAGCCTCCGAAAGGGCAAGTCGGTTTTCGTCTATTTCTATTCGACGGAGATTACTGACAGCCTCGACCAGCTCGACGCTGTGAAGAAAGTGGCCAAGAAGGGCAACGCCGATGTTGTGACGGTGAAGACCGAGGACGCGGCAGCTCCGTACAACGCTTACGACGGCCAATATATCCCGACCGTACTGCTTCTGCGGCCGGAGGCGGGGCTGACGAATTACTGGGAGATGGACCTGCCCGAGGACGAGATGACGTCCGCCGTTGAGAGCAAAGCCAAGCCGAATGATAAACAGAAACAACTTGCTGAAGCGATAAAGAATAAGAAGCCGGCGCTGTTGTTCTTCATGGCGAAATGGTGCGGCTACTGTCAAAAGCTTCTTCCGGAAGTGAAAAGTTTCGAGAAAGACTACGGCAAATGTGTTGATGCGGTGACTGTTGACGTTGACGATGCGCTCGACATGCAGGAACCGTACATGATTAACGGGGTTCCGATTCTGGTGCTGTTCGACGCGAACGGGTTTGCGCGGCTGAGGACAGGCTATCCGAACGGATACGACAGATACAAGCAGGTTTTCGAGGGAATGAGCGAAACGACGAAATCCTGCATGAAGGCTTCTAAAAGCGAAAAATCCGGAGATCAGACGTGAACGACCAGCTTCTTCGAAAGGCTGCCGGGCTCATAGGCAAATCGAAGAAAACCGTGGCGCTCACCGGCGCCGGGATAAGCACGCCCTCGGGCATCCCCGATTTCCGCACGCCCGGGCTCGGCCTCTGGGAGAAGATCGACCCGATCGAGGTGGCGACGATAGATTCGTTTCTGTCGAACCCGGAAAAGTTTTTCATGTTCATGGGGCCGCTCAACAAGCTCGCCGCCGTGGCGCCCGTGAACCCCGCGCATCAGGCGCTTGCGGACTGGGAGGAGATGGGGCTGCTCAGTTCAATCATCACTCAGAATATCGACAATCTGCACCGGCGCGCCGGCTCGAAGAGCATGATCGAGCTGCACGGCAACGCCGGGCGCGCGCACTGTATGAAATGCCGCCGTTTCTATCCCTCGGACGAGGTTGTCGAGCGGCTTGAAAAAAGCGACGTCGGCGTTCCGCGCTGTGATTGCGGCGCGGTGATAAAGCCGGATGTCGTTCTGTTCGGCGAGCAGCTTCCGTTCACCGAACTTGTGCGCGCCGAGCGCGAGTCGGAGAGTTGCGAGGTGATGATAGTAGCGGGTTCGTCGCTGACAGTCTCGCCGGCATCGTTCATGCCGCGCGTCGCGATGCAGAACAACGCGAAGGTCATCGTCGTGAATCTTCAGGAAACGTATGTTGACGCCTATGCGGCGGTTGTCATAAAGGAAAAAGTAGAAGAAGCGCTGCCGAAAATAACGGAGTATCTGAAAGAAAACAGTAGCGAGTAACCAGTAGCGAGGAAAAAACAGAAAACAAAATTCAAAATATGTAGGGCGGGGTCGCCGTACCCCGCCGATCATCAATATAAACCGCGCGCGTAAGCAAGCGGTCACGTGGAAGAACGAATAAGTGTATGAGAGGGCGGCCACGCAGGGCCGCCCGTACAAGCGAAAAAGCGGGGACCAACAACGCGGTTTATGCGGTGTCTGTACCGCTTTAAAGTGAGAAACGATTAACTTAGTATCATGAAGTGAAGTGTTGTATATGGACCTTAATCAGAAAAAGCAGATCCTCATTGTTGACGACGACAAAGACCTCTGCCGGATGCTCGAAAAGTATCTGACGATAAAAGGCTATGCCGTGGACCTTGCTTTCGACGGTGAGTCCGCGCTTCAGAAAGTCCCGCAGAAAAAATACGATCTCATAATTCTCGACATAATGATGCCGGGAATCGACGGCTACGAAGTCTGCCGCCGCATTAAGATTCAGCGCGAATACAACTCGATTCCGATACTGATGCTCTCGGCGAAGGACACCGAGCAGGACAGGTTGCGAGGCTTCAAGACGGGCGCGGACGCGTACATCTCGAAACCGTTCGAAACGGAGGCGCTGTCGCGCGCTGTTGCCGGGACGATCGAGAGGGGCCGCCGCGCGCGCGAGGTGGACGGCGTAAAACACAGCATTTCATTCGAGATCGCGAGCAAGTTCACATACCTCGAACAGGTCAACGAGTTCATCTCAGAACTGTTCAAGCGCACCGACATGTCGAACGACGAGATATGGGAACTGCGCCTTGCGATGCACGAACTCGCCATCAACGCCATCGAGCACGGCAACAAAAAGGACGAAAGAAAACAGGTAAAGATAGATTGCACGATATTCGACGACAGGCTGGAATTTGTGGTCGAGGACGAAGGGCAGGGTTTCGACCCGCAGTCTGTGCCCGACCCGACGGACACCGAGGGCATCGAGCGCACGCGCGGGCGCGGCATATTCCTCGTCAGCCGGCTTGTCGATAAGGTGGATTACGAAAACGGCGGTTCGAGGGTGCTGATGGTCCGCAACCTCAACAGAGGGAAACGGAATGGACATCAGCCTCAGGTACGGTAAAGCGACCGTCCCGTTGCCGGGCGCGGCATTCGGAAGAACGAAAACGCTTGCTCCGGCTCTCCCCGAAATCAGTTACGACGAAAAGAACGTGGTGGCCGGTTTTCTACGCGCTCTCGACGAACCTGTAGCCGGCCCGCCGCTCGCTGAAGTTGCCAAACGCGGAAAAAACGCATGCATTGTTGTGTCCGACAAAACGCGCAGCTACGGCGCCGATGTCTGGCTTGCGCCGCTGCTCGACAGGCTCAACGCAGCCGGGATCGCCGACGCGGACATAACTGTCCTGTTCGCCACCGGCATGCACGCCGGACATACACCGGAGGAGTGGGCGGAACTCGCGGGCGCGGCCGCCGCGCGTGTCAGGCTCGTCGATCACGACTGCGACGCCGCGGACTCACTCGTCGCGCTCGGTCGTACCGCGGCGGGCACCCCTGTCGCGTTGAACCGGCTCGCGGCGGAGGCGGATTTGCTGATCGTCACCGGTACAGTCGCGCCGCATTACTATGCCGGATTCACTGGCGGCCGGAAGGGCATCGTGCCCGGAATTGCCGCGCGGGAAACTGTCCTCGCCAACCATGGGCTCAACCTTGCGCCCGGCGGCGGCACCGATCCGCGCGCGCGTGCCACGGTGCTCGACGGCAACCCAATCCATGAAGACATGCTCGACGCGCTTGCGCTCGTGCGGGTGGATTTCGCGGTGCAGGTCATAACGGACGGCGACAGCCGCCCGCTGGAGTTTTACGCAGGTGAGATACGCGCCGCGCACGCGGCGGCCTGCCTCGCCGCGGAACGCTATTACTGCGTGCGAATCCCGGCGCCTGCGCCGTGGGTGCTGGCCTCTTGCGGCGGTCACCCGAAGGATTTGAACTTCTATCAGTCGCACAAATCGCTCGATAATGCGTACCGGGCAGTCGCACCCGGCGGCGCGATCATTCTGTTCACGGAATGCGCGGAGGGAATCGGCTCGGACGAATTCGCGAAATGGTTCGGTGAGGAATCGGAAGCGGCGATCGAGGCGAAACTGCGCGAGAGCTACAGCGTTTCCGGCCACACCGCACTGCGCACGATAGAGAAAGCGCTTTCGGTCCGGGTTTATGTCCGCTCGCGGCTCGACGAGATAGCCGTAATGAGAATGGGCATGATGCCGATGAGAGACATGAGTAAAATCGACGACGTCATCTCTCACCTCCCCGGCGAAGGCTACCTCATGCCCCACGCATCAATGACAGTCCCTGTATTGGAAAAATAGACGAACCACGGATTAACGCAGATGATATGTGTGTTTATCCGTGTTCATCAGTGATTCAATTGCTTTTACAAAAAATCGCGCGGGGTATTCCTGCGAGGGGCTGTCGCGGCGATAATATCAAGGTAAGTAAACATCATTAAGGATACGGTTATGATTGATATACGCGAAGGCACCGTCGTCGATGTCACACGGGACGAAGACGCGATTCAGGAGATAGTTGTTGACTGCGGAGGCAGGTCGAAGGCGATCTGCTATCCGCCTCTCACAGGTAAGGTGACGCAGGGCGACAGGGTGTTGCTGAATACGACCGCCGTACGGCTCGAACTCGGATCGGGCGGCCGCCATTTTGTAATGGCGAATCTCTCCGCGCCGGAGCACGAGATGCCGGACGCGCCCGGCCACATTATGAAACTCCGATACACGCCGATGCAATGCCGCGTGCTGAGTGCGGAGGAGGAGGGCAACCCGAACCGCGATTCGATTGAGGCGTTTTCCGACCTCGGCGGTGCGCCGGTTATTCTGTGCGGCTTGCACAGCATGGTGGCGCCGGTGAGCGCGTCCCTGAAACTCCTGCGGCCGGTTTTGCACATAGCATACATCATGACCGACGGCGCATGTCTGCCAGCCGCGTTCAGCCGTACAGTGCACGAATTGAAGAAGGGCGGTTTTATCGAGGGTACGGTGACATGTGGCAACGCATTCGGCGGCGACGTCGAAACAGTGACGAAATACTCTGCCCTCGCGGCGGCGCGCGCGGTGCTCGGCGCGGATGTGATCGTCGTCGCGATGGGGGTCGGCATCTCCGGCACCGGGACGCGGCTCGGCCACACCGGCCTCGAAGTGGGAGAGTGGGTTAATGCCGTTTCGGTGCTGAAAGGCGAGCCGGTGGTTGTGCCGAGGTTGAGCTTCGCGGACGAGCGGGGCCGGCATCAGGGCGTGAGCCACCACACGATAACATCGCTGAATATGGTGGCGCTCGCACGCGCGACGGTCGCGCTGCCGATGCTGCCGCCCGACCAGAAAGAAATCATCATGAGGCAGTTCGACACGGCGGGCATAACGGGGGCGCACGTAATAACCGAGTCGGACGGCACGATTGTTTTCGATGCGATGAAGCGGCTCGGCTTCCGGGTGACGACGATGGGCCGCGGGCCGGAGGACGACCCGGCGTTTTTCCTCGCGTGCGGCGCCGCAGCGCGCGTCGTGTCCGTCATTGCCGGCGCGGATCGCAACTGAATAAAGCAGTGGCGAGAATAGAGTAGCGAGTAGCGAGGGAAAAGCGAAAAACGGTAGATAGTAGAATAGTAGAGCAGTAGAAAGTAAAAAAGCTAAAAAGCAACATTCAAAATATGTAGGGCGGGGTCGCCGTACCCCGCCGATCATTAATATAAACCGCGAGCTAAAGCGAGCGGTCATTTATGTATAAGTTTTGTGTTTGCGGGATCCTCGCTACTGCTTCCTGTTTCCAGTTGTTGCTTCAGCCGCGCTGGGTTATAGTATCAGTGTTGTAAGTTTTTTAACCCTAATGCCGCAACAGGGGAAAGGCCGACCATGAGAAAACACGAACTTAATCCTGACATGCAATTATTCAAAGGGACAAGCACTTATATCACGTCCAAGGCGCTCCGGGATGTCGTTAACGCCGCGATCGTTCTCGGCAGGCCGCTTCTTGTCAAAGGCGAGCCGGGAACGGGCAAAACAAAGCTCGCCGCCGCAATTGCCGAAGACCTCGGAATGCCGTTCCTCGTCTGGAACGTCAAGTCAACCACGAAGGCCCGCGACGGACTCTACGTGTACGACACCGTGCAGCGGCTCCACGACTCGCGTTTCGGCGACCACGACGTCTCCGACATCAAGCACTACATCCGGCTCGGCAAGCTCGGTGAATCGTTCGCGGCCGACAGCAAAGTGGTGTTGCTGATCGACGAAATCGACAAGGCGGACCTCGAGTTCCCGAACGACCTGCTGAACGAGCTCGACGAGATGTCGTTCCACATCCACGAGACGGACGAGGACGTGATGGCGAAAAACCGCCCGGTGGTCATAATCACGAGCAACAACGAGAAGGAGCTGCCGGACGCGTTTCTGCGCCGCTGCCTTTTCCACTTCATACAGTTCCCCGATGAGGAGATGATGGAGAGCATCGTCCGCGTGCATCACCCGCAGGTGGAGCGCGTGCTGCTGCGCGAGGCGCTCCGCAGGTTCTACTGGATTCGCGAGGTGGATTCGCTGCGCAAGCGGCCGTCCACGAGCGAGTTGATCGACTGGGTGCAGGCGCTGATGGCGGGCGGGATCGACCCGTCGCGCATCCGACGCGAAATTCCGTTCCTCGGTGTGCTTATCAAGAAGGAGCAGGACGTCGATATAGTCCTGTCGCAGCAAATGCCGTATTGATGAAATCGAAAAAAGGGCGATCTACTGCGTTGAATCATCGACTCGAACTCAGTCACATACGGAAAAGTATGCTCCCTCGTTCTCGCTCGATTCGCCTTGTATCCCATCCCTTTTTTCGATTTCAATTGAGTTATGGAAAAAAGATTAAATAAACACATCTAAGCGGGGCGAATGATGTTTTCAGGATTTTTCAATGAACTGAGGCGCGCGGGGGTGCCGGTCACTCTCAACGAGTGGATGACTCTGCATCAGGCGCTCGAAAGCGGGCTTTCCGATTCGAGCCTCGAAACGTTCTATCATCTCGCGCGCTCGATCCTCGTTAAGAACGAAACGTACTTCGACCGCTACGACCGCGTGTTTCAGCACTACTTTAAAGGAATCGAAACGACCGAGGAGATGGTCGATGAGATACTCAAGGGGCTTGAGCAGGTCGATCCGCTCGTGCTGACGGAGGCTGAGAAGCGGCTGCTTCAGGCGCTTCCGCTCGAAGATGTGCTCGAGAATTTCCGAAAGCAGTGGGAGGAAGGGCACTACAAGAACCACGTCGGCGGCAACCGCGCGATCGGCACCGGCGGCCGCTCCACGCAGGGCGCGTTCGGGTACAACCCGGCGGGTATCCGCATCGGGCAGGGCTACAGCCGCCACGGGGCCGCTATCCAGATCGCCGAGCAGCGCTATTTCAGAAACTATTCGAGCGACATGGTGCTCGACACGCGGCAGATACGAGTTGCGCTATCGAAACTCCGCACGCTGCTCCCCGAGGGGCCGGAGGACGAACTCGATCTCGAAAACACGATCGACAAGACGTGCCGCAACGCGGGCGAACTCGAAATAATGTGGAAGCGCAGCAAAAAGAACAAGATCAAGCTGCTCCTGCTGATGGACGTGGGCGGCTCGATGGAGCCCTACCACTGGGCGGTGAGCAAACTCTTCAGCGCCGCCAAATCGCAGATCAAGGACGTCAAATATTTATACTTCCACAACTGCGTGTATCAGGACCTCTGGACGGACATCGAGCGCAACAAGGAACTCCCCACAGCCGAGTTCCTGATCAAGTACGAACCGGACTACAAGGTGATCTTCGTCGGCGACGCGAGCATGGCGCCGAGCGAGTTGCTGGACGTCAACGGCGCGATCGACTACTTCTACCGTAACGACGAGCCGGGAGTGTGGTGGCTGTACAAGATAATGAACAGGTTCCGTGGCGCGGTGTGGCTGAACCCGATGCGGCAGAGGTCGTTCAGCAACTCGATCTCGGGCCGGATAATCTCGAAAATGTTTCCCATGTACGAGCTCACTCTGGACGGGCTCGACGAGGCTATAAAAAGGCTGCTGAAGCCGAAACGCCCGCTCGTCACGGCGCCGGAGATTCAGCAGATAATCAATCACCGGAACAGACCTTATTCGCATCTTCTTTAGGGCGGGCCCGGAATCTGTTGCAATCGCGGCGGCAAACAAATATACTATAACCCGGACTCATTAAGCGCGTTCCAATTAAATAGATGAATGCGTACAGGGTCGGAGGAACGTGAGATGGCGGAATTGGCGAAACTGCTTGAAGAACTATATGAATTGCAGTTGATAGATAACGAAATACTGGAAAAGGTTCGCTGGATCAAACAGATTGAGAAGGACGAGGATCCGGTGCAGAAGAAGTACCGCGAGTTAAAGGCGCGGCTCGACGAACACAGCGCCGAACAAACCCCGTTCAAGGACAAGGCGAAGGAACTGCAGGACGAGATTGTCACGCTCAAGGAAAAGAAGAAAGTCAACGAGGACAAACTGTTCTCGCCGTCAACCGACCCGAAAGACCTCCAGTTTCTCCAGAAAGAACGCGAGCAGTTCAACGCACGCATCAAAGTGTGCGAGGACGAGATCGTAAAGAACATGATCGCCGTGGACGGCGTCGAAATCAAAAAGAGCACGTTCAACGAGCAGTTGAAGGAACTCGAGCCCGAATACAAGAAAGTCTCCGAAGACCGCCTCAAAAACAAGGAAGTGTTCGCGAAACGGATCGAGGAACTGAAAGTAGAAAGAAAGAAATTTAAAAACTTTTCAGATAAGGCGCTGCTGTCGAAATACGTCAATCTGCAGCGCGAACGCGACGGAGTGGCCATCGCGGAGATCGAAGAAGGCGTTTGCACCGGTTGCAACGTCGAAGTCAGTCTTGCCACTCAGCAAAAACTTGCGCACCCCGAAGGCCTCGTGTACTGCCAGAGATGCGGGAGAATCCTTTTCCTGAGAGGGAAGAAGTAATTGCCCTCCGAAAGAGAAACGAAACCCGGACAGATAGACATGTTCGGCGTTGTTGCGCCTGCAAAAGCGCTCGACCTTGTCATATTCACCGACGGTGCGTGCTTCGGCAATCCCGGCCCGGCGGCATCCGCTGCGGTAATAACCGCCGGCGGCGAAGTAATCGGCGAGCGCACCCTCTACCTCGGCGAAGCCACGAACAACAAGGCCGAGTACGAAGCAGTCATCCTCGCGCTCACCGCTGCCGCCGAACTCGGCGCATCGTCGGTGACGCTCAAAACGGATAGCCAGCTTGTCGCACGTCAGATCACTGGCCGCTATAAAATGAAGAACCCCGGACTCAAACCGCTCCTCGACAGAATCCGCGACCTCAGCAGCGGCCTCAAGCTGAAAGTCGTCGAAATCCCCCGTGAGCAGAACTCCCACGCCGACCGCCTCGCGAAAAACTGCATCAAATCATCGACATAATTGCTATCTCATTGATAAAATTATACGTATTGGGGTTGTCTGTAAATCAACAGAATCGTTGTTTCTTTTAAATGTGGCTTTTTGGCAAAAGTCTGTGAAAGGACACGGTTTATGAAGCAGAAAAATGGACAGATTTTAAAAGTTATTCCGGGAATGAATCCGAATTGCAGTTCGGGAATGTTTGTAATTGAAGTTTTATTTTTGGGAGGTATTATTAATATAGTTACGAGCATCATTAATGCGTATATTCTCAATAGAAAGAAAAAGAAAGTTAAAGGGGTTGTTGATATCTTATTGATAAGAACTGAAATAAGCAAAGCTATAAAAGTATCGTTGATAATAGCATTTATTGTTTCCATAGCGTTGTTAGGGCTTTTTTGGAGTAGTCTTAAGCTTTCTATGGAAGACTATAATGACACAATACTTGAAATAGCCATTGTTCCCCTTATGGCTTTAGGCTTAATGGCTTCAACATGGATCGGTGGCAAAATATTGATAAAAAGCAAAAACCCTTGGCTGTTATATATTGTGATGCCGCTTCTCGTTGTCGGTTTTTCATTGTTGAGTTTTTTTATTACTGGATTGATTCTATCCGTGCCGAACATTTTTTCATGGCTGTTTTGATCGACGACAAAAATAAAGTCAGATATGAGCCGTTCGGCGGCATTGTGCTGCTTGAGGACATTTCTAGCACAGTGTTTGTCGATAAGGCTTATATGAAAAAGATGGGTTATGAGGGCAATCTGCTGTGGGAAAGTGGGCAGGAACATCTTTCGGCTCCACTGAATGTCCATTTCAATCTCACAAACAAATGTCCGAAACAGTGTGAATACTGCTATTCGGATTCCGCGATGGAAGCATCAGAGGAACTATCTTTTGAACAATGCAAAGAGATCATCGGGAAGTTGTCGGAAATGAATGTATTCTCGGTTGCGTTCGGCGGTGGAGAGCCTTTTTCAAGAGGAGACATATTCGAAATTGCGAAGTTCGCGCGGGGAAAGGGCATCGTACCGAATGTCACGACAAACGGCATGCTGATCGATAAAAAGAATATTGAAAAATGCAAAGTTTTCGGTCACGTTCATGTGTCGGTCGATTTACGGGATGAAGAGAGATATTGGGACAAAGCGATAAGGTTGTTCAAGGGAGAAGGCATAGAAACCGGCATCAACTACATTGTTGATAAGCTAGGATATGAAAACTTGGAAGGCATCTGCCGGTACGGGAAGAGTGCAGGGATAAGAAATATAATGTTTTTGAGGTTTAAGCCTTTCGGGAGAGCACGGGAATATTACAACGACCGGAAACTAACGTCGGATCAGAATATAAATTTCTATAAGAAGATGAGAAAGTTGGCAAAGAAATATGATGTCGTGTCGATGGTAGATTGTTCTTTTCTGCCTATGATATGCTGGCATAAACCCAGCCTGAAGACGCTTGTATTTTTTGCCGCGCAAGGATGTCAGGGCGGCAATTATATCTCCGAGATCGACAGCGTGGGAAATATTAAGTGTTGCAGTTTCTGTCATGATAATGCCGGGCGGGCAGAGGATATAAAAGAATCATGGAATAGTTCGACTCATTTTAAAAGTTACAGAGATTGGCACAAAACGGCTCAGTATCCATGTGACGAATGTATTTATCTCAGTATTTGTAAGGGCGGTTGTCATTGCATCGCCTTTTTCCTTAAAGGGAATATATCATATCCCGATCCTGAATGTCCTTTCGTTGTATATGCGACGGAAAAAGCTATAAGAAACGAAAAGGAATAATCAAAAGACAATAAGTATCGCATTTTGTTGTGATTTGTGATTTAGGATGTGATAGAAATATTGAGAGAGATGATTGTAATGTCCGGTATAAAACAGGGAATGAAGCGAATTATAGATCAGTTGCCGGACGATATAACATGGGACGATGTAATGGCTGAATTATTTTCAGAATAAAAGTTGACTCCGGGCTGAAGGAACTAGACGGCGGGAAAGGCCTTTCTCACGAAGAAGTTAAAGAGCGGATGTCAAAATGGCTGAAGGAAAAATAATCCGGTCGCCGGGTGTGGCTGAAGACCTCGAGAACATCTGTAATTTCATTTCCAAAGATTCCGAATACTACGCCAAGCCACTTTTGATAGAATGTGATAAAATGTAAATATGAAACAATTGATAAAAAAATTATTCAGCACAAATAAATATTAAGATCGATTAGCGATTATCGAAAAGCTTTCGAAGTATAGTGGTTTATCCGTAACCGATGAGATTATGAAACACATCAAAGACGATGATCCTATCAAAAGGGAAATAGCAGCCGAGGCTTTATCTAATTTTGCAAACAAGAAGTCAAAAGACGCTTTAAAGATGCTGTTACGGGACGAACAGGAGTTTGTAAGGGCGATGGCCGCTGAAAGTCTTGGGATTTTAAAGGACAAATCGGCTGTCGATGACTTAATTGTATTGCTTGATGATAGAGTTGAGTTTGTAAGGATAGAATCAATCGACAGCTTGGGAGCAATTAAATCGATTAAAGCCGAAGACGCTTTGATACATTCATTATTGAAAGACAAAAGTGCGATAGCACGTGGCTATGCGGCTGAATCTCTCGCGGAAATCGGAAGCGTGAAAGCGTACAAGATAATAAGGAAGAAGTTGCTAACCGAGAAACAGGGACATGCCAAGCTCAGAATGTATGGTGCTTTATATATGATGGGAGATAATAAAAGTATAACGAGGATTTACGAGTATCTTAAATCGAGATATTACCGCATTAGATGCGCCGCAGTGAATACATTGATTTTTATTTTGGAAGAAGATGATGTAAATGAAACTGCTGAAATACTGGCTGAATTTTACGAGAAAGAGAAAACAATCGCTGTACGGTCTTCAATCGAGAGTTTTTTCAAAGAGTATGACATTGATGGATTGCGCAATCCTGATTGAGAAATAATTTATAAAATGGAAATCCTCGATTTTGACTTTTTAAAAATCGGCCTTACAATTTAAACAAGATGTACCTTGACAGAGCCGGACGGACGGCCGCGGGCGAACAGCCTGAGGAAAGTCGGGACACCGAAGGGCAGGGTGCCGGTTAACGACCGGAGGGGGCGACCCCATGGAAAGTGCAACAGAAAGAAACCGCCGATGACCGCCGATGGCGGAACAGGTAAGGGTGAAATGGTGCGGTAAGAGCGCACCGGCGTCGCGGTAACGCGGCGGCTCGGCAAACCCCACCCGGTGCAAGGACAAACAGGAGCTGAGAGGCTGCCCGCCGAGGCGGCGGCTGTGATCTCGGCCGCCGCACGTTTTATGTTTGCTTTACGGCAACAGTGGCGTAGCTCCGGGTAGTCCGCACGAGGCGGACGGTAACGTCCGCCCCAGAGAAATGGTCGTCACGGGGCGCATTTTCGTACAAGGCCCAAGTGCGGGCCCCCGTCGGATTTTTCCGTATTTTACGATTTTCGCTCTTAGACAGAATCCCGCTTACAGTCCGGCTCTGATCAATATAAATTGAGAGCCTCCGAGTCATCGGAGGCTCTCTCCGTTTGGGCAGTATTTAAAAGCGAAACCACGGATGAACACAGATGTTTTTCAAATCGTTCCCACGCTCTGCGTGGGAATTTCTCTTCCGACGCTCCGCGTCGGCGGACGCGGAGCGTCCGAAACACCGCGCTCCCACGCAGAGCGTGGGAGCGATAGATTGCCTGCATGAATTTAAATTGTTCCCACATTTAGATACGTGTTCATCCGTGGTTCCAAGTCTTTGCTTTTGCACTCTCCGGTTTTGCGTGTCTCCGTTTTGTGTTAGTATTTTAATCAGGTTTCAGATTTTCAGCCGCGTGTTGCGGCAAAGCGTCCCGGCAGGACGGCCACACAGGGCCGACTGTAAAGAAAAAAGGCCCGGGCGGACGTTCGAATCGGAGGATTCGTTTTTTGGAAAAACCGGCGGTCAGCCTCGTTTGCCCTGCATATCACGACGAACGGAACATCGGCCCGCTCGTGCGCAGGTGCGTCGAAATCCTCCGCCCGCACTGCTCGGAGTTCGAAATCATCATAGTCGAGGACGGCAGCCCGGACGGCACGGGCGCGGCGGCGGACCGGCTCGCGGTTGAGTTCCCCGAAGTGTCTGCGGTGCACCACAAGAGAAACCTCGGCCACGGCGCGGCGCTTAAGTCTGGCATGAAGCGGGCGCGGATGCCGCTGATCGCGCTCATGGACGGCGACGCGCAGTACGAACCGGCGGACCTGCTGACGATGACGGCGCGGATCGGCGAGTTCGATCTCGTTCAGGGCCGCCGCCCGAAGTATCCCAACGGATTTTTGAGGTCGTGTCTTTCGCGGCTTTATAATATCGTCGTGAGGCTGGTTTTCGGCGCGCCGTTCTCGGACCTCGGCTGCTCGATCAAGGTCTTCCGGCGCGAGGCGCTCGAAAAGGCGTTGCCGAACAGCGACGGCATCTTCGCGCAGGGCGAGTTCGTGATCCGCGCGCGCGCCGCCGGGTTCAAGGTCGGCGAACAGGATGTTGCCTGCTACCCGAGGCCGTCGGGTCGCTCGCATTCGCTTTTGCCGAAGAATGTGCTGAGGATGCTGCTTGAACTCATCCGGCTACGGCTCGACCTTTCGCGGCGGCGGTGACGCCCGGAGCGATTTTATGATCAGGCATGTTGTCGAAATAGGCGTGTCGCGCGTGATGCGCGGGCTGGGCAGGCCGTCCGCGCCCGCGCTGATGACGTACAATGTGACGCACCGTTGCAACGCGCGCTGTTCGATGTGCGAGATTCACGGCTGGGAGTCGGACCCGGCGGCGGAACTCACAGCCGCGCAATACTCCAAATTTATACGCGATCCGCAACTGAAAAATATAGAAGTCATCCGGATAACCGGCGGCGAACCGTTTGTGCGGGCCGACATAGCGGACATTTACAGATATTCCGCGGAAGCCACGCAATGCTCGATTTTCTACGTCACGACGAATGGCTCGTTCCCGGAACGGGCGGCGGAGTTTATCGAGTCGGCCGCATCGCGCGGCGGGCGGACGAAGCTACACATTCAAGTCAGCCTCGATTCGATGTCGGACGAGCACGACCGCCTGCGCGGAGTGCCCGGGATGCGCGAGAAAGCGGCAGAAACGCTGCGCCGTCTCTCCGAATTAAAAAAGCGACACGATTTCCATGCTGGCATAAATCAGACGGTGATGAAATCCACGCTTGCGGAAATCGAGCCGGTGAACGAATTCGCGCGCGGGCTTGGGCTCGGACACAGTCTTTTTGTCGGCGCTGCGCTGCACGAAGGCAAGACGCTCGACGGAGTGGACCCGTCGGTGCGAGCGATGGGGTTCGAGTCGCAGGATGGAATGAGCGCCGCGGAATTCGACGAGTTCTACGAGAAGCACAAGTTGCTGAAAAGCGTTGAAAAAGATGCGGCCGCGAGCGCGTTTCTGCGGCGCGTGTCGGAGGAGTATCTCAACGAGGGCGGACGCAACAGGGCGGTGCTCGGGAAACAGAGCCCGATGCCGCCGTGCATGGCGATGTTCTCGCATTTCAGAATGTTGCCGGACGGCAAAATCGTGTCTTGCAGCGCGTTCCGAAGCACGCCCGCGGGAAGTGTGTCGGAGTCGTCGTTTTCGGATATTTGGCTCGGCGACCGCGCGGACGAGTTGCGCCGAAAAGTGCTCCGATGCAAAGGCTGTTGGATCGAGTGCGACATTAATCCGTCCGTGTTTTATTCCGGCGATATCATAGGGTGGTTCGTCAAAAAAGTTATGACGGACTCCGGATTCAGAAAAAGGTATCTATAAGCAGGAAACAGTAGCGAGTAGCGAGGATAGAGGGAAAAGCGAAAGATGGTAGATAGTAGAGTAGTGGAAAGGGAAAAGATAAAAACAGCAGCTGGTAGTTGGTAGCTGGGGAAAAAACCAAAAGCGACTTCAATTTAGTAGGGCGGGGTCGCCGTACCTCGCCGAAAACCTACCAGCCATTAATATAAGCCGCACGAGTATGTAAGCGGTTGCTTTCGGGAGTTGATTGGTGCTGAAGAAGTATAAGACGGAAAAAATATTTCTTGCTCTGTGTGTGATAAAGGGCGCCGTGATTGTTATCGGGCGCGCGATTTCGTTCATACAGCGTGGCGGCTCGACTCTCAATTTCAATGATTTCCCCGTGATGACGTATCTGGCGGAGGCCGCCCGCAGATTCCACGCCGCGAACGGGCAGTTATGGGGCTACGATCCGCATTTCATGGCGGGTTACCCGCTCGGCTTCATCTGGAACAGCAATATCGCCATTCAGTGGCTCGCGGTGCATTTCCCCGGCACGCCGGTGCTATTGGTCGTGCGCTGGTTTTTTCAGGCGGGCGTTTTTCTGTTTCCGTTTTTCTGGTGGCTGACGCTGCGGAACTTCGGACTGACGCGCAGGGAATCCGCGTTCGGATTCCTGATCGGCAGCCTCTATTTCATGCTCGGAATGCCGGTGCTGTTTTTCGCGGCGGGGATGCTCACGGCGGGCGTTGTGACGTATTTCTCGCTCTTCGCGGCTTCGTGCATTTACAGATACGCGCGAGACGGGGGCGCGTGGTGGCTCGCGGCGGCGGTGTCGCTCGCGCTCGCGATGTTCATCCACAAAACCGCCGCGCTGATCCTTCTCATCCCGGCGGTGGCGGCATTTTTAATCGCTTTGAAGGAAAAGAAGCCGGCGAGAGCGGCGGGGCTCGCGGTTGCGGGTGTTGCCGCGCTTGCAGTGAACTGGTTCTGGATCAAGACGGTCTTCACGTTCATGCACCACATCAAAAATGTGTCGAAGGCTCCATTCTGGCAGAACCGCGACCTGCTTCGGCCGATCAAGGATTATTTTATGGGCTCGATCGTGATGAACAACATCGAGTTCACGGGTGCGTACGGCGTGATACACAGCTTGCTTCTTGTTTTTCTGCTTGCGGTTGGAGTTGTGGGGCTGGTCGCTCTTTGGCGGCGTGGCGACAGGAATAAAGCCGCGTTCATCGGCGCTTCGGCATGCGGGTTGTGGCTGTACTCATATTACGGCGCGTTTCTTCCGGGTGGCGACACGTTGAACCCGACGCGCTATTTCCCGGTCGCGCAGTTGCTGCTTGCCGCGGCCGCCGGGATTGCGCTGGGCCGAATGAACAGTTCAGAAACGGGTGAGAAATCAACTGCAAAGGCAAAAAAAGTCGCCTTTATCGCGATCCCGGTTCTTTGTCTCATAGGCATGGCTTATGCGACGAACAGGCTTATTCCGATCGAATCTTTACTTAATTTCCCTGTGGATAGAAATGTTACCGATCTTGAAGACCGTATCAAGGAGCTACCCGGAGGCGCTCGAATAATGATCGAGGACTCCGGAGTAATGGATGCCGATGGCGGCGGGCAGGTTTACGGCAAGTCACAGATACTGTCTCATTTCGGGTTAGAAACGGGTAAGGAATTCATCGGTGGCCCGTATCCGTATATGTTTGAGGACTACCATTACGCCTCATTTCAGGACGGCGAGGCGTTCGGCACACCGCTTTCCGATCTCAATCCGGAGGCGCTGCTTGAAAAGCTGAAGCTGTACAACGTGAAGTGGATCGTCTGCTGGTCCGGCGGCGCGGCGCAGTACTTCACGAAGTACGACGGATATTTCAGATTTTTCTACCGTGTCGGGCGGTTCCAGTTCTTCGAAGTCATGCCGTACATGCCGACGTATTTTCTGAAAGGCTCGGGGCGCATCTCGGCGACGTACAACCGGATCAGCGTATCGGATGCCGTGCCGGAGGGCGGTGAGGTAATAATTAAGTACCACTGGGTTCCGGGCATGAGCGTGAAACCGCCCGCGAAGATCGGGGAGTACAAAATCTCCGGCGACCCCAACGGCTTCATCAAAATCACCAATCCGCCATCGAAGTTCGATGTGTATTTGAAATAGAGCCGTATAATTGCAACCTCAAACATAAGCTTTCGGCAGTAAGCCTCATTGACGCTTGTATATATCAGCAATATACTTTAAATCATGGACGACAACGATATCCTGACCGGATGTGAAGGATTCGACTGGGATAAACATAACGTCGAAAAGAACTGGTTCAGGCACAAGGTAACGCCGGAAGAGTGCGAGCAGATTTTTTTCAACCTACCGCTCGTATCGGGAAGAGATGCCGGCCATTCGGACAGGGAATCGCGTTTTTATGCGCTTGGGAAAACCGATTCGGAGAGGAAGCTTTTTGTCGTATTCACTGTTCGGGACAACCGGGTGAGAGTGATTTCGGCTAGAGATATGAGCCGCAAGGAGCGAAAAATTTATGAAGAACGCACAGAAGAATAAAACCGTGCCGAAGTTCAAGAGCGAGGAAGACGAGAGGGAATTCTGGTCGACGCACGACTCGTCGGATTATGTGGATTGGAAGAAAGCACGCCGTGTGGTAATGCCGAACCTGAAACCGACGATGAAAACTATTTCGTTGAGAATACCCGAAACCATGCTGTCGGAACTCAAACTGCTCGCAAATAAAAAGGACGTGCCGTATCAATCGCTGTTGAAAATATTTTTGTCCGAAAAAATCCGCGAGGAGCTCAAAACGAGTTAGCCATCTCGCCGATGACCGAAACGCTTGAAACAAAAGTTAAGAATCTGCCGAGGAAGCCCGGTGTTTATATTTTTAAAAACTCGGCGGGCCGCGTCATTTATGTCGGCAAGGCGAAGGTGCTGAGGAACCGGGTTTCGTCCTATTTTCATGCGGGACGGCCGGACTCGGAGAAGACGGGGCGGCTTGTCGCGGCAATCCGCGATCTCGATTTCATTCAGACAGGTAACGAGCTCGAAGCGCTGCTGCTCGAATCCACGCTGATAAAGAAGTTCCGCCCGCGCTACAACATCCTTCTGAAGGACGACAAGGGATACCCGTTCCTGAGGTTGACGAACGAGGATTTTCCAAGACTCGAATTCGCGCGGCGGGTGGAGGACGACGGAGCGAAATATTTCGGCCCGTATTCGTCCGTGCGCGCGGTGCGTGACACGTTGCGGTTCCTCAACCGCGTATTCCCGCTGCGGTTCTGCGAGAAGATGAAGCCGGAGCCGTGCATGTATTACCACATCGAGAAATGTCCGGGGCCATGCACGGGGAACGTGTCGAAAGAGGACTACATGACGCGGGTGCGCGCGGTGTCGATGTTTCTGTCCGGCCGCGCGACGGAAATAATCAGCGAACTCGAAAAGGAAATGAAAGCGGCGGCGCGTGCGGAGCAGTTCGAGCGGGCGGCGATAATGCGCGACCGGCTGAACGCGCTTAAAACCGTGACGGCGCAGGAGCAGACGGTGGTGTTCACGGACGGCAAGGATTACGACGTGATCGGCGTGGCGGTGGGGGAGCGGCTGGCGTGCGCGGAGATGATGTATGTGCGCGATGGGTTGCTGATCGGCCACGACCCGTTCGTGCTGAAGGTGCAGCCGGGGCAGTCGCGGGGCGAAGCGCTCGGGGCGTTCATGAAGCTGTACTACGATTTCGCGAGTTCGGTGCCCGGCGAAATTCTTATTTGTGACGAGATAGAGGAGCCGGAGCTGATATCCGGGCTGCTCGAGGAACGCGAGGGCCGTAAGGTGAAGATCGCCGTGCCGAAGCGGGGCGACAAGCGTAAAATGGTGGAGCGCGCGGCGGAGAACGCGGCGTTGCGGCTCGCCGAGGAGGAGAGAAAGGACAACGCGGACCGCGAGCAGCGGCGCGTGATGGTGCAGGCGATCACGGACCGGCTCGGCGCGGAGAAGCCCGTGCGCCGCATAGCGGGGTTCGACATTTCGACGATACAGGGACGCAACACGGTCGGCTCGGCGGTGAATTTTCACGACGGACGTCCGGACAAGGAGCATTACCGCAAATTCATAATCAAAGGCGAAGGGCGCGACGATTTCTCTTCGATGCGCGAGATGGCGGCGCGATATCTGAGGCGCGTCGCGGAGGGTATCGAGCCGAAGCCTGATCTGATAATTGTCGATGGTGGCAAAGGGCAGGTGTCGGCGGTGGAGGAAGGCGTGCGCGATGCGAACTGGACGGAGCCGCTACGGGTGATCGGATACGCGAAGAAGACCGGTCTGTCGCACATAATGGGCGCGAAGGCGCCGATGATACTTTCGGGCGAAGAGCCGGCCGCGTGGCTGGTGCAGCGGGTGATTGCCGAAGCGCATCGTTTTGCAGTGTCGTTTCACAGGAAGCGGCGCGGAAAGGAAATGGTGGAGGAATGAGAAAGGGATACGTATGGAAAAATAAAGCGGGCTGGTGCGCACTTCAATTTACGGACAAGGGCGTCGCGCGTTTCGAGTTCGGATTCGGAAGCCGTGCGGAAGCGGAGTCGCGGTTTTGCGCGGATGTGGAGCGGATAAAAATATCGGCGCGGCTGCCGGAAAAGATAAAAGAAGCGGTGACGCAGATCGACGGTTATTTTGAGGGCCGCTTGAAGCGATTCGATGTCGCGCTTGATTTCGGCGTCGCGACGGAGTTTCAAAAGAAGGTCTGGCGCGCGGCGATGAAGGTGCTGTATGGCAAAACCGCGAGCTATGCGGATATCGCGGCGGCGGCGGGTTGCCCGGGTGGAGCGCGTGCCGCGGGAAATGCGCTCGGGGCGAATCCGTTTCCGGTAATAGTGCCGTGTCACAGGGTGTTGAAATCCGGGGGCGGACTCGGCGGATTCTCGATCGGCTTCGACGTGAAGCGGGCGCTTCTGGCGCTTGAGCGCGGCGAGACGGCGGATTTTGCGGCCGCTCGCTTTGTAAGGAATGGCGGATAAAGATGTCGCTGTTTTGTCTTACGTGCAAAAGAAACAGGTTTACACCTGCCTTCGGGAGTTTGGCCCACGGTCGGCTGAAAAGAATAACTTTTCATGGAATAGTGAAATCAAACGACGCCTGTATGGCATAATAAGAAAAATGCAATTTAAGGTGAAGGGCATTATTTGAGATGAAATTTGATGTTGTGGTGATAGGGGACGGAATCGCGGCGCACGCGGCGGCGGCGGTTGCGGCGCGGCGCGGGATGACGTGTATGCTGCTGCGCGAACCGGACACGACCGGCGGGCGGGCCGCGATTTTTCATAAGGAAGGGTTCACGTTCGATTTCGGAGTTCTTGCGAATCGTGTTGCCGGAGCGCATCCTGAAATTGCGCTCAAGGCGTCGGGCGCGCCCGCGAGGTTTCATCCGGGCGGCGGCGCTCTGTGCTTTAACGGAACAAAACTGGTTGCGTTTCCGGACGGTGCGGCGCGTGCGGTTCTGTCGCCGATGCTCGGTATCGGCGGCCGGATTGCGTGGTCGCGCGCGATAAAGAACCTCAGGCAGCAGACGCTCGACCCGTACGCGTTCAAGAGGGACCTCGCCGAATGGCTACTGAAACTGCCCGGCGCGGATCAGGACGTAAGCGAGCACGCATCGCTCATTTCAGGCTGGATGTTCGACGCGGCGGACCTCGGCAGGATGCCGATCGGCACATTCGCGGAAGGGTTAAAAGGAGGCGCGGGCCGTGCGCCGGTGACTCCGCTCGGCGGCTGGGCGCATGTATTCATGGCGCTGGAGTCGGCGGTGATGGAGAAGGGCGACATCATGGACGGCGTCGAGATTAAAAATATCGTATTCGACGGCGACACCGTACTCGGCGTCAACGCGGGCGGCGATTTCATCGAGGCGGGATTTGTGATTGCGGCCGTCCCGGTAAGCTGTTTGCTCGAACTCGCGCCGGAAGATTCTTTCCCGGAAGAGACGGCGCGGCGGCTGAGGAAGCTCGAACCGCTCCGCGGCATCAGCCTGTATCTCGGCCTCGATAAGCCGGTGACGGGCGTGCGCGGCCAGATTGTGACGGCGGACCCGTTCACGAGGGGACTTGTTCCGACCAACCTCGAACCGGCGCTTGCGCCGCGCGGCTGCCAGATAATGTCGTGGTTCATGCCTGTGCCCGCGGCCGTACTTTCGAATGCCGATTTACTGAAAAATGAAAAACTCAAACTGAAGAAAATAACCGAACTTGTTTTCCCCGGAGTATCGAAACATCTCATGGTTGAGGAATGGCGTGAACACGCGGAAGTGCGGAGCGCGGCGGCCGTGATCGGACAAACGCGAGAGGACCTTCCGCCGGTGAGCGCGTTCAAGGCGAAAAACGCGGCGATGGCGAACGACGCGGCGGGAATCGGCGGCCCGAAGGGCGACACGGCGCTGAAGGCCGCGCTGGAAGCCGTCTCAATCGCTGAAAGGCAACTGAATAAGCGTGCGTGAGCACATAGACAGATACACAAGGCATCTGAAGGTGAACCTCGGCAGGTCTCCGAACACGGTGGACGCATACGCGCGGGACCTGAATGATTTCGCGCGGTTCTGTGAGGAGTCCGGCGGGGGCGTCGGCCCGCGTGAGGTTGATCTAAAGCTGGCGCGGCGCTATCTCGCGGAGCTGAAGCGTGACGGCCGCGCGCGGACGACGATCGCGCGGCGGGTGAGCGCGCTAAGGTCATTTTTCAAGTTCCTGAAAAGGCAGGGAGTTGTGGAGCGGAACATATTCGTATCGCTCGATTCGCCTCGGCTGCCGAAGAAGACGCCGGAATATTTGTTCGTCGAAGAAGTCTCGTCGCTGCTGAAAGCTCCGGATGCGGAGACGCCGGCCGGTCTGCGAGACCGCGCGATACTAGAACTGCTGTATTCGAGCGGTATGCGTGTCAGCGAGCTTGTTTCGCTGAATCTGGCCGATCTGAAACCGGGCAGTCCGGAGTTGCGCGTGGTCGGGAAGGGCAACAAAGAGCGGATCGTGTTTGTAGGCGACCCGGCGCACGCGGCGGTGGAGGAATATCTGAAAAACGGGCGTCCGCTGTTCGGCGCGGCGCAGGACGGACGGGCGTTGTTCCTGAATAAGAATGGCGGCCGGCTGCACGTGCGCGGGGTTCAGCGGGTTGTCGAAAAGCACATTAACCGGACGGCGATCTTGAAAAAGATATCGCCGCATTCGCTGCGACACTCGTTCGCGACACATCTGTTGAACGGCGGGGCCGACCTCCGCACGGTTCAGGAGCTGCTGGGTCATGCAAGCCTGTCAACGACACAGATATACACGCACATCTCGGCCGAACGCCTGCGGAAAACATACGACGAGACGCACCCGCGGGCGTGACACGCGTGGCGGCCGAAAAAATTTTTTGTTTTTTTTCGCTTCCGGCAAAATGAGATATAATAAAAAAATTGAATGAGGAAACAACAGAGGAGACGGGATTATGGCGAAAGTAAAAGGAGTAGCATTACTGAGCAGGATAGCAGGTGTTAAGGACAGGTACGGAGAAGATGCGCTGAAGTCGGTTCTGGCGAACATGAAAACACAGAACCGCGAGATACTGGGAAGCGTCATCCCGTCGTCGTGGTACGAAGGCGAGATATATGTGGATTTCAATAAGTCGATACAGCGGACGCTGGGCGGCAAGGACCCGAACGTGATGGAGCATGTGGGCGAAGCGAGCGCCGAGGCGGGGCTGAAGGGTGTGTACAGTTCGCGGCTGAAAGAGAGTGACGTGCGGATGACGCTGTCGCGCGCGGCTTCGCTCTGGAAGACGTTTCACGACACCGGCGAACTGACGGTGGAGTTCGACCCCAGCGCGAACAAGGCGCTGTTCAAGGTAATCGGTTACGAATTGCCGCACGTGGAATCGTGCAAGAACCTGATCGGGTGGGGCAGGAGAATGGTTGAGCTTTCCGGCGGAAAGAATGTAAAAGTCAGCAAAACGAAATGCGCCTGCAAGGGCGACGAGCATTGCGAAATGGATGTCGAGTGGGACTGAGGAATCAAGCCGGATTTCACTGTACGGAATAACGGACAAATAAAAAGGGGCGGACACGATGTCCGCCCCTTTTGTTTAGCGTTGTTTCCGTCCGCCGGATCAGTCCTGCGGTATTCTCATTCCGTAGAACGAGCGGTACACGAAGAACAGAGCGACGAAGAAGAAGCCCAAGCCGATGTACGGGGCGATTTTAACGAACGCCGGTTCGATGGCGATTTCCATCGCGAGAAGCCCGAACAGAGTTGTGAACTTGATGATCGGGTTCAGGGCGACGGAGGACGTGTCCTTGAAGGGATCGCCGACCGTGTCGCCGATGACCGTCGCGTCGTGGAGCGGGGTGCCTTTGCCCTTGAGGTCTGTCTCAACGAGCTTTTTGGCGTTGTCCCAGCAGCCGCCGGCGTTGGCCATGTAGATGGCTTGGAAGAGGCCGAATACCGCGATTGAAATCAGGTAGAAAATAAAGAACGCGGCGGGATCGGGATTTCCTTTGTTCGACGCCGAGAAGAACGCGAACGCCAGAGCAAAGCAGAAGACGCCGAGGAATATGTTGTACATACCCTTCTGCGCATACACTGTGCAGATTTTGACGACTTCTTTCGAGTCCTTGATGCTTGCGCTTTTGACCGCTTTGTCATCGAGCTTGATGTTCTTTTTGATGTACTCGACCGCGCGGTAAGCGCCGGTTGTGACGGCCTGCATCGAAGCGCCGCAGAACCAGTAAATGACGAGTCCGCCGCAGATAAATCCGAGCACCGCGTACGGGTTGAGGATATTCAGAATTTCTTCCGGCTTCACGCCGAGCGTTTTCTGAATAACGAGGATGAGCGAGAAGATCATTGTCGTTGCGCCCACGACCGCGGTGCCGATGAGCACCGGTTTCGCGGTTGCCTTGAACGTGTTGCCCGCACCGTCGTTGGCTTCCAGATACTCTTTGCTCTTCTCGAAGTC
>CAYPEK010000019.1:40072-51720 GCA_964409645.1 uncultured bacterium | reverse complement strand
GGGCGGATGCGGTGTTTTCCGTATTTGCAAAGGACCCGGCGGAATATTATGCCGACCCGAATCGGCGAAAGAATGTTTCTATAGAAATAGTGGCCGGTGCGGAAAATGCGATCAACAGAGACTTCATACCGACAGCGGTGATCAACCATATAAAATACTCCGGAGCATATTATAAAAAAACGCTTGTCGCCGGCTTTATAGAGCGGTATTTCGGAGTTGCCGGCGGAGTAGCCGAATCGTTCGATTATACAAAAAGGCAATGGCTTTTCTTGGTCGCAATGGCGATGTTCAGCTTAGTGGTAATGTTGTGCGGTGTGAAATTTAAGAGCGTGAAGAATTTTGGGATATATCTTGCGGCTGCTGCTACGGGTGCGGCGGGAATGGCGGCGGAGATAATTTTGATATTCGTGTTTCAGGTGAAGTTTGGAGTTGTTTACCAATATCTCGGGGCGATAAATGCGGCGTTCCTTGTCGGCGCTGCGACGGGCGCTGCTTTTGCATTTATGGTGTTGCGCAAAGGCAAATTACATGCGGTGACGGTGTTTCGACTGGCGGCAATTGCGCTAACAACGATTATATGTCTGATGGTTGTTTACATTAAAAACGCCGGTGCAGGCGAGTCGATGCTTTTGATATTTGTTTTTGCAGCGGCGACGGGAGTTTGCGTCGGCGCGGTGTATCCGTGTCTTGTGGGGAGCATGGCGGGGGCGAATGGAAGAGAATCAGTGCTATCGGGTCGCGTGTATTTCGCGGACATGGTTGGCGCATGTGTGGGTGCGCTGCTTACGGCGACCTTTTTTATCCCTGTATATGGAATCGCGATAACCTTTTTCTGGCTGGCTGCAATCGTGGTGTGTTCGATGCCTTTGGCCGGCAGACGATGAGGCGGAACTCATTTCCCCTTGGTGTCTAAACTCATCTTTTGCACGTCTTTAAGGCGAGTCTCGACGGTTTTAACGTCTATCTTCAGGTCGCCACCCGTTCGTGTTAGTGTAATAATTCTGAAAGCGTTCGGATACTCGACGAGTGAGGGAGACGAGACGTGAAGGACGTTGTTCCTCGTCTGAATCTTGTCTATATGATAATGGCCTGAAATAACGGCCTTGACGTTTGTGTGATTGTCGAGAATTGCAAGATATTCCGCCTGATTGGTCACTTCGTGGCTTGCCGACTTAATCGGATACACAAGAGGAAAGTGTTGAAAAATGACAGCGGGCTTGGCGCTGTTTTCAGTCAGGCTTTTATCGAGAAACCCGAGACATGTTTTTGAGAATGTTCCTTTTGCCGTGTTCACAGTGTCGCTTGCGCCGTCCATCGAGTAGAATACCACGCCGCCTTTCGTGAACGAATAGCACGTGCTTTTCGGGCGTATGTAACTGTTGTGTTTGTTCATAACTTCGAGAAACTTTGCGCGGTTCATGCTTCCGGACTGGCTGAGATCATGGTTGCCGGTTGCCCAGTACCACGGAACATCGAGCATGTTTGCGATCTTTGCGAACTCGACATGATGGTCATAGCTCGGCGAGTCGGTCAGATCGCCTGTAAAAACGACGAAATCCATGCCGGGCGTGTTGTTGATCTGGTCGATGGCGTCTTTGAGTAACTCTCCCGAATATTTCACCATTCTCCATGTGACGCGGTTGCTTTTCGGGTTGAAATGGTCGTCCGAAATCTGTGCGAATTTAACAATCTCGGTATCTGCTCCGGCGGCAGGTGTTTTTGGCGCCACGAACGACATGGCTGTGATCGCAATAAATGCAATAGCGATAATAGCGTTATGTTTTATACGAAATTTATATGTCACTTGCAGATTCCTCCAAAGTGCCGATTTCTATATTGTACAGGCCACAATTAATGTAAATCAATATTATTTTGTATCAAAGAATAAGTATTATTCGCGAATAGTTGAAAATATAAATTGTTTCCGTCAGTAATAGTCCTTTTTAATTCGATTGATTATAATCAGTAATATATGAAATTCCTCCGGCATTATGTATCATCATTATTTCCTTTTGTAATGGTATTGATCAATATATCCGCAATAGTTCCGATTATGCCGCTGGTGTTGACTGTGTCCGCAGGGCATGCATGGTATCGAGGAGTCGTTCTTTCCGGGAAGAAACCTATGCGGACGCTGAAATTAGTTTATTATCTTTACTATCTAATTTTCGCATTTATTGCTGTAGCTGTTTTGTACGCATCCATGTTTTATTTTTGGGTTTTGTTATTATTTACAACCGCGATTCTGGCGTTGTTGGCGGGTTTCGGCAAGATTCGTGTTGAGACAGCGGCTGGAATTCTTCTGAATATAGCGGTGCTCTCATTTTTTTTCCTTTTCACGCCGCGCCGGCTGACACCGGACGTTGTCGAACTTATTCAAAAGGAGAAATATGCGCGCCCGGTTTTCATGTTCACGGACATATACACGCCGAAGCAGGCGAAAGCTTACAGCGGCTTGATTAAAATCCTGACATCTAGTGACGACAGATATGTTTATTTCACCGCAAAGGATCGGGAGAAGAAGAACAAACCACACTATTTCAGCCTATATAAAATCGATCTCGAGAACCCGAAAAAGATTATGAAGTGGTCGCACGACAGGCTTTACGATCTGGCGCTGACGGAAAACGACACCAAGCTGCTCGTGACAGACTATAGGAACGCACGGCTTTGGGTGCTGGATGCGAAGACACTCAGGCCCATCCGGAGCGTGCCGGTGCGTGACCGTCCGGAAAACATTGTTTTGGACTCCGAACGAAAACGCGTAATTGTTACTCATGAGGGACTGACGTCGTATCTCATTTTATCTCTGCCGGGTCTAAAGCGGATAAAGTCGGTGAATACGAGTTCTTGTCCCGGATGGATGGAGACCGACCCGTATCGTGAGCGGATGTACAGTGCGAATTGCTGCATATACCCGTACCTGATGAGCGAAATTGACATGTCAACACTTCGCCCGATGAGAAGAAGATTGCTGATGCATTTCTTTTCGCTTGGCGCCGGGATGGACCGTAAACTCGGCCGTATTTATATAACTCATATTATCACCGGAACGATCCATGTTCTGGATATGAAAACTCTAAAGATTATCGGAATCATCAGAACGCTGCCCGGCGTGCGAGCTGTGGCTACGGACACGCGGCGTAATCTTATTTACGTGGGCAGCATGACCGATCCGTATTTCCGGGTGTACGATACGAAATATAAGTATCTCGGCAAAATCTACATAGGCCGCACGTGCCGGGAAATACACGTTTCAGCGAAAAAAGGGCGGGTATATGCGGGCAGCATGTACGGACTGATAGAAGTTCGAATCGACGATTTCATGAAAGAAATCGCAAAGCGGCGATGAACCGCCCCGATCATTTCTTTTTGGGCGAAGCGGCTGCTTGCGCGTTTTTGAGGAACCAAGCCGCCCGCGCGTTGTCCGGTTCGAACTTCAATACGGCCTGCCACTCCGGAATCGCACCTTCGAAGTCGCCTTTTTCATGAAGTATGCGCGCGATCCAGAGATGAGCGGCAGCGAAATCCGGATTGTCCGCCGATGCCGCGCGGAACCGTTCGAGCGCGCCGTCCTTATCTCCGTTCGCGTACAGGTTCCATCCCTGAACGTATTTATCGTACGCGGAACCGCCGTTATCCAGTTTTCCTTTTGCGGTTTTGTACATCCACGCTATCGTCTTGTCGTCCGGAAGCGCTTTTTTCGCTTTGTCCAGCAGTTTCACGGCGTCACCGTAACGGCCCTCGCTGAGTTGTATCCGAGCAAGCCAGATATATGAATCCGAGAGTTTCGGGTCGAGTTCGATTGCGCGTTCGAGGTTCTGGACTGCAAGTTCGGGCGATTCTCCGAGATTGTTGTAATAATTTGCGCCGATCCATCGGTGATCTTTCGCAGCAGCTTTTTTCGCCTTTATTATGTCTTTGCCGTCCTCGAACTTATCAATGTATTTTTCCCACCACTGGACGGCCTGACCGAACCATTTCGCGGAGTCGTACGCATAGGCGAGTTTTACAATTACCGCTGAGTCGTTCGGATTCTTTTTCAGATAAGATTCGTATTGCTTTATTGCCTCACGGTATCTTTTGTCCTTCATCGCCGCGTCGCCTTTTTCCACGCTTGCCACTGCTGAGATGCTGATTGCCGCCGCCGCAAACAGTGCCATCAATGCCACAAAACATCTTTTCATGACCGTGCCTCCTGTTTTATTGCAATATATTATATCCCTCTCCGGTTCGCTAATAAAGACAGACTTCGAACCCGGATTACTCTCCGGAACAGGCATTTTGCATAGTAAACTTCCACGATAGACAGAATGACTTGATGCGTGCTATACCTATGTTCAGAAGGTATCACTGGAGAATGAATTGGCTGAGAGTTTCGAGCTGCATATAAACAAGTGGATGGAGGAACTGATAGACCGCTCCAAGCGGAACCAGTTGCTTTACTTCACGCCGTCCAAGACGACATCGTTGCGAATTATCGAAGAGGCGCCAGCCCGGATGTGCGGGATACTCATAAACGGCGCAAAAATGGGATTTCTCGCTAACGAAGAGTCTAAGGACGGGACAGAGTATATGGGCGCTTCGAAAGAATCCGAGGTTGAACTACCCGACGGACTCGAAAAACATGATTATCTTCAAACCGAACTGCCTGCCGCGGAACTCGATCGACGGCTGCTCGTTGCGGCCCGAAGATCCGCGACATTTTATGACAACCGAGGGGTGAACGCGCTGTTTCTCGCTCTCGGCTTCCTTGAGTGGCGTGAATCCGCGAATTCGGACGATTTTTTCCGAGCGCCGCTTGTTCTTGTGCCGGTGAGGCTCGAGCGCTGCGGTGTTGCAAGACGCCACACGTTTGCCGTAACGGAGGAAGGCGCCTTCTTCAACCCTGCGCTTGCGTTGGCGTGCATGCGCGAACACAAGATCGCCATGCCGGCTTTCAATCCCGACGCGCATGAGTTCGACCCGAACGATTTCTTCAATAAGATATCCGAAACGATTAACTGGCTTCCCGGCTGGCGATTGCTGGACGACATCTTTCTTTCAATGTTCTCTTTCAGTGGGTACGAGTTGTATAAAGACCTCGACGACCACAGGTATATGTTCCATGAAAACGAGCTCGTTAAGGCGCTTTGCGGGAAAGAGGACGCTCTGAAGCCGCTCGAGAAGATGCCGGATGTCGGCATGTTCGACCGCGGAATATCACCTGACCGTGTATTTCAAGTGACGGATGCGGACTCGAGCCAGCAGGAAGCGATCGAAGCGGTTAAGCGCGGTGCGAGCCTTGTTATCAAGGGGCCGCCGGGAACCGGCAAGTCTCAAACGATAACAAACATAATCAGCGAGTCTATGGCGGCGGGAAAGAAGGTCCTGTTTATCAGCGGGAAGGCGGCGGCGCTTAAAGCGGTGCGGAAACGGCTGGAGGCGTGCGGGCTTGGCGATTTTTGTCTGGAATTGCACGTCGGGAAGACAAACAGGCGCGAGGTGGCGTCGCAACTCGGGCGTACGTATGCTATGGCGGGAGAGCAGCCGTCCGCGCCAGATACCGGCGCATTCATGAAGCTGAACGTAATAAGGGAGACGCTGAATAGTTATCCGGCGCAGTTGCATGAAACGAAGGAACCGCTCGGTTATTCGTTGTACAGAGCATTCGGCCGGTTGGCCGCCGACGCGGGCACGACGAACATTCAGGCCGCGTTTCCGGATATTTCCAAGGTAACGGCCGAGGATTACGTGCAAGTGCGCAAAGAAATGGCCACGTTTGCCGAAGCTCTTGTCGCTGCTTGGCCTCCGTCAAAAAATCCGTGGATCGGTGTAAAATCTTACGATCTTGCCAGACAGCAACAACAGGCGATTCTTAACGATATTAAAGCATTGCTCTCGATAATCCCGGCGTTGAAACAGTCCGCGGCCGCTCTCCGGGCAATGGGTGCACCGCCGGGCGACACGTTCCCGCAATTAAAAGAAATGAAGAATATCGCGGCGCTGATACTGAACTCGCCTCGGCCGGACCGGAAGCAGATATCCGACCCGCGATGGGCTGAACAGGCGGCGCAGATAGCTGAAGTTATCGCTCTCGGTGAGAAACAGAAAGAGAAGCGGCGACTCGCCGCGGCGATGTTCAACAGTTCGGTATTCACTGCGAAGCCTGAAGCGCTGACTGAAACTATAAACCGCATGGGAAAGAATCCTTTAAGATTCGTTACGCCGTCTTATTGGGCGGTGAGGAGACTATTACGCGCGCTTTACAAGGATGCCGACGCACATTCTTTCACACAGGCTGCCGATGACCTTCGTGCGGTCTCAGAAGCAATGCAGGGAGATGTCTATATCCGCTCGAACGATGCTTATTTGAGAGAATTGTTTGGGCCTCTCTGGGATGGAATACACAGCGATTGGGCCGGAATGCGGAAGCACGCCGGGTGGATGGAGAGTTTCCAACGGGCGGTCTCGGCGCATCCCGGCAAGGCGGCATTCGAGACTCTGTGCGTGAACGGCGTGGAGGACCCGCAACTATTCGCGGATGCAGTGAACGCGCTTGACGCGCATGTGGGGCAGTTTTTCACCGCGTGGAAGAAGTTCGCGGGAGACGCAAAGTTCGACCCAGCCGCGGGACTCGGCATGCGGTTCGTCGATGCGCCGATGGACGCGCTCCTCAAAAAACTTGAGTTAATGGATGCCAACCCCGAAGAACTGCGCAACTGGCTTCTTTTGCGCAATGCGATTGCGGTGCTCGAACCGACATTCGCAAAGGATTATGTCGCCAAAGTCATGGAGGCAAATGTAAGTCCCGACAGGGTGAGACCCGCATTCGAGAAAGCGTTCATGAGAAGCTGGGTGGATGCGGCGCTCGCCGGCATGCCCTATCTGCGGACATTCGATGCCGTAAAACATGAGAACCTCGTAAGCGAATTCGCGGCCCTCGATGTTTTGCAATGCGAACTTGCCTCATTGCGGATCAGGGGATTATGCCTTTCACGCATAGCCGCGCTCGATACCGACCCCGGGATGCGCGACCGGATCGGCGGGATCATGCAGGAAGCCGTAAACGAGCAACGTAGCAAATCGTTGCGAGAATTTCTTCAGGAAAACGACGCGTTGGCGCTGGCTCTGAAACCTTGCATGATGATGAGCCCGTTGGCGGCGGCTCGGTATATTGATCCCGAAAGTATTAAATTCGACATAGTGGTGTTTGACGAAGCGGGCGGGATAACGCCCGGAGAAGCAATAGGAGCAATTCTGCGGGGCAGGCAGGTTGTGATAGTGGGCGACAACATGCAAGAACAACCTATAGCAGATATCGTTTCTGAAACTGAGGCATTGGAGGAAGCCGAAACTATTAAGGTTAGAAATAGTTTTTTTGAACACTGCGAAAAGGTTTTTCCGGACAAGTTCAAAAAAACACTTCGATGGCACTATCGCAGCCGCCATGAATCATTATTCGCGTTTTCAAACGATGAGTTTTATGAGGGCCGCTTAGTAACGTTCCCTTCGCCGTCGGACTGTGAGGGTGAGCTCGGGGTGAAATTCGTGTATATTGAAGGCGGAACATCAGACGAAGACGGCAACCGAGCAAACAGCTTGGAAGCGCGTAAAATAGCTGAGGCGGTCATGGGACACGCGGCGTCAACACCGGGGAAAAGTCTGGGCGTGGCTACGCTCAACGCGAGGCAGCGGGATGCTATTCTCGACGAGATTGAGTTGCTGAGGAAGGAAAATGAGTTATACGAGGGGTTCTTCGATGAAGAAAAAGAGGACCCGTTTTTCGTGAAGGTTCCCGAAGATATTCATGGCGACGAGCGGGATGTAATGTTCATCAGCATAGGATATGGGAAGGATGCGTCCGGTAACATCCGGATGGAATTCGGGCCGCTGCGAAGGGAAGGCGGAGAGAGATGGCTGAACGTGCTTGCCACGAGAGCCGGTGAGCGCGTGGTTGTGTTCAGCTCGATTCGCGGCGCGGATATAGATGCGTCCAGACTGACACATGCAGGCGGAAGACTGCTGAAAAAGTATCTCGAATTCGCGGAAGCGGGCGGCGTCTCCAAGCGGCGGGAGATAGCTTTTGGAGAGGCTGGAGATACGGAATCGCCGTTCGAGGAATCGGTTTACAGGGCGCTTTCGGCGCGTGGATATACGGTGCATAGGAAAATCGGCTGCTCCGGACATCGTATCGACCTCGCGGTGGTGGACCCGGCATCGCCCGGACGCTATGTGCTCGGCATTGAATGCGACGGTGCGAATTATGGCGGCTATAAAACCGCGCGGGACCGCGACCGGCTTCGCGAGCAGTCACTTGTCGGGCTCGGCTGGAAGATTCATCATGTATGGTCAACGGACTGGTTCCACAACCCTGCCAAAGCGTTTTCGAGGCTTCAGATAGCGGTGGACGAAGCAATAGCCGGAATTTGAATCTTGTGCGGGTTTCCTTTATGCTATGAATAACATAACGCGATATAAATAAATTTGAATCGGATTGGATTGAAATAATCTTAGTTCATATTTATAATATTTGAGATAATTTTTAAATAATAAGAATTTATTTTTATTTTTATGTTTTAATAAACATATTAATTATAAAAAAATTTTGGGAGGTTACAAAAGGACTATGAAGAGGAAGAAACTGTACATGGCAGCGATTATGCTGGCGTTTTTTGCTCTGCCGATGATCGCTCAAGCCAAGGAAGGTCCCGTGAAAATCACGGCGATGACAAGGGTGGAAAGCCACAGCAAGGTGTCGGACTCGGTAGGCAATTACAGCGGCGAGTCGTATGAGTACACCATGATTTCCCTGACGCGCTCCCTCGACAAGAACGTGTTGGGAAACCTGTTTTATCTGAATCAGTACGGAATCGACAAGGGCAGAATGCTCACGCACATCGGCGGTGTGAACCTGATTTACGTGTTCAACCCGCGGATGGTCGGCACGTTCGGGTACTCGTACTCGAGCAATCCTGAGAACACGGCGAACCTGTTTGTGGTTCCGCTGGAAAATCAGGATAAGTTTTCGAGCTCTATTCTTTACACGCTCAATCCGAAATCGAAAGGTTTGAAGTATTCGTTTACAACCGGCTACAGCACGAAGACAGCGTGGAACAAATCGCGCGTTCTGACCGAGAAGGCCAATGTTACGTTCCCGATCTTCAATAAAAAGTGGATGGGCGATGTCGCTTATACATTCTCATCCGGGATGGACAAGGATGCCGGAGGAAACAGGATCGGTCACCTCACCAATCAGTACACTGGGAATCTCACTTATAAGCTGTGTAAACAGACAAAGATGCAGCTTGGTAGAATATACATTAATAAACTATACAATAACGCGCCGGACGATATGATCTGGCGGTTGTCAGTCAATTACAGCTTTAATTAAATCAATGGAGGGGATGAAATGACGAAAAGGTTATTGATATTTGTAGGGCTTGCCATAGCCCTGTTCAGCGCGGCGGCGCAAGCAGCGGCGGTGAAAGCGACTCTTGCTGGAGTCAAAGGAACTGTATTTGTTCAACCGGCCGGCGGGTCTTTTGCACCCGTGAAAGACGGCGCTAAAGTTTCCGAAGGCGCGTCAATTAAAACCGGACCGGACGGAGAAGCGGTTGTGAAATGGGGCGCGGGCAACACTGTGAAGCTCACGGCTCTCACACTTGCAAAGATCGACGCACTCACCAGTGATGGTAAGGGCACCACGAAGTCGAATTTCTCGCTCAGCCAAGGCCGCGTGGTCTCGCGTGTCGGGAAACTGGGGAAAGAATCTTCATTCACGGTTAAAACTCCCGCGGCGATAGCCGGTGTGCGCGGAACAGCATTTGACTGCGGTATCGATCCTATCAGCAATCAGACTCAGATCGCGGTTGTCGAGGGAAGCGTGAGCGTTGAAGCGGGCGGCGTGGAAGTTGTTCTCGAACAGGGGTTCGAGAGCGCGATTACTCCCGGGGCACCCCCTGAAACACCCGTGGAGATTTCCCAAGAGAAGATGGACGACCTCAAGGCAACAGTCGAGGAACTGAAAGACGTCTCCGAGATCGCTCCGGATGAAGGCGGCGACGAAGGCGGCGATGAAGGCGGCGACAAAACTGAGGGAGACACCGGCGACGCCACGGATGAAGTCGTGGACGATGTTATTGAAACGGTCGAAGACAACACAGTCGAGACGAACACGACTGAAGCGGATATTATTGATGACGTAACCGAAGGCGGTTGTCCCGCCGGCGGCGGCTGCATACAGGGAATTATAGATATGGAAAGCGAATATTAATTTCGAACAAAGGAGGAAGCAATGAGAAAACTCAAAGCATTATTTGCATTAACGCTCATAGCCGCAGCCGCGCTGCTGTCAGGTTGTGGAGGCGGAGGGGCTTCGTCCCCCGTCGGTAAGGGCAGTATGAAAATGTCCATTCAGGTGCCGAGACATTTGAATACGGTTTACACTTATAACTACAGCGGCACCGCGGATATCGGCATACAGGTTCTCGATTATGCCAAAGATGCTACGACAACGGAACTTGGCGCGGCTGATACGGTCGTCACATACTCTTGTACATCGGTATATGACTCCACGAATCAGACCTCGACCGAGGATTGTTCAATGGGCGGCGATAACACGTTTTTTATCACGAACATAGAACCGGGAAGCAACTACATCGTCAAAGTTAAAATGGACGAGACGATGACGTATGAAGAACAGGCTGCACGCTCTGCCGCGGGCACGGCCAGCACATATTCATACACCGATTACGTTGGCGCTCTCGTGGACGATGTGGAAGACGGCGTGACGTCCAACGTAGTTATAAACGGCCGCTCCACAGCGGTTGCACTCGCAATTCTCAGGTACGCAATGATTCAGAATGTTGCGATCACGGACGATGCGGTAATTACGGATGAAGTTAAAATGGCGATAGAAGATGCTGTTGACTCATTGGTGGGCGCGGGCACGATATACCTCTCCGAATTTGCATGTGTTTACTCCGCGGGGTACAAAGCCGCCGCTCAGTACACACAAACCTGCACAGACCCGTTCGTTCCGTCCAACTGGACAACGCAATACACGGCGATGCTCGACCAGATTATCACGGAGGCCGGCCTCGGCGGCGGTTCTGCGGCGCCGACAATTCTCTCGTTTTATCCGTATAACGGAGCGGTCGATGTGTCACCCTCGGAGACACAGTTCAAGACAATTTTCAGCGAGAGCATGGACAGCTCAATCGATCTGAATGATCCCGCCACTCTTCAGGCGTCCGGTTTCAGCATAACGATCGATGACGAATTTGATGTGCCGACAACCATCGACTACACGAACTACGCAAGTTATGGTATGTTCTCATGGGGTACGACGAATGTCGCCAACGACACACTTATATTCCAACTGCTGCCCGATTGTGACATGGTTGCGGTCGGCGGCCACATGGATCCCTATGTGGTCAACACGATCACGGCTTTCACCCCGCCGAGCAACCTGCTCAGCGCAAACGGCGTGGCGCCGAGTCTCGCCAATGCGCCCACGACGGCCATAACGTTCACATCCGGCGCTGATACGGGCGCTCCGATGGTTTGCAGCTTCAGCCCCGCGGACGGCGCAACCGGTATTGCTTATAATGGAACAGTTTTCACAATCGGTTTCAGCGAACAGATGGACAGTTCGGTGGACCTGA
>CAYPEK010000019.1:16772-39972 GCA_964409645.1 uncultured bacterium | reverse complement strand
GGAACAGTTTTCACAATCGGTTTCAGCGAACAGATGGACAGTTCGGTGGACCTGACCAATCCAGATATTGTCGGAGCTTCCGGTTTCAGCGTCACCGTCCAGAATGCATCGACTCTGTCAAGCCTGACAATCGACGGAAGCAATGCTCTTTCTTACGGTACTTTCGCATGGGTAAACGGGGGGTATGGAATCCTGACCCTCACCTATACGCTGAAGAGCAACAGCGTGCTCGAAGGCAACGGACTAAGTTATCTTAAGTCCGGAACAACGTACAATATTACGTCGTTCACACCGCCTTCAAACATAACGGACCAAGTCGGCAACACATTGGACGGGTCCAACCTGCCTTCGACAGGCTCATTCACAACGGTGTCTTTGCTCTGATCCGAAGGCCCAAAAAAGATTAACAAAAAAGCCCCCTCTCGCAGGGGGCTTTTTTTTATTTATAATTATTCCTATCTAATCCAATTTAACATTTTTGCTTTGTTTGTGCCGTGAAGTCGTATTTTGTCGCATAATAGCGATATGGCTTCAAATGCCGGTTCAGACATTTTTAATCACAATGTTGAGGCGATAACATCCCGGGGCGGGCTTGTCGATACCGAATGGCTCGAATGCGTGCGCCACGCGGGCTGCCGCATGGCGTGGGTGGACACCGGCCGCTCTGGCCTGCCGAATATCGCCTACACTAAACCGGATGGCAAGAAGATTCATCTGCACAGCAGTTTCGACCCGCGCGGAGAGGCGAAACGAGCAATTTCCGCCCTCGGAAGCTGGGCCGGACGCCACGCAATTCTTTACGGCCTCGGATGCGGCTATTATGCCGAAGTGCTTGGGGAAGCGGTCGGACAGGCTTCCCCGGGCGCGCTGACGGTCATGGAGTGCAACCCGGAACTGGCTCTTGCCGCTCTCGAAGAGGTGGACCTGACGCCTATCGCCGGCATGAAAGAAGCGCGTATTTTCATAGGGCCGGGAGAAAAGGTAGTACAAGCGGCAACCGCGCGGATGCGCGACCTCGAAGCCGGCCGGAATGATATTGCAGCAAGTATTTACGTTCATCCCGTGGCATATTCCGCGCTCCCGAAAGAGGAATTGAGCGTTCGCAGCTTCCTGTGCCGCATTCGCGAAGGCATATACATAACAAACGGCGACAAAGATATCAAAATCGCTGCTCTATATGAGTCGATAAGGAAGAAAATATTCTCGGGTGTACCGCTGTCGGATAAGGATATCGGACTTCTGTTCTGCGAGGCGGTTCAGTTCGAGGACCGTTTCTTTTTCTTCGAATCGTCGTTCGAGCCGGTGAAAATGCCCGACGACGTGACAAGTGCGCTCGTTATCAGCCTCTCCATGATAGGCGATGTGGTGAATGCAAGCGCGGCGTTCAACGGCCTTCGGTCGCGATATCCCGGAGCGCGGCTCGTGTTTCTCACCGAGGAGCCGAGCCCGATTCTATATGAGAACTCGCGGGTGATCGACCGGGTTGCAAAGTATTCGCGCCAGTCGATAGTCCGGGAGTTTAGTGAAAGCCCCACGGCGAAGAATCTGATGTTGTGCGCCGAGCGCTTCAACGGTATTCTCGACGACCTCCGGAAGGAAGGGTTCGACACCGTTTTCAACCTGCATCCGTCGGCACGCTCGGCGCTGATCGCCGGCGCGCTTGATGTCCGGCCGGAGCGAAGAATAGGCTATTCGGTCGGTCGGGACGGTGTGTCGAAGATGCGGGGGAACATCTGGGGCCTAGGTAAACTGCTCGACCGGATGCCGACCGCGCTTCTGCCGGAAGAAAAATTTATCCGTGTAATAGGCCTCGCGCCTGAGAAACGCGAGAGCGGTGTCTGTGTGCCGAAAACACCGGACGGGCCGTGGTTCTGGTCGCCGCAGCATGGTTTCGAAGAGGCGGTAGGCGTGTTCCCGTTCGGCGCGGTGCCGGTGCGGTGCTGGGGCGAGGAGAAGTTTACCGAAGTTTGCAGACATCTCATGGATGACGGGCGAAAAGTGATCGTCTTTGCGGGGCCTGTTCAGGCGGAACGAGAGGGAGCGGAGCGAATCTGCGGCAAGTTGGGCGCGGGCGCATCTGTCGGTGCGTGTGACCGGCTCGATCAACTCGGATTCGCATTGAGAAATGTAAAACTTCTTATCACTAACGATACAGGGCCGATGCATATAGCTGGAGCAGTCGGCACTCGCTGCCTGACGGTCGGCGGCCCGTCTTACGCGGTGCCGTACAGCCCCGTTGGCCACATAACAGTTGTGCCCACTATGCCGTGTATCGGCTGCTGGCCGATATCGGTGTGCGACAAGGGAACCTGTTTCGACTTGATAAAACCGGATCATATTGCGGAATTGGCGACTGCTATGCTCAATCTTGGCCCGGAAGGAGCTCTTGCCGAATATACAGGCACAGTTGCGGATGGCCGCTATCCTCATTTTTTGCTCACGACTGGCGTTTACGACTCGATAACACCGAGATATCAAATCAGGTTCAGAGATGGGATTACTATTGAAGACACGGTGGCGACAGAAGTGATTCGGCTTGCGGCGTTCAATGTGATATCAATGATCGAGGCTGAGAAACTTGGTCGGGAAATTTCGGCTCACGAGCTTGATTTACCCGGCATCAGCTCGCCGTTTTCGGCTGAACGGGCGGCTGATGAAGTTCGATTAAGATATAAGTTTGTAAAATATAATACAACTATAGTTATACAAAATATAGCATTTACAGTTGAAAGACTGTCCGTTCCTGTGAACAACCCTGATTTGGTGTTTGATGAGCCAAAATTGTATCCAATCAAAGTAATGATAGATTTTTTGGGCAAGGCCGGGATGGGAGAAAGCAAACAAGCAGCGTTGGAAATAATGAAAGTTTTTTTAGATAAAATAAAGATATTATTTTAACTTAACAAATAAATATATTCATAACAAATTCAGTTACAAGACCATTTTAAAAGGTTGGGTAATTTAAATATTTCACCTCAAAACCGACAAAATCCAAAGGCAGGGGATGTGATTCGGGCAACATTAAGAAAATTAATTGTTGTTTTAATATAATTATGCGTTTTTATCCTGTGCGATAAAAAAGGTTAATCATTTTTGAAATTATTTTTAAAAATCGTTTGACAAAACCGGTGGCGACGGTTTATTATAATGACGTTGATTGTGAAAAAAAGGACATAACCCTAAAGGGAGGAAAAGAAATGGCACTTACTCCGGAAGAAAAAGAAATCATGGCATGGGGCTCGGAATCTGTAAAAGGCCCGTGGGTCGAGATCACGAATATCTTCAAACGCCTGCACGACGGCGAAGACCTGTCGAAAGACGAAGTTCAGGTCGATCCGTATTTTCTGCCGTTTGACGTAAACGTCAAGGCGCTGTTCCACATCATGAAGAACGGTGGAAAGAAAGCGATACTCGGCGACAACGGCAGCATGTTGTCGATCATCACAAACACGATGGGCGACGAGATCATCTGGGCGGCCGTCGAACTCGAAGAAGATGGTGTTTTCACAGAGTTCCACCCGCTTTCCGGCAGACTGGGCGAAGAATGGGCCAAAAAGGGCGCCGAAATGCTCTACAGTGACGATATGGAAGGCGCGTTCAGCTATTTCAAGGAATGGCTGAGCAGTCAGCCGGGCCTCTCGCACATCGAGCTCGGAATTCTCAAAGTTTCGAATGTTCAGTTCTTCGGTGCGTTCAAAAAGGCATACGAGGGAGCCGACGACGGCGCGAAGCTGCTGCTCATGGGCGTGAAGATGGCCGATGCGGTCAACGAAATCATGTCCGAGCGCTGGATCCGCTTCTACCCGGACGTCAATCTGAAAAAACTGCTCGAAGTCATCGCTCCGGCGCTGAACTTCCTCACCCCGGTGAACACGGTTCTGCAGGACATGCTCGCGAAACTCCCGTTCTGACAATCAGTAAAAGAGATAAAATGATTTTTTAAGGGCGCCCCTCAGCGGGCGCTCTTTTTTTTGCTTCGAACCGGTTCCGGCTCGATATTCTTTTTGACGAATCGGCTTCTGTGAGAATATAATGGATTCTGACTTACAATAAACTCCTGCGTCGATAAGCAAATTCAATGAAAAGCGGCCGGGGTCTTCGTATTGCGTGCTCCGAACGCTGTTTTCGGAGGCAAAATGCACCGTAATTTCACTTTTTTTGTTCTTTTTATACTTATATTTGCTACGGCGGCAGCGCTTGCCGCTACGTCGAAGAAGTCTGCTGCTCCGACCGCCGATACGATCATAAAAAAGCTCCGCGAGCGCAACACAGCACTCAAAAGCTACTCGTTCAACGTCCATCGGCTCGACCTCGCGGACGACTTCGTCCTCCGCAGGAATGAAGAAGGGCTGAAATCATACAAGGAGATTCTGGACAAGCTGAGTTTTCTCACACGCCAGAGCAAAAATATCTCCGACGGAGTAAAAGGCTACAAAGAGAGCCGGTCGAATGTGCTCTTCATGAAACCGTATTCGGTTCAATATTACATGGAGAAATCGGATTTTGTGCCGTCGTTTCTTCAGAAGTCTAAAATAGTTTACCGGCCAGATGTTAACGATGCGGATATTTTCCTCAAGGAGCCATATCTCGGTATGCTGATCCGCAACGACGTGAAAAACGAGTCGGCGACGGCGCTTATTATGAACTGGACATACGAACTGATGGAATTGGACTGCGCGCTCGCAAATGGCGGCGTTGCAACGGCCGCCGGGACGGATACTTATGACAGCCGGCAGGCGTACCTGCTCAACGTAACGCTGCTGAAGGGGAAAATCCCGTGGGCGGTCGGCTGCGGCGGCAAAAGCAAAGACCTACCGAAGAACGCTTACACTCAGATAAGCCGCGAGCTTGGGATGATGGCGGCCCGCATAGATGAAAATAACAGTGAGAAGGGGTACATCCGCTACTGGGTGGACGCCAAATCATGGGTGATAGTGAAAAAGGAAGTCATGTTCGGCAAAACCGCCGCGATCAGGTACGAAATCACCGATCTGAATTTCAACAGCGTCAAACCCGGCGACATGATAGCCGTCAAGAAATCTGATTAGAGCATATTTTGTTGATAAAAACAGCTAACATAAAATATGATTATGTTCATTGATTTTGGTGAAAGAGAAAATTGCAACTGAGATATGAATGCAAACATGAATTACGATGAGATAATCCGGCGGTTAGAGGGAGCGGCTGCGCCGGAGGCGGTGAAGTGGATGGCGTCGTACGGTATTACGCCTGAGCGTGCGTATGGCGTGAAGATTCCCGAATTGCGCACTATTGCGAAGGAGTGCGGCAGGAACCGCTCGCTCGCTAAACGCCTCTGGGCTAACGATACTCGCGAGACACGCATTCTCGCATCGATGATTGACGAGCCGGCGAAGGTGACCGAAAAACAGATGGACAATTGGGCGCTGTGTTTCGACTACTGGGAGATTGTGGACCAGTGCTGCATGAACCTGTTCGAGAAGACGCCGTTCGCGGCTGCCAAGGCGGTGGAGTGGAGCGGGCGGCCGGAGGAATATGTGAAACGGGCGGGTTTTGTTCTGATGGCGCGGTTGGCGGTGAGCGACAAAAGAGCGCCGGACAGCCTTTTCGAGGGATTTTTACCTCTCATCGAGATGGAATCCGACGACGACCGGAACATGGTGAAGAAGGGGGTGAACTGGGCGTTGAGGCAGACAGGGAAGCGGAACCTGCGGCTTCACGGGAAGGCGCTGGCCGCCTCAAGAAGAATTCATGCGAGAGGGACGAAAAGCGCGCGCTGGATTGCCTCGGACGCGTTGCGGGAACTCGAGAGTGACGCTGTTGTTTCAAGGCTGAAATCGCGAAGCGGTGTGTAAAGGGCCCTCTTATTATCTATTCAACAACCAAATATTAAAATTCAGCACGGTGGCGAAAGCTGCCCATAACAAATAGGGGATTAATATTATCGCGGCGCGCTTATCTGTTTTTGCGAAAAGATACATCATGATGATTGTTAGAATCAGCAGTGCCAGCACGTCGAGGAAAGCGAGAAAAATTGCGTGAGCACCGAAGAATATCATCGGCCACATGGTGTTTATGACTAGTTGGAAAGTGAACACCGCGAGAGCGGCGGGTGCTGCCGCGGATTCTTTTCTGCGCTGCCATACGAGAAATGCAGCGACTCCTATTAAGCAGTAAAGTGTAATCCATACCGGAGCGAAGACCCAAGCGGGGGGATTGTATGCGGGTTTCTCGACTGTCGTGTACCATGTCGGCACGTTTTCAACTGTGAAAATGGAACCTATCAATCCTGCCGATTGACTCAGTATTATGGCCGCTGCGAGCTCAATAATTTTCCGTGGTGTGCTTGTACGCATCGAGCCTTGCCAACCGGCCTCATTGTATCGTGTTGCGAGGACTATTATGCCGGCGCTAATATAATTTTGGTGATTATATCATATATCATTTACAAGACACAATGGCTTATTTGTTATTATTCGGCGGTGTTCTTTTTGCTTTTTTGACGAAGCAATCCCGGACATTTGCACAATTTGTTCCGAGACACACTTTCCATGATTCCCGCACGCTTTGTTTTTGTATTGCGATAATTTAGAATAGTGTTTTAGGACGGGATTGGGATGAAAATCGGCGGGACAAATAAAGGTAAAACATCCAGACTCTACAGCTTTGGGGTAATTGTGGTTGGAGTTCTTGCCGTTATCATCGGTTGCTGCGGCATAACGTATGTAGCCCCCAGTTATATGAACGACTCGTGGATAAGGATTCCGTTCGCAATGGTCTTCGACCGGATGGAGCCGGGGGTTTACTCTTACCCGTCTCTGTATTTCGACGTTGTCGCGCTGCTGTACAGATTATTTTATTGTTTTCTCCGGGCAACTCATCAGATTAAATCCACGGTGGATTTCTTTGCCGATTACTTTTTTTTCCGGACGGCGGATTTTTTTGCGATAGCGCGTGTGGTGTCGGCTGTGAGTTTCGGCGGCGTTGTGATTATGACGGCGCGGATCGGGCGGCGATTATGGAACTGCCGGTCGGGTTTCACCGCGGCGTTTTTGGTATTGTGCTCGAAGGCGTTTCTGAATTCGGCGGGGATGGAACGCGCGGATATGCTGGCCGTATTTCTTACTATGGCGGCATTCGATATGTCGCTTACGGCAGCGGAGCGTCCCGGCGCCGCGCGTTTTGCCGCAAGCGGGATGTTGGCGGGTCTTGCTGCGTCCGCGGACTACGTTGGAGTGCTTTCGCTGATTTTTCCGTTATGGGCGTTCTTTGCATGTTTGCGTAAAGGCAACATTAAATGGAGGATGGCGGCATTGGCGGTGGCATCTGCCGCAGCGGCTTTTATTTTCACATCTCCTTATGCGGTAATATCGTTCGGGCAGTTTTCAGGAGATTTTCTCAATTTCGCTCGATCGCTGTCCGGGGAGAGTGAGAGCGCCGGTAAATTTTACTCAATCATGTACCTTTTTAAATATGGCGGGGTCATATTGCCCGCCGCGTTTCCGTGGTTGATATTTGCGGCATTCCGAGGGAATCCGAAAGAGAAAGCTGCGTTCTTCTATATGGCTTCTTTTATTATATTATTTGCTATTGTTTTCAAAACCGACACTGCGCGTATGCTTCCGATGATACCGTTTATGTTGTTGTTTGCCGCCCGTTTTTTGGACTGGCTTGTGGCGCGGATAGGGTTTACCTATGTTGGCACGGGAATTTTTGTGCTGATTTTCGCACTTTCATTTATTATGATCGTGCCTGCGCATTTAAGCGGTCTTCCGGGCTCCGATATGCGTGACACGCGAACTGAAGCTTCGAAATGGCTGTCCGGGCAGGCAAAGCCGGGTGAAACGGTGCTTTACGAAACGGATACAATATATTACCTGACGCCGAACGAGATTAAGAGAAACTTCACACCTACACCTTCGGAAGCTGGAAAAGCATTCTTTTATTACAGTTCGCTGGCTTTTCAGAGTGTATCCGATAACGGTGATTTCAAAGAACCCGGCTTTAAGCTCGTGCATCTCTCCGAAACGAACTTGTCCAACGACGGCAAGTATTACAGCGCGGCCGATGTCGAGCGGTTCGATGCGAGATGGATAGTTCTGAACGGAAATATGAAGGGGCGGGCGTCACGGATTCAACATGCCTCTAAGGATGGATACGGGAAGATCGTTGAGTTTTACAAATGGGTCGAATCTCATTGTGTGATGGAGAAAAGATTAGTTCCGGCAAAGGCTGTTCTCGGACCTGAAATTATAATTTACAGACGTCCTGAAACTCGCGGCGCCGCAAAGGTCGAGCTTGAAGTATCGGCCGCGGAAAGACTGACTCCTTGCACTCTTCCGGCGTGTGTTTCGCTATTGAAGATTTTGGAGAAAAAGACGGGCGGAAAAGACATCCAGATATACGGCACTAGCGACCGCGGAATTAACAGGATTATGATTGACGCTTCAGTGCCCGGCGAGGGGCAACGTCTGCGCCTATCGTTGATAAGCAATCCACGCGCGGATTTGAATTGTTTTATAAATACGCGCAATTTATGTGTGCAGTATTATGGGAGGGGCGATATCGGCCGCGAAAGGCAGGCGGTTATCGACGAAATTATGGATGCTTTGGAAGGATGGCGGGGCGCGGAGGAGATTCATTAGCAGGCAAGATTAGCGGAGGAAAACATAATGAAGTACAGACGAATGCCGATAGAGATAGAGTCGCCGGAGCAGTTGGGATACGGGAATATCAAGTACAATCTGACTGAAAGTTCTGTTTCCGATATGACCTCGTCGGCATTAGGGGCGGAGCTTGGCAACTTGCTTCTTTGCTACACGGATCATGTCGGCAAACCTGAATTGCGCGAGTTGATTGCGGGCGAGGGGAAGGGGCTTGCCGCCGGGGATGTGATTGTGACGCCGGGCGCGGCGGCGGCGCTTTTCATTATTGCCACATCGCTGCTGTCGCCGGGCGACAGGATTGTTGTTGCGCGTCCGAATTATGCAACGAATATCGAAACGCCGCGCGCAATCGGCTGCGATACGGTTTTCCTCGATCTCGAATTCGAGAACGGATTCAGAGTTGGCATAGAGCGACTAAAGGAGATTGTGACGCCGGGGACAAAGCTGGTGAGCCTGACGTGCCCTCACAACCCGACGGGCGCGATGATGACGCGGGGCGAGTTGGAGGAGGTTGTGTCGATAGTCGAGTCGCGGGGCTGCCTGCTTCTGTTCGATGAGACGTATCGCGAGATGGCCTACGGCGGAGCGTTGCCGCCCGCGGCGTCGATCAGTCCGAATGTGGTTAGCGTGGCGTCGCTGTCGAAGAGTTACGGTTTGCCGGGCATCCGCATGGGCTGGGCGATAACCAAAGATAAAGACCTGCAGGAGCTTTTTCTCGCCGCGAAGGAGCAGATATTTATATGCAACTCCGTGATTGACGAAGAATTTGCATTCCGGGCGTTAAGCGACAAAGCGTCAATCCTCCCGCGAATTTTTGAAAACAACCTGAAAGCATTCAATGTCGTCAAGAATTGGATGGCCGGTCAGGATGTGCTTGAATGGGTGGAGCCGTTGGGCGGAGTGGTTTGTTTCCCGCGAATAAAAGAGAGCGCCGGAATAAACATCGATCAGTTCTATAAAACGCTGAATGGCAAATACAGTACGCATGTCGGTCCGGGTCACTGGTTTGAAATGCCGAAGAGTTACATGAGGATCGGATACGGCTGGCCGTCGCATGCGGACCTTGCATCCGGGTTGGAGCGTATTTCAAAGGCGTTGTCGGAATCGGCGGGGAAATAGATCCAAAATATCATTTTATTGCGGCAGGAGAATCGGTCTTCTGCTCGTTTGTTGGATTCGTGGGCGGTAGTTCGAGATTATCCGCGACATAACGAGCAAAAATGGCGAGCGCGAAAGCTGTCGGGTGGCCGTCCTTCTCTATGAAGAGCGGTTTCATGTTCCGTGCGAATTCGAGCGGCGGGTTGAACTGAGCCGAATACATATCGATCGTGCGGATGTTGAGCTTTTCGGCAAGTTGCTTGTATGCGGGGACCATCGGATTATCCATATTCATTAAAAGCGTCAGTTCGATGTCGTTCTTTTTTGTGATTTCCGCCGCTTCGGTTATCGGCTTCGCGGCAAAAACGTCGAACAACTTCATAAAGTCGTTGTTTTCGAGTTCTCCGGCGTTTCGGATTCTATTAAACCTCGTCATGAATTTTTCTTTTGTTCTGTCGAACCGTTTTTCGTTTGAAAACGACTCGAAGCCGTGCGGCAGCACAGGCATGTCTTTGAAAATATAGTTGTTGTAGTCGGGATAGAAGTCGTCGAGATTGACCTGCATGAGAACGATGTCGGGATCGTATTTCAGCCCGATAGATTTTAACATTTTCAGTTCGGAGATGTGGTTCTGACCGGGTATCGCGAGGTTAATAACTTCGACTTTCCGGCCGCGCTTTTTGTATATGCGCTCAAGCTGTTCGTCGAACGTCTCATCCTGTTCCACGCCCCAGCCGAAGAGGAACGAGTCTCCGAGTATGACAATACGCAACGTGCCCGGCGGTTTGCCGAGCGGATACTCTCTGTCGCGGATCCCGAGACTGTTCGCGCGTACTATGAACGGTGGCAGCTTGGGGTTGTGCGTGTACATTTCAAAGGTCGCGTTTTTTTTGAGAATTTGGACTTTGTTTTTGTAGTCTTTAACTATATAACCCTGCGATTTACGCTCCGCGTCGCGGCCGTGTGAACAGCCCGTAACGAATGCGAATGTGATCGCAACAAGCATGATTACCAGCGCGTGATATGCGGCATTATGACTGTATATACGTTTTTTTTCTTTTTGGAGCGTCATCGGCAGCACCACACCGGGCGCCGCACGGGTTTTCTTGACACCATGCGCGCGCGCTCCTATACTGTAGTGACTTTTTTGAGGAGTGGCAAGACGGTTATGACGCGGGCCGGAATTATAGAAAGCATCATCATTACGGGGCCGCCCGTGGCTCCGTCTTCGGTCTGAACGAAGGGAGCCGCCGGCGGCCTGCGAGGAGCGGGAAGCCCGTGGCTGTTGAAATGTGTGCAAAGCCGCGGCGATTCCCCCGCGGCTTTTTAAGTTTTAAAGAAAGAAATGGAACCACGGATTAACACAGATGGACGCGGATAAGAAAAACATTTATATAAACAGGAAACGCGCGAGATAATCGGTTGCGCGAAAGTAACGAAACTCGAATGGAAAAGAGTTGTTTTATAAGGATAAAATCAGTGTTTATCTGTGGTTCAAAATCTTTATGACAAGGTGAAAGAAATGTTCGACAAACTGCCAAAGGCACCGGATTTCCCGAAAATGGAGGAATCGATTCTCGAGCGATGGCGCGCCGGGAATCTGGACAAAAAATCACTCGCCCCGAAGCCGGGCGCTCCTAAGTTTACGTTTTACGAGGGCCCGCCGACAGCAAACGGGCTTCCGCACCCGGGGCATGTGCTGACGCGAGTGATTAAGGATGTGTTCCTTCGCTACCGGACGATGTGCGGATATGATGTGCTGCGCAAGGCGGGCTGGGACACGCACGGACTGCCTGTAGAGATAGCGGTCGAGAAAGAATTGTGGCAGGAGGCATATCAGCACCTCGAAAAATGCGGGCTGATCGAGTTCATAAGCGAATGCGACGCGGCTGGCGCGTCGTGCGTGGATGCGGATACGCATATAGAGAAAGTTCTCCGTACGGAATTCGCGCGGCTGATCCAAGAGATCGGCGCGGCTGACCTTAAAAAGAAGTTCGAGGGCGACGGCGGCGGAGCGCTCGTGATCGAGCTGCCGGGAAAGAAGAAGACGGAGGCGGCGGCGCGGAAGCTGATCGGCAAATACGGCGTTTCAGGATACATCAGCAGGTGGCGCGAGTGGCGGCTGGAGCAGTCGGGCGCGGCGATAGATGCGGCGGACGATGTCACCGAACATGAACGGGCGCAGATGATTTTGCAGGGTCTGAACGACGAGTTTGCGCGTGGTGTTGTGACGCGCGAGTTGGGAGATGAGGCTGTCAAGGGAATTCTGTCCGAGGCTTCGCAGCCCAACCGCGAGAACGCGTTCGTGCAGTTCCTCGAAGCATGCCGGGATGCGGTTTCGCGCTACGCGCAGAAGGAATTGATGCTCGAAGGTAAAGACATGATCGAGAAGTACGGCGTCGCGGAGTTCATCGCTCGCTGTCGTGAGAATGTTTTCCGGTACGAGCGCGAATGGCGGCGGATGACAGAGCGCGTCGGGTTCTGGGTCAACCTCGACGATCCGTACGTGACATGCACCAACGGTTACATCGAATCCGTGTGGTGGATTCTGAAAAAATACTGGGATGCCGGGCTGCTCTATAAGGCGCATAAGATTGTGCCGCACTGCCCGTCGTGCGAGACGGCGCTTTCAAGCCACGAGGTTGCGCAGGGATACGAAGAGGTCGAGGACCCGTCCGTTTTCGCGCGCTTCAAAATTAAAGGTCAGGACAAGACATCGTTTCTCGTATGGACGACTACTCCGTGGACGCTGATCTCCAACGTGGCGCTTGCATTCGGCGAGAATGTCGAGTACGCCAAGGTGCGCTATGGCGACGAATATCTGATACTCGCGGAGTCGCGGCTGCTCGCGGTGTTCGCGGACGATCAGCCGTTCGAGATCGTGGAGCGCATGAAGGGCTCGGACCTTGCGGGGCTCGAATACGAACCGCTTTATACGTACTGCAAGCCGGACCGCAAGGCGTACTATACGATCATCGGTGATTTCGTCACGCTCGACGACGGCACCGGAATCGTCCACATCGCGCCGGCGTTCGGCGAGGATGACTATCAGGTCGGCCGCAAGTACGATCTGCCATTCCTGCAGCCGGTGGACACGCAGGGCAGATTCACAAAAGAAGTAACGAAATGGGCCGGCCTGTTCGTCAAGGATGCCGACCCGTCGATTCTGAAAGACCTCGACGACCGCGGTATTCTGTTCCGTTCCGAACTTTACAAGCACTCGTACCCCTTCTGCTGGCGATGCGATTCGCCGCTGATCTATTACGCAAGAAGCTCGTGGTTCATTAAGACGACGGCGTACCGGGACACGTTGCTTAAAGTCAACGAAGACATCAACTGGATTCCTGAACATATCAAAAAAGGCCGCATGGGCGACTTTCTTGAAAACAATATCGACTGGGCCGTGAGCCGCGACCGATACTGGGGCACTCCGCTCAATCTTTGGATCTGCGACAAGGACGAATCGCACGTAATGTGTTTCGATTCCGCGGCCGATCTGAAGAGCGGCGCGTTCGATTTTCCTGAGTGCGAACTCGATCTGCACAGGCCGTACATCGACGCGATCCACTGCAAATGTCCGAAGTGCGGCGGCACTATGACGCGCACGCCCGAGGTGATCGACTGCTGGCTCGATTCGGGTGCGATGCCGGTTGCGCAATGGCACTATCCGCATGAAAACAAGGAGAAATTTGAAAGCTATTTCCCCGCCGACTTCATCACCGAGGCCGTGGATCAGACGCGAGGCTGGTTCTACTCGCTGATGGCGCTGAATTCGTTCCTGTTCGGCAAATCACCGTTCAAGACATGCCTCGTGCTCGGCCACGTGCTCGCGGAGGACGGCGCGAAGATGTCAAAGCATCTCGGCAACGTGATCGACCCGTGGTTTGTGTTCAATCGCAACGGCGCGGACGCGTTCCGCTGGCATTTCTTCCGCGAGAACAACCCGTGGCTGCCGTCGCGTTTCTCATGCGACGCAATGCTCGACGTGCAAAAGAATTTCTTCCTCACGCTGTGGAACGTGTATTCGTTCTTTATTATCTATGCCAATCTCGACGAATTCGATCCGGAGCAGCATAAAGCGAAGAAGGAAGCTCTCGATGCGTCCGACAGATGGATTCTGTCGCGGCTGAATTCGACTCTTGCCGAAGCTCGAACCAATCTCGATGTTTTCATGGTTACGCCGGCCGCGCGCGCTCTCGAAGGGTTTGTGGACGACCTCAGCAACTGGTACGTTCGCCGGTGCCGTCCGCGCTTCTGGAAGTCTGAGAAGGACGACGATAAGTGGGCGGCATATTCTACGCTGCACACGGTGCTCGTCACTCTCTCCCGCGCACTTGCTCCGTTCACGCCGTTTATCGCGGAAACGATCTATATGAATCTCGCGCGTCCGAAACCGGGGCCGGAAGACAGCGTCCATTTCGATGTTTATCCCGATGTCGATGAATCGATGATCGACAAGGACCTCGAAGAGGCGATGGCGTTCGTTCGCGAGTTCGTAAACGAAGGGCGCAGTATCCGCAATAAGAAACAGATCAAAGTGCGCCAGCCGCTGCAAAAGCTGTTTGTGCGCTTGAAACCGGGCAAGGTCCGCACGGCCATCGAGCCGCTGACGTGGTTGCTGATCGACGAATTGAACGTGCGGCAGGTGGCGGTGGTGGATTCGTTTGATTTGCTGATGTCGGTACATATAAAACCGAACTTCAAGAAGCTCGGCCCGAAATATGGCAGGGATTTGAAAAAGGTTGAGGAATATTTCAAAGCGGCTGAGAACCACGACGAACTGTGGGCGACTTATGCAAACACGGGAACGCTCGAAGCGGAGTTCGACGGAACTGCGTTCAAGTTCGCCGAGGGCGATCTCGATGCGGACAGAAATCCGGCGGAAGGCTACCTCGTTGGAGAGAGCGTCGCGCTCGACGCGCGGATCACACCGGAACTGCTCGCGGCGGGCAGGGCGCGTGAGATTGTCCACCGGATTCAGAACATGCGCAAAGTGATGGACCTCGATTACGCGGCGCGGATCGTCATCCACTACGGCGGCGACCTCGAAATTAAGATGGTGTTCGCGGATTTCGAGGAATACATCAAGGGCGAGACTCTCGCGACGGAGATTGTCCCCGGTCTCGAAGACGAAGGCGAATTATTCGAGATAGACGGACTGAAATGCCGCGTTGAGATTGTCAGCGCAAACTGATTTGACCGAAGGTGACGGATGAAATATCGGAATATTATCGATCGGATGTTGTTTGTATCGGCGATACTTATTTCTGTTGCTCTTTTTCATTCCAATGTTTCTGCGTCGGAAAACTCAAAGTTGCCGCCGCCTCCGGCGCCGGTTGTCACCGATCCGGATGTGCGGGAGGATCGTCTTTGCGATGAATCGGCGGATCCCGACGCGGCGCCGGATAAGATTCATATAAACTGCAAGTTGGAGTACGGCGAGTTCGCGGATAAATCCGCCGCCGTTCCGGAGGGCAAGCCGCTGCTCGTAGTAGCGTACAACCTCGAACGCGGGATGAAGTTCGACGAGCAGGTGGCGCTGCTCAAGAACAACCCTGAGTTCGCACAGCCCGACATCATTATGATAAGCGAGTCGGATCGCGGCTGTTCGCGGACGAATTACCGCAACGTCACGCGCGATCTCGCGAAAGCGCTCGGCATGAATTACGCTTACGGCGTAGAGTACATGGAGCTGCCGCGACCGGCGAAAATTCCCACCGACGACAACAAGACTTTATGTGAGCATGGAAATGCCGTGCTGTCGAAATATCCGATTGTCGGGTTAGACCAGATCAGGCACAAGGACACGCAGAACTGGTACATTCCGCCCGGCCCCGGAAGAGCCGAACAGCAACCGAGGCTCGGTGGAGTCATGGCGGTCGTGGCTGATGTCGCGGTGCCGGGCAAAGGGACGCTTCGCGTGTACTCGGTGCATCTCGACAGCATGTTCCAAAACGGAGATGAGATGCGCGCCGGTCAGGCGAAGGAGATTCTCACGCATCTCGGCGATACCCCGGGGCCGGTGGTAATCGGCGGCGATATGAATACTGTTTCATATTTTAACGATCTGCAATCGAGCGGTCACAGCGATTCGGCGACGCAGGTGTTTTTTGCCTCCGGGTTCAAGGATGCGCATACTTCGATTCCGTACAAGAAGCGCTATACTACGAAAATGGAATACGGTATGAGATTCGTCTTGGATGTGATTGTGACACGCGGCGCGGAAGTTACTGATAGCGGTATCTGCCCTACAAAAATCTGCGGCACACTGAGCGATCATCTTCCTGTCTGGACTCGGATAAAGTTTTAAATCGACCGTAAATATTACCCAACGAAAACAGGCGGATAGCATTGTTGGTTGTCCGGCATTGTCATTTCTGTTATAAAGGACATGTATATAAATAACAGGATGGTCGCATGCCTAACGGACTGAACTTAAGGAATGTTTTGATAGTGCTGATTGTCCTTGCCGCGGGAATTGTATGCACGCAATATTTTCGCAAAGCGGACAATGAAACAATGCCGAAGAAGAAGAGAATAAATACGGTTTCAAATAAAAATACGAAAAACAGTGGTTCTTCTAATATGAATGAGGCGGAAAGTCTTATTGCGCCGTATAAATTCGGTCAGGAGTTTAAGGGCGGATTGAAGTTCAGCGGCGATGTCAGGAAGGAAAACGGCAGCCTGATATTTAAACTCGAAGGAAGCGGCGGAAAAAACGGGCTTTATATATGGTTGACGGAAAGAGACGAAAAGACACCCGCCATGGAACGATCGAAGAGCTTCAATATTGTCTGTGTCGCGGAAAACAATCAGGGGCTCGATGCGGAAAGTCAAAAGATCGCCGCCGGCCTGATGTTACTGATTGTGAAAAACGACAACGGCGGTATCAAACTCGGTTCATCATCGAAAGACGCAAACTCCGGTTCGGTATCATTTGGTTCGGTATGCGACGGCGTCGATCCCGCAAAAGTGAAGTTCAAAAGGCGTAATGTAAAATTTAAAACAGATAGCGGCAAGATAATCAGCATGAATGTCGAGTTGGCGGATGACCTCGTTAAGAGATGTGTCGGGTTGTCGGGGCGCAAGGAAATCGGCCCTGCCGCCGGAATGCTTTTCATATTCGACGGCGCCGGCCGCAACTCATTTAACACTGTAAAAATGCTTTTCCCTATTGATTTGATCTACGTGGATGAAAAGGGCGTCGTTGCCGATGTAAAGGCGGATGTGCCGGCGAGGTCCGGAATCGTTCGAACTCCCAACATTGATATTAAGTACGCAATCGAGACAAACGCGGGAAATGCGGCGGCGCTCGGGGTTAAACCCGGAGACAAATTGATTCTTGATGCTGCCAAATAGTGAATTATGAAAATACTGATGGTAAATAACGAAAGGGAGGACTTTTCCCGCGGGGGTACGCGATGGGAAGGCCATCTGATAAGTTATTCAACTCTCGGGTTTGAGGACGTTGTAAAAGGACTTTGGACTCGTCATTACGATGTTCAAATAGATACGGCGGCTCTCAAAAGACTCGCGAATGAAACGCGAGCGGCGGACGTTGTCTATTGCGAAAGTCCGGAAGCGCTGTTATTGTGGTATTTCATGTCAAGGAAAGGCGGAGACGCTCCGCCGTTTGTAATCGAGGACGAACATCTTCTTCAATCGGTGACGCGTCTCGGGCGATGGCTCGGCGCGGTTTACGGTGGATCGCCGTTAGAGGAATTTCTGTCAGACAGGCGCAATGTGTGGATGCACCATGTGGGGGCGCACCGGGAGAAATATGTGGCGGCGGGGATACAGCCGACGCGGCTAATGCACCTGCCGTGCTCGGCATATTTAATAAGTCTTCTATCACCAGACACTTATAAAGTATTGCGTAAAGGCGACAGAAAGCCCGGCAAAAAAGCAATAGAACAATTCGGCGGATCGATACTTTGCGCGGGATTCAACAGGCGTGATACTGAAACGTTTGCGACCGCTACGCGAGGACTTCCATATAAATTGCGCGTGATCGGCAGCCGGGACGAAGATTCCGCAAAAAATAACAATGCCATGCAATGGCACGATTTCATGCCGCAGAGTGAATATTTAGATGCACTTGCGTCGGCGGCGGTTGTTGTTGTGCCGATGAAGTACGACGAATTCAGCGGCGGGGAGAACACGGCCACGTTCGCGATGGCACTCGGGACACCTGTTGTCGCAACATCGACGCAGGCGCTGTCTGAAATTATCGACGACGGAAAAACGGGGATGCTCGTACCGCGAGGGGATGCTGCGGCAATGAGGGATTCGTTAAAGATGCTGATGCGTGATGCGGCTTATCGCGGAAGATTGTCGAGGGAAGCCAAGAATGCCGAACATGAAATATCAGAGAGAAGCCGTAAAACCCTGATAGATGCATTTAGTAGAATTCAGTTGTAATTTGAATAGGTTTTGTTAACTTTGGTCGTTGATTCCTCTGCGGATTATTTCCTGAGTTTTTTTATCTTTAATTGCGCGCGTAAGAAAATCGAGCGCGGCGGGCGCGAGAGTGCCGTTGTCCACATCGGAAATATTCGACTCGTTAATCTGAACGAAGTGCTTCTCGTAGTCGGGAAGGCATTCGTGAAGTCGCTCCACGGCAACCTTAAATCCGGGTGTGGACGCTAATTCGGCAAGCTCTTCGCGCCGCATGATAGATTCGAGAACTTTGTAATTCACTATCATCGTCTCAATATCGAGAATATCGTCGTAAGTCAGAGTTTTGGATGAATAAACGAGATGCGGCGGCTCGGGGTCGGTTGCGTATCCGAATTTTGCGGCGTTTTTCGATAGAGGCGAACCCGGAAATATGGAGAGACGGAAGAAGTTAATGTGTGTGAGGCCGCGCGAAGCGCACCAGACAAGCGTCTCGAAGAAATCGCCGGGTTTCTCATCGGGCAGACCGTGCATGAGGTCGATGTAAAGCTTTTCGGCTGGTATGCGCGCGAGAATTGCTTCGAGACTTTTCTCGAATTTTGTTATGTCGAACCATTCGCGGCCGAGCGCCTTCATCAGGTGGCCGCTGACCGTCTGGATGCCGATCGGCACTTCATGAAAAAGCTCAGCCACGAGATCGTATAGCTCGGCGTCCGGCTCGTAGAAGTTCAGGAATGCGGATACTTTGATGCCGGGTCTGCCGCGCTTCTTTATGAAAGTAAGGATTTCCTTCGCGCGCTGAACGTCGGAGTCGAAATCGGAGTCGATTATGAAGATGCGCTCCACGTTGGGATTGCCGAGCAGCAAACCGAGTTCCTTTTTTACGCGCTCAATCGGAAAATACCGTTTTGGGTACGGCGACCACAGGCAGTATGTGCAGTGGTGCGGGCAGCCGCGTGCGGATTCGTACAGGATTGGGCCTGAGAGCGAGTCCGCCCGGCCTTCGGTAAACAGGACAGGTATTTTCGAAAGATCGTCCATCGGCTTTCTGGCGGTGTTCATCACGACACAGTCGTTATCGCGGTGGCACAAGCCTTTAACATCGGTGAGTTTGCCGCTATGCAGTAAGCTTAAAAGCAACTCATGGAACGTTTGCTCCCCTTCGCCGGATACACCGTAATCGACGAACGTGTATTTTTCCATAATTTGCTCGGGAGCAAACAACTCGGGGCCGCCGAAGATAATTTTAGTCTCAGGAGAACCGAGTTTGATCTGCCTTGCGAGTACCGCGCAGCGCCTGACATTTTCGACTGAACACGAAAAACCGACCATGAACGGCTTTCTCAGCGCTATGCGGAAAATCACTTCCTCGTCTAAGTCGTCGCGGCTCGCACTTTCGACGGTAAATCGGAAATTATCCGTGATGACATTATCTTCAAGGGCAAAAGCGCTCAGGTACTCGAACGCGTAAGAAAGAGACAATCCGAACTGCTCCGGCGACCTGTCCGCCGGGTTCTCGACTTTACAGAATACTATTTCTTTTTTATTTTCGCTTTTCATTGCTTTGTCCGTCGCCGAGCCGCCCCCTGCAAACAAAAGCGCCGCGGCTCCGTAGCATTCCCACGAATGAGAGGAACGTCTCGCGGCTTATCCCTTTAAATTCACGTGAAATGAAATCAGCCACCGAATCGATTGAAACATCCTTCTCAAATAGCTTGAAGATTATTTTCACCATTTCAGGCCGAACCGCTTCTATCAACTCGATTCTGTCTCGCTCGTAATTATTGAAAATAAAGAATGTTTTCGGTTGCTTGAATGGACGGCCCCATTCTTCAGCGCCGACCGGTGATATTATATTGCGCTTAAGCGACAATTGCTCGTATCCGGGCATCCGGATTTTTCTTTTCGATATATCGTCGCTTGTCGCGGGTAGGTTCCGAGGCGATTCATTTAAAATATCATCGCGTTTTGTGTTCAGAATCAGCTCCGCTCGCCGCAACAGCAGCAGATCATTTGCGATCTCAATGTCTTCGCTGTCCCGCCTGATAGTTTTCAGATAATCCAACAGGCATATCGCAAGGTCCGGCTTTGGGACGGCATCCGCCGTGCCGTTGCCGAATTTTATTATGTTGTCGTTCCAGTCGGGTATTTTCTCGGCGGCTTCCTCGCAGATATCAACTATGTTTTTGCCGAAACATTTCTCAATGAAAGACACATCATCGCGTTTCAGCAAAAGCGGTATGGCGTGCATACCCTCCGAAAGTCTCATCGCTCTGTAAACATCCGCGAATAAAAACGAAGGAGTTGAGAAAATAAAATACGGGGGTTTGTTATCGGCAACCATGCCGCGATCTTCCTCGGATCGGCGCAATTCGGTTTCAGGCAGCACGCGGAGGCGCGATACAACGATATTGTCGATCCCGGCGTGGTAGAGGCGATCGATGGACCCTTTAATATTCTCGTATGAATCGCCGGGCAGCCCGCATATCAGATCGACCTGCACGTCGAATTTGCGCGCGAGGGAAATAGATGTATCGAGCGATTTGTTTTTGAACCATTTTCTGTTTGCCGCGCGGCAGACTTCGGGATTGTCCGATTGCAAACCTAATTGAAGAGTCTCGAAATTAGCCTCTTCAAGGAGCGTCTCAAGTTCTTCGTCGAATTCGCGGAATAGAAAGTATCCTATATAGTGAATATCAGGTCTTTTGTGCTTCTTAAGGACGCGAAGAGCATCCTTGAGACGGTCGATGTCGATGTCGAGACATGAATCTATAAAATTGACGGCGTTGTTGTGCCGGTGTGGAATGACAGCCTCAAGGAATGCGACATCCTTTTCAAATGAATCTATCGATCTGAAGCGCGTTTTCTCGATGCTCCAGCGGCAGAACGTGCAATTGAACGGACAACCGCGCGAAATTTCGAGAGGCATCTTCTTTTCATGCGAGTATCCGATCCACGATATAAAATCCGGAAGCGAAGAAACCGGCGGCACGGAGTCGAGGTCCGCCGGGGGATTCTGCGGCGCTTCACGTACGGTTTTATCGGTGTCTCTATATAACAACCCCTTAACTGTCTTAGGCGGTTTGTTTTTTAGTTTGGCGGACAAAAAAGCACGAAGAACTTCTTCGCCCTCGCCGCGGACGCCATAATCGAGAAATGCAGTGTCGCGAAATAGATCGGATGAAAGCTCCGGTCCGCCGGCTATAATCTCCACATTCGGCAAAATGTATTTCAGCCGCCGGGCGACTCCGAGAGCTTTTTCCGCTGTCCAGAAGAACAGAGTGAATCCGGCAACGTCTGGCCGTGTCGTATAAATGCTTTTCAGGATTACTTCGCTGTTATCGTCGGCGTCGAATATAAGAATGTCTATTTCGCATTTCGTGGCGACATCCGGATCGGCGACGGCGTAGTTTTTGAGAACGAACGGCGCCATTGCCTGATGTACCTTCCTCAGCTTGCGGAAGTAAGGCACGAAAGTGACGAGTGTTACCTTCAGCTTGTTGTCGCTATTTTTCTTCGCCATTTCATCAGCCGTTTTGAGGCGCTGCTCCGGCCAGTATTTTTGCGATAACGGCATTTTTATCAATGAATACCGGGAAGAGTTCCTCGGACGAATAGTATATGTCTTTCTGGTAGAGGCCGGCGCAGATCTCGTTTAGCGTACACACAGCGCAGCAGTCGGCTTTGTCGTGTTCCCAGTTCTTCCATCGAAGAGCGCCGCGCTCGTCGAGGAAGTAGGTAAGGCGTTCCTCGCGTTTGACGATGCGCCGCGTTTCTGTCGAGCGGTCGGCATGTTCCGCCATGTAGCAGAGAGGCACGCGCTCGACTTGAAACGGTTTCCCCGCCGTGTCGAGCATATCCATCGCGAGCGCGAGTTCGAGATGGAAGTCGCGAAGTCGCGGTATGGTGTCCGGGTTTTCCGTTGTGCGGTTCATGCGCGGATCGAGATTGTTCCACGTAACGTGCGAGAAAAACGGAAATCGATCGAGAAGAAACCGAATGTTACCACTGAGGTGGCCCGCGTTGTATTTGTTTATCGTCGTGAGAATGTCGAGCGTGATTTCAGGATAATGAGCGATGTTATCGAGCGCGCACAGAATGTTATCGAGCGAACCGGGATTGCTCGTGAGCGAATCCTGCACTTCCGGCTTGTGCGAGTGCATCGACATGCAGATATGATTCAGGCCGTTGTCTAAAAGCAACTTAAGGTATTTGCGGTCGGCAAGTTTCTGGCCGTTTGTGCAGAGCTTGGACATGAAGTTTATGTCGCGGCAGTGTGAGATGAAGGCGGGCAGATCGTCGGAGAGTGTCGGTTCGCCGCCTGTGAAAAGCACGCAGAGGAATCTCTTTTCGCGAAGATCGTCTATATATGCGAATCCGTCCCGCAGTCCCATGTCCGCCTCGCGTTCCGGGTTCGAGCAGAAACGGCACTTCTGATTGCACCGCCTCGTCACCTGCATGTATCCGATATTAGCCAATTGTTTCCTCAGCCCCGCGATTTCACGATAAATATTAAAAGATCAGACTGATTTACTCAAATATTCGCATCCCAAATCACTATCATTTTATCGGTTTAGGACTGAAACCGAACGTGCGCAAATGGTTGACGTGAACGCCGGAGCAGCGTTTTTTCATAGAGCACGAGCCGCACTCCGCCGGAAAAACATAGTAGCTGTTCAGAACGAACGATTCAGTCAGTTGCTTTACGTCTATATCGCCTGACCTGTCGAGAGCCCCAACGTCGAGTTTCCATTTCGGTCTTGATGTATTAACTCCGGCGGCGCATATCGGGGCGTTGATTGTTTTAAAGGCTTTCATTGCCGCACCTTTGAAAAACTCCCGGTACGGAACGTCGTGTCCGGCGTATTCGCCAAGTGTCATACGGTTGCGGTAAAACAATGAGACTCCGTCGGCGATGAGTTTGTTCTTAGTCTCTTTAATCGCGTCGGCGGTCGATACATTGATTTCAAGAAACAACTTTATATATGGTGTCTGCGATGCTGCATCGAGATTCGCGAAGCTGTCGGCGTATGCGGATATATTCTTGTTTCGCAATTTAT
>CAYPEK010000019.1:0-16672 GCA_964409645.1 uncultured bacterium | reverse complement strand
TCGAGATTCGCGAAGCTGTCGGCGTATGCGGATATATTCTTGTTTCGCAATTTATTAACGAATTTATCAAATCCGAAAAAATCGGCGAGTTGGAATTCAAGCCGGACATTCTCAGGGATTGAGCGTGCGCTTAATTCAAGCTCGTCAATGGAATTCGCATTGAAACGGATGATTTTGAGTGCAGGGCCGAAGAAGAGTTTCGCGGTTTTGAATCCGCCTGCAGGAATGAGCAGTGCGGAGGCTTTCTTTGTGTCCACGGCTTTCTTTGTTCGTTCGAGGTAGTCGCAGAATCCCTGAAGAAAGCAGAACCGGCAACGCGCGCCCCGGCAGGGAAGGGGAGTGCCGTTTCCCAGATAATTGTCGAACAATTCTCTACGGCCGCGCACTTCGTCGCCGATCTTCAACGGATTTTGTATCAGCTCCGGATAAGCCGTCAGATATGAGGCCGGAAATCTGTTTGTCCAGACGAAGAGATCGTCACGCCGAGAATATGATAAAGCTTTGTTGAGGTACTTCATTGCGTCGCGAGGCTCGTAGAAAACGGTATCACGGTTTTTCCACGCATCACCGAACGGCGTTACATGAAGAAGGTCGAACTCGTGCACACCGAGACTGATGAAGAAATCCATTATTTTATCTATGACGCGGTAGTTGTGCTTATTGATTACTATATCGACATTAACAATGAATCGGCCGTCGCGGAGCGCGTTTTTCAGAGCGGTGAGCGACTGTCTGAAACTGCCGGGTATGCGCGTCTGCGAGTCGTGGAGCGCGGGGGTGTGGCCGTGCATCGAGAACGTGATCTCATCTAGGCCGGCTTCAGCGGCCGCGCGCAGAAAATCTTGGTATGCGAACATGCGGCCGTTTGTTACGACTTGAACGCGCCTGTAACCAAGCGATTTCCCGCGACGGACGATGTCGAAGAAACGCGGGTGCAAAGTGGCCTCGCCGCCGGAGAGGATGAGCCGCGTCGCGCCGTCCCGAATCCCGTCAGCGAGTTGCTTATAAACAACACGCAAGGGAACCGCCGACCCGTTCTGATTGTCCTTGTCGAGGCAGAACGCGCAGTTATTGTTGCAGGAACCGGTAAGCCGCACCCACTGGTGGCGCTCGGCGGCCGCCGTTTCCTTTTTTGTCATTTTCTCGTCCATCGTCACCCGCGCGCAATCGGTTTGATATGTGCGTCGCCGAAAAGCATATAATAGCTGTTGAAAAAGCCGCCGCACGTCTCGCGATAAATGCAGCGCGCGCATTTCTTTGTCTTCTTTTTCGCCATGTTCGGTTTCGGCGCGGAGTACTCGCGGTCAACCATGTCGTCCTCTTTGCGGACCCGCTCGATTACCATTTTCGGCTCGAAATACAAGTCGCTCGAATAAGCGTGGTAGTCCTTCAATACGCAGAAAGGAATCCCGTAGAAGCGCAGCGTTTTGCACGCCGCCTCCGCCTTTTCGACTATCGCGGGCAGCACGGCCTCGACGTCCATCAGCGTCGGAACGAGATGCTCGCGGCCGTCGAGCTTGTCCGGCGGCAGATTCACGTTTGAGATCAGAATGTGCTTCAGTGCGGGCAGTCCCGTCAGGAAATTCATGATTTCCGGGATATGTTTTATGTTGCGGTTTACCAACACCGTATCCGTTATAAGATAAAGGTCGGGTTTCAATTCGTTGATGTTGTCCACCCCGCGCATGAAGCGGGAAAACCCGTTTTTTACTCCGGTTATCGTGTCGTGGAGGCGGGAATTGTGGCCGTGAATGGATGCGACGATTTCGTCTATGAATGGAAGCGATTCGCAGCAGAAATCACGGCCGGCGAACATCGACATGTTCGAGTTGACGCTCGTGCGCATACCGATCCCGTTAGCGTATTCGAGGATTCGCCGGAATTCAGGGTGAAGCGTCGGTTCGCCGCCGGTGAATGTGACGTAATCGAAACTTTCCGCGCGTTTTTCATCGAGAATCTGTTTCACCTGATCGAACGGCACGTGAGGCGGCGTTTTGTTGTCGCGGAACCAGTTAATCTTGTCGAGCACGCAGCAGAATTCGCATCTGCCGCCGCAGAGGTAGGATATGTAGAAATCAAACTTATTCATTTAGAGTGCGGCTTTCGTTTATTTCTGGGCGGAGGCGTCGATTTCACCGGGATGAATTCGCGCCAGCCGTAGAGTTTCGGATAATCGTCCCACGGGCCCTCACACATCGCGAAATGCCTGCATGGCGGGCAGTGCGGTCCTTTAGCCTTGAGTTTCGTCGCGCGGTGGCCGTCGAAATCGTCGATTCCGCCGCCTTCGTCGATAACTTTAATCTTCTTGTGCAGCGTTTCAAGCGCGAGCCCCTCGCGGCCGGGCAACATGCAGAGCGGGAATCCCTCCGTGAGCGCGACACGTCCGACGCACTCGGCGGTTTCGAGCGCTTGCAGCAGATAAGGAATGACAAGAGTCATCGGCGGTGCGATGCGGGCGGCGTTCACCGCCGCGCGGCCGTCGAGATGCGGATAAGCAAACTGCATCTGGCGGGCGCCAAGCAGGACGATCAGCCGCGCGATGTCCGGAAGATTGCGATATGTGGATTTGGTGATGACTGTGTTTGTGGCGACCGTCGCGCCGATAGATACGAGATTCGAGATGCCGCCCGCGGTTTGCGCGAAGCTGCCCGAACGGCCGGTGAGGAAATCGTGCGCCGCCGGGGTGTGGCCGTGAATGGAGACCATGAACTGATTCGCGCCGTTCCCGACGAGCAGTTCGGCGTAATCGCGGTAGGCGAGGGCGCGTCCGTTTGTTTGTATCACTATAGTTTCGTAGCCGCATTTCTCGTGCGCGTAGCGGACGAGTTCCGGCAGGTCCTCGCGGATCGTCGGCTCGCCGCCGGTAAAGATGACGGTATCGCGGACACCGCTGTTTTCGGCGAGCGCGGCGCGAATGTCCTTGGCCGGAATGTCGCTGAAAAGCAAACGCTTGTCGCCGGCGACGCAGAACAGGCACGTGTTGTTGCAACGGAACGTTATCTTGAGATCGAGAATCCTTGCGCGGGTGTCAATTAAGCTCAAACCGCATTGATCCCCCGTTCGACCCACGAGACGAAAACGCTCGCGGCGGATTCGTCCTGCAGCTTGGTGAAGATCAGGTCGAGCACTCCCTGATTGATGATGTGGCGGCGGTTCTGAGGTATCTTTGCGAACAGGCTGCCTTCTTCGACATAGTTAAGAAGCGGGCAGACTCCGCAGTAGGGTTTGTACGCGCAGTCGCAGCAGTGCGGGACGCCGTCGAGTATCGACGCGAGGCAGACCTGCTTGACGATCTCGGCGCCGACAAGCTGATCGTACGAGTTCTCGTGGACGCTGCCCATGCGGAAAGAGGCGTCGCCGAGAGAAGCGAGCATACGGCCTTCGTCGCAGGTGTAAACGCCGCCGTCGTAGTCAAACGCGATCTGGCCGATCCCCGCGCCGCACGGAGACCTCAAATCCATGAAGTTGGGGTCGAACCCCGTGAGTATTTTTTGCAGGAACAGCCACGCCGTCCTGTCGATTATCATCGTGCCTTTTTTATTCAAATCGATTATGTAATCGAGCGCTTCTTCGTAGAAATCGAGAAATTCGCGCGGAGAGTAGCCGACTTCGCCGGCAGCCGCATGTGCGCCGCCGATCGGGTTGTAGTGGCGCAGGTGCACCGCTTCGATCCCGAGCTCGACGAACGTGTCAACTATCTCCTTCGGGTACGGCAGCGACTGGCGGGTGACAGTTGTCAACGCGCCGGGCGAGTACCGCTCGAATTCGGTCCCATACCGCGCGGCAACCTTTTTCAGATTTTTCACGAGCTTATCGAAACCGCCGCCCCGGTTTTTATTGTGCAGGAACGCCGGGCCGTCGAGCGACGTGCTGATTCCGACCTTGCGTGAAACGAGAAAGTCGAGTTTTTCGTCGTCGATCGAACTAAGGTTGGACACCATCGTGAGCAGGAGATTCTTCTTGAACATCTTGTTCCGCTCGATAGCGTAGTTAGAGATGAATTTGACGACTTCCCAGTTGAGAAGAGGCTCGCCGCCCTGCAGTTCGATGCCGATGTTGATGCCGGGACTGTCGAAGATAGTGTCAACGACCCGCTTCGCCGTCGCGATGCTCATATCGAACGCGAAGTCTTTCGCGCCGCGCGCGCTTGCGTGACAGTAGATGCATTTCATATTGCAGCGAAGGGTGGGGACGACGATGAAGAGCAGCGGCCCCTGAAAGATGAACATGTTTCTGCGCCGGAAATTTTCGACTGCGGACGCGGGAGGCGTGTCGCCGCCGAGGCAACCCATGCCCTTGAGAGCGAGATAGTTCTTGTTCGATTCGTCGAGGCGTCCGTCCGCGAGGAGATCGAAATCCGCCTTGTCGAGGATCGCGTATTCACCTGCGTCGTTAGTAACGACCGTTTTGCCGTTGGGCAACTCGCGGAATCTGAAGAAACCGAGTCCGGACTGTTTTGTATTTTTTGAGGCGGACCGCTTCGCCATTTCGTTTACATCGCTTTCATGAGATAGAGAGTATAGTTGCAGAATTCACCCGGCAATTCGTTCTCTTCGCCCGCCGGGATACCCGATATCGCCACCCGTACCGACTTTTTCGTGACTGTGACGTCGAAACGCGCCGCGCCGGAGTAATCTTCCACCGCTTTCAGCACCACCTCGGGCCTGTATATGCTTTTATCGAATTCGTAAGCGAAAGTTTTTTTCATTTGCAATGGAACCTGCGGGCGGCATTCATCCGCGCCGCTTGGATTTTGCTTTTTTCGGAGCTTTCTTTTTCGATTTAGCCGCGGGAGTCGCCTCGCCGCCGTACGGCACGCATATTCCAAGCGGATCGTCTTTATAGCTCGCCTTCTTCGTCCGCTCGATAATCAGTTTCAATTCCTCGTCGAGTTCGAGTTCGAGTTCCTCGCGCGCCGAAGGCGAGGGGCCTCCGGGGCCGGGCGGCTCCTGCTTCGCCGGGCTGAGCGCCGACGCGATCGCCTGTTCGAGCAGCGTCTCGCGGAACTTCTGGTTTGCCTCGTTGATGCTGAGGCGCAACGTCTCCGCCGTAAGCGCGTTGAAGTATTCGCCCGCCGCCGCTTCGAGCTTGCCCTTGGCCAACTTGCGCTTCGCTTTCAATTCGATGCTCAACGCCGCCGTTCCGTCCGGCGCCGCGAATATATAAAAGTCCTCTATAAAGAAATACGCCGCGTTGAGAACCGCTTCGACCGGATAAATTTTTGTGGATATTTTTAGTTTTATTTCCGAGACACCCAATTTGAAAAAAGCGTTCTGCTTGTCCATGATGCCCCTTTCATTATGGATGTCTTATGAAACGGCAGCCGCCGTTACCAACTCCCGTGCGAGCCGTGTGACCCGTGCGAACCATGCGAGCCATGCGACCCGTGTGATCCGTGCGAGCTATGTGAAACGTGGGTTCCCACGCAGCCCGTGTTCGTTATCGGGCTCGAACAGTTATAATGAATGTATGAATTTCCGCTGGTATGCTGCGCGTGAACGAGAGTACCCTCGACCATCATTCCCATCAGCGCGGTCATTACCGACGTTCTCACGATTGCCTTCCTCGTGATCTTTCCTTCCTCGCTGCTGAAGAACAATTTGAGTTCCTTCTTCGCGCGCGGGTAAAAGCCCCCCGAAGTTTTCTGTGCGGGCAACTTTTTCTTTTCCATCGCGGGTCTCCTCGAATCCCTATGCTAATCAACTTAAGCAAAATGGGAAGAGAGATTTTTTAATGTATAATCATATTATATACATAGTTTTTTCGGATTCAATGCAACTTGTAGAAATATTCTTTGACCACTAATTTTTAGCTGCCGCTTTGACGGTATTAAACTCCGCCGCACCGCGTACCGCGACATATTCTCCGCGCGGGCCGGGGCATACTCCGGATTTCGAGCATCCACGGCACGCCGAAATATGCTCCCCTGCCTCGAACGGCGATTCCTCGCCTCTGAACGCGCTTCCCGGCGTCACAATCAACAGGCCGAGCTTCTTTATATTGAAATACGCGTTTCGGCTCACCTCCGGAAGACAGCAAGGCATTATGTGGGAAGTTTCGATATGAAGTCCGCTTCGTCGTGTGGCCTGCATCGCGCGCGAGGCTGCCGTTCCCGCGTCGGTGAGTCTCGGCAGCAACCCCGGATCGGCCGTTGCGCCCGCGCCGAAGAGCGAGTAAACCCACAGCCGCATCTTTTTTGCGCCTATTCCTACCGCAATTCTCTCCGAAGCGCTTTCGAGTTCCGGAAGCGACTCGGTTGTGAGCAGAAAATCGACACAGACATTCGCTCCGGCGTCAACGAGATTTTTCAGGCCGATCTCGGTCGCCTCGAACGCGCCCTCGCGACCGGCGAGCGCGTCGTGAGTCCGCGGCGACCCGCCCCAGAGCGACACGGCAAATTCATCGACTCCGGCTTTCAGGCATTCCTCGGCGTAAGCCGGATAACAGAAGCGCATCCCGTTGGATTTCACGCCGACGTGTTTGTAACCGATCTTTTTCGCCGCGCGGACAAGAGCGGTCAGGTCGTCCCGGAGAGTCGGCTCGCCGCCGCCGAAATCGACCGCCGAAGCGCCTTCCGTGCGGTACAAAGAGAGCAGGTTCGCCGCCTGCTTGGTCGTGAAACCGGTGCCGCCCATCGCGCGCGACGCACAGAACGCGCACGGCGTGTTGCATTTATACCATAAAACTATTTCAATCTTCTTCATGTCGTGTCGCCCAAAGCAGATGATTAAATTGCACGCTCAATTCTTCGGAGCGTTCTTGTTTTCCTTGCGGACAGGGGCGGGGAGGCCGGCCTCGGCGGCGGCTTTCGCATACGCATCCCAGAGCGCGTCGATCTGCTCGTTTTCGCCGTACTTCCGGGCGAGGAACGGTACAATGTCCGCCATCCGGTTCTGATCGTGATAGATACGCAGCAGCCCGTCGAGCGACTCCTGCCTGTTCGGTTCCGCCTCCACCGCGCGCATGTAAGCGAGCCCGGCGTCCCGGATGTCTCCCTTATTCTCACACGCCCACGCCATCCACAGGTGGCCGTCCGCGTCGCGAACGTCTATGTTAAGCAACTGATTCGACATCAGCAGAACTCGGTCGGTGTTGCCGGCCTCGCGTTCCATCGACGCAAGCTGCTTGACGAGCTTCTTATTTCCGGTGTACTGCTCCATCTGCTCCTGAAGGTAATTGATCGCGCTCACGCGGTCGTTTCTGCGCTCGAACGCCCGCATCACACCCGCCAGCGCATCGTCAATCAGCTTGTCGAGGTCCTGTTCCTTCTCGCCGATCTCGATGAGGCTGTTGAGGTCGAGTTGCCCGCCGCCTTGCTCGATATTTTTCATCAGCTTCGCATAAACTTCCTGCGAGTGCGCGAGAAGCGCGTTCAGGCCGCGCCGGTAGAGAAGCTCTGCCGGAATGAAGTCGCTGTTTTCCTCGTAGAACTTCGCGCGTGCGGCATAAACACCGTAATCGCCGATCCGTTTCCGGGCCAGCGCCTTTTCATAAAAAGATATCGCGCGTTCTTTATCGCCGCTGTCTTCGGCCATTTTTCCAAGGCGTCCGTAGGCGTATCCGTCGTTGGTCAGCGCGGCGACCATTTTCCTGTAAAATTTATCTATCTCCGGCGGATTTTTCTGGTCTTCCATCAGGCGGGCGGCATAACGCCATGCGTCCTCGTTCTTCGGGTCGATTTCGGTGATCTTCTCGTACTGCGCGATCGCCTCATCCTTCTTTTCGTTGCGTTTCAGCAAAGCTGCTAGCGTCATCCGCGATTCAATGTCCTTCGGAGTCTGCGCGATTATCTTTTTGTATTCGGTGATCGCATTTGTGAGGTCCGTGCGCGTCTCATAGTACGAGGCGAGCAGTTTCCTCATATCGATGTCCTTCGGCGATTTCTTGAGTTGCGCGAGCAGCATGGATTCCGCCTCGGAATATTCCTTCCGCTTAATCCGCAGTACGGCCATCGCGTAAATCAAATCGCGGTCGCCCGGCTTCGCCCCCATCGCTTTCTTAAGCACTTCGAGAGCTTCGTCGAACTTTTCGTTCTGGGTTAGGATCGACGCGTAGGCGATAAGCGTCTGCTTATCGTTCGGCGCGGCGGCGTGCGCGCGGCGCAGATACTCCTCGCCTGTCTTGAACTCCTTCTTAGAGTTCGCAATCGCCGCGAGCGCCGAAAGCACGGGAACCGAGTTCGGACTTTCCTTCACCTCGATTTCGAGCGCCGCTTTCGCGCGGTCGATGTCCTTGGATTGGAGCGCGGCGATCCCTATGTAGTAATTTAGATGCGGATAGTCGGGAATCTGAGCTCGGACTCTGTCGAAATACGAAAGAGCCGTGTCCCACCGGCCGCTCTGCGAAAGCATCACCGCGCGCGAAAAAAGCATGTCAGGGTCATTCGGCCACCGCTTCAGCGCTTTTTCGGACTCCGTCGCGGCGGCCGTCTTGTTGCCGGATTGCGACAGAACGGCAATGTAATTCGCGACCGTTTTCTTGCTATTCGGGTCAATCGCGAGCGCCTGCTTGAAGTACGACACCGCTTCCGTGCTGCGTCCGTTTTTTCCGCAGATCGCCCCGAGCGCGGCAAGAATCTGCGCGTCCTTCGGGTGCTTCTTCAGTGCGCCGCGCAAAGCCGGTTCCGCCCGGTCGTAGTCCTGCATCTGAAACGCAACCACGCCGATGTAGTCGTCCACGCCCGGATATTTCGGATTCAGCGCTTTCGTCTTTTCGAGAGCGTTGAGCGATTCCTTCCATCGGCTCATCCGGCTGAGAACGACTCCGTAATTGAACCAAATCTCGGCGGAGTCCGGCATCTTGTCGATCAGCGCGTCGAACAACTCTATCGTCTGGTCGTACTTGCCGAGTTCGAAATATACCGATGCGAGAACCGCCACCACGTTGATGTCGGCTTTTTTCTCTTTGGCGACATAAGCTTCGAGTGCGTCCGCGGCCTCGCGGTACTTTTTAAGGTTGATCCGTGCATTGGCGAGCCCGATCAGCGAATCCGTCTGATCCGGGTTCGCCGCCACCGCCGCCGCAAACAGCGACTCCGCGGTGGTGTATCTTTTCATCTGAAGGTGGCAGGCGCCGAGCAGTCCGAGTACCGTCGAATCGCCGGGATGCGCCGCGAGATATTTGTCGAATACCGCCGCCGCTTTTTTAAAATTCTTCGCCTTGTACGCCTCGATGCCCGGCTGGATCGCCTGCATCATTTGCACACGCTTCGGATCGGGCATCGGCATACCGTCCGGGAGCGTTTGTCCGCGCAGCTCGCTTGCAAACATAACAACCGACATAGCAATGAAAAAGACCGTAATGGCGGTCCAGAGACATCGGGTCGGGTTAAACTTCATGCACATTATCATAAGAGATAGATTCACAATAGTGAAGAGGCTAACGAATCAGCCGGCCGTGCGGCGGAAAGAAAAACAACAACGCCGATATGAGTGTTTCGCTTGACAATCGACAAATGAGTAATACAAAATGTATATAGTAAGTTATATTCTTTTTATCGATTTACAGTAATAACAGATATGGGGGGAGCACATACAAAGGAGTGCCGGTTATGTGTTGTAACCCAAAAACAATATGGCATGTGATTTTAGCGATTTTCATATTTTTATGCTCTTCGGCGCGGGCTGATGTTTGCATTTTAAAACAGGGCGAATACACCTTGACCGGAACGCCTTGCAATACCGCCGATGTCGCGGACGGAGCAGCGCAGGATAATATTATTAATTATGTAGTGTATCCAAGTAAGGCATACACATTTGACGTTGTGTTCGATCAGAGAAACTACACGAATAAAGCCGAAATAGCCGGCTGGCAGAGCAAGATTAAATATGACGCGACTGTATTTGCCGATTCAGCCACATGCGAAGGAACAAGCTGCACGAAGCCCGCGTGCACAGTTGACCCGGACAGTAAATTCAGTCTGAATCCCTGTACGCTGTTCAGTCTGAATTGCTGCCAGAAAATTTTCACAAGCACGGACGGACTAGGAGCGGGGGTTTATGTCTGGAATCAGGACGCCGAATTGACCACAGCCGTGACGGATAATTTCGTAATGACAAGAATTGAATTTAAGAGCCTGTCTTCCTCAGTATCGGTCGGGTCGGTTTACGATCTTGTATTCGACACGGGAGACGAATCAAACGGCACGTTTGTTCAGACAGTTGACCTTTGTAATGTTCTTTCGGAAGTATGCGAGGATTCGGGAAAGAACAATTTTCCGACACAGGCGACGATGACGACGAGACTGGCGGTTACGACATTTCCATGCTATGCTGTCAAACCCGGTCCGGCAACTCTCACATGCAGAGGTATTCCACCGGCATGCATAACCACAAGCGGCGATGTAGTGGCACGGCTAAGTTACACACTTCCGACAAAATGCTACTATGATGGAACATTAGGCGAATGTTCAGGATTAAGCATAAAATTTACATCAACTGAACTTGGCGGCACAATCGTTCTTGATTCATCCTCTCCGAATCCTTATGAGCGCACAATACAAGATGGTGTCGGTTACTCTATTCCCGCATTATCCATCGACAGCATGGCAAACGAATGCGGAAACAGCAGCACGAATACGTCTTCTGCATACGGCGGAACCACCACCTCAAACGTCGCCTACTGCGCTTGCGGCCAAGTGCCACAGATTTCTCTTAACCCCACGTCGTTTCTTAACGGAACTTTTATACAGAACTCTCCAATATCAATTCCCGCAATCGTAACCCTCGATTCATCGCTCACGATCCCGGACGATATCCCGTCCGACGGGTTGATGTTATACTTTACCAATAATCCGACATCATCTTATTATCAATCAGTGAATGTAAGATCGACTCTGAAAGACGACGGGACGTTCACGGCGACGATACCCGGCGAATATATGACACCGGGCTCAAATATTTATTTTTGTATCGTTGCCAAAGACTCGAACATGGCGGAAGGCAAATATCCGGAGACTTGTGATATTTCAAGTGTTGAAACTCTTGCAAATACAGGTGCATATTTATCGATTCCTGATGTTCCTCCGAATCGTTTCTGGTTTGTCGAAGGGCAGGAGCCATACCCGAATCAATTTCCATTCAGTCCGTCGCCGGAAACACCGCTTTTGATTCAATTTTCTCTCAACGACTTTCCTGTTAATGTAACGGCGCAGATATATTCACTCGACGGTAAACTTGTTCGGTATCTCGATTATGAACCGTATATCTATTTGACATCATGTTCACCCGGATTCGACCGAGAATGCAATATCTGCACACAATTCGGATATGCTTCGATTCTCAATGGTTGCATTTGGTCCGGAACTTCTTTTTCCGGAAATAACAATTTTGTAGCGAATGGGTTATATATTATAAATATTCATGCGGTATCAACGGGCAATTTCCGGGGCAGCTCATTCGATTATACCAAGGGCGTAGTTGTGATGAGATAAACATCAATAAATTAATCATTTTATAATCTATATAATATTCAGGATCGTCGAATTAACGGAAAGCCGGAGTTTTTGTTATAATTAATTTGTTTTATAAATTGCGATTGTAATTCTTTAATTCAAATATATTTCGATTGCAGAAATTTAACGAACAGGAGCCGAGATTCTTTAATATTTGTTCACATTTATACCGCTTTTGTCAGTTGTCCGATTGCTTTTTTGGAATATTTGTGTATAATTACTTGCGATAAAGGCCGGATGATTTCACTGTGTTTAAATGAAAAAAGGACAAGATAATGGCAAAAAAACAGAAGATAAGAATCCTGATTGTTGACGACGATAAATCATTCACCGATGTGGTGAGGTTGTATCTCGAAAGAGTCGGTTACATTGTACAGGTATTGAACGATAACGAAGGCGTACTCGACCTGCTGAAAAGTGAGAATTTTCATATAATGATACTCGATCTGAAGATGCCGGGTCAGAGCGGAGAAACGCTCCTCGAAGCGGTCAGACATCAGGACCCGCATTTGTGCGTAATCGTCGCCACCGGTTTCCCGTCCGTGGAATCAGCGCTGACGACAATGAAACAGGACGCATTCGACTATCTGCAGAAGCCGTTCGATATGAAGATTCTGGAAGATACGATACAGCGCGCGGTGCGCGAACTCGGCATTTACACCGATCCGGAACAGGAGCTCAAGAGACTCATCGGCGAGCGGCTGCGCATGTTCCGCAAAACACGCGGCTACACGCTGAAAACGCTTTCGGTGAAAACCGGGCTGTCTCAGAGTCTGATTTCCAAGATCGAACTCGGCAACACGGCGGCGTCCGTTTCCACTCTGCTAAAACTGGCAAATGCGCTCAACATTCAGATAAGGAATTTCTTCGAGTAAGAGTGCGGTTTTCAAACCGGCGTTTTTCCTTCTATAGAGTGAATAAATAATCGTTCCCACGCTCTGCGTGGGAATGCTTCTTCCGACGCTCCCGCGTCGGCGGACGCGGAGCGTCCGGGTGCCTCACTCCCACGCGGAGCGTGGGAGCGATTAATCTTTCAATATTTTTTATATTGAAATAGATTTGCCTTTGATGGATATTAATTGAAGCGCGGTCTTTGCAGGCTGCGAAGAAAAGGCGGCAGGCGGTTGAGCTTTCGCGACTCAGTGAAAAGCACGCTTCCGGCGTTCAGATACAGGAATTTCCGGCTGTTCTGGGTCGGACAACTCGTTTCGACCATCGGCACATGGATGCAGACGGTCGCTTTGAGCTGGCTTATATATACCATCAAGGACTCGGTGTTTGCGCTCGGGCTCCTGACGACGATGAACTCGCTCCCGATTCTGTTTCTTTCGCTTCCGGCGGGGATTGTCGCGGACCGGGTTAACAAGCGGAAGATGATCGTCGCCACGCAGGCGGCGTTTACCGTGCAGGCGATATTGCTCACCGTCCTCGTTTATACGAAGCATTACAATGAACTGACGCTGATTGTGCTCGCGGCGCTCGCGGGAGCGATACAGGCATTCGATTCGCCCGCGCGGCAGAGTTTCGTTTCCGAAATGGTTCCCAAGGACTCTGTTCTGAGCGCGGTTGCGCTGAATTCGGCGGTGTTCAATGTGGCGCGCACGATCGGCCCGATGATAGGCGGACTCCTCATCAAGGCGGTAGGCGAGGCACAATGTTTCGCGATCAACGCGATTTCTTTCATTGCCGTGATAGCCGCGCTTTTTATGATACGCGAAAAAGACCTGTTTAAACTGGCTAGTCCGGCGGGAAACGGCTCGAAGGCGTTATCCGACCTGAAGGAAGGGTTTGTTTATGTCATAAAAGACCGGCGGATGCTCGGCGTGCTCTGTATATTGTCGGTGGCGAGCATATTCGGTTTGCCCGCACTGATGCTTCTGCCTGTGTTCGCGAAAAAAATACTCCACATGGGGCCGGACGGTCTGGGTTTTCTTTTCGCTGGGGCGGGTGTCGGCTCGGTGGTGGCGGCGGTTATGCTCGCTCTGGCTCGGAAGAGCAGAAAACAGGGATTGCGGATTATTTTCTGCTTCGGCCTGTTCTCTGTTGTGATCTGCGTTTTCTCTTTCGCAAAAAGTTTCATTGTTGCCTTTATTCTGCTGGCCGGAGCCGGATTCGGAGCGATCGCCGGTATCGCGATGTCGAACAGCACACTCCAACTGCTCGCGCCTGAGCGCCTGCGCGGCCGCATAATGGGGCTTTACGTCTTTGTTTTTCTCGGGATGATGCCCGCCGGCAACTTCCTCATGGGAACCGCCGCGCACTACCTCGGCGCGCCGTACGCAGTCATGGCGGGCGGCATCGCGTGCATCGCGGCAATCGCGGCAGTGACTTTGCTCGTCCCCGAAATTATCAAAATAGATTCGCCGGCCGAAATGTCGGCGCCGCCGTCCGCATGAATGGCGCGGACAGGGCGACGGCCGCGAAAGACTCCCTTACGTAAGTTTGCCACCCTTGAGACGGGGGCAAAAGTGATGTCATCCATCGCCGCACTTGCCATCATCGCATTTTTTTGTTAATAAATAGTCATGGAAAAACGTAAATTTGACAACTGGCGACAAGTAACTGAGTTGGGCTATTTCAAACAACTGGAGGACGGCAGGCTCGCGCTTAACGTCGATGGGCTTGATGGAATGATAGATTTCCACACGCACCTAGGCTGGACGCTTCTGCTTGCTCCGAAGGTCGATGTGCTCCGCGAGACGCCCGAAATGCTGCATAATTTCGGGCCGGACCTCAAGGTGAACCTCGACATCTACACCGGCCAGAACTTCTACGAAGAACGGCCGAAGTGGGGCGTTCAGGACTACCTCCCGTGCGCGCTTTCGCCGCTCAAGCGGGGCAAGCACCACACTCACACCATCCCGAACATTGTCCGCGAGATGGATGCGCTGAAGATCGATAAGAGCGTGTCTCTCTCCCTCGATTTTTCCTTCTCGTCGAACACGCCGCGTTTCGGCAGGGCGATACAGTCTTCGGGAGACCGGCTCGTCTTCTTCTGTATGATTCACCCGAAAAGCAAGCGGCGCGAACAGCTCATAGACGAGTATCTCGCAATGGGCGCGCGCGGCATGAAAATGCACCCCGAGATGCAGATGATGTCGGTGGATGCACCTCCCGCGCTCGAACTTCTGCGTATGTGGAAGGAGAAAACAGGCGGGATGCCGGTGCTGGCGCACAGCGGCTTCAACGGTTTCGAGCCCAAAAAGGCGCGCGAGCATGCGGACATATCGCACTACGTGGCGATGGCGGAGGCGCTCGAAGGCTCCCCGTGCATTCTCGGCCACTCGTCGATGAATCAGTACCGGTCCGCGCTCGAGATCGCCGAGAAACACCCGCACGTTTTACTCGAAGTCAGCGGTCAGCCGCCCGCGCACCTGCACGAGATGATTGACCGGATCGGCCCGGACAGGTTGCTGTTCGGCTCCGACTGGCCCGTCTATCCGCAGGCTATGGCTATGTCGAAGGTGCTTGTTGCGACGGAGGGCAATCCGGAAACTCGCATTAAAATACTCCGGGACAACGCTCGCCGCGTCCTCGGCCTCGGTTAATGGCCGGGAAGTCTAAAGTAATCCTTTTCGGAATCGATGGCGGCACGGCTGCCGTGCTCGACCCGCTCATGCGCACGGGGCGGCTGCCCAATCTTGCGGCGCTTGCCGCGCGCGGCTGCCGCGCGACTCTGGAATCCACCATACCTTGGCACTCCGCCGCGGCATGGACCACCGCCGTCACGGGTGTCCAGCCCGGCCGACATGGCATTTTCAATTTCTTCGAAATGAAACGCGATCTCCGCAATCTGCCGCTCGGCTCCGGAGACGCGCGCGCGGAAAAACTTTGGGGCGCGATGAACCGCCACGGTCTCTCCGCGGGCGTCGTCAACGTGCCTATGACATATCCGGCGGAACCTGTGCGCGGATTCATGATAAGCGGGTTGCCGAATCCCGCGGCGAGTATTCACCCGCCGGAACGCAGGCAGACGGCCGCCGGAATAGGCAGCTTTCTCGACGAGACCGCAGAGTTGCGCGACGGCTACTTTATCAACCCGCGACGCGAACCGGAAGCTCGGATACGCATGGACCTCGACCGCGCAGCCGCAGCCGAATCGCTCGCGGATCTCGCGCCGGATTTCCTTATGTTTGTCTGCTCGGCCACCGACGAACTCCAGCATCGCATGTGGCACTCGTGGGATGTCTCGCATCCGGCGAATCCGCGTTGCGATCTCTCATGGGAGCCGCAGGCGATCCCGCGCGCCTACGAAGCGGCCGATTCGATACTCGCAAAGCTGATCCGCGTGTTCGGCGGCCCGGAAACGACTGTTATCGTTATGTCCGACCACGGTTTCGGCCCCGCGAAGAAAATTGTGTTCCCGAATCGTCTGCTCGCCGAATGGGGATTCCTATCGCCGTCAGTAGCGACGCCCGGCGCGCTGTCGGCGGACCCGAATTACGCGCCGTCGAAGATTGGTTTCGACCCGCGCCGCACACGCGCCTTCATGGGGCCCGCGCTTGTCGGCCCGTTCGCTGAGATATTCATAAACGCCGCCGGAAGATTCGACGGCGGGATTGTCGCGCCCGGAGAGGAGTTCGAGCGCGTGCGGGACGAGATCGCCGCCCGATTTCTCGATTGGCGGGACCCGCTGTCCGGTTTCAAGCCGGTGGTTGCCGCGCATAAGCGGGAATCGCTTTACGACGGCCCGCACGCCGCCGCCGCGCCCGATCTGCTGATAGAGTTTGCCGACTGCCGCACGATGGCCGAAGCATCGGAATATCCGGCGATAATCGACGCCGTTCCGTGGCACATTCCGACAAAAGCGCAGACGGGCACCCACATTCGCGACGGCATACTGATCGCTGCCGGGCCGGGAATCCGTGGCAGCGCGGACGCGGGGCGGCTTTCGATCGCCGACATCGCGCCCGCTGTTCTCTACGCGGCGGGATTGCCCGTTCCGGAAGGGCTCGACGGGCGCCTGCCGGAGCGAATTTTCACCCCGGAGCGCCTCGCCGCGCAGCCGGTGAGGAGTGAAGCCCCTCTCTCGGCGGACTCTGCCGCCGGAAGTCAAACCGACCCCGAAGACACCGCGCACATGACCCGCATCCTCGAAGGCCTTGGTTATTTCTCCTAAAAGCAAATGACGAAGATTGAATATTATTTCATTACTCTTAATTGAACATATTGTTAGAATTGTCGTTTAATAGAATAATATGGTGAATGATCGGAAAACCG
>CAYPEK010000018.1:0-54947 GCA_964409645.1 uncultured bacterium | reverse complement strand
GAGTAAGTCCAGTCGGTGTCCCCTTCGCGTGTGTATCTTACATTGTCGATAGTCAGCGCGTTCAGGTCGGAGCTGACAATTTGCCATTCGCCGGGCAGTTCTTCGGTCCTGACGGGCGCGCCGGTCGGGGCTCCGTTTTTCGTGGGGGCGACATATTTCTCTTTCGGGCTGATACTGAGCAGGATTGATCCGGCGGGTTCGAAGTGCAGTTTAAGAGTCGTTTTGCCCGCTGCCTGAGACGCCGCGTAATCTGCCTTTTTGCCGGTGAAGAGGTTCCACTCCCGAACCCTTCCGGTGTACGGCACGACTGCTGATGTGTCAACTCCGTCGGTCTCGCTGGTATTGACGAAAAACAACATGTAGCTGTCGCCGATTTTCCTCTGATTCAGATAGACTTTGTCCGCGGCCGGTGAGAGTTTCACATGATGGGGCAGTGCGGAAACGAGTTTTGCAACCGCGTCGGCCGGGTCGGCTGCGGAAACAGCGCCTTTGAGTTCGAGCGGTTTGTCCATATCGATGTATTGCGGGGCGGGGTCCATCATTATGACTTTTCCGCCGTTGGCGATGAATCTTTTCAGTAGAGTGACCGTGCTCGCGCGAAGCGTGGTGCCGGTTGGCACGACGACGGCGCCGTAAGACATCTTGTTGACGATGAATTTCTTTCCGGATACTTTGCCGTGGCGCGAGATGATGATTTCGTCACCGAGATCGTAGTCCACCTGATTCGAGCTGAGTGTCATTATCAGGTTGACGTATTTTTCGCTCAGGGCCGCGGTGGGCGTGAAGTTCGTTGTCATGTAAACAGTCCATGCGCTCGTGATCGGATGCAGGACGAGCGCGTCCGCGATGTAGTCGCCCTGCGATGTCGTGTATGTGGCGCGGGTAAGGTAGTCGGCGAAAGTTTTGTGATAGCGCCACCACGGCGACTGATAACTGATGCAGCATGGGTAGTCGGTTTTCCTGATGCCGCGCGAGGTGTACCATGCGAGGTGCTGATTCATGAAGTTGACGCCGAGAACGTAGTGCCAGTCGGCAATCCATTTCATCTGTTCGAGCGAAAGGTTCCATCCGGCGCAGCCGTAGAGTTCAGTGAGAACAAGCGGGCGGCCGAACTGATGCGCGGCCGAACTGGCCTGCTTCGCGGTCAGCACATCGTTGATGTTCCTGCCGAGATGGTCGATGCCCGGCTGCTGCATGTATTCGTACATCGGCATAGCCGCGCCGATCCATTTGATCTGGTCCTGAAAGTTGTCCTCGCACATATAATGGCCGGTGAACTCGATGTTGTGAGCGCCGCACCAGTTGTAAATCTGTTTGCCGAACGAATCGCGGAACATCTCCGTCGCGAGCGACCAGAAGTGGAGCCGCACCTGCATGGCCTGCTTCGGTTTGGGCGAATCGTAGAACAGGAACGGGAAGTTGTCTTCGATTGCGTATCCGTATTTGGTTTTGAAAGCCGCTGAAAATCTGTTTGTCCACGGCACGCTGTTGTTCGGAAAAGTGCTCCGCTGCAAGAAACACGGCTCGTCGGTGAAGATTGCGGGGACAGTTTTTCCGAATTCCTTGCCGACTGCCTTGTAGTAGGCGTCGTATGTTGTGCTGATGAATTTGCCGACTGCGTCCGGATTCATCGTGTCGATGTATGTCCCGCCGTTGAACCATTCAGTGTTGCTTCCGTATGCCCGGATGAAATAAAGGAGAATTTTACCGCTTTTGAATTTAACATCGGCGTCCGCTGCTGGGGTCACGTCTTCGGAGGATATGAGGCGGCTGCCGAGCTTATCCACCGCGAAAACACGAATGACTTTCCATTCCGGCTTCATGTCCGCCTGCGTCAGCGGCTTCTCGGACTCGATCATGATGATAGCCTTGCCCCGATACTCAGGATTGCTTTTCGGCACCACACCGCTGGCGAACCCGGACGGCCATCTGTCCTCGTCGTACAGGTAAGCGTACATACCGTACTTTTTCGAGCGCTCGACGGTGAGCTTAACGCCGTCCATCCAGTCTTTTCCCATGTACGGCGAGATCAGGCCGATGCGCGCGTGCATGAAAACGCCGCCGTATCCGCCCTTGTGGAACTCATCGAGCTGGCGCGCCATCTCGTGCGGTTCGAGTTTCTCGTTCCACGACCAGAACGGCGCGCTGCCGTATCTCAGCGACGGCGAAGCGAATTGCTTCTCGAACTTAGCCATGCCCGTCGCCGGCGCCGCGTGCAGAGCCGCCGCGGCAAACGCGACCATAATGACTGCCAACCCTGTTATAACCGTTGATTTCTTCATGATTCCCCTCCCGTTAAGTCACGTCATAATATATCACAAATCACGTGCCGCTCCAATTTAAAAACAACTGCTGTCGAACGCTCAATACATAAAATGATACTCATTCCAATAATGTTCTTTATCATACTCATTGAGGAACTCGCGGGCTTTCCGATACGCTTCTTTTATATATTCGGATTTCGCCGCCCACTTAAGGCCGTCTTTTTCGTCGAACGTGTTTCCCTTTTTGATGAGGCCGAACTTCTCGGGCGTCCAAAAGTATGGCGAGCCTTCGGAGTAATAGAACGCGGCGCAGTTCACAATCGAAATCAATTCTGAGTTGCGTTCGAGGAACCTGAACGCGCAGTCGAGATCGTCCAGCGTTTCGTAAGGAAGGCCGACGATGAGGTTGACCTCATTGCGTATTCCGGCGCTCCTCGTTGTTTTCAGGATTGATTCGATCCTGTCGAAACTCTGCGCCGGTTTGTTTATCAACTTCATCATGCGTTCGCTCGAAGCGTCGATACCCCATGTGAGCTTGCGGCAGCCGGCCTGATACATCTTCTGTGCCGTATCGGCGTCGATGCCGTGGAAACAAGCGGAGTCGCTCCATTGGATGCGCGGGCCGCCTTCGATCAGGCCGTCGAGAAACTCGTTCATCCAGCGTTTATTGATATTGAGAAGGTTATTCAGGAAATAGAAATGCCGCGCTCCGGTTTCTTCGACAATTCGCCTGAGTTGGTCAAGCGTTTCCGACGGTTCAAGCATCCCGCGGCGTCCGTAGAAGCTGCTCGCGCAGAACGCGCACTTGTGCGGGCATCCGTTGATGGACATGTAAGGATAAAGAGTGATACCGTTGCGTGCGTATAGCGCTGACACTTCCGGGTTGTAGAACGGGACTCCGCGCACCCTGATGTCGCAGGTAAATGTTTCGCGGGCGCCGCCGCCTGATCCGCCGGTGTCGGGGAACGACAATCCCGGAATGTTTTCGATCGGCAACTCGCCTTTCAGGTGCTGTACGAGCAGTAGAAGAGGGATTTCGCCGTCGCCTCTTATCGCGAAATCGGCGGCGCTTTCCATCTCGTCGTTTCCGAATTCGAATAAGCCGCCGAAAACAACCGGCGTCGAAACCCGGCGCTTAACCTCGCGGCAAAGTTCAAGCGTAAATCCGGTATGTGTTAGTTCGTTGAATGAGAAGCCTATCAGGTCGGCGCCGGAAAGATCGAGCGAGTCCGCAGCTTTCCGCGCCGCCGCGCGGAGTGTTTCGCTGCTGACGGCCGGGCGGCTGTCGTCGAACTCTATGCCCCAGATGGCTTTAATTTCATCCGCTGTAAGCGGCCCCTCGCGCAGTGCGAATTTCGTAAGGTCGTCTGTCTCTACAACGCAACCGTGCCGCCGCGCTACTCCCGCGAGCGTCGGCACCGACAGGTGCGTGAACTTCTTCATGTTGCACATCTTTTTGTTTGCCGTAGGCGTGTCGAAAAGTTTTATCCGGAACGATTCTCCGATGGTCCGGCTGTAACCGTTCAGGTAATCCTCATACGGCATCAAGAGTTTCGGGAGCGGCGAGTCATCCTCGATCGGCTTAAGGGTTTGCGGCAGATTCGCAGGCCGGGCTTCGTTCATTTTTCGTTTGCGCTCGGAGTAGTGGATTTCTCTGAGGTGATCCATTGATTTCACCGCGAGCGCTTCCGCTTCCGCCGCCGCGCGCGCATCCAGAAACGGGTTTATCCCTCGCGAAACGAAATCGGCGAAACTTTCCGCGCACGTCGCGCGCCAATCCTTGAGAGGCATGGATGCCCGTCTGATCTTGCCGCCGCTTTTCAATATGAAAAGTTCGTTGTCGTTTACTATGAAATAGTCGGCTTTGCCGTTCGCGCCCTCTATGCGTATTTCCGATATGAACGATGCGTTTGCCGGGACGTCGATCAGACTTTTCGACAACTCGTCGGCGAGTCGCATGTCCGACTTATCATACCTACGCGTATGCAGTTCCGCTCCAACTCCGTTGCCGATAAGAGACACCGCGGCCGAATCGGATGAATCCGATTTCGGTTCGTTCGCCCCGACCGCATTGAATTTTGCGCCGGAAATGCGCCCGGCGAGGCAGATTAAATCGCCGAACTGTTTCGCGATGGAATTGTATGCCTCCATGCTGTATTCGAACCGCGCTGTGTCGCCGCCGTCGTTTCTATCGTCATAAGACGTTACATTTACCGAGCGCACTTTTCCGATCGTGCCCTTGAAAATAAGCGTAATCAGCCTGAGCATTCCCGGCCGGAACAGCGGCGGGCACGCAGCCATGAAGAGTTTGCCGCTGTTCTCCGCCGACTCGATTATGAGCCTTCGTTCGGTGTCCGTTTCGGCTATAGGTGTTTCCGAAATGACATGCGTGCCGCTGCCGAGCGCGGCAGCGGACACCGCGCCTCGGTATTCCAGCCCGCACGCCGCGCAAACGGCATCCGCTCCTGTGGCGGCGATCCGGCTCTCAACTCTTGAAGCCGCCTCGCGCTCGTCGAAGACGGCAAGCCCGTCCGCCGGGTCGAATGTCTCTGTTTCTACGCCCGGCAGCGCGGCAAACGCTTGTTGCCATTGAGCGATATCGCTTGATTTGCCGGCGATCAGTATCTTCATTGAATCGTGTCCGGCTCTCAGCTTCCGCGGCCGGTGTTGTCATTTATATGTGCGTCTAAAATCTTTTCGATTTCCCGCGCGCGGGACTGCCACGAGTTATCGCGTGCCGCCGCCCGCCGCGCCGCCGCGTCGGACACCCCGTGCCCCGCAATCGCCGCCTCGACTGCTGCGTGGAACGCATCCGCACCTTCCGCGAGCGCGACGTATTCCCGCAGAGGAAGTATCCCGTCCACCGGCGTTGTCACGATAGGCTTTCCCGATGCGAGATATTCGTATCCCTTGATCGGATCGAGGCTGTGCGTGAAGGGTGTCAGCGCGTGCGGGATGATGCAGACGTCGAAATGTGCGGTGAAACAGGGCAGCCGGTCGAACGGCTGAGCGGGAATCAGTGTCACATTTTCGTGTCTTGAGAGTTCGTCGATCGCCGCCTGAGAGAGTAGGTTCGGGCCGACGAGCACGATCGAATATTTTCCGCGAGCGCGCTCCGCGAGTGCACATATCAGGTCGATGTCGAGCCGATCCCTGTGGAGTGTTCCGGTGTAACCCGCGCGTGGGGCTTTCGCAGCCCCGAGTTCGGGCGGCTCCGTCGAGTTGTCCGCCGACTCGTACATCTCCGGCAGGACACCGTTCGGCATCAGAATCGCGTCCGGGCGGGCGTCGCGCTTGGTTTCGAGCAGCTTCGGCGACACCACGAACACAATATCCGCGCGCCTGAGCAGTTCGCCGTCTTCCGCCGCGATCCGCCGCTTCTGCATTTCAGGGATACCGGCGTGTGTCCAGTCGTCCGTGATGTCGTACACGGACACCGAATGCGGAACGTGATCGAGCAGCCGTACTCCGTACTCCGGCGTGATCCAGAGGACCGGGACTGTGAAGCCGAGCTGCTGTGCGGCGGCGTGCACCGTCCGCGCTAAAATCAGACCGTTGACATCCTTCATCCCCGGCGCGGAGTCCGGAAACGGCTTGACCGGGGTGACCGCGAAAATGTTGTCCGCGATCTTCCGGGGCGGTTTGAGAATATGCGAGGCGCTTTTCATTTTTTTCTGCGATTCGTCCAGACGCCCTGCCAGCAGCCTCGGCACCGAAACCGGCGGCTCGACATACAGAATACGCCGTTCCCGCGCCCACTCGGCTGCGAGGAAATGCCGCCTGCGCCGCACCTCGCTCCAAACGTCCCGCGCGACAATGATTATGTCACGTTTATCGGCCTTCAAACGTTTCCCGCCTGTGTACTATTTTTAGTTAATTGATATTATATGATTTCGATAAAAAATACTAATGTTTAGGCTCAGACACGCTCGCAGCCGTTTTTTTCACAGGCAGATTGCTCAGATACACGCCGAACACGACACCCGCCGTGCTCACGACGAGTAACCATGTCACCGGCTCGCCGATCGTCAGGTTGGCGATCAGTATTGTAACAACCGACTGGAGATAGAGCAGATTGCTCGCGAGCACCATCCCGAGCTTGTCGATACAGCGGATCCATAGCGTGATGGCGACGGCAGTCGATATGACGCCCATGAATACGACGCCCGCCAGCGCGATCCACGTGACATGCGCGAGCTTTCCGGAAGCAAGCTCCATCACGAAGAACGGAAAAAACGACACAACTCCGACCGCCGCCATGCGCCTCGACACCAGCACCGCCGGATATTTCGCGGATATCTCGCCGCCGATTATGGTGTATGCCGTCCATGAAACAGCGGAAAGAAGGATCAGAATATCGCCTTTCGGGTTGAGCTGGAAATTCACTTTGCCGTTCCAAACGATCAGCGCGCCGCAGACAAACGCGATAGGGAACCCCGCGTAGTTGATCCATGAGAACCGTCGCCCGAAGAAAACCGCCGCGCCGATCTGGGTCAGCACCGGGACAAGAGTAATCAGTATCGAGGCGTTTGTGGCCGTCGTGTAAATCATTCCCGTGAAATCTAGATAGAAGTAGATTGTGATGCCCGTCAGCCCCATGAGAATGAGCGTCCGGTTTTCCTCGCGCGAGGGTTGCGCCTTTTCCCGCAGCGGGATCATGCGCAACACCACGTAGGCGACAAGGAATCGCATGAAAGCGAGACTCAGCGGGGGAATTGTCGGCGGGTTGTCCCTGACCGTCACGCGAATTATCACATAAGTCGCGCCCCATATCGTCAGGACGACCAGCCCGATGAAAATATTGAAAGGCTTCCCGTCAATGAAATGCGCGCCTCGCTGCTTCATAAGGCGGAAATTATATACTCAATCGCCTGAACAAGGCAGATGCGGAAGAAAACTAGATTAACACTGCAACGCTAAAAGACAAAAACGCGCAACATGACTACCAAGAGGGTTCAAAACAGCTTTCTTTAAGACATAACGGCACATAATGTCATATCCCATTTTCGTTTAGCGTTGAAATGTAATAAGAGCTGCTTTAAAGCGATACAGGCACCGCGATAAAACCGCGTTGCCAGTCCATGTTTTTTTAGCTTATGGCGTAATGGTATGTAGCGGCAATCAAGGTGGGGACTGGCAACGACGGGAACCGTCGGGGCCTGTACCGCCTTGAAGTAACATGAGATGATAACGTCGCACTACAGCATATCCTACTTTTCGTTTTCACCGTTGTAGTATTAATCCCGAATTCGTTTCCTTATTGGTGAATCCGGGATAAAAATCGAAATCAAACATCGGACAATTATTTTTGAATTGCCTACCATCGACTTCTGAGAAAGAACGAACTCAGAACCTGAACGAGGCGCCGCCGAGGGGCATGTCGAGGTCACCTATGTCGTTGTACATGAAAAACAGGCCGCCACGGCCGGAGGTCAGCGTGTAGGTGAGTCCTGCTGCCCAACTGTCGTTGTTGCAGTCTATGCACGACACCGACGCAGCCATCGGCGTCTCGGTCACGATTGCATCGTTAAGGATCGCTTTATAGAAATCTTCCGAGTTGTATTTCGCGATGAATCCGATCTGCGGAGTGAACGAGTAACGGCCCTCGAACGTGAGTCCGAGATTGCTGCCGCTGTCTCCATCCAGATAGTTAAGCCCGGGTATGAGCGTGAATTTCGCGTACGAAAATTCTTTGTTGACGAATCCTTCGGTAATGTCGCTGTCGCCGCCGTCGAACCTGCGCACGCCCGCGATAAAACCGCCGCGCCATACGGGTAGGTTGAGTCCCGGATTGAAGTAAATCGCCGCGGTGAAGATGTCCGCGTTGACCGTTTTCGAGCCGGTGGTTGTGAACGGGTCCGCCCAGTCAACGTCGAGGCTGAGCCGCGTGTACTCGAAGCTCGCGTTCTCGAATTTCCAGCCGGCGGTGAGCGCCATGCCGCTTGCCTTAAGGTTGCTGCCTGTCGAATCAATGTTGACGATGTCGCCCGGGTCGTCGTATTCGGCCGAGAAGTACGGGCCGCCCGGTGTTGAGGGCGAGGGGTGGAGCGCCAAAGCCGCAATGCGGGGCAGTGGCGCCGCCGCCTGTTTCTCTCCGGCGGCTTTTTCCTGTTTCTTCGGCTGCTCTTTTTTCGTTTCCGAAACTTTCGGCGCGCCCGCTATGTCCGCGCAGCAGCGGAAACCCGCGTATTCGTTTTTCCAGTCCGGCTTTTCCATGATCGGTTCAGTGCAGACGAGGTCGGCTGCCGCGGAGTTTCCGGCGCCGCCCTGCAGGCCGCGGTATTCGCCGCCGCTGTAGGTGTCCGATGTCCACTCCCACTGGCTTCCGGATATGTCATAGACTCCGTATCCGCTCTTGCATTTGTCGAACGAACCGGAGGTATAGTGTTTGCTGCTTTTATCGCTGGAGTCGTGGCACGCTTCTGCCTTGTACTCGTTGCCGTAAGGATACTTATATCCTTTCGGGCCTGAGCAGGCCTTGCTCCACTCCTGAAACGAGCACAGGCGTTTGCCTTCTTTTGTGCACATTTCGCCGGCCTGTTCCCACGTTATGCCGCCGTACGGCTTTTCGCCCTGCTTGTTCGGATACTCGTAGATATCCATGCAGAAAGCACCGTCGATGGACGCCATCTTTTTCGGGCACTCGCTTTTTGCCGCAAGTGCCGCCTGTGAGATGAACAGTGCCGCCGCCAACATCACCGCGCCTGCCGTATATGTTTTCAGAATTTTCATAGATACGCTCCCCGAACCTTCTAATAAGGATTTCCAATTATTATAGATTAGACTGGCCGAAAATGAAAAGCGGAAACGGGAAAGAACAAGTTCAGGGAGCGTCGCGCGGTGCGAAGTCATTCGTACAGCAGGAATTCGACGCGCATTTCGAGGAAGGAATCAAGGTCGCCGTGTTTTCCGGCGGCTGCTTCTCGCGGGTCATCGCCACGCTCGATTGCGAGCCGGATCTTGTCGGTGCCGAGGATAAGGTCGATCGGCAGCTTCTCGAATTCGTATTCGTACGGCGGCTGCTTCCACGCGAAGCGGCCGGGCGACTGAGCGCGTATCGCCGCGAGAAGACAGAGACACGCCGGGTACGGCCTGAACCGCGCGGGATCGGAGATGTGAATCTGGACGCCGCCGCAGGTTTCGCCCGCCCATTTGTGGAAGGTGGGCTGGAACCAGCACTCGCGGAAGAAAGCGCCCTCGAATCCGAGCGAGTTCATGTGGGCGGCGAGCGAGCGCGCGTCCACCCACGGCGCGCCGATCAGCTCGAACGGGCGGGTTGTGCCGCGCGCCTCGGAGATGTTCGTACCTTCGAAAATGACGCCGCCGGGATAAACGCGGGCGGTGTCCGGAGTCGGCATGTTGGGGGAGGGGAGCACCCACGGCAGGCCTGTCTGCTCGAACTGCATGTCGCGTCGCCAGCCGTCGAGAGCGACAACTTCGAGCTCGCAGCCGATGCCGAACGCGCGGTTGAACATGAGGGCGAGTTCGCCCGCGGTCATGCCGTGCTGCATGGGGATCGGGAACATGCCGACGAACGAGGTGAACCCGGGTTCAAGCAGGTTGCCGTCCGTCACCGCGCCGATCGGGTTGGGGCGGTCGAGGACGACGAAGCGCTTTCCCTCGCGCGCGCATGCCTGCATCGAAAGCGCCATCGTGTAGATGAAAGTGTAAACGCGCGTGCCGACGTCCTGAACGTCGAACACGAGCGTATCGACATCCGCGAGCATTTCGGGCGTCGGGATGCGCGTTTCGCCGTAGAGACTGTACGCGGGGATTCCTGTTCGCGGATCGGTGAAGCCGCGCCATTCGATCATGTTGTCCTGAGTTTCACCGCGTATGCCGTGCTGCGGGCCGAACAGGGTGGTGAGCTTGAATCCGCTCTGCGCCGCGAAGAGGTCCGCCGCGTGGTTGAATTTCGAATCGACGGACGCAGGGTTGACGATCAGCCCCACGCGCGTGCCGCGCAGCAGGTTTGCCTGCTGCCCGCCGATTATTTTCTCAAGTCCGGTACGAGTCATTTCTTTCATCGCAACACTAAGAATGCTTGCCGTCGTCGAACGCGTCGGCATGGGCCACGCGGTTGCGGCCGCCTCGTTTCGCTGTGTAGAGCGCCTTGTCTGCGCGCGATATCAGAGTCGTAAACGCGCATTTTTCCCCTGCTTGGCACGTTGAAGCGCCGATGCTTATTCGCAGTTGTGATTTCAGTTTCGGGTTATTTTCCGATTTTTTCTCGATCAGCCGCCGGAGTCGATCCGCCTGTGCCACCGCTCCCTCGGCATCTGTCTCAGGGAGCAGTGCGACAAACTCTTCGCCGCCGAACCGGGTGACAGTGTCCTCTTTTCGGGAGCTTTCGGCGAGTGTTTTGGCGACAAATCTGAGTGCGGTATCGCCTTCAAGGTGTCCGTGAGTATCGTTGTATTCTTTAAACATGTCTATGTCGGCGAGCAGAACCGAGTAGGGCCGTTTATGGCGAGCCGCGCGCGAGGATTCGATGTCGAGCGCTTCGTAAAGTTTCCGCCGGTTTCCGAGCCCGGTTAGCTGGTCCGTCATTGCCTTCTCGATGATTCCGCGGCTCACATTTTCGATATCTTCCATGCGTCGAAACATCTCGAACGCGCCTATGAATGCGCCGCTTTCATCCGTAATTGGCGATATGGTGACATGTAGGTGGACCGGCTTGCCCTCGGCGTCGATTATGGTGACCTGCTCGGCTATGTCGAAGCTGCCCAGCGTGAAGAGGTTGTTCAGATGGCAGTGGTGGCCGGCCCGGTCGCACTCAAACAGGTCGGTACACAGTTGCGGCTTGGATCCATTGATGTTTACACCGAAAAGCTTCTCGGCGGCTTTGTTGAGCCCTATCACGTTTCTTTTATTGTCGAACACCGCTAACGGATATACGAATTGTTCGAATGCTTCCAGAATAAATGCTGCTTTGTTGTTTTTAAACCCGTCCGTGAGAACTGGTTCCGAACAGTTATCCGATTTCATTCAACACCCCAAAGACCCATTTAACAATCGACATTTTTATACAAGACATTTTATAAATAAAATACAGGAACTTCAAAATTATTAAAAAAAAATAGATTTAAGAACGCAAGGAAACAGAATTATTGTTGAAATAAGCGCGAAATAAAATATGAAGGTATGGCCCTAAAAGATAAAAAATGACATAAAATATATAAAAAATAATGGCGGTGAAAAATATTTGACTATTTTAAAGATTTTTTTGGAATAAAATTAAAATAATATGGTCTAAATAGTCAAATAGTGCAGGTGACAGCAGACGAGTTGGACACAACATTGGATAGAATGGCAAACGAGAATCCGGGGGGGATCGACTTTGCGGAAGTGGTGCGAGAGCACGGGCAAAGGATATTCAATGCTGTGTACTGTGTTGTGGGAAATAAGGCGGATGCGGAGGATGTAACTCAGGAAGTATTCCTGAAAGCATATCAGGCGTTGGGGAAGTTCAAGGGGGAATCGAAGCTGTCAACATGGCTGTACCGGATAGCGATGAACGCGGCGTGCGATCATTTCAGAAGGAGCGGGAATACTGCGCCGCTCAAGGAAATGTTTGGCGCCGCGACTCAGGAAGAAGATATATATTCGAACCGTACGTGTCCGGGGCCTGAAAGCCAGTATTTGAAAAAGGAAACGAGCGAGACGTTGCGAGTGGCAATGATGAAGCTGCCGCTGAAGTATCGGACGGTGCTGGTCCTGAAAGAGATAGAGGACAGGCAATATAAAGAAATAGCGATGATATTGGGAATCTCGATCGGGACAGTCGAGTCAAGACTGTTCAGGGCGAGAGAGATATTAAGGAAAGTAATGATAAAAACGGCGGGACAGCCGGGGGTTATTGATGAAACGATGTAAACATCTAAGGGAGACCCAGCGGTGCGTTGACGGAGAACTTTCCGGAGCGAGGAAAGAGAAGATCGAGGCGCACATCAGAGAATGCCGCGAGTGCGGAGAGTTCAGCCGCAGCGCGATCGGAATGAAGGCCGCGCTGAAAAGTAATGTTTGTGTCGAAACGCCGGTGGGACTCGAGCAACGGATAATGAACGCCGTGCGTGCTGGCGCGGCGCCGAAACGCTTGCGGGAAGGTTTCATGAACGCCGCCGGACTGTTGAGCCGGAAGCTCGTTCCGGTGACGGCGCTTGTATGCCTTTTGATGCTGCTTATGGTGGTCGCGACGTATCAGACGAGGACGCGGACCGCATCCTCGGCGACCGGCTCGGAACAGGTTGGCAGTTACTACAAATTCACGCCTGAAAGTCACGAAAAAGCAATGCTGAGCGAAGATGACGACAGTGCGGCCGGGAGCTTTTACTCTGCTCTGGTGGCGGAGAACCAAAAAGAGAAAACACAACAATAGGGAGTGGTGCGGATGAAGAGTGAGAGGAAATGGTTTCTGGCGTGCTTAGCGCTGGTCTTTCTGATGGGATTTCTCATGGGCATGTTCGCAACGCCGTTTATGGGAAGATATCTGATGGGTGGGTCGTTCGGAAGAGGGCCGGTGCCCGAATTCATGCTGGACAAAAACGAGCGGGGAAAATTCAATAAAGTGCCGCCGATGATGATTCAAGGCGGCCCCGGCGACAGAATGAACGGTCCCGATGCGAAAAAGATTAAAAAAGAGATGAAGAAGCGGGTCGTTCAGGAACTGGACAAAAACCTGAATCTGACGAAAGAACAGGAAAAGCAGATAGGGAAAATCCTTGATGAGAACGAGAAGGAATTTCAGCAGGTTCGCAAGGAAATGAGACAGAAATTTATCAATTTCAACAAGAAAATCGATGGACAGATAATTGAGATACTTGATGAAAAACAAGAGAAGAAGTTCAAGGAATTCACGAAGCAGCTAAAGGGACCGATGGACGGTCCTGAAGGAATAGGAGAACCCGGGAATCACGGCCCGGATGGGCTGAGCGGCCCCGGGGGACTCGGCGGGCCTCATAACGACCGCTGACATATAAACTGAATGTTGAGGAGGTGATGGGGAGACCAACCTGCTGTTTCACTATGCCCGGAATTTCCGGCAAAAGAAGAAGACGCCGACAGGCGTTAATCGGAGGAAAGAGAAATGAGCATTACTGGAATAACCAGTTACTCTCAGGCCGTTGACATGAAATCGATATTCGACACGGAAGTTCTGGGTGCCGTGAGCGAAGCGAATTCGGACAACGGGAATGTACTCGGGGACTCACTTTCGATATCGAGCCCCGGGGATCTGCTTTCGAAACTGTCCCAGTTGCAGGAGTCGGACCCGGAAGCGTTCAAGACGCTGATGACCGAGATAGCGGACAAGCTGGAAACCGCGGCCTCCGAGACTGACGACACGAATGAAGCGGCGGTATTGAGCGATCTGGCATCGAAATTTGAGACGGCGGGCGAAACGGGAGACCTGTCCGAATTGCAGCCTCCCCCTCCGCCGGACCAGTCCGAAGGAACGGATGCCGGCAAAATCGCCCAGTATCTCATGAATTCATCTTCAACAAGCGAGGAGACGACACTTGTGGATATTCTCAACGAACTCGACTCGGATTCTGATTCGACCGGCAGCAATCTGTTCGGCACAACGAGCTCGAATGATACGATAAGCGCCATAAAAGAACTGCTCACGAAAGCGATCGAACAGATGCTTGCTAACAAGACAGGCGATGGTACGGGCAGCAGCAGTTGAAGTGAGTTGAGAACCAAGCTTGCGTCCTGAGACCGGGCCGCTGACTAAAACGAAGGGCATCCCGGACGACATTAAGCGGCCCGTTTTCCGGACTTTCAACCTTATTTTTTTGATTGCCGGAGCCGGATATGGCTCCGCGAAAGGAGATTTCATGTCAACCAGCAGCATAGATTATTCCGAGTATTATACTTCCACCGACACTATTACCACGACGAGTTCATCGAGTGACAGCCTAGGGAAGAGCGAGTTTCTGGAGCTGCTCGTCACGCAGCTTAAGAATCAGGACCCGCTCGACCCTGTCTCGAACGAGGATTTCGTAGCGCAGCTCGCACAGTTCAGCTCCCTCGAACAACTGGTGTCGCTGAACTCAAATATGGCATCGATGGTGAGCCTGCAGCAGGTGGCGCAGGCGAGCGCGCTGATAGGCATGACGGTGACCTATCTCAACAGCGACAGCGAAGAGATAAGCGGGGTGGTGTCGGCGGCGACTCTGACATCCGACGGCATTGTTCTCACTGTTGACGATACGGATGTGTACTTTTCCGACGTGTACGGGATAAGCCAGACTGCGGAGGAGACCACCGAGACCACGGAAACGACAGAAACAACGGACGAATAGCCGAATAGTTGACTATTTAATAACAATACTGTAGTATGGGTGTTCAAGCTGTAGGTTCAGGCAGCTTCCGAAAGGGGAGATGTTATGTCCAGCATTGATTACACCCAGTACTCAACGTCGTCCGATACTATAAGCACCGCGAGCGCTTCAGGCGGTAGCCTCGGCAAAAGTGAATTCCTTGAACTGCTTGTCACGCAGCTTAAGAATCAGGACCCGCTCGATCCTGTCACGAACGAGGATTTCGTCGCGCAGCTCGCGCAGTTCAGTTCGCTCGAGCAGTTGGTATCGCTGAACTCGAACATGGCATCGATGGTGAGCTTGCAGCAGGTTGCGCAGGCGAGCGCGCTGATAGGAAAGACAGTGGCGTGGATGGACAGCGAAAGCAACGAGCAGACCGGTGTCGTTTCGGCGGTCACACTGACGTCGGACGGAATAACACTGAAGGTCGGGGATTCGGAAGTCGCCTTCTCCGACGTATATTCGATAAGCAACGGAGACTAACAACAATAAGAACAATAACGAGAGCGGCTTCCTCGCGGCGGCCGCTCTTTTTATTTGTGTCAAAAACGGCCTCGCGGGACCTCGCGGCCGATGTCGATAGTATAAGGTTGAATTCCGTTCGGGTTTCTTTTGACAAAAGAACTATATCTAATATAATAATTCGGAAACTAAGAGGAGAGGTCTTCTGTTATGCGCTGTGAAAAAGCGGCCGTGAGCGTGATCGCGCTTATAGTTTTCGGGTTGGTTTTGCTTGCGGCGGCGCCGTCGGCTAAAGCACAGAGCGCATCGGAGCTGAAGCTCAATTTTATAGCGAGCGATCAGAAGATGATGATATATTCATGTGCCGATCGACAACTGAAAACAGGACAGAAAATGTCCGTAATCAGGGGCGGCGAAGCAATCGGCACAATCGAGATAACCGAAGTCAAACCGAAATACTGCATAGCGAAAACGGTGGATAAGAAAAAAGATTTTCAGGAGATGGACACCGTTGTTATTCTGACCGGCGCGGCATCAACTGCTGCGCCAGCCGCCTCAGCAGCACCTGCGGCGTCAGCTCCGGCTGCAAGCGCGCCCGCAACCGCATCGGCGCCAGCCGCCGCTCCTGCGGCCGCCGCGGCAGATGCGAAACCTGCGGCGGCATCAACATCATCCTCGACGTCCAGCGGCGGATCGTCGCGGCGTCGTTCTCGCGCGGACGGGAGTTCGTCGTCCTCATCGACGGAAGCCGCGCCGGCCGCATCTGCTGAGACCGCAGCCGCGTCCACCGACAGCGCAAGTTCCTCCCGGAAATCTCGACGCGGCGGAAGCTCGTCGTCTTCATCGACAGACACTTCTACCGACGAATCGGCCGCGTCTGCTGAAGCAGCGCCGGCTGAAGGCGAGAAAAAAGAGCCGCCCAAGTCCGGAAGTAAGAAAGGCGAAAAGAAACCGGCCGATCCCCGCGCGTATGCGTTCCCGACAACTTACGGCGCAACCGGTCTCTGGACAGTGCCGACCGCGAATCTTCAGAGCAAAGGAACCGGAGCGGTATCAGGTTATTGGGGGAAATATACAACTTCGGGTTCATATTTTCAGACAGAGGATTTTTATAAAAACTACCATGAAAATTCGGAATTAACGATTAAAAACTATGGCGCTGCCTACGGGTTGACAGATGTCGCCGAATTATACATAGCGAGATATGACAGAAGACTCGACGCCCTCGGATACGATATGGGAGGTTATGTCGTGATTCGAGAGGACGTCAAAACAAACAGGATCGGTGTAAAATACGCGCCCGGGAAAAGAATCGGCCTCAAAAAGGACACGCATAAGCAGTGGAAATACGTTGTCGGCGCGGAAAGGTTTAAAGCGGACCAGACTAAAGGCTCGCGTTTCTACGCGGTGGCGACGCTTCCTTACAATAAGTTCAATTTCCACGCCGGTGTGTTTCAGATGAATTACAACGGGGTCGCCGGCAAGCGCATAGGCTCGATGGGCGGTGTGGAGTTTGTTGTCACGCCACGCTTGGAGATGATAGGCGAGGTAAATCTTTTCCAAAGTGATTATGAATACAACATGGCGCTCAGATATGTGGTTGCCGATCAGGGCGCGGTATTGCTTGGAGTGCGCGACATTACGCACACGCAGATGAAATCGTTCGGCTTCTCATATTCGTTCAACTGATTGTTTTCAGGCGGTATCCGACATGGCCGATAAGAAGATACGTATTATAATAGCGAAACCGGGGCTCGACGGTCACGACCGGGGCGCGAAAGTGGTTGCCCGCGCGCTCCGCGACGCCGGGATGGAAGTGATATACCTTGGCCTCCAGCAGACGCCGGAGGACATTGTGAACTCGGCGATTCAGGAGGATGCGGATTTCATAGGCATCAGCTCGCTTGCGGGCGCGCACCTCATTCACTTCACACGCGTGATGGATCTGCTGAAGCAGAACGATTCGGAAGACATCATAGTTGTCGGCGGGGGAATAATCCCGGTGGACGAAAAAGAAGGTCTGTTCAGTATGGGAGTGGCAGCGCTTTTCGATCCCGGAACTTCAACCGACGCGATTGTGGAAAAGATCAACGAACTCGCCGTTCAGAACGGCAAAATCTGAATTTTCCTACGAATTTAAATTGAAAGTTCAATGCGCTCGCGGATGGCGCGAACGAGCGACTCGACGACTTTGATTTCGTTCAGCAGTTTGTCTTTAGGCGTCTCGCCGGAAATCAGGTCGCGCTCGAACCGATCGAGTGCCGCGTGCAGCCGTTCCATCGTGTCAACGCCGATCTCGATCTCGTCCAGTGAGGCATTTTTCAGTTTCTCTATCTCGTCCTCGTCCACGCGTATCTCGCGCGCGAAGAGCAGATATGTACCCGGCTCGTTTGTTTCCACGCGCCGGAATTCGCACCTCCGGTCGATTTCCTCAGGCGTCACGTGTACGTTGCCGCCCGGATCGAGGAAGAATATCTCGACCAGTTTCATTTTGACTCGCACCGGATCGTCCGTGTCGCGGAAAAGCGAATATGTAGTGTAGCATTCGCCTAAACACTCGATCACTCTGCCGTGTTCGGGGTAGGGCGTCTCGTAGTTGCAGTACGGGCACTTCAGACTTTCCATTCCTCGCGTTTCCTTTCGTTGCCGATCGGCTTTGCATTCACCGAAGATTTTCCTATTATATACCGACACTGTTTCTTTGACAAAAGTTCTCGCGCCGGTATAATCGATTTCATGCTACAGGAATTATTCGCACGAGCACTCGACGAAATGTCGTATCTTTACATGGGGCAGCAGAAGGCGAGCCGGGAAGTGGCCGCCGCCATCGGCAGTCTCGAAGACTACCTTGCGAGCGAGCACGCTGACGATCCGGCTCGGTTCTTCGGCAACCCCGGTGTGGTGCCTGACATGGAGTTCGGCGATTTCGTGCGCCGCCGCGGATACAATCTCTCGCACTTCAAGTTCGACAGTCCGGTTTACACGCCGTTCAGGGCGAACAATATCGTGCGCGGCCGCTGGTACGAGCGCCACGGTGAACCGGACGCGCCGCTCGTCGTGCTTCTACACGGCTGGCGCATGGACTCGTACTTCCTTTTCGATCGCTACTGCCGTGTGCTGGTGAAGCTCGGCTTTAATTGCGCAATGCCGGACCTGCCGTACCACATGAGCCGCACGCCGGCAAGTTCGTTCGCGGGCGAGCACACGTTCAAGGACGACGCGATCCACACGATGGAAACGATGAGGCAGTCGCTGTTCGACGTTATGACGGTGCTGAACTGGGCGAAGGCGAAGAAGGGCTCGCGGCTGCTCGGCGCGATGGGGATGTCGTTCGGAGCGCTGCTGTCCGGGATGCTCGCGTGTACCGAGCCGTCGCTGGATTTCGCGGTGCTCGTCGCGCCGCCGGCGGACCCCGGCCGGGTGTTCAATTCCAGCCGGCTCGGACGCCTTATTGAAAAGGAAAACCCGCGCGTCGAACGTCTTCTGCGCCGATATAAGGAAGTAATGGCGAAGATGTCGCTCACGAATCTTCAGCCGCTGCTTCCGCCGGACAAGATTTTCATCGCTGAGGGCATATACGACGGAATGGTGCCGCCGGACGTTGTCGAGGAGCTCAATGTCAAGTGGAATCATCCGCATTTCGTGCGCTATCCGCAGGGGCATCTCAGCATCATACTGTTCAACCCGCAGCTCGAAGCCGACCTGAAGGAATGGCTCCGTCCGTTCGCATCGGGCGTGGCGGGAGATTCGTCGGCGAATGAAAGAAACATTTAAATTCCTGAAAAAAACAATATCGGCGGCGTTCTGGGCATGTCTGCTGCTGTTCGGGGGGTATGGTTGCGTTTACGCAAGGTCAGGCCTGCTTAAATATCTGCTGGGCTGCTTGTTGTTTTCGGGAGTCGTTGTTTTTATTCTCTTTTTTATCCGTTTCAAACTCAGCGGAAAACGGCTGCTGAAGGCTGCTATTATTTCTTTCGCTTTTATTTCATTCTTCACTCAATATTTGTTTTTTAACAATCCGCGATGTCCTGACAAACCGCCCGCGGGTGCGACACCTGTGTTCTCACCCGGCGACTGCGGCGCGGATTCAGGCGGCCCGGCGGGTGACTGCGGCCTCGCTTCGTCTCATCCTTACGACGTTCTGATCAGCAACAAGTATGGCCTGATGTTCGTCACGCACGGAAAGAACGACGCTGTGACGGTGCACGGGTATCCTGTGGTTGCCGGGAGCAGATATGCCCTCAGGAAGGTGCCGACCGGCAATGGCTCGCGGCCGCAGAGGATGGCCGCCGGCGTGTCCGGAAGATATGTTTTCGCCACGAATTACGGGACTCACAACGATCTGCTCCGGTTCGATCTCGAAAAGGGGTCGAGCGATTTTATTGACATCGATACATGCAAGAGTTCGATCGACGCGGCTGTGGACGCGAAGACGAACAAGCTGTGGGCGCTCTGCGAGGGCAGCCGGACGGTGATTGTGTACGATATCGCGACGGACAGGGTGGAGGACACGCTGTTCTTGTCCAAGATGCGGCTGACGGCCGGATTGCCGTACAGCATCGCAATAAACCAAAAGACTCGGAAGGTTTATGTCACGCTTTGGGTCGGGCGGCGGCTGGTGGAGATCGACGCTGACACGCGGCGGATGACTCGAATCAGGAACGTAGGTCTATCCGCGTTCAAGGTCGCCGTGGACGAATCTCGCAATCTGATATACATCGCCAAACCGCTAAGATCGGAAGTGATTGTTCTTGACGGCCGAACGCTGAAAACAGTGAGGCGGTTGAGGATGGGTAAGGGCGTGCGCGATATCGAACTGATAGAGGGCGGGCGATTGGTTGCGGGCGGCGGATATATCGACGGTGTGTTTCGGATTGTGGACGCAAAAACAGGGCGCACCATCCGAAAATCCAATCTCGGAACGTTGATACGCGGAGTGTATTATGACGAGGAACGACGCACGGTGTGGGTGGCGGCGGGTTGCGGTGTATATTCAATTAAATTGAGGCGGGATGAAACAGCGGCACATTAAATGCGCGGGTGGTGACAAATGCGCGAGAAGAGATGATAATCTGATTTATGTCTGAGGAAGTCTTCAAATTCGATTTTGTACCTGTCGAAAAATGCGTGTTGTGCGGGACCGTGGAGCGGCAGGAGCATTTCTCGGCGGAGACCGGGACCGGAATGGCGCGGCTGGTGAAATGTACCAAATGCGGGCTGGTTTATATAGACCCCGCGCCGACGCAGGAGTCGGTGCGTGAGTTCTACAAATCGGTCTATCTGACGCCGGAATACCGCAAGCACGACGGCGCGCGCTTTCCCGATCCAAAGAGTGAGTTTGTGGAGACATTCTTTGTGATGGAGAAGCATCTCGACGAGATAGAGGAGTATAAAACGCCTCCGGGCAGGCTTCTCGATGTGGGCTGTTCGCACGGGGCACTGCTGCTCGAAGCGTCAACGCGCGGCTGGGCCGCGGAGGGGATCGAACCGTTCGAGGATGGTGTGAAATTCTGCCGCGATTCGCTGGGTCTCAATGTCGTTCAGGGCGAGTTTCCGGCGGACGCGCCGCCCGGCGATTCTTATGATGTGATTACGATGTACGAGGTGTTGGAACACGCCTGCGATCCGGTCGGTGTTTTGAAGCAAGCGGCGAAGTTCGCGAAACCGGATGCGACGCTTGTGCTGACGGCGCCGAATGCGGACAGTCCGATGGCGCTCGTATTGAGAGGCGGTTGGGTGGGGGTAAAGTTCCCGACGCATCTTCAGTTTTTCAACACTTTTACCGTGAGGCGGATTTTAATATTGGGCGGCTGGACGCCGGTTAAGGTGAAGAGCGGCGGCGCGTATGCAGGTCAGATTCTCGCCGTTGCCCGGCGGCGGCCGATGTGATTCCGGAGCGGCGGGCAGATGCCGACTTATTTAAGTTGCGCAAAGCAGAAAATATCCTATGAATTCATGCTGCATTGTGGGCCGATTTTGGCACGAATACATTTTACTTTGCGTATTTGGTATAATCGTATATTGATGAAATAGACCTTTATGGAAATACTGAACTCACATAACAATCGGGAGGCGGTGCATGTTTAAAGACATAAGAGTCGAGAGGGACAACTTAGGGATTGTGACTTTAACGGTGGACAGGCCGGGGGCGAAGAATGCGATAGGCGTCGAGACGATGAGGGAGATACGCGAGGTGATCGCCGAACTCGAAGGCGACATGACGGCGCGCGCGCTGATTATCACCGGCGCGGGCGACGAGTCGTTCATCTCCGGCGGCGACTTGAAAAACTTCCGGCTGCTCGAAACGGAGTTCGAGGGGCGCGATATGGCGATCGAGTTCCACAAAACGCTGAACCGACTCGCGGCGCTCGAGATCCCCGTGATCGCGGCGATAAACGGTTACGCATACGGCGGCGGCTGCGAGATGGCGGTGACGTGCGATTTCCGGATCGCGGCCGAGCACGCTATGTTCGGAATGAGGCAGATAAAGATGGGGATTATGTGCGTGTGGGGCGGCGGGCAGCGGTTTCTCCGGCTCGTCGGCCGCAGCAAGGCGCTGTATTACATGCTGACCGGCGACACGTTTGATGCTCAGGAGGCGCTACGAATCGGTTTTGTGGACCGGGTCGTTCCTCGCGGGGAAGCGCTTGCCACGGCGCACGCAATCGCCCAGAAGATCGCGGAAAATCCGGCGTGGTCCGTCCGGTTTATCAAACGGTCGGTGAACGAGGGCGAGGATATGCCGCTTCGCAACGCGATCGCTTACGAGGCGGAGATGCTGGCGCTTCTATGGGGGACGCCGGACCACAAGGAGGCTGAAGCAGCTTTCGCCGAGAAGCGCAAACCGGAGTTTAATAAGAAGTAGCGAGGATAGAGTAGCGAGTAGCTAGGGAGTAGCAAAAACAAGAATATAGAATACAGGATATAGAACATAGCAAAAGACGAAAAGCAACATTTAAATTATGCGGGATCATACCCCGCCCATTGATGTATCCGCACCCTCAAAACAAGTTTGAGGGTGGCACAACTAATGCCAGAGGTTCTGCAATGTGTGACGAGGAACGTATCCAGCGCAAGAAGAAGGAATGGGAAGAGAATCTGCTGAAGTCGCAGAAGACGCCGTTGAGCGAGCAGAAAACGGGCTCCGCCGGGATTCCGGCGCCGCTTCTCGCGACGCCGGCGGACGTGGTGTCGGAGTATCTGCCTGATATCGGTTTCCCGGGCGAATTTCCGTTCACGCGTGGCGTGTATCCGAGCATGTACGTGGGGCAGCCGTGGACTATGAGGCAGTACGCCGGGTTCGGTACGGCGGAGGAATCGAACAAGAGGTACAAATACCTGCTCGAACAGGGGCAGACGGGGCTGAGCGTGGCGTTCGATCTGCCGACGCAGCTCGGATACGATTCGGACGACCCGGAGGTCGAGGCGGAGGTGGGGCGGCTCGGTGTGGCGATTGACACGCTCGCCGACATGGAGCTTCTTTTCGACGGTTTGCCGCTCGACAAGATCAGCACGTCGTTCACGATCAATTCGACGGCGGCGGTGATTCTGGCGATGTACGCGGCTGTTGCCGAATCGCAAGGCATCGGGCCTGAGAAGCTGCGTGGCACGTTCCAGAACGACATGCTGAAGGAATACGTCGCGCGCGGCACGTACATCTTCCCGCCCGCGCCGTCCATGCGGCTCGTGACGGACATTATCGAATACTGCGCGGGGAATCTTCCCCGCTTCAACCCGATCAGCATTTCCGGCTACCACATCCGCGACGCGGGCGCGGATGCCGTGCAGGAACTCGCGTTCACGTTCGCTAACGGAATCACGTACATCGAGCATGTGATCGCGCGCGGAATGGACGTTGACGATTTCGCGTCGAGGCTGAGTTTCTTTTTCGCAACGCACAACGATTTCTTCGAGGAAGTTGCGAAGTACCGCGCGGGCCGCCGCCTGTGGGCGCGGCTCGTGAAGTCGCGGTTCGGCGCGAAGGACCCGCGCTCGATGCTGATGCGGTTCCACATGCAGACGGGCGGCTCGACGGTCACGGCCGAACAGCCGCTTAACAATATCGCGCGGACGACGCTGCAAACGCTTGCGGCGGCGCTCGGCGGCGCGCAGTCGATGCACGTCTGCTCGTTCGATGAGGCGTTCACGATCCCGACGGAGGAGAGCGCGCGCACGGCGCTCCGTACGCAGCAGATAATCGCGCATGAGACAGGCGTGACGAAGACGGTGGACCCGCTTGGCGGCTCGTACTACGTCGAACACCTGACGGACGAGATCGAGGAGGCCGCCTCGGCGCTGATAGGCCGCATAATGGATGGCGGCGGGATGATTAAGGCGATCGAGGAGGGGCGGATACAGAAGATGATCGCGGACCGCGCGTATGAGTACGAGCGCGAGGTGCAGAGCGGCGAGCGGGTGATCGTCGGCCGCAACAAATTCCGAATCGAAGAGTCCGGCCGCGATGTCAAACTGCATGAGACCGACCCGGAGATATTCGAGAGGCAGCGGCGGAAGATCGACGCGGTGAAGGCAAAGCGGAATGCGTCGCGCGTGGAGGCGGCGCTCGCGGCGCTGAAGAGCGCGGCGGCGGGTGACGCGAATCTCGTGCCGCCGATCATGGCGGCGGTGAAGGAATACGCGACCGTGGGCGAGATAACAGGCGTGCTGAAGAGCGTATTCGGCGAATTCAGGGAGCCGGTCGAGATCTGAGGCGGGGAGGCGCAAATGGAAAGTTCACAGATTCGCATATTGGTTGCTAAACCGGGACTCGACGGACACGACCGTGGGGCGAAAGTGGTGTCCCGCGCGCTGCGCGACGCCGGTTTTCAGGTGATATATTTCGGATTGAGACGCACGCCCGCGCAGATTGTCGATGCGGCGATTCAGGAGGACGTTTCGTTCGTAGGCCTGAGCATTCTTTCCGGCGCGCATTTACAGTTGAGCGAAAAGGTCGTGAAACTCCTTGCGGAGAAAGACGCGTCGGACATAAAAGTGATCGTCGGCGGCACGATTCCTGACAGGGACATCGAGCCGCTGAAGGCGGCCGGCGTCGCGGCGGTTTTCCCCACCGAAAGCAGCTTCGAAGACATAATCGCGTTTATCAGAAGCGCAGTATGATATTCTTAAGCAAAACGATCTGTTGCATTCTCAGCTTTTATTCAGCCGGATAACTTCGTTGATTATATCGAGGACGCCGCGGCCGTTTTCGTGAGGCGCGACAAACGTCGCCGCCGCGCGGACTTCCGGCTCTGCGTTTGCGGGCGCGCCGCCGAATCCCGATGCCGCGAACGAAGCGAGGTCGCCGGGCGCGTCGCCGACCGCGCCGATCTCGTCTTTCGACAATCCGAGATATTCCGCAAGCCAGCGCACTCCTTCGCCTTTGTCGATGCCGGGGAAGAGTATGTTTATGCAGAGAATCGAAACGTCGAGAAATAAATTAATTCCGGAGCGTTCCATCATCTCCCGAAGCTGGGACTCGTTATCCTTAACCGTGTGTCCGCGCTCCGGGTAGATGCTCATCGACACTTCTTTTCCGGGCTGGATTTTCGCCGTTTTGCGATCGACCATTTCCTTCTGGATCAATCGGCGGAAAGAGAAAAGGCTTTCGATCATTTCAGAGGTGATTTTCGAATTATAGAGAAACTCGTATGAATCAGGAATATAGAGTCCCGCGCCGTTTTCGAAAATCGCGGGTTTGTGGCAGTCGATCATCTGCGCCATGAGGTCCACGAACGGCTGTTGGCGGCCGGTGCAGAGAGTGATCGCCGGGACGTCGGGATCCGATTCTGAGCGCTTGTTTATTTTTTGGATTTCCGCGAGCACATCTATGCTTGCGGGATGTCCTTCTCCGGGGGTGAGGCAGCCATCGACATCCACCGCGAGAATTCGGATTTTCCTTTTGTCAGCCATTGTTAAACCTCCGCAATTTGTCAGAGGGAAATTATACCACGTGTTGCGCGGAATCACTCCGGTCGGGGCAAATTTGCGCGGCGACGGCCGGCTGCCGCAACGGCTTATCACCGCGCATGTTGTAAATTGTGTTTTTTTCATAGTAATATTAAGGTGTGGCAGCCTTGGCGGAACTGATAAGCTCCGGAGGTGGATTGAATGTCCGTTGTGCGGATGCGAAAAGGCGAGAATGAGTTCGTTGGCGGGATTGTATTTCACAAAAGGGTGAAGAAAATCATCGACGAGCTTGTGAGCGGCTCTAAACTCACGATAGACCTGAACGGTTTGTATCTGGATTCATCGGTGATCGGAACGCTGCTTGCTATCCACGCGTCGTGCCGGCGGAAAGACTGCGAACTGGAGCTGATTAACATCTCACTTCAGACTAGAAAGATTATCCATCTCAGCGGACTGGATAAAATTCTCGAAATTGAGAGTCCTGACCCGGCGGGCGCCGGCGGGACGGTGTAACGGAAATTCAGTCGGCGGAATCGAATCGAAATAAACAAAAAAAGGCGGGCGTTGCGGCCCGCCTTTTTTAGTTGCGTTTAAGCTATGTTCAACTCATGCGGCGAGAAAGAGCCTTGTGCTCCTTGCTGATCGCTTCCGGCAGGTCGTCGCCGAACTTTGCGAAGAAAGCCTTCTGGTCTTTCAGTTCTTCCTTCCAAGCCTTCTTGTCTATCTCGAACAGTTTCTTCATCGTCGGTTTCGAGATTTTCAGGCCCGTGAGGTCGAGGTCTTCGGGATGGGGCATGTAGCCGATCGGCGTTTTTCGCGCGTCGTGGATTCCACGGCAGCGGCCGATGATCCAGTCGAGAACGCGGAGGTTTTCGCCGTAGCCCGGCCACAGGAACTTGCCTTTTTCGTCCGTGCGGAACCAGTTCACGTGGAAGATGCGCGGCGTTCTGGCCATCTTCGGTCCGAGCTCAAGCCAGTGCTGGAAGTAATCGGCCATATTGTATCCGCAGAACGGGATCATCGCCATCGGATCGCGGCGGACGACACCCTGTTTGCCGTACTGCGCGGCGGTAACTTCGGAGGCCATCGTCGCGCCCATGTAAACGCCGTGCTGCCAGTTGTATGCCTCGTAAACGAGCGGCGCGAGTTTCGCGCGGCGGCCGCCGAATATGATCGCCGAGATCGGCACTCCGTGGTGCTGGTCCAGCCTGTTGGAGATGGACGGGCACTGCGTGAGCGGCGCCGTGAAGCGGCTGTTCGGATGCGCGGCGAGCACGGGCTTGCCGTTTTCGTCCTTCATGCCGGGAACCCACTTCAGGCCTTCCCAGTTGAGGCCACCTTCCTCCGGCGCGGGACCGATTCCGCCTTCCCACCACACCGTTTTGTCTTTCTTAAGCAACACGTTTGTGTATATCGTGTTCTTTTCGATGGTTTTCATCGCGTTCGGATTGGATTTGTAATTCGTGCCGGGCGCGACGCCGAACATGCCCGCCTCGGGGTTGATCGCCCAGAGCGAGCCGTCCGAGTCTATCCGCATCCACGCGATATCGTCGCCGACCGTCCATATCCGGTAGCCTTTTTTGCGAAGGCCTTCCGGCGGCACGAGCATCGCGAGATTGGTTTTTCCGCAAGCGCTCGGGAACGCCGCCGCGACGTAAATGATGCGGCCGTTCGGGTCTTCGACGCCCATGATGAGCATGTGCTCGGCCATCCAGCCTTCCTTGCGCGCGAGCCAGCTCCCGATCCTGAGCGAGAGGCATTTCTTTCCGAGCAGCACGTTGCCGCCGTAACCGGAGTTCACGCTCCAGATTGTGTTGTCTTCCGGGAAATGGAGTATGCGCCGCTTCGATTCGTCCCACTGTGCGACGCTGTGGAGGCATTTCGTGAACTCACCGTTCTTTCCGAGCTTCTCGAGCACGGACGTCCCGATGCGCGTCATGATCCGCATGTTGAGGACGACGTAGATGCTGTCCGTCAACTCGATACCGATCTTGCTGAACTCAGAGCCGACCGGACCCATCGAGAACGGGATCACGTACATCGTGCGGCCCTTCATCGAGTTTCTGAAGTAACCGCGCGCCTCCTTATATGCCTGCGCGGGAGCCATCCAGTTATTCGTGGGGCCCGCGTCTTCCTTCTTCTTCGTGCAGATGAATGTCAGGTGTTCCGTGCGCGCCGTATCGTTCTTCGCCGTCCGGTGATATAAGCAGCCCGGCAGCACTTTCTGGTTCAGACGCACCAATTCGCCGGTCTCGATCCCTTCGGCTTCGAGCCGCTTCTTCTCATCTTCCGTTCCGTCGATCCAAACGATTTTCTTCGGCTTGCACAGGTCTGCGCATTCCTTTACCCATCTCTGGAGTTCTTTGTGTTGTACCATGATCTGTGCCTGCCTTTCTTTTTGTTGCCGCCGTTCGCGGCATATTAAAACGGGCGCGGCTCTCTCGCGCCCGCTTCGACCTTATTTTAAATTAGGACTATTGTATATATAGCGGCGGATATGTCAACCGACAATCTGACTTCGTTCGCCTATATAATTGCGATAGTCATTAATTTCGGAGGCGACGCGGGCTTCGTCCCACCCGAGCTTCGTCCCCGCGTATTTCGCCGCCGCTTCAACGCAGTCCAGCCCTTCGCCGAAAAACTTTGTGTTGCCGGTCCGCGTCATCGCATCCTTCAAGTGCACGCAGAACTCATTTTTGAAGCTGAAAAGCAACGCGCACATCGGCACCGCGTCTGGCGCTGTCCCGATCGGTTTCAGATCGTCCGGCCCGGATGCGAGCGCGAGGACGTCCTTGTATCTGCTGCCGTACCGCCGGACGAGCCTGTCGATCGTTTTCGGATCGGCGTCCGGGCGTTCGCCCTGTGCGCGTTTTATCATCGTGTCGAGGCCGCCCTCGATCGCGCCGCCGGGCATCGCCGTCTTATGCGTGTGGGCGTATTTTGCGCCGGGCTTAAGACTGCTCACTATCTTCACGCCGACCATCTCCGCGAGGTGTCGCGCGGGCCCGAGCTTTCCGCTGACCGATACCATGTTCGGCGTGTTCTCGTGCCATTTAATAAGGTCGCGCCGCGAGACCGCCTTCGGGTCCGATTTGCTCGGCTGGAACATCAGCGGCCGCACGCGTGTGTAGTGCAGGTCTTTCTGCGGATTCGGATTGTACGACGGGAACCGGCTTTTGAGTTTCTTTATCACTTCGCTGACGTCCGCGTCGAAAGTGCGGTTGTGATAGCCGTCGCTTATCTTGATATCGCGTTCCGTGGTGCCGACCAGCAACCTGTCGGAGCCTTTCGAAACCGCAAACAGAATTTTCTTATCGATCCAGAACGCGAACGCCGCGAGCTTGTCGTCGCTCTTGATGAACCGCTCCACGATCAGGTGGATTCCGGATACGCGTCTGAGGAGGTCGCGGCCGCCCGCGCCTGCCTTCGCGCAGATTTCATCTATGAAAATGCCGGTGGAGTTGACCACCAGTTTCGGTTTGATCACCGTCGTTTCGCCGGTCTCGGTGTCGCGCACCGTTACGCTCTCGATTTCCTGATTCGAGCCGCGTTTTAGATCGATTGCCTCGAAGTAGTTGGCCGCGTTCGCGCTGACCCCCGTTCGCGCGGAGCATATCTTCGCCGCGAGAATGTTCTCTATCACGAGTCGTTCGACGTCCTCGATTTTGCAGTCCGTGAATTTGAAGCCGCCGACGAGGTCCTTCGGGTTGAGCTCCGGCGCGATCGCGAGCATCTTCGCCTTGTTGTACTTCGCATAGCCGATTTCCTCATAGTTGGGCGGGAAGCCCTTGGCCTTGAGTCCGGCGATCGCGAAGAGCTTGTAAAGCAGCATCCCCATCTGCATCATGAACATGCCGACGCCAAAATAGCGGCCGACCGTGATGGGGATTTTCGGCACGCCGGGTATGCAGGTGTCGAACGTGGTGCCGTCGCCCTTATAGACCGGCATGTAGAAGTTGAGGTGCCTGACGAGATGCGACGCGTTGCGGCTGAGCAACTCACGTTCGGTCAGTGACTCGAACACGAGAGGCCAGTCCGAGAGCGCCATGAGGTATCTGAAACCGCCGTGCGCCATTTCCGTGGAGCCGGCGCTGACGTCCCATCCGAAGTCGCGTTTTTCGATGAGCTGTACCGATAGGCCGTTCGACGCGCATTCACGGAATATCGCGCTGCCGACAATGCCGCCGCCGATAATCAGCACGTCCGGGTTTGTAATGATTTGCTTTCTGTCTTCTGCCATGATCTTGACTCTCCCCCGCGGACTCCGATGCCCGCAAAAACCGGCCACTATAGTTATAATCCACGAATGCGGCGGGGACAAGTTGAAACGGATAAGAAGATCAGAAGAGATTGACGATGCAGCCGGCGGCGAGTGCCCATTGCGCGAGCTTTTTCCGCGCCGAATTGTCATATTCAATGGGTAGAAACGACAGCGCGAGCACATCGGGATACTGCTCGTGGATGTCGATCAGCGCATTGATTGTCACTGCCGGGACCCACGATGCGGCGGTGCGTGAAACCGACCCCCAGCCGCCCGCGGAGTCGGGATCGCCCGTGTGGTAGAACCTTGCCGGCTGCCATCCGTCGAATGAGAAGAACATCCCGGGCCCGTTGTGGTTCAGCGTGACCATCTGCGCGGAGAAGTCGATCATGCGGATCGCCGAGCGCCGCCGCCGGTCGTCCTTCATTAGCTTCCACAGGTTGAGAAAATCGAACGCCAGCGCCGCCGGATACGGATCGAGGTGCAGCGCGCCGGGTTCCGGCAGGATGCCGCCGTCCGAGTGGAATGCCTCCCGCGCGAGAGGGGTTCCCGGCGGAAGTACTAAGTTGTAGCTGTAGGTGAGTGATTCGATGATGTCGGCGGTGCGCGTCGCGGCGACGCCGTACTCCGCACGGTTGGTGTAGCCGAAAAGCAACAGTATCGCACGGAGCATCATGTGCGCGCGGTCGCGCGTCAACGACTGGTCGAACGCGTCGGAGTGGAGCAGGGCGATCATCCTGCCCGCGAGCCATTCCGCCGTTTCGAGGTATCGCTTTTCATTTGTCGCCCGGTAGAGTTCGGCGAACGCGGCCGCGAGAAACGATTCGTCGGGTGTCGGCGCGGAGGTGTCGCCCGCGCCGTTTTCGACGGCATGCAGGCCGCCGATCATTTCCTCCGCCATCCTCTTGCATGTGAACAGCCATCTCGGATTCGCGTCTTTTCCGGCGTCGATGTGCAACAGCGCCGCGGCTCTGATGAATTCGCCTTTCTCGCGGAATCCCGCCTGACTTCCTCGCTCGCGGAACCATCTGCGCCTCGGCAGGTTGTAATCGAAAGCGTCCTTGTTGCTGCTTTCTTTTTCGGAGAGGAAGAAATCCGCCGTGTCGAGCGCGATGCGTTTGAGGTAGCGGTCGTCGGTCGCGCGGCCTGCTCGGAACGCGGCCCGCGCCGCGTCGATATTGCCGCCGATTCCGCTGCCTGTGAGGATCGGCTTCTCCGGGTACATTGTCGTGCCGACCGTGTCCACGAATCCGACGGCGTCGCTGCGCTCGATGAAGAAATTCTCGACGAGGTGACGGGTGCGGGAGCGCACGATTTCGCTGTGATCCTGTGGCGGCTCCGGGTCGAAGCCGGTGGTTTCGCGCGCCGCGTCGAGGACGGCGAACCTGTCGCCCTCTCGCAGCGGGCGTGACCACACGTAGAAGCGTCTCTCGTATGTGACCTGTCCCTCGACGGTCCATTCGGTCATTTCAAATTTGCGCCCGCGGCCGCCCTTGCCGGGCGTCACCCCGGGCACCGATATGTTCAGTTCGGCGTGCGCGGCGGAGATGTATGTTGCTGAAGAGCAAAGCTCCTCCGGCGCTTCGCCGGGCTGGGTGAACACCCCGAACGTCCAGTCCGCCGATTCGAGCACCGAGCAGCCGGGTATCGTGAGCTGCTCCTCGCGTATCGGGCCGGTCGCGCGGGCTGTTTCGGCGAGATCGCCGCCCGCCGCCGTCGCCGTGCCCGGCGCGATCCAGCGCAACGGCTCCATGTTCTTTATCACCGCGAACGTGACTCGCGCGTCGAAGCTGCCGCGCAGGCTCCACCGCCGCGTCACGCAGAGGAAATTGCCGTGCGGTTCGATCGTGTCCGAGATCAGCGTCTCGCCGATGTGCGCCTCGATACGCAGGCCGTTGACGTCGATCCGGTCGGCGAACCAAACGAGTCCGTTCACGACGACCTGATACGGCATGTCGAACACCGGCACGTCGTCCCTGATGACAGTCAGCAAATGCTTATATGTTTTCGCTTCGATCAGCGGCATCGTTTTGCTCTATATTACTTCAAGTGTCTCAATAATGTGCATCATCATAAAGTCTATGCCCATCTGTGGTCCTTTTATATTTTCAGCATCGGTGCGATCGCGAGCAGAAAGCGCAGTCGAGCCGGAAACGGGTGGATCACCGCCCATTTGAGCTTGACCATCCTTGCCAGCGCCGAGAGCGGCCTCGGGTGCGCCGCGATGTGCTCGAAACCCGCGCGGTCCATGAACACGCCGACCGTCGTGCGCAGCCTCGAATGTGACATCGCGTTCAATACCGCGCTCGCGTTCCTGCCGATGTCGTTTCCTTCCAGTTTAAGATTCTGCAGCGTGTCCGTCGTCGTGATGAGAGTTATCTGAGCATCCATCGCTTCGACGATAAGCGACGTCCAGACGGCGTTACGGTCGAACACCGCAAGCGCGGCGGTGACCTTTTTCGGGAGCATGGATTTAAGGATACTCAGCGCGAAATCCGGCAATTTGGGCAGCGCCGCGATGGGGTCCGGATATGCGTGGATGCCGCTGCCCCATTCGCGCTCGAACGGTTCCCGGCAGGCGAGAATCTGCTCGCCCATCGGCCGCTCCATCTTGATGCGCGCCTGCGCTCCGGCGGTGAACCTGTGGAGCGCGCCGCGTTCGAGGCAGACCACATTGTCCACGTCGAACTCTTGCGCGAGCTGCTTAAGATTTTTCGGCCCCCTGAAATCGGCGATCTCGACCGGCCCCTTTTTCGAGTGCACCGCATGGATGACGCGGTTTTCCTGATAGAAAACGATCAGCGTCTTTTTGGGCGGTCGCGGCCTTTTGCGGAGCGTTTCGACCGCGTGCTCGTACTGATCCGGGTCTATGTCTATGATTTTTATGTCTCTGTGAAGCAACTTAATCCTCCGTCGCCGCCGCGCGGCGCGAATTTTTTAACGGGCGCCGCAGCCTCCGTGCATGATGAATGTTCTCACCGTGTACTCCGGAAATTCGATGCTCGGGGACGGGCCGGGGAAGAGCTCGCCGGTGTCTGCGTCCTGAAGCGATTCCTGCGCCGCGAGGTGGATGACCGTCCTGCGCGGCTCGGCGGTCGGGTTCGCCGCGAAAAGTATCCGGTCCGGCCCGCGCTCGTGAAGAACGGTTTCGATCAGCGGGTCGTCCGGCGGGTACAGCGGCGCGAGACCGGCGAGACCGGCGATTTTTTTCATAATCGCCGCAACACCCGGCGACCGCTCATATCCCGTGTAGTCCTGAAACACGAAGCCGAGGTGGACGATGGTTCCTTTCTCGGCTGGGATTGTATAAGCGCAGAGGTGGTCGCCGCTTCCGAGGAAGGGGCGTTTCGTGTCGAAGATGTCCGCGCGTTCGAGCACGAGGCCGCCGACAGAAACGCGGTCCTTGCAGGCGACCGGCTTGAGCGCGAGCGACGAGAATTTCGAGTCGCGTCGCATCTGGTCGTCCATCGTCGGGACGCGCGGGCCGAGCACGAGCACGCCGCCCTTAAGCGCGTACACGTACAGATGCCGCTGAAGCGTCATATTCATAAACTCGAACGACGGCACGACGACGACCGGGAAGCGTTCGAAGATCGACGGATCGGCGGCGGAGTCGCCGATTGTCACCGGGAAACCCGCCTGAGTGAAGCCCATCATGAACGCGCGCCACTGCCGCTTGTAAACGGCCTGAACGGGGTCGCGCAGGCCGTCGAGCGTGCGCGGGTCGGAGAACCAGTCGGGCGGCATATCGCCCGGCAGGGGCATGAGCGGATCGAGGAGCGATGAAATCTGCTCGAACCGTTCGTACTCGCGCACGGACAGCAGCAGCACGTCCGAACGCATTTTGAATTCGTTGAACCGGTTGTCGCTCAGGAACCGGTTGAGTTTTTTGTAGAAGCTGAATCGGGCGGGTCGCTGCCGGCCGTCGCGCGCGATCGGCGCGCCGTACCAGCGGTCGCGGTCCGCGAGCATATAGAAGTTGACCGCCTTCATGCCGTTCATGAACGCCGCGCGGGTCGCGAGTTCCTGATCCTTTAAGAACAGCGGCTGCCACCACAGCCAGCAGCCGGACCCGAATTCGGGGACAAACGGCAACCGGCTCGTCCCGGCGAGGAACCGCGCCGTATCTCTCACCGCCACGTATTCCTTCCGCGATTTGTACATGTCGATGCCGACGACGTCCACCACCATCTCGGTCTTTGGGACGTGGAAGGGCGTAGTGGTGCCGTCCGCCGGGTAATTGTGGAAATAAAACACGTTCGTGAGGCCGCGCTCGCGGAGCATCCGCGCGATCTCGTTTATGCCGTGATATAGATAATATTCCTTGTATTCGAGCCAGTCGAAATAGTACGCGAGGTCCATCGCCGAGCGGGCGTCGTACCTGCGCGGCGGCATAACCTTTCCGAAGTCGGCATGCGACGTGCCATACGCGCGGTTGAGGTCCTGAATTCCGTCCTCGTACTTTGCGCGCAGGTAAGCGTGGTAGAGGTCGATCGACGACGGCGAGTAATCGACATCGAACGGCGCTGTGCGGAAGAACATCGACATCTCGTTGTCCGACTGTACGCCGACGATCGGGCCGTCCGGGTGCATTCGCGGGACGAGTATCGGGCAGAGCGCGTCGAAGAAAAGCGCCACCTCTTCGTAGAATTCCTTCGCCGCGTATGACGGCAGCGGAAAGCATCTCGGCGGCACGGGCAGGACGGCGGGCGTGTCGTCTGCGGTGCGCATCAGCAATTCATCCCGCCGCAGAACTCGCTCGGGATATCCGAACAGCGTCAGCTCGGCGTTGATGTGCGGGCCGGGGCGCACGAGTACTTTCAGACCGCGCTCCCCGCAGAGGTCGATGAACGCGCCTACGTCTTTTCTCACGTCCGCCGATCCGAAATCGAAAACCCCGCGGTCCGACTCATGTACCGACCACGGGATGTAAGTGCATACGAATTTGAAGCCCATCTCGACGACGTTGTCGAGGACGAGCGGCCACTTGTCGCGTTCGATCCGCCAGTAGTGAACGCTGCCCGAGACGAGCGCGTGCGTAACGCCGTCTATCTCTATTCCCTGTCCGTTAACCTTTACCGGCATCTTTCCTCCGTCCCGCCGTAACTATTCCAGATTGCTGAAAAGGTCCAAAAGCCTGCTCCGGCGGCCAGCTTCGCCGATAGTCTCTTCAGTCACAATCGAACCCTTCGCGAAAATCACCGAGCCGTCGTCCGCAAGAATGTCCGACCGCAGACGCTTGCCGAGCATGTACGACCGCCGCCTCTCGTCCGGTGTTTCTTTTGGACGCTGCGGGCTTGCATCGTATTCCGTTATCGCCGTTTCGCGAACGGCGTCGGGCGGCTCGATTGCAGCGGGTTCGGGTTCCTTCCGGACCGTCGCCGCTCCGGCATCGCCGCGCCCGCGCATTATGTTCAATATTTCTTTGCCGAGGAATCTGTGTTGCCTGCCGATACGGGTCGATTTCAGCCGCCCGTCTTTAAGCATTCTCTTTATCGTCGGCATGCTGATTTTCAGTATTTCGGCGACTTCTTTCGTCGTGTAGATTTCATTTTCCTCAATTTTCATCCGTATTACCCCGAAACATCTCCGGCTCGCTTTCGATGAACCGATTGTTCCATTTATTCGCAATATACCTCATTATCCCTGATCGTATCATCAGTTGCAATTTAAATCAACAGGGCTCCCGAAGTGTATCGAAGGATCACTGAGGGTCGGGCGGTGAGGATGTTTCATGATTTCTGACTTTGATAAAAGGAATTTTTAAGCCGGATTGGATTTTGAATCAAAGGAAAAATAGCAAATAATATTTATTTGTTGTTTAACCAGCAATTACTGAGGTAAAATATTATCGAATAATGTAATTGTCTATATATTTGCCTTAATTAAAACAAATGAACTCAAATTCGGGGATTAATATTTTTTTTGTTATTTAATTCAGCTTTAAATTTGGTATTGAGGAGAATTAAATGAAAATCAAAAAACAAATCTTTGGGATTCTTATTCTTTCAGCAACATTGGCGGCGGGTATGTTGCTGGGCGGCTGTGGAGGCGGAGGTGGCTCGCGGGGCGAGTCAACAGTGACGCCGACCACGTCCGTGGTTGTGAAAAAAGGGAAAGTCACGGCGCGCGTGATGATAGCCACGGCGAACGCAGGCAGGGTTGCGCCGCGCGCGGCGGACGCTTTTCTCTCAAGAATTCCTGCGAATACGCCGCAGGAGATAGATACGCCGGATTCGGGCTACGAGTCTCTGTCCGGCGCGACTGTCGCAACGACGTCGGGCGGGAAGGTAACAACGGCAACCACGGACGCGAACGGCAACTGGACTATGTCCGATCTGCCTGAAGGCACGGATCAATTTGTGGTGACGAAGAACGGAAAGTCGGTAACGATCCCGATAACGGTGGAAGGCGACACGACGAATAATGAGTTGGCGCTGATAACGGAGGACGACGGCGGCGACTGGGTTGCGGAAACGCAAACGATACACGGCGACGGCACGGACGGCTACAAAAAGGAAACGCATTGTGATAAGACGTCGGACACGGTGTTCGAGGGCGGCACCCGCGACCATCACCAGAGCGACGGCAACACGCTTCGGGATGTGACGGACGACGGAATAGTGGACCAGCAGTTTTCGGACCCGGACGACGACGGCAACCCGGACGGGCCGATAACCGAAACGGGCGGCTCGGCAATCGAGGATGAAACGGATCAATCGTCGGCGGTGAACAACCAGACGCCGGAGATTTCGTCGCTCGACTCGAAGGACGACAACGGAAAGAAAAACGATACTGTGGAATCGGGTGATACGCTTCAATTGGATGTGAACGCGGGCGACCCGGACGGCGACACGCTGACGGTCGAATGGACTGTGCTCGATGCTTACGGGAACGATGTGACGAATTTGTTTATCAGCAACCCGAATGCCGTGGAGCCGACGTTCTCGCCGCCGCAGGGCGAGTACCAGAAGCCGGGCGCGTACGAGGTCGTCGCGACCGTCACCGACCCATCCGGCGCGGAGTCCGAGAAGGACATTATCGTCACGGTCGATTCGCCGGACAACAAAACGCCGCACGCGAGCATCAAGGCGAACCACACGTCGGGCGAAGCGCCGCTCACGGTGACTTTCACGTGTGACGCGTTCGACAAGGACGGCTCGATTGTTTCGTACTGCTGGGACTTCGATAAATCGAACGGGATCGACCAGAACGACTGCGACGACACCGATCCGGAGGTCACGAAAACATTCATTTCGGAGGGCAAATACCGCGTGACGTGCATCGTCACTGACGACAAGGGTGCAACGGCATTTGCAAAACGTGTCGTTGTTGTGCGGAAGACGAACTCGGAGCCCGTAATATCAAGTGTCACGGCATCGAAGACGACTGCTTCTCCGGGGGAGACGGTTCGTGTGACGGTCACGGCAAGCGACGCGGACGGCGACGCGCTGACGACGGAGTTCACGGCGACCGGCGGAACGATCTCGGATACGTCCACAAGCGACAGTTACGCGGAATGGACGGCGCCGACGACTGCCGGAGAATATCTGATTGAAGTTACGGTGACGGACACCTCAGGCGCGGAGGACATAGATACCGTATCTGTGAGGGTGGAGAGTGACCGGAATAAGCCGCCGACCGTGAACGCCGCAGCGACTCCGGCGACCGGCAATTCGCCGCTTAATGTCAGCTTGTCGGCGATCGCCTCCGACCCTGACGGCGACACGGTGACTCTGACTTGGGACTTCAACGATAAGGACGGAATTCAGATCGATGCGTCGGGCACGGCGGCGACAGTCGAGTACGGAGCGCCCGGCGGATATACGGCGACGGTGAAGGCGTGCGACTCGAAGGGCGCATGTGCGTGGGATAAGGTCGCGATCACAGTCACGCAGCCGAACCGCGCGCCGTTTGTCAGCAGTTGCTCGGCGGCGGCGACATCCGCCGAAGTGGGCGACGTTGTGGCACTGATTGTCCAAGCGTCGGACGACGACTACGACCAGCTCACATACAGTTGGAGCGTTTCGTCGGGGACACTCTCGTCCTCGACGGACCAGATGCCTGACTGGACGCTGCCGCCGTCCGCCGGTACTTACACGGCGACGGTCGCGGTGTCCGACGGCCACTCAACAACGTTTTGCACGGCGGAACTGAGCGTGACGCCCGAGGTGCTCGAGAAGCAGCCGGACCCGCCGACGGAATGCAGCGTCACCGCGGGCGACGCGAAGACTCTGTTGCAATGGACGCTGAGCGAAAGTGCGGACGTGGAACATTACAAAATACTCCGCAGTGTGTCCGGCGGCGACTATTCGGTGCTGAGCAGTTCGGTGTCGAAGACGGTGGTTTCATACGAGGACAACGGCCTATCGAACGGTAGTGAATACAGGTACAAAATAGTTGCGGTCAACGCAAACGGCTTCGAGAGCGCGGCGTGCGAGCAAGGCATGACGGCTAAACCGGAGGCGGTGGTGGATGTTGTTACGCCGGTGGGTGATGACCCGTCGGATTCGGAATATGAGCCGGTGACGGACAGGATATATGTGCCGGTGACCGGCGACGATAAGGTGACGGTTGTCAACCGCGACACCGGGGAAGTGATAGCGCAGATAGCGGTGGGCGACCAGCCGATAGACGCCTGCGCCGACAGCGCGAGGCGGGTTGTCTATGTGACTAACAAAGGCAGCGATACGGTGAGCGTCATAGACGAAACGTCGTTGACGGTTGTGAAGACGATTCCGGTCGGCGACGCGCCGTCAAGCTGCGTTGTGAACAACGATACGGGCGACGTTTATGTAGGCAATGAAAGCAGCGGTACGGTCAGCGTTATCGACGGCGACACGAGGCAGGTTAAGGGGACGATCGGCAACGCGGGCGACCAGCCGCGCGTGTGCGACATAAACGAGAATCTCGACAGGGCGTACTGGACTGACCGCGTGAATAACAAGTTGCATATCATCGACACGACGACTAATACTGAGGTGGCGGTGGTGGACACCGGTGACGGCCCTGAGGGGTGCGTATCGAACGATCAGACGGGCGAGGTGTACGTGCCGAACAAGGACGCCGGCACGGTGGACGTGTTCCGCGGGACGGACGGGCAGAAGAAGGACACGATCGACGTCGGCGGCGAGCCGACCTGCACGTGCTCGGTCAATACGATATCGAACCAGATTTACATAGTTAATAAGAAGCACAACGTCGTCCATCTGATCAACGGCGCAACGAAGCAGGTTGATGCCGCGATCGGGACGGGCGACGAGCCGATATCGACGTGCGCGGTGTCGAGCAGCAACGAAGTGTGCTTCGCGAACAGCGGCGGCGATTCGCTGACTGTCATCGAGAATCCGCTGCCTCCGTACGTTGTGGACCCGTATCCGCCATCGACGCCGCAGCCGTGCTATTCGTTCAGCAAGGGCAGTCAGGTGGCGATGGAGTGGACCGCGTGTGCGGATGACGATCTGTACGGCTATCAGATAATGCGTGGCGGGTCGCTGAGCGGACCGTTCGAGGCGATCGCGACGGTGCTGAACGATACTCAGTACATAGACACAAGCGTGGTAAACGGCAGCAAATATTACTACGAGATAAAATGTCTCGATGTAAACGGGAACCTCGGCAACGCCTGCACGGCGGAAGGGGCGCCGCTCGGCGAGATCGTGGAAGTGGTGAAGACCGGCGGCAAAGGCCCGTGCTGCATGGACACAATCGAGAACAAGATTTTCATCGCGAACGAGGAGACGAACACTGTCGAGGTGATAAACAGCGATACGTACCAGCACATAACGACAATAAATGTGCCGGACTGCTGCACGGACATGGTGGCGGACCACGTCCACAATCTCATATACATCACGAATAAGACCGAAAATAAGGTGACAATAATCAACGGAACCAACTACGTGATCGAGGATGTAATAGAAATACCCAAGGGGAAATGCTCGATCAACGACATAACGAATAACATCTACATCACGAACGACGAGACGAACGAACTGATAATCTACAATCCGGGTACGGGCGAGCATCGCACCGTGTACGTCGGCGGCTGCCCGTGCGATGTCACGTCCGACCGGATCACGAACAAGATATTCGTGACAAACAAAACGACGAATAAACTAACGGTGATCGACGGGACAAACTACATAATCGAGGACGTGATCGATCTCGATGTCGAACCGTCCGCGTGCATCGTGAACGAGGTGACGAACGAAACATATATCGTCAGCGAGAAATCGAACGAGGTTGTGGTGTACAACCAGAAGACGGAGACGATAACCAACCACATAACGGTGGGTGTCGGGCCGTCGTGTTCGCCGTGCGCGGTGGACACCGAATCGAATCAGATTTTCGTGACGAATACCGTGGACGGCACGCTGTCCATCATAGACGGAAGCACGAATACCGTGGTTGCCACGCTGCCGTTGGGCGAGACGCCGATAGCGGCTTTTGTGAATCCGGACACGGGAGGAATATTCGTTCTCGACGGCACGACGGACTCGCTTGCCGTGGTTGACAATCCGCTACCCGACGTCGAGGCGGACACGACCGCGCCCGCAGCGCCGACGGGCTTCACGGCCATCAGTTCGAGCACCTCGATCTCGCTCGGCTGGGCTCCGAATACGGAATCCGATCTCGCGATGTATTTCATCTATCGCAAGACGGATCCGGGCGGCGATTTCGGTACTCCTTATACTACGACTACTAACAGTACATACACGGACACGAGTGTCGGGAGCGGCACGGTGTACTACTATGCGGTGAGCGCGGCGGACAGATGGAACAATGAGAGCGGAAAAACCGTGACACTGAGCGGGCGCATCGATCAGCCGACCGAGATAACCGTCGGCGGCTATCCGTTCCGCGCGGCTGTTTTCGAAACGTCGAATTACGTTTTCGTGACAAACTACAATACAGACAATGTTTCGGTGATCAACGCGGTAAACAACACTGTGGCTACGACGGTTGCGGTGGGCGACATGCCGGTAGGCGTGGATGTGGACACGACAAGCGGCAAGGTTTACGTGGCGAACCTAGGAGCTCCGTACGTGACGGTGCTGAACGGCTCCACGGGAGCGCTGCTTGCGAACGCCATGGTCGGTACCGCGCCACTTTCCGGTATCACGGTGGACAGTTCGCTCGGCAGGTATTTCGTGACTAATCCCGGGATGACCGGTCTCATAATCCCGATGAACATCGCGACCAATACGCCGGTAGGCAGCATAACGGTCGGCGCGGGAGCATCCGGCATAACGGTGAACCCGGCGACTCATAGATTGTATGTTGCTAATTCGCTCGCCGGGACCGTTTCGGAAGTGGACGGCAGTACAGGCGCGGTGGTACGCGTGTTCACGGTCGGCTCGCAGCCGGTCGAGGTGGTTTACGATTCGACTGCGAACAAGGTTTTCGCATCATGCTCCGGCTCCGGGAAGGTATATACAGTTGATCTCACGAGCGAAACGATATCGTCAATCACAGTCGGTCTCGAACCTTCCGGGATGGGCTATGATTCCGGCCGCCATCTGATTTATGTCGCGAACACGTCGTCCGGCACAGTGTCCGTGATCGACGCACTGAGCGACAGGGTGGTCGGAACGATCGATGTGGGCGGCGATCCGACGGACGTTGCGGTTCACACCGGACTGAACAAGATATTTGTCCTTGAGAAAACCGCCGGAACGGTAGTTGTCAAAAGCGGATTCTGACGAACGACGGCATCGAACCGGCGATTGGTTCCGCGTGATCCGCCGCGTTAAAAATTGTTGCATGAATCGTTATTTTATGGTTATTTTTTCGCCTGCTGCTTCGGCCGGCGATGTCATCTCGTGTTATAATCGGTCAACAACGGGGCTTTATTATTGATAATATTATAGTTTATGTTTAATATATTCTGAAAGTCGCCCGGCGCGTTTCGGGGACTACAGGAGGCTAAAGTGCCGGATCTGGCCGCTGAAAATTATCTGCTCCAGCGAAAGAACGACCTGCTTCAACAGCTTATTTCGGTCATGAACACAACCACGCGGTTGGATAACATCCTCCGCTACGTGCTCGACCTGATCAACATGACGGTGACGGCCGAGGCGAGTTTCGTAATGACAAAAGAGGTGCTGGACAGCGACGACATCACGGTGCGCGCCGTCGCGGGTCTGGACAAGAAACTGGTCGGCAAGAACTGGGCGGTGTGCAACGGACTGGTCGGCGAGGCGTACTGCAGCGGTAAGAACATCATATCGAACAGCCCGCAGTCGCTGCCGGGCTTCAATGCAGACATCAATTCATTCCTCAACATATCGGTAAAGAGCGTCATGGCGTTTCCGCTGAATTCCGAAGGCCGGATCGTGGGCGCGCTCGAAGTTATCAATAAGAAGGACGGGCTGAGTTTCTCGGACGACGACGTCGAGATGACGCAGATGCTCGTCGATCAGGTGTCGTCGCTCGTTGGGCAGGCGACGGCGCTGAAAAGCACCGAGGCGAAAGTGCAGCGGTTCAACACCATGCTTCAGGTGTCGAAGGAGATCACGCAGCTCGACAACCTCCACTCGCTCCTCGAAAAGATCATGAATTCGGCGAAAAAAGTCATGCGCGCGGACGCGAGCTCGCTGTTCCTCGTGGACAGCGCGACGAACGAACTCTACATCGAGAGCGCGCAGGGCGAGGTGGGCGAGCAGATCAGCCGCATCAGGTTGCCGATGGGCAAAGGAATCGCGGGCTGGGTGGCGCAGAAGGGCGTGCCGCAGCTCGTCCCTGACGCGTATCAGGACAACCGTTTCAACCCGGACTTTGACCGCAAGACGGGCTACCGCACGAGATCGGTCGTCTGCGTGCCGCTCGAATTCAAGAACAAAGTCACCGGCGTTATCCAGATCATCAACTCGCTCGACAAGGAATCGTTCGAGGAGGAGGACGTCGAGTACATGCTCGCGCTCGCGGGTCAGGCGGCGGTCGCCATCGAGAACGCGCGCCTCATGCAGTCGAACAAGGAACTCTTTCTCAACGTGGTTAACGCGTTGGTGAAAATGATAGATTCGCGCTACAAGTTCTTCGCGGGCCACTCGACGCGCGTCGCGACGTACGCATCGCTCACCGCCCGCATGATGGGGCTCACGGGCGAGACCGTCGAGCGCATTCAGATAACGGCGTTCCTGCACGACATCGGCCGTCTCCAGATTCCGGAATCCGTGCTGCTGAAACCGGGGCCTCTCGCGCCGCAGGAGCAGGCGGTCATCAGGATGCAGCCGGTGTTCGGCGCGAAGATCATCCAGAGCATCAAACAGCTCGAATACGCCGTGTCCGCGATCATGTTCCACATGGAGCACTTCAACGGCAAGGGCTACCCGAAGGGGCTTTCCGGCGAGCAAATTCCGCTATTCGCGCGAATCATCGGGCTCTGCAATGCGTTCGACGCGATGTGCTCGGAGAGGCCGTACCGCAAACCGATGGACATGGCTTCTGCGCGGGGCAAGATCGCTTCGCTTTCCGGCGGCCAGTTCGATCCCGCGGTCGTAAAGGCGTTCCTCGCGTGTTACGACAAGGGCCTCATTAAACGATGAGTCCGCTTCAATTCAACTTTCATCACCTCATGCGATTTGCTGATGCGCTACAGGCCGGACCTGCGCGCGTCTGTTTGATATAGTTTCGGGAGGCGCGGGGCCGCAGGCTGCCGCGGGTGCTGCTTTTGGCTGCTGACAACACGACAATCAAATCCACCGGCGCGCATCGCGTGTCCGTCCGGCGGTTTACAGATGCGGCGGCGGGTGTTTCGTCGTCGTTCGCTGCTGCCGCGGTTGTGCTGATGGTCGTCGTGTTCGGCGCACTCCTCTATTGGAAAGCACGCCCGATTTTCGGCTCGCACAGCCTCGCGGGACTCCTCTTATCATCGGTCTGGACTCCTTCGCGTGGCGAGTTCGGATTCTTCGCGTTCATAATGGGCACGCTGTGGGTCACCGCTCTCGCAATGGTGATCGCAACACCGTTGTCGTTGCTGACTGCCATCTATCTCGCGGAGTATGCGCCCGGGCGAATCCGGCGCGCGATGGACCCGGTGGTCGATGTGCTCGCGGGAATTCCGTCCGTTGTTTACGGCGTGTGGGGTGTTGTAGTCGTGGTTCCGTTTGTGCGCGACGTTATCGGCAAACTGACAGGCGAATTTACAACCGGCTATTCCGTGCTCGCGGGCGGCATCGTGCTCGCGCTGATGATAATTCCAATTATGGTTTCCGTGATGCAGGAAGTGCTGCTGACGACACCGTCGGGGCTGCGCGAAGCGTCGTTCTCGCTCGGCGCGACGCGTTGGGAAACGGTGAGGCATGTCGTGTGCCGCCGTGCGGGCGGCGGGCTCGTCGCGGCGTGCATCCTCGCGCTGTCGCGCGCGTTCGGCGAAACGATGGCGGTGCTGATGGTCGTAGGCAACGTGCCGGCCGCGCCGCATTCCGTCCTCGACCCGGCTTATCCGCTGCCCGCGCTCATTGCAAACAATTACGGAGAGATGATGTCGGTGCGGCTTTACGACTCGGCGCTGATGACGGCCGCGCTCGTGCTGATGGCGGTCGTGCTCGCTTCGCACGTGGCCGCGCGGCTGATAGTGCTGCGACTCTCACGGAAGGGGGCCGCATCATGAAGCGCCGCGCCGTGGAGATGTTCTTCAAAGCGCTCATGGCGCTGTCAACGCTGATCGTTTTTGGCGGTGCGGCGGCGCTTGTGATAGTTATTGTTGCTAAAGGGCTGCCCGCGCTCAACTGGGAGATGGTCTCGAAACCGCCGGAGGGTGGCTACTACATGGGCGGCGGCGGCGGCATCCTGAACGCGATAGTCGGCACCGCGCTGATCGCGGGCGGCGCGACGGTGCTTGCGGCGGCGGCCGCGCTTCCGGTCGTTCTTTACATCCACACTTATGCGCGGCGGCGGGCGTGGGTGGAGGCGGTCAGATTCGCGCTCGACCTGCTGTGGGGCATTCCGTCAATTGTTTACGGCGTGTTCGGGTTCGCGCTCATGGTCTATCTCGGCATGAAGGCGTCGCTCGGCGCGGGCATTGTGACTGTCGCGCTACTCGAATTCCCGATCGCGGCGCGCGGCATGGACGAGATAGTGAAACTCGTACCTGCGGCGCTGCGGGAGACGTCGCTCGGGCTCGGCGCGACGCGTTTCGAGACGGCGGCGCGGGTTGTGCTCAAGCAGGCGCTTCCGGGGCTCGCCTCGGCGGCGCTCATCGCGTTTGGTCGTGGAGTCGGCGACGCCGCATCCGTGCTGTTCACGGCCGGTTTTTCGGACCGCATACCGAAATCGCTCGGCGACCCGGCCGCGACTCTTCCGCTCGCGATTTTCTTCCAGCTTGGCTCGCCGTTTCCGGAAGTGCAGCGCCGCGCGTATGCCGCCGCGCTCGTTCTCACGGCGATGATTTTGCTTGTCAGCATCGTCACGAAATGGCTCACTCGCCGCGCCGCGAAACACAGAGTATCGGGATGAAAAATAGTAGCCAGTAGAGAGTAGCGAGGATAGAGGGAAAGCAAAAAACGGTGGATGGTAGAGTAGGGCGGGGTCGCCGAACCCCGCCGATCATTAATGTAAGCCGCGCGCGTAAGCAAGCGGCCACGTCGAATAATTGAATGAACGTAACGATTTAAAGCAGAAAAGCAGGGACTGGCAACGCGGTTTTATCGCGGTGCCTGTACCGACATTAAGCAGCAAAATAGAAAATGTATCTGGTATTAAGAAGTAGGAAAAGATTAAAAAAGTAGCGAGGGGAAAACATAAGATAGTAAAATAACAATGTAGCGGAAAGAGAGCTCGTCTTTTTCTTTTCCCTCTATTCTCGCTACTGGCTACTCGCTACTTTCTTAGGGGCTTTTATGGCAGGCACACATCTGGCGGTCGAAAATCTGAACGTATATTACGGGCGGCAGCACGCGCTGAAGGATGTCACAGTCGGCATTCCCGACCGGCAGGTGACGGCGATCATCGGTCCGTCCGGTTGCGGGAAGAGTTCGCTGCTGAAATCGTTCAACCGCCTTATAGACCTGACCGAAGGCGCTCGCGTCACGGGCAAAGTGATCGTGAATGGCGCCGACATCATGTCGCCGGGTGTGGACCTCGCGGAGGTGCGCAAGAAGATGGGGCTGCTCTCGCAGACGCCGTGGCCGCTTCCGATGTCGATTTTCGACAACGTGGCGTACGGCGCGCGACTGCACGGGCTTGCCTCCGGCAAAGGCCTGCGCACGCTCGTCGAAGCCAATCTGAAGAAGGCGGGCCTATGGGATGAAGTGAAAGACCGCTTGAACCGCCCCGCGGAAGGACTCTCGAAAGGCCAGCAGCAGCGGTTGGCGCTCGCGCGCAGTCTCGCGGTAGGGCCCGACGTTATTCTCGCCGACGAAGCGACGTCAGCGCTCGATCCGGTGTCCGCGAAACGAGTCGAGCAACTCTTCATCGATCTCAAATCCGAATATACGGTAGTTCTCGTAACGCATATTCTGCGGCAGGCGCGCCGCATAGCGGATTACGTGCTTTTCCTTTACATGGGTGAGCTTGTAGAGCACGGTCCCGCGAAGCAAATCTTCGAAAATCCGTCCGACCCGCGTACGCAGGCCTACGTCCGCGGCGATATAAGCTGACAAAAGAAGAATAATATAATCTACACTATAAAATCGAACGGTGATGAGGGGGGCGCCGGCTTCTTTCTTGGTGTTATTGGGGGAGCGCCCGCGAGCGAGATGCCGAGTTCTTCGAGTTTCGAAAGGATTGCGAAATTGATCTTCTGTTGCAAATCGAGAAACACCTTTTCGTCGGTGGTCTGTGCCGTGTAGTCGATTGTCAGGTTGGCCGCGCCGGTGGCGAAACCGGTCAGACGGACCGCCGCGCTATCCGTGCTCACTCCCTCGAATCCTTTAAGCATCGCATCGAGTGCCGATACCGTGCCTGCCAGCGTTTCCGAGTCCACGCCCGCCGCGAGTGCGAGAGTTCCCGTGTACTTCTTCGACGTGCTTTTCGACCGATTCTCCACAATCGAGTTCGCGATGATGCTGTTCGGCACGCTGATGAGTGTGTTATCTGCGGTGCGGACGTGGGTGCTTCTCATTCCGATCTGCTCGACTTTGCCTGTGGTGTCCCCGAATTTCACCGTTTCGCCGGTGACGAACGGCTTATCCGCGAAGATGACGACCGCGCCGAAGAAGTTGGCGAGCGTATCCTTGGCGGCGAGGGCGAACGCGAGGCCGCCGAGGCCCAGTCCGGTTATCAGCCCGGTTACCGAATAGCCGAGGTTCTGCACAACCATCACGAACGCGAACGCGCAGACGACAACTTTCGCCGCGATCCTGATGATCGGGCCCATCTTCTGGTCGGGCTGCGCCTTCGCGCCGCCCCAGAGAAGGTTGAGGTGCTCGGTGACCGAATCCGTGAATTTGAACAGGAACCACGAAATGACGAGGATGGCGGCAACGTGAACAAGCTTCGACAGGTACAGTTCGATGTGGTTTTTTTCGGGCAGGATGATGAAACGCGTAGCTATAAAGAAACCGAAAAGTACGACGAGGTATTCGAGGGGCCGCTTGAGTGTGCCCTCGACCATTTCATTGAGATCGGATTTCGTTCTGCTGATGATCCGGCGCGCGACCGCGATGAGGATGTTCGAAATCTGCGCTTTAAAGACGGTGAAAACTATGAAGATCGCTGCCGCCGCCGACAGGCGCAGGAGGGAGTTTCCGAATATGGTTATTCCTAAAAATTCTTTCACGGCCGACATGCGGATATTTGAGCATCAAAAGGCACAAAAATCAAGAAAAGCGGGACGGCGAGGGGACAAAGGCATAAAAAAAGCGGGGTTTTGAGGCCCCGCTTTTTTGTGTTTCGTTAAGCCCGGAAAGATTCCGGTTTTTTGTAACCGTTTTATGCTTTCTTCGCTTTCGGAGCTTTGACGATGAACGTCAGGACTGCAGAAATCGCAACGAGTCCGGCGGCGATGTTGAACGCCTGCGCGTATGCGAGTTTGCCGCCCATGAGCGTCAGGATTACTCCGCCGATGCCGTAAGCGGTGAACACGAATCCGTAGTTCACTCCGAGGTTCTTCAGGCCGAAGAAGTCCGCCGTGATAGCCGGGAACAGCGAGAGGCACGAACCGAAGTTGAAGCCGATGAGGAACGAGCCGAGCGCAAACAGAGCGTCCGAAGAATTGAGGATGCGCGGGAACGCGAGAAGTGTGGCGATCTGGAGGACGAACACGATCAGCATCGTTGTCGTTCTGCCGAGCTTATCCGATACGACACCCGAAATGACGCGTCCGGAGCAATTGCCGATCGCGAGAACGGTTGCGCACCATGTAATCATCAGCGGAAGGTTCCAGTCTTTCGCGAGTTTGCCGATGGAGCCGATGACCATGAGGCCCGCGCCCGCCGCGAAGAAGTACATGATCCATGTCAGATAGAAAGAGCTTGTGCCGAGCATTTCGCCGGCTGCGTAATCTGTTTTTGCCGCTGCCGCGGGCGCCGGGGAGCCGGGTTTCGCAGGGGCTGCTCCGCCGGGGACGTAGCCCGCGGGCGGGTTCTTCATGAACTGAGAAGGGACGATGACCATTACCGCGAATAGTCCCGCGAGGACTTTGAACGCGAACGACGGGTCGTGCGTTTCGATCAGCCACTTTGTCAGCGGATAAACATAAGCCGCTGAAATACCGAAGCCGCCGACGACGAGACCTGAGATCAGGCCCTTCTTCGACGCCGGGAACCACTTCACCGCGGGGGGGAGCGCTGACGCGTACGCGAGGCCGATGCCCGCGCCGCCGAGAACGCCGAATCCGAGGATGAGGAACATGACCGGGTTATTGTCCGGTTTCGCGAGACTGCACACGAAAAGGCCTATTCCGAGGATGGCGCCGCCTGCCGTTGCGACGAATCGCGGGCCGATTTTATCCTGCATCTTGCCCGCGAAAATTGTCATCAGCGAGAACACACCGAGTGCTATCGCGTACGGAAGCGCCGTCTGAAACTTGTCCAGCGCGAAACCGAAATTATTGGGGGTAAGATGCCCGGCGGCGTCTTCAACACCCATCAGGTTCGCCTTGAATATACTCCATGCATAGATTGCGCCGAGCGCCAGATTGATGATAATACCGCAGATGGTTACTACCCATCCGTATGAACTACTTTCCTGTTTTTCCAAAAACCCACCTCCTAATAATCTTTATGTTATGTTCTGTATAACTTATATAATCCAGCCCCTTTCGGGGACGATTGTTTTCCGCATACACAAAAACAGAGCTCGGAACTCCTCGCTCCCCCGAAATTCCGGCCCTCTCAACCCTGTACTCCGCCAGTGTTTCCACTGCTTGGCGGGCTAGAGAACAAGGCTGCATTACCCTTGCAGTGAAAACTTCCGATGGATTATACGCAGTGACAATATTGTTGTAAATAGATTGTGAAATTTTTCCCATACTTGAACGGTTTCTTGGGTTTTAAAGGCTCCTGTTCGTTGAAACGAGGCGGTCGGGTAATATTGTGTTGCTTTCGCCTATTGAGTACAATACCTTAAATCTTGCCGGAGCGGTCCGGAGGCCTATAGGCAGGCATTTACTGGCTAACATGATCTTACGAGAGGCTGATATGTCCAAAAAAACAAAACCCGCAGTGAAAAAATCACCAGTACGCGCATTTGTCGGAACGATTTTTTCAATTGTTGTTCTGATTGTTGGATTGCTTGTCGCGCTGGCGGTTTATCTCCAGTGTGTATCGGAGAAGGCGGTTTTCGACGCGCAGACCGCGAGCGGCGTCACATACTCGCCGCTTGAAAAGGTCATCCCCGGACCCGGACTGCCGAAGGAAGTCATGCCTCAGAAATCGAACAATAACGTGGTCATCGCGAAGTTCAACGGCAGATACTATGTCGCGTTCCGTACGGCGCCGACTCATTTCGCGTCGCCGAAAGCGATGTTGTACGTCATCAGCTCCTCGGACGCGAAGAAATGGGATTTCGAGACGAAATTCAACATGAAGAGCGACCTGCGCGAGCCGCGCTTCCTTGTATTTAAAGGAAAGCTGATACTTTATTTCTTCAACGGCGGCGCGAAGATGACAGAGTTCGCTCCCAAATATATGTACGAAACGGAATTCATCTCACAGGGCAAATGGACGCCGGCGAGAAAGTTCTACGAGCCCGGCTATGTGATCTGGCGCGCGAAAGAACACAACGGCAAGGCGATAATGAGCGTTTATTACGGCGTGGGCCTTTACTCGAACGAGAAGAATCCCACTTCCTTGCGGCTGCTCGAATCCGACGACGGATTTAATTACAAACTCGTGGACAACAAGGAAGTGTCGAGCGCGACAAGCAGCGAGGAGGGCGAGTTCGAGTTCGACGAGCAGGGGAACCTGTACTCGACGATACGGCTCGAAATGAAGGGCGGCGAGGTTTGCTCGGCGCAGGCCGCCGCGCTCACGCAGTGGGACTGCCGGTTTACGCCGTACAAGTACGACTCCGCGCTGATGTTCCGGCACAAGGGCGAGTTCTACGTGATCGCGCGGCGCAACATAGCCGGCACGTACAACCGGAACGCGACGTGGCTGCCGGAATCGCTCCGCTCGAAGTGGTATCTCGTGCGCTATTCGCTCACGCGGAAACGCACCGCGCTGTACAGGCTCGACAGGCAGGACAAGGTGCTCGTGCCGGTGTTAGATTTCCCGTCGCGCGGCGACACCGCATACGCGGGCATGGTGCAGATAGACGAGAATCGCTATCTCGTCATCAACTACAGTTCGGACATCGACGGATTCGATTGGAGCTGGATCGGCGGCCAGTTGGCGGGCAGCAACCTCTATACGACGGTACTTACGTTCAAGAAGTAGCGAGTAGCGAGGATAGAGGGAAAGAAAAACGGTAGATGGTAGGGCAGTAGAATAGTAGATAAGGAAAGACAAAAAGCAACATTCAAAATATGTAGGGTGGGGTCGCCGTTCGGCTGGACGTTCGGCAGGCCGTACCCCGCCGAAAAGATGTTTTAAATATTCACCACAAAGGCACCAAGACACAAAGCAAACGTTATCGCGCTCTGACGATCGCGATAAAAAACGGTAAATCGTTTAGCGGGTTGTCTCTTCCGTAAGCTCTTTTGTTTTTATGCAGGGTGGGTGGGGTATGGCGCTACATATATCGAATGTTGCTTTTTGTCTTATTATAGTCCCTAACTACCAGCTGCTAACTACTGTTTTTTCTTTTGCCTTACTCGCTACTGTCTTTCAACGTTATTTCCCCGGTGTTCGCGTCGGCGATCACGATTGAGCCGTTACTGACGGCCGCGTAGAAGTCGTCGCCTTTGTATTCGATGATCGGAACCCCGCAGCCGTACCACACATCCGCGCCGGACGCGCCGGAAACGAGAAGCGGGTCCGCCGTGCGAACGATCATCGCGGCCGGCGCCGCGTGCCTGTGCGCGAGTTCGAGCACAACCAGACCGGTGAGAGTCGAACCGATGCACGTCGGGAAAACGAGCACCGTTCCGGTCACGTTTTTGCCGAACAATTCGTGGTGGCGGTCTCTGACCTCGCCTCTGCGGAAGAGGTTGGCGATTTTTGTGAATGACGCCGCGAGGTTGAGCGGCTTGGTTGTGACGAGCGCCGGGCCTTCGCCGCGGCCCTTAACCATTCCTTTTCCCTTGTAAACCGCCATCACAGCACCCCGCAGGCGCGAAGGCAATCTTCCGTGTGTCCGTACCGCGTGCCTTCGAGGTAATAGTAGAGCTTTCCCGAGTTGGTCATGATTTTAATCGACTTTTTCCTGACAGTGAGCGCGGTGAGCGGGCAGTATTCGTAAACGCTCACGCCGGCTTCACGTGCCGCTGCCGCTTCCTTAGTGCGGTCGTATTTTTTTCGCTCGTCCGGGATCATGAAGAACCAGACGGGCACCTGCGATCTCTTTCCGGTGAAGTGTTGCGCAAGGGCAATCGCCTCTTCGCATGTCAGGTGCGGGCAGCCGAACACGACCATGTTGATATCGTCGCGGGCGCCGTCGCGGAGCGAGTCGATGTCCGCCTGCGTGACGGTCATCGTCTCCTCCGGCTGCCCGTCGAAAACGGCGTCGAGCGTCGGCGCTTCCGGAGTTACGCCCTCGACGTGAAACATTGCGGTGGCGCCCGAAGCGGCCATCGCGCCGCCGAGATTTTTCAGTTCTGTCCGGCTGAACGGATAGTGCTCGATCACCGGCACGCGGTCGATCACCGCGCGGCCGATTAAGAATCCGAGCGCCGACGGTTCCATGCGGTTGATTTTGAGTTTGACGAGGACGCGGCCGCGTCGGTTTTCGTCGAGCAGGTATCCGAATTCGGGAGTGACGCCAGTTACGGCGGAGCAGATATCCGTCAGGATCGAATTGCGGTTCGTGCGCGCGCCGAGCACGGAGTTGGCGTACTGCACCGCGGAGGATTCCGACCAGCCGACGATGTCGCCTTTCGCGGGGACGTTCGCGGAGAAATAGCAGGCGCAAGAGTAGTTCGGCGTAACGCCGAGCGCCGCGCTGTCGCGTTCGAGTTGTTTCTGTCGCGAGAATGTGATTCTGTTCTGGAGGTTAAGCTCGCGGCCGGGACGCGGGTTGATCGTCGTCGGGACGCGCACCTTTGCGCCTTCGTTCGCAAGGCGGCTGATGATGTCGAAATATGCGGGGAAGGGCAACATGCCGAACGAGCCCGCGAGATGTGCGCTTTTGATCGGCACGAGCCGCTTCGCGCCGAAAGCGTCGCCGTAATCGACGAGCGTTTTCATCGCGAGCGCCATCACCGCGCCGGACTCGCCGTGCAGAATACTTTCGTGTTCAGGATCGAGTTTCATCTAATCGGCCCCTCCCGCCTCCGGACATCCGACGCCAATCCGAAACTATTATACGGCAACTGGAGGCGATTGGGAACCGGAGAGAGAAACAGTAGCGAGGATAGAGTAGCGAGTAGCGAGGGAAAAGCAAGAAAAACAAAAAGATTAAGGAAGGATTAAAACAACATCAGGATGCATCACATACTCATGCGACGTATTGCCGCTATCGTTGTTTTATTTGTTGTTCTTCTTTTCGGCAGACTTCTCCGCTGCTTTCGGCTGGTAGAAACCAACCTCGAACATGGCCGGCATTTCCGGCGGATACGAGGACGATTTTGCGGTCGTTTTTGTTTTAGTATCAGGGGCTGCGGCCACCGAGGCTGATTTTGCAGTTGTATTCGGTCTCAGTTCGGCATTCAGTTTGTCGCGGAGCGGTTGCAGCTTCGAGTAAGTGCCCTGAACGACGAGCCGGCCGTTCGCCCATCCCCAGTGGACTCCCGGGTTCGCGGCGGCGTATTCTTTCACTATCTTTTCGCATTTTCCGACAGTTGTTTTCGGGTCCGATGTCGGGAACCAGTCCTGCGCTCTCAGAATGATTGTCGGAGTCGGCACAGGTTTATAAAGTTTCGGCTCCATTTTGATTGTTGCGGATTTCCCGGTGGAAAAATCTTTTTCAGCCTCGTTCATGAGGTTGCCGAAGACGTCGGAGTCGAATTTCGACGGTTTGAAATCGCTGCCGGTATTATATGCCACGTCCTCAACACCTGCGGTTTCCGACTTCATTAAACTGTTAGTTCCCGGCGTTGATTCGGCTTCCGCCAGTGCCGCCGGAGCCGCTCTATCCGCCATAGCTAAGCGTTCTTCGTAATTTGTTATTGCGTTGTCAACCGCGCGCGCCTGATTCGTCAGATATTCCTTGTCAACTGAATAATGGGAGCTGGCGGCTCCGCCTCCTACGGCGCTGACTTCGGGCAAATCAGAAACTGCTGCAGACGAGGACGAGGAGGACACTTTTCTTCTCCGCCGCGACGACGCGGATTCCTTTGTGTCCTCTGTTACATTCATTACGACAGAGCCTTCGCCGGTGTATTTTTTTGCTTTTGCCACCGGGATTTCCGGAGTGGGTACAGACGGCGCATAGATTTCATCAACCGGCTGTATTTCACGTGCCGCCACCTCAGGTTCGGCTTGCGCAGTCGGCGCAACCTGTTTTGCGGTGGCTGGTCTGCCCGCGTCTGCATTTGCGGCGGATCTCGGAGGGGCGGTTTGCCCTCCGGCCATTTCATTTGCGGCTAAAGTTTCTGTGGATGAAGAGGGTGAGGAAATACCATTCAATTTTTCCGAAAGACGGTTTTCAATCTTTTTATCTTTTCCCGGCTGAATTTCCGCCATTTTGTTGAGCGCGCCGGGTTGCATACGGCTCAGGTATGCGCCGAAAAGAACGACAAGCGCGAGCGAGGCGGCGAGCCCCGCGAGGCGGAGCCTGTAATTGGAGGCCGGGCGTCGCCTCTGGATTTGGACGGTTTTGCTGCGCGCTTTGAGTTCGGCCTCGATGCGCGCCCGGACGGCGTCCTCGAAGCCTTCCGGGGCAAGTTCCGCGCCGTATTGTTTGACGAGTGAGCGTGTGCGCTTCATGTCGCGCGCGGCGCGCGCGCACTCCGGGCAGACCGCGAGGTGTTCGGCGGCAAGCGCCTCTGTCACCTCGGCTACCTCGCCGCTGACGTAATCATGCAGGATGTCCCTGAACTGTTCGCAGTTCATATCAATCACACTCCGGTCCGACGATGCCCGCTGCTGTGAGTTTGTCCCGCAGCATCTCGCGGGCGCGGGCCAGCCGGGACTTCACGGTTCCCAGCTCGCATTCGAGTATCCTCGCGATCTCCTCATAAGAGAAGTCGTTTATGTCTTTGAGCACAACCACCTGCCTGTAGATATCGGGCAGTTCGCGGATGGCGTCCTGAACGGTGCGGCGGGTTTCGATTCGCTCGACGTTCGGCTCCGGCGCGAACACGTCGCTCGGGACGCGGTCGAGAGGATCGGAGGGCAGTTCGCCGTCCGATCCGGGCGAGTATTCCTCACGGGAGCGGGAACGCAGGCCGTGATACTTCGCCGCATTTTTGCAGGTGGAGGAGACGATGGTGTAGAACCAAGTGCTGAACTTGGAATCGCCGCGGAAATGGTCAAGATATCGGTAGGCTCTCATAAAAATGTCTTGAGCGATTTCGTCGGCCGTGTCGGGGTTGTTCAGCATTCGGCGCGCATAGGAAAACACGCGGTCCTTGTAACGGGCCACTATGAGGTCGAATGCGCCGGGGTCTCCCGCGAGCGTTCGCTCGACGAGCTCCTCATCGGTCGCTGCTGCGTACCGATGATCCGGCACGGGTTGACGCTGCATCGCCGTCCTCGCCATTTCGTTCCCTGCCTTATCCGGTAAGACAAGACAGGGGGCGGTTTGTTCCAAAAATCCTATTTAAATATAGCGAAAATTGTGTCCCGGTGCCTAAATCCGCGAAAAAAGAGGCCGGATAGGGCTTTAAAGGAGGATTTTAAAAACTCGATTTTATCTTGAAAATCGGTGAGAAAAGGCATATTATATGCCTAATGGAGCATATAGCGATGAAAAAACTGGCTGAAATTCATAAGGCGCTCGCGGAACCGACACGGATTCTGATTATGCGGCTGCTTCTGGAGCGGGAGTTATGCGTGTGTGAGATTGTGCGCGCGCTCGAAGAGCCGCAATATAAAATTTCGAAGCATGTCGCTGTGCTCAAGCAGGCTGGGCTAGTCCGCGATTGGCGCGAAGGCACGTGGATTCACTATGAAATCGCGCCCGATCTCGACCCGGAATGGCGCGGCGCGCTCGACGGGCTGAAACGCGTGTGGGACAAGGATCATGACGTTCAGGCGGCGCTGTGGCGGCTCGGACAGTGCGTCCCGCGCGATCCCGGCGGCG
>CAYPEK010000017.1:2804-55062 GCA_964409645.1 uncultured bacterium | reverse complement strand
GCCCTGTATTCGAGGGACAAAAACGGATACGCCGACGAACAATTCGTCGGCCGCTCTGCAAAGAGCGCCCGGAAGATCGCTGCTCAATACTCTCGATTCTTTTGGATATACAACACCGTGGCATCCCAGATTAATTAAGGTGGCAATCGTCTCCCCGCCCGCCCGCCACTGCAACACCACAACCTTTTTTTCCGTCCCTTTGTCCCCTTTTTCCCTTCTTCTCTGCAAGCCGATATTGTGTTCCGCCACGCCTGCGTACATCATCGTCAACCTGCGCCTTTTCCACGCGAGTTCGGACACTTCCACTACTTTCTTAATAACCTGACCGAAGTATCCTAATGGCACTCCACCGAAAAGCCATGAATAATCCGGCCCGGAATGCGTATGCGTGGCTGCGACAAATATATTTTCAACGGGTACTGGCACTTTATTGCTTATTAGCGAAACGACCATTTTGACCGTACTTATACTCAGCAGACATGTATCTATGGAAACAATTACGACACCGCCGCTCTTTTCTCCCAAAGCCAATGCTCTTATAGAGATCGGGTCAGCCTGTTCCAGCGCAAACCTTGCCGGCATATAGCCGCCCATCCAGATTTTGCCGCTGGTAAGACTTTCCGGCGAAATGTCCGCGGCCGCCGCGCCGGCTTTTATTACTTCTCCGACTTTTTCAGACTTAGGCATTAACTCACCTTTCAATTTCAATCGCGATCTTTTCAGCAACATCTGAAAGTTTTACCTTCAACAGATTATCCTGATAAGACCACAATCCGGCGGCAGCTTTTTTTCCATTGATAAGAATGCCCTTGGGTTTCGTATCCATATACGCTCCGAATTCACATCCTTCGACTAAAGTAATTTTAATTTTCGCTTTTCCGAAGTCGATACTGCCGACCCACTTGGGCGATATATACTTATCCAGAGCGCCGATCACCGCAAAGCCGGAATTCATGGGCGCGACAACAAAGAGCCTAACATCGTTCGGATTTATCAGGATATCCGAAGCGTCGCTCTTTTTCATCTTTTTAACTTTACCCGAAAAATGCTCGTAAAGCGCAAACTCCTCTCCCGCTATACCTTCAACATCCGTCGGAGACACCTTCCCTTTCACTTTTCTCGACGCCTGATCGACATTGAACGCGGCGATTATTCCCGATCCGTTCGCAACCGTAAACGCTTTCAATGCGTTTCTTTCAAGCACCGGATTAACGAACAGAACATCCCGCGTCGGCTTTGCCGGTTGATCCGCCCTCGGAAGCCGCCCGTCGCTGAACACCAACTTGCGCAGAATATCGTAATTTTCTTTTCCCGCCGCATCGGTGAAATACAACGGCCCGCCGCTTATCGACCTCAACACGCTATGTGCCTTCGCCTGAGGATGATTCGATTCGAACATATCGAAGTCGGGATATGTCAGCTCGGAGAACCACAACGAATTATAAATATTGTGAAGCGCGTGAATCTGAAAATTGTCCGGGCGTTTCGGAAAAAAGTCGTCGCTGTTCCGCCCGATATTAGTGTCCTTCCAAAAATAAATATTCTCGATGGTCATGTCCATGCAATTGATAATCGCGCCGTCAAAATTTTTCATCACCGACTTCTGAAGATTCGTCTGCTGGCCTCTCGCCGCATATCCGACCGGTATCCTGTTCATGGTAATAACTGAAAGCGTGCTCTGATTATCCACCTTTACAAGGTCCGCGCCTCTCTCTTTCAGATACGAATGATAGCCGTTGTAAAACTCGAAGCCGCGCTCTTTCTCAGGGTCAGGAATCAAAGCACCGGTGAGTCCTCGAAACAATGCTTTCTTGTATTTTACCGCCAACTCCGAATCGGGATTAACTCCATTCCAATATCCCTGATAAGCGTGCCAGAACCCAACCCATTTGATTCCGTACTCCTTCTTCAATTTAGAAGTCAGGCCTTCTATTCCATCCGGAAACTTCGACCTGATTATGTCGAAGCTGACAAGTTTCCTATCCTTCTCATCCTGCCAGCCGTCGTCGATAACAAAATAACCGACCGGGAATTTGTGTTCCTTAAATGATCTCGCATTAGCAAGGACTTTCTCCTGATCGACGTCGTGATAATATGCGTTCCACGAACACCAACCGATATAGTTGAACAACTCGGGATAATTCTTTTCAATTCTAAGGCGCGCCGGATCTCCCATGAATTCCATACCGACATCATAAACATTGTGCGTTGTTTCATACGGGTCGCTTCCGACAGCGAGCGCAAGCAACTGTGATTCCTTCGGTTTGAAACCGGCGTCGAACGACTGCTGGAACACCGATATTTTTCCGTTCACCGGTGAAAAAGTGCTCCTCATTCCTCCACCAACGAGCGGTATCATCGCACCGTAATTGAATTTCGAATCCTCCCACAGAACATACTGAGTTTCTTTCGGGAAATCTCCCGGCTTCGCTGCGAAAGCCGGCTTTGTCCAGAACTGACTGAATCTCTCGGCGCCCATTCCTTTAACGAATCCGGGCATTCCACCGATTATCAGCCTTAGGCCGCCGTCCGGAATCAGCGCGCGGCCTCCCGCATATTTGTATCCAATTGCCAATGAGCGTTTATTCGGATATGTTTTGATCTCTATTTCCATCCATAATTTGCCTGAAGCGTCACTATAAGGAATTGAGTATATCTCCGACTCCCCGATCCTGTTTTTTGCGGCTGACGGACCTTTCAGTTCCCCTGCAACTAAACTTCCATTCGATGCAGACATCACTCCCTGCAATGTGTAAATCTCCAGATATACGCCCGACATCAGGCGAGCCCCTTCCGCATCGATACTGAACGGACCACCTGTCCGGTCCACATCGATTCTGAACAGACTATCGCCTCTTCCTTCCGTGTGGAAAAAAGCAAAAATCGTTATCAATGTGAAAATCGCGGGAATAAGAAACTGTTTTTTCATATATCACCTCGCAACGGTCATGAATATTCTAACCGCACGAAACAGATTGGCGAAACATTGAAAAAATATTATTCTTCCATAGATAATATAAGAGACGCATCGACATCATATTCGATGATGGAGATATTGAAAAGGATTTATTATGAATCTGAGACGATTGATCGAAAGCAAAAAGATACTGATGTTCGACGGAGCGATGGGTACGCAGCTCGAAATCAAAGGCGCGCAAGTGGGACCGATAAGCAACATCGAGTCCCCTGAAATTGTGGAAGCAATTCATAGAGAATATGTCGCCGCCGGCGCCGAATTCATTATCACTAACACGTTCACAATGAATAAAGTGTACGTGAATTCGCACGGCATCGACTTTGATTATCTCGAATGCAACAGAAAAGGCGTTGAACTCGCCCTTAAAGCATCCGAAAACAAGGCGTTCGTTCTCGGCGGATTGGGTCCTACCGGACAGCTTCTCGAGCCATACGGGACTCTCACGGAAAAAGAGGCGTATGACGCTTATTTGGAGCAAGCTAAAACACTCGCCTCGGCCGGAGCGAACGGACTTATTTTCGAGACCATGACAGACGTTAATGAACTCCTCGCCGGGGTTAAAGCGTGCAAGGATAATCTCGAACTGCCCGTTTTCGCGTCACTGACATATTTGTCCAGCGCGGACGGCGGCCGGACGCCTATGGGAAACAAGGCATACGATTGCGCAGCAGCAATCGAGAAAGCCGGCGCGGATGTAATCGGGATCAACTGCGGAACGATTGAGCCGTCGATTTACGCATTGATAGTCAAAACATATAAAAGCGTTTCGAATCTGCCCGTGCTTATCGAACCGAACGCGGGCAGTCCGCGACTTGAAAAAGACGAGACTGTTTACGATATGCCGCCGGATGAATTTATAACGACTATAAAAAGCTGCATCGATGCGGGCGCAACGCTCGCCGGTGGCTGCTGCGGCACAACACCCGGACATATCAAAGCGGTTGCCGATTATCTTTGTTCAATTAAAAAATAGAGAGAATAATTCCGGCTTATTTCTTTTTCTTAACTTCATTTATAACGTCGTTCGTGACATCGACACCGCCGTAGATTACAACCGACTTATCGACGATCATCAGCATCCCTTTCTTCTTTGCGACAACAGCCGCAGCCGCTCTTATATCCTTCTCGGCACTTGCAAGTTTTGCATCCTGCTTTGTCTTCATCTTTGAGATGAATTTATTGTTTTCCTGCATGTAATATTCCTGAAACTGCTTCTGAATATTCTCCGGCACCTCGCCGCCCTCCGACACCCCGAACTTCTCCTTGATACTCTTTGCAAGAGCCTTTTCGCTGGCCGCTTTTGTTGCTTCGAACTCCTTACTCCACTTCACCAATTCCGGATGCGACTTCATTACTTTTTCGACATTCATATAACCGATTGACGGGGTTTCCTTTTTTGCTTTTCCTTCCGCATAAGCCCGACCTCCGAATAACCCGCAAAATATAAGAACTCCAACTGTCAAAATACAGGCTAAATTTGCTTTTCTCATCTCATCCTCCATTTTTTTGGGTTCGTCTCAACTTATTACAGCAGTTTTGACGTCTTTTATATTTGTAATTCCAGTCAGATCATGGTAATGTTATTGCTACTTTGAAAGGGTTTGTCAATATAACATTTTCCACGGGGAGGGGCTTTATGAAAAACGGGATTAAAGCAGCGTTGATAGCATTATTTCTTATCACGATTTCGACGCTAACTGCATCAGCCTCGGTGTTTGACGAGCATAAGAAAGACTTTGATTACGACAAATCACTGCCTCTGAACCAAAAAATGGAGGTCATACAAGAATCCGACTATTATACGAAATACAGCGTTTATTATGACAGCGTGAACGGCGAACGTATTCCCGCATTTTACTACGTTCCGAAAAATGTCAGAAAATTCAGAGACTCATTAGACCCGGAAACACTTAAAGGATACAACAAAAGATATATCGAACTCGACGGACCGCCGTGGCCCGCGATTTTCTTCATGCACTGGCTCCAGTCCGATAAATCACTGGCGGACTCCTTCGCGGGAAAATGGGCTACTTACGGATACGCCGTTCTCGCAATAGACGGAGTGTGGAAAGGGGAACGCGCCAAGCCCGGAAGAAGCATTCTTGAAACAGACATTCGAGCGACTAAGCAGAACCTCATCCAGCAGGTGATTGACTGCCGGCGCGGAGTCGATTTTCTTGCCACGAGGCCGGAAATTGATATGAAACGCCTAGGATACTTCGGCATTTCGATGGGGTCTCTCACCGGAGCGATAACCACCGCGGTTGATGATCGATTCAGAGCAGTTGTTCTTGCGGACGGCGCAGGCAATTTCAGCACTGTTTTTGAGAAGGCCGAGCTTCCCGAGTTCAAAAAGATCGTAGAGGAAATTCAAGCAAAAGGATACACTCTCGAAGAGACATTCGAGATTCTCAAACCGGTAGATCCGGTCGAATACATAGGTCATGTTTCGCCTAGGCCGGTGCTGATGATAAACGGCAAAAAAGACGAAATATTTCCTGTAAAAGCAATGGAATCCCTTCATGAAGCGGCTCAGGAACCTAAACGTGTTAAGTGGTTCAATTCCGGACATATCCTTCCTGTCCCGGATACGATTATTCTGACCCTTGGGTGGTTCAAGCACTACTTCCCGCCTGAAAAATCCGGTTCGACGGGCAAATAGATTACCGCCGACCGCTGTTAGTTTTTTCGCTTTTATAAATCCACGGAGAAATCGCTTTTATGTACACAAAATCAAGTCAGCTAAACAGGGAAAAACGAATTTTTATCTTTCTGCTTTTCTGCCTGCCGGGGGCTCTCTATTGGGCCATGAGAGGAGCAGACGGCTACGGCGGCATTTCCGGCGCCATTATTCCCGGCCTTATGTGGGGAATGGCATGGTATCTTTTAGATGCGAAAAACAGCATAAAATCCTATTGGATCGGCGCGGCATGCGCAGTGGGGTTCGGGATAGGAGGCTGGAACGGATACGGCCAATTCGTGGCGTGGTCCTACGGCAAATTTCACGTTGTATCACCCAATTACATGATAGACATTAATCCGGTGATAGGCTATCTGTGGATGTTCGCAGTAGGATTCGGGTGGGGCGGCGTGGGGGGATTCTTTTTAAGCACGGCATTACGCCCGGAGAAAAAAGCGATTCCTTTCATCATCAGATTTCTGTGCATTCCCATCGGAGCAACCACCGGCGCGCTCATTGTCTCCAAAAACCCTCAGATATTTGCTCCGTTTTATTCTTCCTCTTTTTATGCGCCGGAACATTGCACCGATTGCGCCAGAACGTTGAATACGTTGCCGATCGTCGGCGCTTTCTGCGGAATAACACTTACCGGACTTTTGTACGACATAGTTAGAAAACGCGGTTTCTCGGCGATAGTTATTCTGATCTGCGCTTTTGGATTCGGATCCGCTTTCGTAATTGCCACTCCTACTCAACTTCTTAATCAATCGAGCATCAGATTCGACTGGTGGAAAGTATGGGAAATGTCCATAGGCGCAATCGGAGGATTTTCAATTGCTTGTGTGTATCTGCTGAACAAAAAGATCAGGCCATCGGCGTCTCCCAAGAATAACCCTTCGTTTCTTATCGTTTCATTTATAGTTATCTGCTGGGCTTTTGTTAATTGCGCCATATTGGTATTTGACAAAACAGGAATTAAGATGGCAAGCCCAATTCCCATATTGGCAATAGCTTTGTTCGCCGTATTTGCTTTGTATTTTCTGATCCGAGATTATAAATCTTCGATAGCGTCAAATGGCATTCCCTTTTTCAAACTTGCCAAAAAAAGATTTTTTGTGATTCATACAATTCTATCGATTTTTTCCTTTGTGGTAACTTTTTCATGCAAGCCGGTTATGACGGCATTCATTATACTCAGCGCATTAATATATTTTCTGATAGCAACTACCAAATTTAATGTAAATGACGCGGCGTGAAGATTTAACGAGATAAAAAAAACCGACCCTTTTGAGGAGGGCCGGTTTTCACATCTACCTAAAATTAATTCTTAAACTTACCGTTTCAGATTGATGACTTCGGTAAGCATTTCGTCCGAAGTCGTGATCATTCTGGAATTGGCTTGGAAGCCGCGTTCCGTGACAATCATGCTCGTGAACTCTTCTACGATGTCCACGTTGGACTGTTCGAGCGAGCTGCCTTCAAACGAGCCAGCTCCGCCCACATCCGCCGCGACTATGCTCGCAACTCCGGTGTTCGCCGAAGCGCCAAAAGTGTTGTCGCCGAGCTTAACGAGACCTTCCTCATTCGGGAAGATAGCGAGAGCAAGCTGCGCGAGCGGTTTCACGATGTCGTTGCTGTACGTCCCTTCAATTACACCTGAAGAGTCAACCGCGAACGATTCGAGCACTCCCATCGCCCAGCCATTCTGCTCATAAGCTTTCGTTGTGAAGTCGGATGCGTATTGAGTCACACCGTCAATCGCCTCGCCGTTACCGTCGAAGTTCAGTCTGATCGAGACAGTATCCGTCGAATGCGTGCTGTTTCCGTTCGCGCCGATCGGGGACGGATCGAACATGATCGGACCCGAATTGTTTCCGAGCGGGCTCGAAATAATCAGGCCGTCTTCGTCGAACGTGAGCTGTCCTTCGTTCTTCGCGGTCGCGGAATCGTCGATGTTGTCCATGCTGTCGAACGCATACGTATCGTCGTACGAGAGCTCCGCCCTCCAGTACCAGCGGTTCGTGTTGCGAACCTGTTGGGTGAGGTCGTAGTTCGATCCAACATTCGTAAAAACGAACTGCAGCGTGTGTGCTTCGCCGAGCGAGTCATAAACGTCGATCGACGTTCTGTACACATCCGCCGACTGGAATCTGGAAGTTGTCTTGCTTGTCGGCTGGCTCGAAGTGCCCTGATCGGAAATCGTGCCGGGTGTTGTCGCGCTTCGGCTTGCGTTAATCGCGGAGAACATGTTGTTGAATAGTGTTCTCCCTTTGCCGTCGCCACCTTCCGTCACTTCCGCAAGTTCCTGAGCGAAATCCGCCCACCGGCTGTTCATAACTTCCTCCGGCGGTTCGAGCTTCCGGTCTTCCGTCGTGTAATCGGCCGTCAGCCTTATCGTGCCTGTGAATCCGCCGCCTGTAGTGGCGCTGGTGGAGACGCCGAACATGCTGCTCGCCGTGGAGTTATTCCATATCAGCGACACATTGCCTGTCGTGGAGTCGATCGTGTAATCAGTGCCTTCAACCAGCAGTTTGTTCGGAGCATTCTGTGTGCGATAGGTAAACACGAGTTTCGCATTAGCCGCTGGCTCCTGTCCATCAGTCGTATTGAACAACACGATAGGCACATCAGTTGCGTTTGTTGACACGCGATATTCGTTTGCGGCGCCGGTAAAATTGCTCACTCTGCGCCAAACCGTGCCGTCAACAGACAACTCGGAAGTGTCTTCGAGCATCTCGAGAGTTCCACCCGCCGTGTAACCTGTCCAATCACCTGCGGTTGCAACATTGAGATCGGCGGACACGCCGTCATACGTACACGTCAGATATGCCCTGACAACTTGTCCGTACACATCCGCTGAACCGTCGATCAGGCCGTAATCGAGACTTGTCGAGCCAACCTGATAATCATACTCGCCGAGCACTTCGCGCGTCATCTCGCCACTCAGGCCGCCGTTAACGATTCCGAGTCTCGTTCCGGTTAATCCGTCATACGTGGATTCGCGGAGAAGATAAGCCTGCCGGATTCCCGAGCCGGATACGGCATTAATATCGACCTTCAGATCGTTGTAGTCAAATGAGCCGGAGACAGCGTTGTTGTAGAATACGAATTTGGCTTCATCTGTGTCGTACTCGACCGTGAAGTTCATTGTGCCGTTGACGTCGATCGCGTCCAGCGCATTCTGAATCGCTGTTTCCAGATCGCCGATGGTTGTGTCATTTGTGACCTGGAAATACAGATACTTGTCCGTTTCATACGGAAGTGTGTTTTCAGCGCTTGACTGAGTCGTCGCCGTTGCAATTGTTGTACCAGCCGTTGCAAACGGATCCGTGCTTCCCGCTGCGACTGCCACATAAAATTCTCCCGTATCGGGATTAAACGTCCACTCACCTGCCACAAGAGACGACGGGCTGTTATAAGATCTGGTTGTCGCCGCCGCAGGGAAATTCGTAAACGTCAGAGAAGCGTCGTCAATAACCGGCAGGAAGCTGGAATCGATCAAGCCGGTGTATCTCCACAGTGATCCGTCTCCGTTTACATCCACGCCGCCAACGAGACTGATCGGTGTGGTTACCGCGGCCGTCTGATTCGTGTAGCTGGTGTTAACATGAATTTCGATCCAGTCGCCCTCTCTCACTCCGAGATGCGTGGGATTCACATCGTCTGAGTTATACAGATCGACGAGCAAGTCTGTCGTTGTCGCATAACCTTCCTTCGTGTCCGTGCCGTCGGGAAGCAACGAGCGGGATTCCGAATCGAGGTTGCACTTCAGACTGACTTTGTTCGTCGCCTGAGCTTCGAGCTTGTCGCCGTACTGGAATACGATGTCGCCGATTGTCGTCTGCGTGTTGACCGTGAAATTGTGGTCCTGATCCGCATTTACGGTAGTCCAGCCCTGAACGTACCATCCGTCCGCATTCACGAGCGAGCCGTCCTTATCGAGCCCGAAGGACCCGTCGCGCGTGTAAACATGCTGTCCGGTTGCACCCTGCAGGATGAACCATCCGTTGCCGTTGATGGCGACGTCTGTTGCTCTGCCTGTAGCCTCGATCTGCCCTTGCGTCATAATGTTTGTGATTGCGGCAGTATAAACGCCGAGCCCTACCTGCAGCGCGTTTGTTCCACCCACTCCGTTTCTCGGAGCGGATGCCGTGCTGTACGTCTGACTGAGAAGGTCCGCGAACGTCGCGCGGCCCTTTTTAAATCCGTACGTGCTTACATTGGCAATGTTGTTGCCAATCACGTCCATTTTGGTCTGTTGGTTTTTTAGCCCCAGAACCGCCGTGTATAATGACGAATTCATTATGCCTCCTCTCAATTTCTCCCGTGTCCGAAAAGAACTCTTGCCTATCAGCAACCGGTTTTCAGCGATGGAAGCAATTCCACCTTTCAATCCGGTCGCCTACGCAGGCATATTGCTAAACAGGAATTGAGTTGAAGCGCCCGCCCCGCTATGGGGGTTGGATTTGTTACCCTAGAGCGAACAAACCCGCATATTCCTGTTTCGCAGCCCTTTCGTCACGGCTGTGTTATTTTTGCCGCCTCATTCAGTCAGCAGCATTTGTGGGCTTCCTCGGGGAGGTCCAGCCCCTTGCCCATCAACTACGCGATCACCGCGCTGTCGATGTTTGTAATTACGTTCTCCTTAAGGCTCTCCATGTCAATCGCCGTAATTACGGTGCGATTGGATACACTGACCACGAAGGCCTGCCCGTTAAGAAGAACCAGTGATTCCTTTGCGCCTTTCGTGTCCGCACGGTCCACAGCCTGCGTCAGTCGATCAATGTCGTCCTGAGAGAGCTCTATCCCGCGCTGGGCGAGCCGTTTTTCCGCATGAGCGGAGAAATCCAACTTACCAGTCTTTTCGTCCAATATCCGTTGGAATTCGGACTTGGTACTGGTAACAGATTGAGCTTGCGATGCGGTTGTCGCTATCGACGTGCCGATCTGCCCTATCTGCTGTGCCCTTGGTACTTGAGGCCCATATATCTTGGATACCACTGTTTCACCTCCTTACTTAAGCTTCCAATCCGCCCGTTTTCACGGTTTCTATGGCGAATCTTTAATAAACCTACCGATTAGGCGAGGTAATTGACGCTTGCGGCGCCCGCGCCGACCATTCCGTTCGATCCATACAGTGCGACATCATCAAAATCGTATTCCGACACCGCTCCGTAATTGTCTGCTGCATCGCCGGCTGCGTGCGAATTACCGAATGAGCCGCCACCCTGCCCGTCCTGCTGGGCCTGTTGCGGCTGCTGCCCGGATCCGTTATCCACGTTTACCTGAAATTTACCGACCTTTATTCCCATCTCATCGAGCGCCTGTTTGAGCTGCCCGAGGTTGTTCTCGATGATCGCTTTCACCTCTTGGCTCTGTGCCGTAAACTTCGCCGTCACAACATCCTGCTCGATCTTAACCTTGAGATGCAGATCGCCTAAATTCTCAGGTCTCAGGAAAATCCGGACTTCGCCTTCGGTACCGTTCTGGAAAGTATATGCGGCCCGACTAATTATCTGCTGCATTACACTTTCCCTGAGGTTCTGACCTTGGGCAGTACTCGACGCATTATCTGTGCGCTGTGCCATTACTTCCGCTGTCGATGCGCTGGATACGGTCCTTCCTAAGAAAGCAACCCGATCCGCTGTTACATCGGCAGTGGCGCCAGTAGTCTGCGCTTGTTGCGTACTGTCCGCACTCGCCATTTCCGCCGTGAAATCTCCTGTCTGTTGCGTCCCGGCTTGCTGTTCGCCGAAGTTTTGAGCCGTTTCTCCCATGAAATTGAATGAAGAAGCCTGCTTTGATTCCATTATCTTCGCGAACAGTTTCGCTCCGGATTCATCAGAAGAGAATAGTTGCTGTATCCTGTCGAATACTTCCTGCTTATCCGAATTCTTAGCCGACATTTCTTTCGCAAGAGCTTCCGCCTGCATAGATTTCAGATATTTATCCGACGTGAGATACATGGGATCGGAAGTCGTAATAACCGGCTTCGCAGTCGCTTCAGAAGATGCCTGTTTCGTATCCTCGGTCGCGGTTTTCAAAGGCAGCACTACTTTACCTTCGTCCGCTGCTTCCGTGGAATTCCCTTCCTCCTTTAGAGCCTGTACGACTTCGCTATTCGCGTTCATCAGAGCCAGCTCTTCGAGAAGATTCTTCGCTTCGATCTGCGTTTCATCTTCCGCAACGAGCAACTCCGCCGGAACGATCATGGCGATGTCCGTCTGTTCGAGAGCCGTATCGGATAGGTCCACCAGTTCCGCGGATTTCATGCTTTCCGCTGAAATGGTGAGAGTCAGTTTTAGCTGCTCGCCGTCTTCGGAATCAGCAGTCTGAAGAATAATTTGATTCGACTCGCTGTTTTCGTCCGAGGCTGCGCCCAATCCTAACTCCGATAACGGGATCAGCAGTCCTTTGTTGTCCGCCAGCTTGATCAGGATGTCAACGTTTTCAAGATCCTCCTGAGTCAGTTCCTCATTTCCGTTCAGCAGCATTTGAACAATCTTTGCAATTTTGCTGTTCGGATCGAGGTTGACCGTCAGATCGAGATTTTCCGTTTCACCCAGCGCGCCGATTTCACCTGCAATGCTCAAATCCTGCGAATTCGACTCACCGCCGGCTGCGGCAACAGTGTCCTGCTTCATCTCCGAGAGCAACAGTGCCATCAATTGAAGCAGCAATGCCATTAATTGCTCGTCGGATCCCCCTTCGCCCTTTTCAATCTCCTCTTCGATCTTGTCAACTATTGCGTTCAGCTTATCCACTGTGCTTTGCGCATCGTCTGACTGATCGGTCTCGGCTACGGTCTGTTGGCTTGATCCAGCCGTTTCCTGCGAATCCGTCTGTTGTGTTTCCGCGGAAGAAGCCGCAGCTTCCCGCTTCGCCACTCTTTGAGAGCCAGATTGCCTCTCGCCGGATTGCGCACCCGACTTCACGTTATTCGCCGCTACATTCGATTTTTCTCCGCTCGATTGGTTGTTCGTCAGATTATTTCCATCAGACTTCGCAACCGGTTGATTCAGAGCTTTCTCGAATAACGACTGAAACGCGTTCATCCCCGTTGCCGACTGGAGATTCTCGGATTTCAGAGAGAACAGGTCCTGCGAAGCAACTTTTGAGTTGATCAGTAACCCCATCAACAAGTCCGTCGCTTGCATCTACTATCACCTCCTTTCTATTCAGTTTTTACTCAGCATCACCTCCGTGACACCTTATTTCTTATTTTGACGCTTAATTCCTTCAGATATTCCCACCGGGTCTGGACATCATCCGCGTCAATTCAGCCGATTTAATCGGATCGAACGCCGCGAGTATGTCCGCGATATTTTTGTCTTTCATATTCGACAGAATCTTAACTTTTTCCTGATCGCTGAGATTGTTAAGAATATCAACCGCAGTATCGGAAGGGAGCTTCTCAAATATCTTTGCGATCAGCCTGTAGTTTTCTCCGGTACCCGTGATCGGCGAGATATTCGCGGTCGTCGTCGGCTGCGCAATCGCCGGCGGGAGCGTGCCCGCCGAAGCAGATGCCGCATTCGGTGAAGATGTCGGCGCGGCAGCGGAACCAATATCGCCCGTTGTCAGCGCCGTTATGTTCTTTTTCATCTTCTTGATATCTTGAGCATTCTTATCGATATCGGAAGTCACCGCGCTCATTTCCGCGATCGTCTTTTTCAGCGTTTCGATTTCGCCTTCGGAACGGACCAGTTTGTTCTGCAGGTCTTTGATGTCCACAATCTGCTCGGGCGAAAGCTTTTCATCCGCTTTTTCCTTGTGCAGCGGCTTTGTGAAAAAACCTATCACCGGCACGTTCTTGGTGGATGCGTAGAGCGCCTCTTCAGGCTTGTTAAGCACGCCAACCAAGTGCAGCGCGACAATAAAAAACAAGAAACTCAAGCCTGCCAGCACTATCCAAAGCCACAAGAAATTGCGTTTTACCGGCTCGGCCTCGGGGGGCGAAGCGACCGGCATCGCTTTTTCTTCTTTCTTTGCCATATTTCTTTCCCGCCTTCTTCTTTATTAGACATACGAGTATATTCGCACGCCTCAGCTTATCCACATCCGGAAATTACGATCCGGATTGTTTTTTCAACATCGTCATTATCCGTTTAACGTAACTCTGTGTTTCATCATACGGCGGCACTCCTCCGAATGTTTCAACCGCCTTCGGGCCAGCGTTGTACGCCGATACCGCTTTCTCATAGTCACCGTCGAAACGATCCAGCATCGAGCGCAGATATCTCGCACCGCCGTCTATGTTCTGAGCCGGATCGAATGCATTGGTTACTCCGAGGTCCTTCGCAGTGCCCGGCATTAACTGCATCAGCCCCATCGCTCCCTTTGAAGAAACCGCGTTCGGATTGTAATTCGACTCGTACCTTATCACCGCTCGAAGCAAATCCGGATCGAGATTATATTTGCCGCTCGCATCGGAAATCATTTTGTCGAATCTGATTTCCTTGGGAGCCGCCATGTCTGCATTCGGAAATGTGCCGGGAGCAAAGAGTTCGTCCGCATCGGTAGTTGCATTCTCAGCGGATTTCTTGTTTAAAGCCGACTCTGAAATGACATCGTTGTTCGACGAGACATTCTTTTGCAGTTCAGCTCTGAAATCGTTTGAAGTTCTATCGATCTGCGGAATCTTCGGACCGAATCGTTCCGAGATTTCCTCGATCCGCTCCATCATTCTGAAAATCCCCCAGTTAGAAGGGTTCACATCAATTTTCATAAAATCCGGCATTCTTAATCCCCTTTATCAATTCGATCTGCCGGCCAAAGCCGTCGGATCGAGTCCCTTGCTCGCTCTTACATATTTGATTGTCGATACGTCGTCGAGAACTTTCTGCATCGCCAATCCTTCGTTATATAGGTACTTCTTATATGCGCGCTCGCGCGCGCGATCCATAACTTCTCTTTCCTTCCTCGCCGCGAGCAACACTCTCTGCGCCTTCCTCATCTCGATAAACGCCGCCTTCGTCTTTTCATCCTGCGACATTATCTGTTTTTCAATCACAAATATGTATGACTGAAAAAACGACATCTTCGTAATCGATACGTCCTCTCTGCCGGCTTCAGTCCTCATCGCTTCGTGATATTGAAGCCTCATATCCCTCAGCATGTCCCCGCGCTGCTTTTCGCGCTGAAATATCCTCTGTTTCTCGGCCAGAATCAGCTTCTTCTGGTCTTCTATGAATTCGCGGTATTTCTTCACCGCTTCAAGTCTGAACTTGAACATCCTACGAGAACAATCCTTTCAGCGTAGTCTGCGCATCGTCATACTCGACTTTTTCAAACAGTCCCTGTTTGATATACCCGTTCATCTTATCGATACGAGATATCGCATAATCAATTTTCGGATTGCTGTTATTCACATACGCGCCGATATTAATCAGGTCTTCCGCATCGCGGTAAACCGCCATAACCTCTACAAAACGCCGCGCAAGCTGCAAATGCTGCTCGGAGGTAATATCCGACATAACACGGCTAATACTCTGTAAGACATCGACCGACGGATAAATATTCCGCGCGGCCAAATCACGCGAGAGCACCACATGTCCGTCGAGAATAGACCTAACCGTGTCCGCAACAGGTTCATTCATATCGTCCGCTTCAACGAGTACGTTATACAACCCGGTGATCGACCCGTTGTCCGACATCCCGCTCCGTTCGAGCAGTTTCGGTAGTTCAGTGAACAACGACGGAGTGTATCCGCGTGTCGTGGGAGGTTCGCCTGTTGCGAGACCGATCTCACGCTGTGCAAACGCAAAACGCGTAATTGAATCTATCATTAATAATACGTGCATACCTTTGTCTCTGAAATACTCGGCAATTGTAGTTGCGAGATACGCGCCTTTTTTTCTCTGAAGCGGCGACTGATCGGATGTGGCGACCACGACAATCGAGCGTGATAATCCTTCTTCTCCGAGGTCTCTCTCAACAAACTCGCGCACTTCTCGGCCGCGCTCACCGATCAATCCGATCACATTAAGATCAGCCTTGGTGAAACGGGCGATCATTCCCATTACCGAGCTTTTTCCGACGCCTGAGCCGGAGAATACGCCCATTCTCTGGCCCTTCCCTACAGTCATCAGGCCGTCGATCGCTCTGATTCCCAGCGACATCGGTTCGGTAATGCGCTTCCTCTTTAGCGGTTTCGGAGGCTTGTTGTGAATCGGATAAGGCATTGCGCCGGGGATCGGGCCTTTCCCGTCTATGGGATTGCCAAGACCGTCAACAACTCTTCCGACTATTTGATCCGAAATCATCACTGAAAGCGGGCGGCCGGATGCATGCACTTCATTTCCGGGGCTGATTCCGTGCATCTCGCCGAACGGCATCAGAAGCAGTTTCTCACCCCTGAAACCAACGACTTCACAAGGGATAGGGCTATACCCGTTACCCGGATAAATCGTGCAAAGTTCGCCCATCGCGGCTGTTGGGCCGAGAGACTCTATCACAACCCCGATCACGTCCGTCACACGCCCGATCTGGCGCACGAGGTTGAGGTTGCCTATCAGCTTCTTAAACTCGCTGACTCTGGTCGATTTCCCGAATATCTCAGTGCTCATTCGTTACCTTTTATTGCAACCGGGCCGAACGGCCTCTCTATCTTACGCGTGTCCTTCTTCCTGCTCTATCGCATTTAGTACCGTCTGCTGAATTTCTTCAAACTGCCTGTCAACTCGCGCATCAACACTACCGCTCTCCGTCTGCACGACACAACCGCCCGGCTCAACCTGCGGCGAAACTTTGAATTTGAGCGATTCGCAATTGTCCAGCATCGCGCGTATCTGGTCGCCCGCTCCTTTTATCACTTCCAAATCGAGCGGATTCACATGTATAGTAAATTCCTTTTTAAAGTTAACTTTGTTCAGGGCGTTCTTAACCACGCTGAGAACGGCATCCGGGTTCATCCTGATTTCCGAATGCAGAACCTTTTCAGCGACCGCCATCGCCATCTTAACGATGTCTTTCTGCGAATCGTTCAATATCTGAACGTGGTAATTCTTTAACTGGTCAACAACCTCGTTCATCATATTCAGAGCGGCTATCGTTTCCTGAAGCCCCGTCTGTTTTCCTTTGCCGTAGCCGTCCTCATATCCCTTTTTATATCCGGACTCCTCGCCCGAAGAAAAGCCGCTTGCATACGCCTGTTTTTTATTTTCTTCAGCCTCCGCCAGCGACTGCGCGCGGAGTTGCTCGATTTCCTGATTTGCCGACGCTCTCATCTGCTCGATATCGCGGTTAGCCTGCTGAAGCGCAACCTGAGCCTGCTCTTTTCCACGCTGAATGATGGCTGCGGCCTCTCGCTGAACGGCCTCCATGTCTATCTGAGGCTGTTGCGGAGCACTATCCACCTGTTCGGCGAGTTCTTCCTCGCTCAGTTCCTCGGGAAATTCCGCGAAGTTCATCGCAAATATCTGCGCCCTGTGATTGCTTAATTCTTCGCTCTTAATTATTCTCATGCCATACCGTCCGTAAATTTTTTTACAGCATTCCGCCGCCTTCCGCCCTGTAGTCGGAGATTTCGCCGGACTCGATCATACCGCGGATAGTATTTACAATGTGCTGCTGCGCCTCTTCTATGTCGCGCAGGCGCACGGGACCGGCATATTCCATGTCCTCGCGAAGCATATCCGCAGCACGCTTCGACATATTGCCGAACACCTTCCCTTGCACTTCTTCTTTCATATTCTTCAAAGCAGTCGCGAGTTGTGCGCTTTCCACCTGCCTCAGCACCTGCTGCAAGTCCCTGTCGCTGATCTTGACGATGTCTTCGAACACGAACATCCGCTTCTTGATTTCTTCCGCGAGTTCCGCATCTTCTTCGGAGAGTTTGTCCATGATCTCCGACTCCACTTTGCGGCCGACACGGTTGAGTATTTCGACCACTCCCGAAATCCCGCCAGCCTCGGTATATTCGGGCGAAAGCACCATCGACAGCTTCTTTTCCAGCACTTTTTCAACTTCTTTTATTACCTCCGGGCTGGTGCGGTCCATCGTCGCAATTCTCTTTGTGATGGAAACCTGAAGAGCCGGATCATTCAGATTTTTCAGTATGTATGCCGCCTGTGAAGACTGGAGATACGAAAGAATGAGAGCTATCGTCTGGGGATGCTCATTTCGGATGAAGTTCAGAAGCTGATTCGGATCGGTCTTGCGCGCGAAATCAAACGGAGCGACATCGAGGAATGTTGACAGCCTGTTGATGACATCCATCGCTTTCCCGGTGCCGAGCGCGCGTTCGAGAACCTCTCTCGCGTAATCAATACCGCCGGCGAGTATGTATTCCTTCGCCATCGCGAGATTGAAGAACTCTTCGAGCACATCCGCCTTTGCCTTCGGCGTCAGTTTATTCAGACCGGCGATCTCGAGCGTCATCCGCTCGATCTCATTGTCCGAAAGATGCTTGAAAATCTCTGACGAGATTTCAGGCCCGAGCGCCACCATCAGCATCGCGGCTTTTTTAATTCCATTCACTTTTTCATCATACTTTGCCATTCATTCGGCTCCTCTATCGAATTAGGGTCGAACAACTCCAATTGATTACATATCTTGGAAAAGCCATGAGCGCACAATCAACGCCGCGCCTTCGGGGTCGTCGTTAATCATCCGCAGCACTTCTTCTTTTATCTTTTCGCGAGTCCTTTGTTCTTCCGTCAGTTCCGGAACAAGCAATTCTTCAACCGATACGGCTTCCTCGATAGCTTCTTCTTCAACAACAGGCTCCTCGGGCGCTTCCTCTTTCACGACCGATGAACGCAATGCGAAGAACGAGAGCAATGATATTGATATAATTGTTAATATAATCAGTACTATATAAATCCAGTTTGTGATTCTCTTCCATTTTTCCTGATTCAGAAATTCCGTTCGCGTTCCTTCGACTCCGGGCTGGAACTTGATTGGAATAACCGAGACCATATCGCCGCGAACCGGGTCGAGATTCGCCGCAGCGGTCACGTTTGCAATAATGTCGTTGATTCTCCTGCGCGTAAGATATGTCCCTTGCGCGCCCTGCGTTCTTTCTTCCCCGAAAGTGAGGTCTTCGTTCAACATAACGGCGACCGATATCCTTTTGATGTCGCCCTGATTTTTCTGTTTTTCGTCGTGGTATTCTGATACTTCGTAGTTTGTGGTCTGCTCGGACCTGTTGTATTCGGCGTTTCCTTCAGCCAATCCTTTGTATCCGGGGATATTGGATGTCGTGCCCGGAACGCCTATTTCCGGCACCGTGCCGGTTCCAAGGTATTTCTCCTCTATCGTCTGCTGGCTTCTCGGTATTCCGCTGTCGCCCACTACCGGCTTAAAAACAACGTCTTTAGTCGAATGCACATCGAAGTCGAGTTCGGCGGAAACCACCACTACGCAATTCTCTTCGCCAAGCACTTTCGACAGTGCGTCGTTGATTTTTTCCTGATACATATCTTCGACGAGCTTTTTCTGCTGAAGTTGCAGTTGGGAGAGTCTGAGTTTCTCTTCCAATTGCTGTTTTTCATCGATATCTGAAAGGATATTTCCTTCGGAATCGACAACCGTTACATTTTTGGGATCGAGGCCTTCGATTGAAGAGGCGACCAAATGAACTATACCGCGCACCTGCTCTTCGCCCAGCTTCTTGTTCTGTTTCAGTTTGATTGCAACCGACGCCGACGATTTCTCCTGCGTATCAACAAACAGGCTTGGCTCCGGCTGCACGATCATTACACGCGCTTTCTCCACCGAGTCCAGCCCCATGATTGTCCGAGAGATTTCGCCTTCCTTCGCCCTTTGCAAATTCACCTTTTGAGTGAAATCCGTGACCCCGAGCTTTGTGTTGTCGAACAGTTCGTAGCCTACCGTTCCTCTTGAGGGCAACCCTTTAGCCGCAAGGTCGAGCCGTTTGCTTAGGACGATTTTCTTATCCACCATAACCGCCGCGCCGCCGTCCGCCAGTTCGTACTTCGTCTGATCCTTCTTGAGTTCCTGAACTATCGCATTGGCGTCTTCGGACTCGAGATTGGTGAACAGAGGCACATAGTCCGGCATTCCGGCGCGGACGATGAGAAACACCGCCATCGCGAGCAGCATCACCACTATCGCGGCGCCGCCAAGCCCCAGCGCAAGCTGTTGGCGCTTGTTCATTTTTTTCCAGAATTCAAGTGCGTTGTTTTTTAGTGCTACCAGCCGTTCTTTCATTCGCAGTCTCCCGCGTTTCTTTTTTTGTCAACCGCCTGTTACATCCCGGTTCGCGATATTGTCTGCCACGCCTCCACTAGGCGGTCTCTAATTTCAAGCGTCAATTGGAGCGACAAGTTCGCCTTCTCCATCGCTATCATCACTTCGTGAACGTCCTTCACTTCTCCCACCGCCAACTGGTACATTTTGTTGTCGGCTTCGGTTTGCAGTGAATTAACCTGCCCTATAGCATTTTTGAGAACGTCGCCGAAAGTCTCCGATTTCTTGACCTCGTCAGTCTCATACACAAACGGTGTGTCGGGTCTCATCGGTCCAACTGATTTTGTGAAGTCAACTTGCATATCTCTTCCCTCACTTCTGCGAAGTTTCTATTTATGCCTTGCCTATCGTCAGGGCTTTCGACACCATGCCCTTCGCCGCATTTATCGCCGTGATATTCGCTTCGTACGCTCTCGACGCTGAAATCATGTCCACCATTTCTTTCACCACGTCTATGTTCGGATAAGCTACGTAGCCTTCATTGTTTGCATCAGGATGGCTCGGATCGTATTTCAGTCTCGGAGCGGACGGGTCCTTAGATATCTCGAGAACTTTCACTCCGTCCCCCGGTGATTCCATCTGCGTCTTCAGCTTCATCGGCAGAAACGGGAACTTTTGCATTGTCAGGTCCGTCTTCGAGGCGAACACAAGAAGCTGCCTTTTGAACGGTCCGCCTTCAGGCGTCCTCGTTGTTTCCACATTGGCGATGTTGCCGGCGATAACATCCATCCGGAGCCTTTGCGCGGTTAAGCCTGAAGCACTTGTGTCAATCGCTGTGAATATCGAATTTGTCCCCATATCGTGTTACCTCATTTCCCTCTGATCGCGGACTTCAATCCGGATAGTTTTCTGTTTAATGCTTCCACAAGTGAATTGAACGTCATTTCGTTTTTCGCAAGTTCGGCCATCTCAACGTCGATATCTACGTTGTTGTCGTCGGCGCGTGTAAATGTGTCGTTCTCGCGCCATATTGTGGGTTGAACCGAATTGATGTCGGTTGCCGGATTTATCGGAATGTGCTGGCTGTCTGTTCTGAAACCAACGAGACGATGCGGTGCTTTTTCCAGCGCCTGTTTGAATGCGTCTTCGAAATTGACTTCCGAGCGTTTGTAATGAGGGGTATCCGCATTCGCTATATTGTTGGAATAAACTTTCTGCCTGACTGAAGTCGCATCGAACGCTTTCCTCGTTGCAATGTACGGGATGCTGTTGAAAAATTGATCGAGCATAAATCCTCCCAGAAAACAGAAACTATGTAAATCTATAGGAAATTTACGCTTCTGTCAATAACTATTTATATAATATATAAAATATAGGGGAGAGGATTACATTCGCTTGTCTATAAATTTCGGATCCTGCTGTTTTGCTTTTACGAATTTGTTAAATATCTTCTTTGCGTTTCTCATTATATCCATCTTTTCCGAATTTGCCGCTATACATCTTTTGAAGGTTGCTATTATAAGCGCATGTCCTTCCGCAAGCCTTTCCAATCCCGCCACTAGCTTGGGAATCAATTCCGACGCTTCTTTTTGTTCCTTTTCCGTTAATTTCTGAGTCGGAGCTCCGTCCTTGATCGAGAGCTTATCGAACGATTCCTTCACCTTATCAAAATCATTTATGAAAACTTTTACCGTTTTTATAAAATCCGTTCCTAAATCGTTCGTTTTTATTCGGTTCAGGATCGGCGCCGATTCCCTTTCCATCTCAGCAATTACAGAAAGGCAATTTTTCGCTTCGGTTATAAACGATATATTTTCAGGTTCACCCATTATTTTCACCGGTTTGAATTATATCTTATATAAAAATTAAAGCAAATTTATAAATTATTTTCGTAATGTGAATATTCAGCGTTGCTGCTCGAGCTTAGGATTATTGAAATTCGTGGGGCTGCCCTTCTTAATTACGGCATCAACCTTATCTTCATTCCCTGCTGTCTTCTGATTTATTTCCTGTTGGATCACATAAATGCCATCTTCACCGGATACGTCCGTGTTTATACCGGCCGATGTTTTATTTGCGTTCCCGGAAATCGCCCCGGAAGCCAGATATTTATTTACAATAACTCCTCCCGGTAATTGCGCCTGCATCTCAGCGGGCAAAGCCAGCGCGGCAAGTTTAACGCCTTTTCCGCCTTTGTATCTCAGCAGACCGTTGTATAAGCCACGAGCCGCATTTTCTCTGAATACGTCGCTCCTGAAAAGCTGCCCGTCGTTTGGATGCGTAATAAAGCCTAATTCCGCAAGAACCGCCTTCATCTGCGTTTTCCTGAGGACCACCAGTTTTCTCACGGAAAGCCCCTGATCTCCTGTCTTCAGCATGTCGAGCAATTCTCCCTGCATCACACTCGCATATTCTTTGCTATCATCCGAATAATAAAGCATCTGCAGGCCGCGACAGCTTAATTTCCGGCCATGATCAGGGAGTGCATTTGCGTGAATACTCAAAAACAATTCCGATGCGCTCCTGTTGGCTATAAATGCCCTGTCGTCCAAAGGGATGAAATCGTCCGTATCGCGAGTCATCGTAACAATCGCGCCCGCCGACTCCAGAAGCGCTTTCAGCCTTAAAGCTATGTCCAGCACAATATCTTTCTCTATCAATCCGTTATCTGTTATCGCGCCGGGGTCTTTTCCGCCATGTCCCGGATCCAAAGTAATTTTTGCCCCGTATAACGAAGGTTGATACACGGTTATTGTCAGGCTTTTCCCGCTCTCACTTTCGTCGGTCGTGATAGCGGCAGGCATTTTCGTTATTATGCTGACTCTTGTTATGTCGCCTTTTTTCTCATAATGCGCAACTTTTACACTCTCGATCAACCCAGCATTAATTGGTATTTCTTTCAAAGCGTCTTTTGGTTTATAACCGTAAAAATCGATATCGAATTCGTTGTTTTTGCCGTCGCTCAACTTTTCATATTTCGGAACTTCTTTAAAATTAATCCTCAAAATCGTTTTGTTGAATAATTTTTCTATTGACGGATCAGGAAATGGCAACGCTGAAAAGGCCGCAGCTCCTTCTGCTTCCGCGACAATCGTAACGGAGCCGTTTTCTTCTTGCTTTACAGCAAATTTCTTCGAGCTCGACAAGTCAAAAACCGACCTCACGATGTCAGGGTCAGCGCTGAACTGAGCGATGCGAATCGCCGCCACATCAGGCGTTCCGGTCCCGATTAATTTTTGGCCGTCTGTCAACTCCGCCCCTATGAAATCCACTATGAATCTCGGCGGATCACTCAAGTAAAACGATTTAATTTCAACCCTAGAGGAAAATACAAACTTCGCGGCATGAAAACCGCCCTTTTGATTTTTTTGTATTAATATTTCAGGACCTTTCGCGGACACCGACGGCCTGTTATTTTGCTCATCCGCCACATCGATACTTTGAGCCGCGATGGCTTTAACAGATGGAAGCAATAAAGAAACAACCATTATAAAAAACAGCGAAAATATTTTGCCGTATGGCCCTGCCGAAGCCTTGTCGGATGGAAATAGTTTCAACGCTTTAAGCAAAGGGGGGAATTATGGAGGCGGCGGGAATTGAACCCGCGTCCGAGGAAACCAACCAATCCGCATCTACAAGTTTAGCCCGCTCTTTGATCTCGAACCTCCGGCCCCCTGCGAGCCGGGTTCCAGAGGTTCAATTCCGGTTTGTCTTTCGCAGCCTTACCGGGAATGGGGCCGCGGCAGCCGGTCTAGCGTCACCTGCACGGTCTCGGCCGGCGAAATCCCGAGAGGTGTCGCCGCATTAGGCAGCGAGTGCTAGTTCAGGTTTTGCACTTAATTTATAAGTCCCGCCTTTTTAACGAGCCTGCGGAGACCTCGACTTGCAGCAAACTGATTGTAGAAACCCCGTCGAACCCTTACGCCCCCCCTTTCCTTTCTTGATAAACTATTCCATTCCCCCCGAAAAATTAAACGCGCCGAGCACGGTCTTTCACTTCACGGCTCGCGTCGCGTTCCTGTTGTTTATCAATAATATCCTTTTTCTTATCATAATTTTTCTTGCTTTTTGCAAGTCCTATGTCCAGTTTAGCCAGATTACCCTTGAAATACAATTGCAACGGCAGCAGCGTAAGTCCGCGCCGCTGCACTCTTCCGATTATCGAATCGATCTCCCGGCGGTGCAAAAGCAGTTTCCTTGTTCTGAAGGGCTCATGATTGAAATATTTGCCTCCCTGACGGTACGGCGCAATGTGCGTCTGAAGCAGAAAAGCTTCCCCATTCCGGATTGCAACATACCCGTCTGACAGGTTCGCGCCTCCGTTCCGAATAGATTTTATCTCGGAACCGGTCAGGACCAACCCGGCCTCATATCTGTCCTCAATATGGTAATCAAAAAACGCTTTTTTATTGCGCGCAACTAACTTAAAATCGCTTTTTTCATTCTCTTTTTTCGACATGACAACCAACCACAATCATGCACGGATTATTTCTGCTTGATGAGCTTGTGCGTGAACTTCTTCGCTTTCGGCCCGACATAATCCGCTACAACCTGCCCCGACCCTTTCAATCTATAATTATAAATAACCAGTCCTTCGAGCCCCACAGGCCCTCTTGCGTGCGTTTTATTCGTGCTTATTCCGATTTCCGCGCCTTTGCCGAATCTGAACCCATCCGAGAAGCGCGTGGAAGCGTTATGGAACACGCATGACGAATCCACCGACTCAAAAAACGTCTTTGCGGCTTTCTTCGACTTCGTGACTATCGCATCGGTATGTTTCGATCCGTAAGTATTAATGTGTTTTATCGCATCTTCAATGCTATCGACAATTTTGATCGATATTATCAGATCGAGATACTCGGCCGCCCAATCGGCTTCCGTCGCCGGTTTCACTCCTTTTACCAGACTTCTCGTCCTAAGACATCCTCTTACCTCAACACCAAGCGACTTGTACAGCTCGACTATCCGCGGTACGAATGTGCGTGCAATATCCTTATGCACAAGTAACGTCTCCATTGCATTGCACACGGCCGGATACTGCGTCTTTGAGTCTATGGCGATCGCAACAGCCAAATCCATCCGGGCGTCTTTATCGATATAGACGTGACAAATACCGTCGGCATGGCCCAGCACGGGAATTGCCGTGTTATTTTTGATGTACCTTACGAACTCGTTACTTCCGCGCGGTACAAGCAGATCGATGTACTCGTCAAGCTCAAGAACCTGAGTCACTTCCTCACGGGTTTCGATCAGTTGGAGCCATCCATTCGGCACTCCCGTCGCTTTCACAGATGAGTCCGAAAGCACTTCCGCGAGCGCCTTGTTCGTGTTCGCGGCCTCTTTGCCGCCCTTAAGCAAAACGGCATTCCCCGATTTCAGGCACAACGACGCAACCTGCGGCACGACATCCGGCCGCGACTCGAATATCGCGCCTATCACGCCGATCGGTACCGTCACCTGTTCGAGCACCAGACCGTAATCAAGTTCTATCGCGCTTATTCTTTTGCCGATCGGATCGGGAAGTTTGGCGACGCTCTCTATTCCAAGAGCCATATCTTCGATCTTATTTTCGTCCACGATCAGGCGCTTAAGCATCGCGGCCGTCATCTCGCCCTTCGCGACCTGCTTTTTGGCCTCCGCGACATCTGCCTCATTCGCCTTCAATATCTTCCCGCGCTCAGCTCTGACAGCCGCCGCCATCATTTTTAAAGCAGTTCTTCTGCGGCTGTCCTTCAGCTTCGCAAGCTCAAGTCCCGCCTCTCTCGCTTCCTTCGCCTTCTTTATTACTTCCACGCTTTTCTTTTTGGTTCCGGCCATACCGGATTCCTCCATTCATCAATCATTCCATTAATTGTAGCACTTACATTTCATATTTGAAGGATCGGGCGATGTTCTGAAGCGCAACAATTTAATAAATGAGCTCAAATCCATCCTAAACTTTTTACTATTGTTGTTTATCGATTAAATAAGCGCCAGATCATCGCGGTGTACAACTACATCGGAAATTTTATAGCCGAGAACATCCTTGATCTCCGCGGATTGGCGGCCCTGAATACGCCTTATCTCGGCGGACGAATATATCGACAACCCTTTGCCGAAACATTTGCCTCGCGACTCGCATATTTCGACACATGCGCCGTGATCAAAGTCCTTGTCAACTCTGACGATTCCACTCGGAAGAAGACTCTTTCCCTTCGTTCTTATCATCGTTTCGGCGCCTTCGTTCACAATGATCCTGCCTTCGACCGTCGCCCCGTACGCAAGCCATCTCTTCCGTCCGGACAGCCCGTTCGCCTTTGAAAGAAACATCGTTCCGAGTTGCTCCCCGGTGACAATTCTTTCCACGGCATCCTTCTCCCTGCCGTCGGTTATTACCATGCTTATGCCGCATTCCGCCGCTATTTCCGCCGCGTCCAGTTTACTCGACATCCCGCCGACGCCGCCGTCTTCGAGCGGCCCGGTCGCACATTCCTTTATCTCCGGGGTTATCTCCTCGACAACTTTCAGCAACTCCGCATCGTTAGTCTTCCTCGGGTCTTCCTTGCAGAGTCCTTTTACGTCGGAAAGTAGTATCAACAGATCGGCGTCCACAAGCATGGAAGAAATCGCCGACAGCCTGTCGTTATCGCCGAATTTGATCTCCTCGAACGCCACGGTATCGTTCTCATTTATAATCGGAACTACCTTCATGTCGATCAGAGTGCGTAGCGTGTTACGTGCGTTAAGATATGTTTTTCTCTCTTGCATGATGTCGGCTGTGAGCAGAACCTGAGCGGCAACTATACCGTGTTTCATGAACATCTCAGTGTATTTTGCGATCAACACGCCTTGGCCGACCGCCGCCGCCGCCTGCTTCTGGGATATCCCGACACGCTTGGAATTCAATTTAAGTATGGGGAGTCCGGTTCTGATGGCGCCGGACGACACGATCACAATTTCATAACCTTTTTTATGCAGCCTCGCCAATCCGGCCACGAAATCCTTCATGAACCGAACATCTATATCTTGCGAGTCGCCGAAGAGAACCCGACTGCCGATCTTCACGACCACTCTTTTTATCTTTTTCTGTTTCATTCCACTTCCAGTTCCAGCAAAGACGTCAATTTCGCAATCAACTTTTCCAAACCGTCTTTTTCAGTCGCCGATACTTTCAATATCGGCCCTTTCACTCCCTTGATTTTTGTCTTTTCCGCTCCTTCAGCCAAAACATCTTTCTTATTTATTATCACCAATTCCTTCTTATTTATGAATTCAGAGTCATACGCCGCCACTTCATTCTTCAACGCCTTAAATTGCTGCTCACCGGTGAGCCCTTCCGGCAGCGTTCCGTCGATCAGATAAACGATCAGCTTGACCCGGTTCAGATGATTCAAAAACGAGTTTCCTATCCCGCGCCCCTCGGCGGAACCCTCAACAAGCGCCGGCATATCCAAAATACTGAATTTTGATGCAAAGCCCGCATTGCACACGCCGATTTTCGGCGATCTTGTCGTGAAAGGATATTCGGCGATCTTTGTCTTCGAATTGGTTAAAGCGCTCATCAGCGACGATTTCCCGGCATTCGGAAGCCCGACCACAGCCACATCCGCCGGGATGCTGAATACGAGCTTTATACTTCTTTCTTCGCCTTCCGTACCTGGCTCCCACTCCTGCGGCACCCTATTCTGCGGAGTTGCGAAATGGCAGTTGCCCCGCCCGCCGGTTCCGCCGTTGGCGACGATCACATTGTCGCCCGGAACAGCGAGTTCCGCGAGCAGTTCGCCCGTATCGTCGTCGTAAACAACGGTGCCGGCCGGCACCTTAATGAACAAATCCGCTCCCGCATGGCCATACTTGCGCGATCTAGCGCCCGCTGAGCCTGTCTCCGCCTTGTAACTGCCCCTGTTTCTTATGGAATCGAAGTCTTGAGTTTTATCGTCTGCGATAACTACTATACTTCCGCCCCTGCCGCCGTCGCCGCCGTCAGGCCCGCCTCTGGGAATATACTTCTCGCGACGGAAACTCACCATCCCGTCGCCCCCGCGTCCCGCGGCAACCAGTATCGTCACTTGATCTCTCATCGCCGATCAGCTTCGATCCCGGTCGATCCCGGGTCCGCTCCCGGCGGGGGACTTGTTACAGTCCGCCCCGCCCACGCTCTTGTAGAGCTTCATTTACAGCATCACTTACGGATCCGACCACTTCCGTAACACGCAACGCGTACTTCCCGTCCAACACCATCACTTCGCCTTGCGCGACAAGTTTCTTATTCACGAGAAGATCGATTCTGTCGCCGGTTGACGTTCCAAGCTCGATCACTGTGCCCGGTTGCATATCAAGGATTTCCTTGAACAGCTTTTTCGTGCGGCCTAGCTCGACGCTGACTGTCATGTCAACATCAGAAATCATTTTCAGCTTCTTATCCGCCACGGACTTACCTCCGTTAAAAAGGTCTTACCTGCCGTCGAAAATGCACAGCATTCATAATCTATCATATTATTTTATATCAGACAAGTATTGTAATATTCTAAAAATATATTTGTCGAGAATCACTTTGAAATTAAGCCCTTTTATAATCGGAGCCGATTCCCCAATTTAATGCGTTCTATTTTCTTACAATCATCTCCTCGGCATTACGCCATCCGTTTGCGATGAAGTTGAAAATCATTTCTCTATGTATTTCTTTTGCGATACGCTTGTCCGGATTATCGAGAAGCCGAGCCGCAAGTTCCGAAAATCCCGACTCGATTTCGTTCAGAGTCGATGCGCCAAGCTCCCGCGAGGCGCTTATCGCCGGATTCTCGCCGTGCACTCCCTTGAAAAACATCTCGAAACCGCTCAGATCGCGATACTTATCCATCTCGTCCTTCCCGATCAGCTCCGGAAAAAGCTCCATCATCAGCGAAGTTTCCCACTTTGCGGCGTGATCGCCGTTGTAACCGGATTCCTTCGCCATTGCAAATTCGGGCAGCGCAACCACAACCGCGTCATTGAATGTCATAAACCATTCGGCAACCGCCATCAGCAGCAGAACATGATCCGATGGATAATGCCCCGTAATTATAAATATTACCTTGAACCCGTTTTTTCTGAGTTTTTTCAAGGTAACGTGTGTCATCCGGGCTATAGTGACCGGATCGTACTTGAAAGTCCATGGAAAAAGCATGCCGCTTAATGAGAAGTAATTCGGCGGCAGGACGACACCGCCGGATTTTTGAGCTATCCGCTCGCATATCGCGTGCGCCTTCAGAGCGTCGAGTCCCACCGGAAGATGCCTTCCGTGCCATTCCAGCGTACCCACCGGAATCCATGCCAAGGGACATGTCTTCGACGTCTCTTCGAGTTCGGCTGGACGCATCAATTCAAATCGGACATTTCTCATAATTGCAAAATCCCTCAATTTATGAGTTTTCTATATCTAACGGCCGACTATGTCAAATGGATGATTATAATTGCGCAAATTTATCTTTTAGCTGCTCTGTCAAGAAAACCGTCTAATCCGACACCCAGATTCCGCAATGTATCATGCAAAGGGTTGATTACATGTTTAGCCGTCCAATGGCCGAGGTCAACGAAAGCCGGCCCGATTTCTTTGTAAATTCTCATTCCGTCACGAAAAAAAACACCGGCGTTTTCATCCATCACAACGCAAACAATTAATCCGATCACGATGCAGTTCATCATATACGCGAAAACCAGTGAAAAACCGAGTCCGGAGCGCCTTAAGTCGGGTTGATCCAGCCTTATCGAATAGAGCGTGAGCATAATGTGAAACGAGATAGAAAAGCCGAGCAGAAAATCGATATAAGGTTTGAACTCCGCCGCGACAATCAGATGCAGGACCATAAAGATTATCGCGTACAGCGGAAAAAAATACGGAGCGAGAGTAACGAGAAAATTCCCCCTCGAATACCTTGTGTATCCGCCGTTGTCTCTCGAAACGTATAGTTCGTGCATCTTCCCGCCGAAAATCATCGACCATATCACATGCGTTATTTCGTGTCCGAATACGTGGAGGACGATCAACCTGTGAAAAATCACATGCACGGGAAGATAGACCGCGAAACCGATCAGTATGAACAGATTACTGCTTGAAAACCACTGCTTATCAGGATGAATTATGACGTGGAATAACGCCTTTGAGAACCCAACTGCCCCTATGGTGAACAGAAGGAAGAAGACAAATTTTACTATTTTCCTAATATGCCGCATTCATAGTTATCTTCCTTGTTTAATATTTTTTTTGAACAACCAAAAACACATAAAGGAGTGATAACTTCGTTTTATTCATTGGATCGTGCAAGCACCGTTTATGATACACTACCGCTGCTTGGCGGCTCTGGGTACTTTTCCGTTGCTCTTCCCTTTGCCTTTTTTAGCGCGATAAATAACGGTTCTCTTGCCGGGCTTCCTCTTTACTTCGGCTGCATTTCGAAAAACATGCCCGGCCAATTCATCGGCATTTTGAATGTATATGATACGCAAACCCTCGATGTCTTCCTTTTTAAGGTCTTCGATATCGCTCCTGTTCGACAACGGAACCAAGACTTCCTTCATCCCCTCCCTCTTGGCGGCAAGCAGCTTCTGCTTCAATCCGCCAATGGGAAGCACGTCCCCGGTAAGGGATATTTCCCCGGTCATCGCGACATTCCCGCGCACAGGCCTGTTCACAAACAGCGACATCAGCGCCGTCGTCATCGCCACTCCCGCCGACGGCCCGTCCTTCGGCACCGCGCCCGCCGGAACATGTATGTGCACATCCAGTTTTTCATTCCACAAAACAGCGCAATCTTTTTCATTACACTTGCTCCGAACATAACTGAGCGCCGTCTGCGCGGATTCCTTCATCACATCTCCCAACTGTCCGGTTAGAATAAGCTGGCCTTTCCCTTCCATCAGAACAGCCTCGATCACCAACACCTCGCCGCCTGTGGGAGTCCATGCGAGCCCATTCACAACTCCAATTCTGTCTTTATGTCTGATGTGCTGCTGATATGATTTTGCCGCTCCCAGATACTTAACAATTTCAGACGACGTTATCTTATATGTCTTATTCCTCTTCGGGCCGCGCGCCACTTCCGCCGCAACCTTCCGGCACACGGCGCCAAGCTCGCGTTCGAGATTTCTGACACCCGCCTCCCTCGTGTATCCGGAAATGACAGCGCTCACCGCGCTTTTTCCAAACTTAACATTTTTCGGACTGAGACCCGTTTCTCTGATCTGCCTCGGTATCAAATATTTCATGGCGATCGAAAGTTTTTCCTGCTCCGTGTAGCCGGCCAGCGAGATCACTTCCATCCTGTCACGGAGCGGGCCGGGGATCGTCTCAAGCACATTCGCCGTCGTTATGAACATGATGTTGGACAAATCGAAAGCCACATCCAAATAATGATCGGTGAAATTCGCGTTTTGCTCCGGATCGAGAACTTCGAGCAACGCGGAGGCCGGGTCTCCCCTGTAATCCATACCGATCTTATCGACTTCGTCTATCATGAAAACCGGGTTGTTATAACCGCAATTTTTAACCCCGTTTATTATCCGCCCCGGCATGGCTCCGACATAAGTTCTCCGGTGGCCCCTGATCTCGGCTTCGTCGCGAACTCCTCCCACCGAAAGCCTTATGAACTTTCTGTCGAGCGCCCGCGCTATCGACTGTCCGAGAGACGTCTTGCCGACGCCGGGAGGCCCTACAAAGCAAATAATCGGGCTTCTCGCCTTGGGGTTCAGCTTCCTGACCGCCAATGTTTCTATTATTCTCGTTTTGATCTTATCCAATCCGTAGTGATCTTCATCGAGAACCCTACGGGCCAGATCGAGATCGAGTCTGTCCTTCGACGATTTGTTCCACGGCATCGCCGTCATCCAGTCGATGTAGGTTCGGATGACATTCGCTTCAGCAGCGTCGGGATGCATCCGCTGCAACCTGTCTATTTCTGCAAGCGCCTGTTTATTTGCCTGCTCCGGCATTTTGGAATCCGAAACAAGTTTTCTCAACTCTTCAATCTCGGACGCCTGAGGATCCTGCTGACCGAGTTCTTTCTGAATCGCCTTCAACTGCTCGCGCAGGAAATACTTCCTCTGCGAGTCCTCGATCACAGTCTGCACGTTTGATTTAATCTTGTTTTGTATCTCGAGAATATCCAGTTCACGTGAAATCAGTCTTGATACAAAGATAAGACGTTTTTCCGGATCGAGTTGTTCCAGCACATTCTGAGCGTCGCCCGGTTCCATATCTATCGTTGATGATGCGAGATCCGCGAGCTTCCCGGGCTCTTTCATCGTTTTTATCATCGCGAGAAATTCCTGTGGAAGCGATTTGCCGAGTTTCGCGGCACGTTCCAACTGATCCCGAACGGTTCTCATCAAAGCTTCAATAGGTGCCGTTATCTCTACGTTTGTTTCCTCCAACAACTCGACTTTTGCCTCTATGTATCCATCCGGCTTCAAAGCAATTTCCTGAGCTCTTCCGCGGAACAACCCCTGCACCATTATTTTGATTCCGCCCGTGGGAATCCTCATCATCCTTAAAACACTCGCCACCGTTCCAACGGCATTAAAATTCTCCGGCGACGGTTCCGACACGGCCGATTCATCCCCGGCCTGATCGTCCGCGTCTCCGCTCGAACTTTCGAACTGCTTATTTGTTGCGACAAACACAAAATGTTCTCCTGCTACCGAGACATCTATCGCTTTCTCATTTTTAGGTCCCTGAACGAACAACGGCACAACCATAAAAGGATATAAAACCGTGCCGGTCAGAGGAATAACGGGCATCGCCTCAGGCACTTCTTTGAAATCATCCGTGAATATATTTTTATTTTTAGCCACTTTAACATGTCTCCAGTTCGTTATTTTTTAGGAAGTATCACGGTAAGGACGCCTTGGTCGAAACCGGCCTGAATCCTGTCCTTTTGAATCGGAGACACGATTCTGAACTTCCTCACAAACGCACCGTAAGACCTTTCCACGCAGAAATAACTCAATCCCTTCATCTCTGACAATTTGTTCTTTACCCCTTCGATCGTCAGCGTTCCATCTTTAAAACTGACTTTGATGTCCTCCGGTTTAACTCCCGGTATTTCCACCACTGCAACAACTTCAGCATCAGTTTCGTAAATATCCACCGGAGGCAGCCATTTGATTATTTGATTTGTGTACTTCACCATTTCGGGAAAGCCGCTCTGGCTCCCGTCGTTCACTCCGAAGCCATGTGGAGACATATCACTTTTCCTCCAATATCCTGAAAATTGTCCGTTTCAATATTTCAAGGCGGAACGGTTTGACGAGATAGCCCGAAGCTCCGGCTGTATATCCCTTCGAAATCTGCTCTGTCTGTCCCGCCGCCGTCAGCATCAGCACCGGTATTTCCTTCGTAGCTTCGAACAATTTCATAGCCTTGCAAATCTCGTAACCCGACGCTTTAGGCATGGTAATATCAAGAAGAACTATGTCGATTTTTTTATCCGAGAATAAAATGTTAATCGCTTCAATTCCGTGGTGCGCCGTATAGACTGTGAAATTGTCTTGTATCAGAGTGTCTCTCATCATTTCGAGAAAATCCAAGTCGTCGTCAACCAGCAACATTGCCGGCATTTCTCCCGAGGCAGCTTTTTCTTTCCTTTTTTTCGTTTCTTTCTCAATTTCCGATTTACCATCATCCTGAGCAGACGGATGCCCGGAAATAAGATGCTTGCTGCCGGCCAAATCGGAATCGTAAAACGGGAGTGTGAAACAAAAAGCGCTTCCTCTGTTGACTCCGGAAGAATCAAGCCATAACTTGCCGCCATGCAGGCTTATCAATTCACGGGCAATCGCCAAACCGAGCCCGGAGCCTCCGTGCTCTCTCGTATCCGTGCCGTCAACTTGGAAAAACTTATCAAAAATGCTTTCTTTATATTGGTCCGGCACCCCCATCCCTGTGTCTGTAACACTCAAAATAGCGGCACTGCTGGAGTATTTGTCGAGATAAATTGTTATTCCACCTTGGTTCGTGAATTTCAAAGCGTTCTCCAGCAAATTATTAATAACGCGGGATATTTTATCTCTGTCGGCGAACACCGCGGGGATTTTCTTATGCGCAACAACCTCCATGAACAACCCTTTTGCCTCCGCCCTGACTTTATAAACCGCGACAGCATCTCTTATCAGATCATCCAAAAATACCTTCTCAAGATTCGCTTCCATTTTCCCGGATTCGACTCTTGATAAATCCAGCAAATCATCAATCAGATCGTTTAAGTTTTTGCACCTTCTATTCAGGACATCAACCGCTTTTTCCTGTTTCTCATTTAACGGTCCTATCTTTTTTTCGGCCAACATCGCCGAGTACATTTTTATCAATGTCAACGGGGTTCTTAATTCATGGGACACCATCGAAAGAAATTCCGACTTCACTATATTGGCGCGTTGCAGGTCTTCATTTACCTTTAATAAATGCTCTTCCAAAAGAACTTTGTCCGTCAGAAATTCGAACAAGACAACCGCGCCCAGTATGGCGCCCTTTTTTTCGATGATCGGCTTAATCCTCACATTAAACACCACATGCCGCTCCATCGTCGGAGCTTTATATCTCACCCGGTCATTCGTATATGACTCACCGGATTTCAGAATGCCGGTCAGAATATCTCCCGTTTTCTCTCCTTCCCAGCTTGCAAACACTTCCTGAAAAGCTTTCCCTACTAATCTTTCTTTTGAAAGGCCTGTGTTCGACTCGATAGCGTTGTTAATATTTGTTATCCGTCCGTTGGAATCAACTACAATGATACCGTTGGCTACATTCTGCAGTACCGCCTCGCTGAATTTCGACTGCGATTCCGCCTCTTCTCTCCCCCTCGACAGTTCTTTTTTAACGGATTCAAGATTGCCTATCATGTCATTCAGAGCACTTGAGAGTATTCCTATTTCATCGTCCGCCTTTATGTCCAACACTCCGACATTTTTGTCCCTGTTAAACTTCTCAACCATCAATGTCAATTTTTTCAATGGTAAAAGCGTTTTATTCGATACGAATAATGAAGCTACGATTATGAAAAGCGCAATAACAACTGCCGTTGCAACTATTGAAAAAATTATTATGTTTATTCGTTTTTCAAGTCTTGCGGAGGAAATCCTCATGAAAATCATGGTGTTTTCCATGCCCTCGACAGGAGAGGCAATATATATGCTATTTTCCATCCCCTCCGCCTGTTTAGGCCACATATAAGCAGTGCGTTTTTTTGCTTTTTTAATAATTCTCAGTATGTTTTTGTCTTTAACTATCTCGCCTTCCATGTCTGAATTTGTCGATTTCACATATACAGGCTTTCCTGAGAGTGAAATCACACTGCATTCGAGTATTCTGTGTTTTGTGATACGACTGATTACCGACAGGCTTGTATCCGAATTGACCTCGTATAGAGTTTTTTCATATTCCAAATGCTGTCTGATTACTTCCTCGGCGAATTCAATATCGATTTTTACATCCTTTATAAATTTACCTCTGACTTCATCCACGAGAATAAAAGAAAATATGATTGCCGCTATAATTATCATAATAGCGGAAGGCATACCTACATAAAGGGCAATTCTTTCAGATATCCGAGGTCTCATTTACTAAATTATAGCAAATCAGAAAACTTCCGACTATGAATTATAAGTTTATTTTTAACTATTGAGATATATATTTTAACTCACAAACCAATTGACATTGATTATAGTGAATGATATTCTAGCGAAATCAATATCCTTTCGGGGAGGTTTTATGAAAAAATATAGAATATATACGATGACAATAATTATTTTGGGGATGTTCGTGGCCTTATTGTCGGCAACTTCATACGCAAAACCCGGACCCGTTCTTATTACGACGATGGAAAGAGCGGAATGGCATTCTGACGTGATATCCGTCGATCCGGCGGAACCGGTCGGGACTTACGACTCAACCATTTATTTGTACACACTCATTTCCGCTTATAGAAAACTCGATAAAAATGTTTCCGGCAGTCTGTTTTATATCCACAAGTTTGACGCGACGGACGGAGCGGTGGCAGCTCATACCGCAGGGCTCAGCGTAACCCACGATATGACCGGCAAATGGCGGATGTCATATAATTACCTGCACAATATCAATACTCTTCGAAATCCCATAACAGCGCCTCATTCTGTGACGAATAGATTGTCGTTGGTGCTGTTATACAAATTTAATCCCGGCGAAAAATACAAACCGAAATTTTCCTTATATACAACATTCAATACAGGGACAAATTTCACTCTTGCCAACCCGATCCAATACGACATATCCGGTGCAAATTACAATTTCGGAAGAACCATGTCCGAAAAAATTCAGATGGAAAACAATATTTCGAAGAAGCTTAACTATGAAGCGTCATATTCTTTCGTATGGGGAGTTCGAGACGACGACCCGGTTCGGGGCGTGTACAAAACACAATTCGCCAATCAATATGAGCTGAATTTTAACTATAAGCTGAGAAAAGACCTGAGGCTGACTCTTGGGGATCTGTATCTCAATAATCTTTATAATGGCGCCGTTACGGACGACAATATCATAAGATTAAGCGTCTTCAAGATATTTCAATAATTGATTTGTAGATTTTTCATGATTTTTGTCAACGCTTTTCCTGTCGTTCAGCAGATGGACGGTATAGCATAGCATTTCAAGGAGTTCGGCAAGATGTCATACGGCAGTACAATCTCAGTTGTTATCCCGACATTCAACCGAAAAGAACTGCTTAGAAAAAACCTTGAATCACTTTCCGATCAAACACTTCCACCGGACAAATTCGAAGTAATAATCATCAGCGACGGCGGCACCGACGACTCCGAACAAATGGTGAAATTATTCAACGCGCGATATGGGTTAACCTTTCACAAGCAGCCCCATGGAGAAGACGTTCCGTACAATGTTGGAGGCCGACTCGCTAAAAACGATTTCATTATTTTTCTCGATGACGATGTGATTCCGCACAAAAGAATGCTGGAGGCCGTAATCAACGCACACAACAGGTTTGACGGACCAACGGCAGTCATAGGACGACTCCAATGGCCGGAAGAGAAAAAACTCACCCCGTTCGAGAGATATGTAGGGGAATCCGGCGTTCTCATGGGCACTCACAAGATTGAAAACAAAGACGACGTGCATTTCCAGTTTGCGCTCGGGGGCAATTTTTCTGTTCCACGCGAACTTTTTGAAAAATCTGGCGGTTTTGATATTGATCTGAATATTTACGGATACATAGACATTGAATTCGGATACAGATTAAAAAAAATGTACGACGCCCGTCTGATATACGAACACGAAGCCGCTGCAGACCACTGGTGCTGTTCCCCTTTCCCAAGATTTTGCACACAAAGGGAACTGGCCGGAGTCACGGGAGTAATTTTTTATACGAAACACCCCGAATTGAGCGAGTATCTTAAAATCGACTTCGTGCGCAGCAAAAAGTTATCTATACTCGCCTTCAGAACTTTAATCAATCTGTGTTGCAAGTTTATCGAACCGTTCATTCCTGTTCTGGAGCGGCTTTCGCCATTTAAGTCTTTTCTTCACATGTCTTATAGACTTTGCATTTTCAATCACTATCAAAAAGGCCTTTTGAACTATTTAAATAGAATTAAAAATGTAAATGTCCCTCCTTACCCACCCCATAATTAATCGCGTGCCTTGAGCTTGACATTTTTTCTGTTTTTATCTTATTATTAATGTATAAGATTGGATTTAAATAACCACAAAGGAGTGTGGAACTATGGCCTTAGGGATAGGATCGGTCCAATCATCATCCTTGTTCGCGACAAACGCGATAAGAAAAAACAGTTTACTTCTCACAACATTAACCGGGCAACTGTCATCGGGGAACAGGCTGATAAACGCCGCTATTTCTCCAAGCGACATAGCCATATCGGCCGGATTCAGAGCGCAGATCGGCGGAACCGAGCAAGCTATTTACAACACTCAGGATGCTATTAACCTCGCGCAAACGGCTGACTCGACTCTCGGCACTCAAACCGAAACTCTTCTCAGGATGAGAGACCTTGCTGTTCGCGCAAGCAACGACGCAACCTTGTCCGACGCTGACAGAGCAAGGCTGGATCAGGAGTACCAGTCGCTCAGCAGCCAATTGACGCAGTCGGGCGAAGCCGCCAATTTCAATTCGAAGCAATTAACCTCCAACGTTAATCCTTACAACACTCAGGAAGTGCAGTCACAGCCGAACAATAATTCGGCGATAAACGAAACAATAACGATCAATCCGAGCACTGCGGATACACTCGGCGTAACGGGCACCGACCTCACAACTTCCGCGAACGCACAAAGCGCCATCGACACAATTGACAACGCGATATCGACTGTATCCAACCAGCGCGCCAACCTTGGGGTGACCTCCAACAACCTGTCATCTCAAACCAACGCCCTTGAATCATCGCGGATAAACATGATGGCTTCGAATTCGAATATAGCCGATATGGATATGGAAAAGGGAATCACCAACCTGACAAAAGCACTGCTTCTCAACAAGTTCGGTCTGGCCGCCCTTTCAGTAACAAATGCGCAGCAAGGCGGCGTCCTCAAGTTGATGGGGATAGGATAAATTCATTACCGAATAAACTTAAAAAGCCCCCTGTAACCGCAGGGGGCTTTTTTTATATTTGCAGGATTCCGGATGGCAACGCTTCATTCGACGAAAAACAATACTTGCCGCGGGGGCGCGCCCCGCTTGTTCGCGCCGCGCCTCGGATGCGCGCCTTTTATTCTTCTCCGGCGAGCTTCTTAATATGTTCCGCCGACAACGCATAATTCCATATCATAACTTTGTCGATGTCGCCTTTGAAATATTCATCCCTTGCCGCGTTGGCGCTTTTTGAACCAATATAAAGCGGATCGGATGTGACCGGGATAGCGCCTGACGCCGCTTTTTCACCTCTCTTCACTCCGTTTACGTATATCCGCATAGCAGCTCCGTCATAAGTGGCCGCGATGTGATGCCATGAGCCGGGGGTAGGAAGCGGCGCGGCGACTTCGCCGACTCCGGTTATATCGAATGCAAGCCTATCGCCCGACTTCAGCAGTCTGTATTGGATTTCGTTTTCACCTTTCGCGAGAATATGCCTGTTTCCGTTCCAGTCTTCAGGCTTGATCCAAACGGAAAGAGTTATGGCATCCACGGGATCGAACTCCGGCCGGTCCCCCATTTTCAGGCACTCTTCTATCCCGCCCGATATATGAAGCGCCGGCCCGAATTTCCCAGATTTAATCGACGGGTTGCCTCGCAATTCATAATCCCTGCCCTTCGGCACGGAACCCATTGAGATCGAGTTGTCTTTACCTGTGAATTTCAGATCGAGAACCGGCGGGACAATCGAAAACTCTACCGGCTGCATCGACTTCAAGGCATTCGCCGACGGCGATACATCGCGAACGTTGCTTACGGCAAGCATGTATTCTTCTCCGATTTTCGGAGCATCGTTCAATTTCAGGCGCACTGTCCGGCCGTCCGGGCCGAGCGAAACGGATGCTATGCCAAGGTCCGGAGTAACAGTGTACGCACTTGTTTTCTCCGCATCCGCTTTTGCGACGGGTTCCGAATATTTGACAATCAGCGACTGAACGCTGTCGAACGCCGAAACGGAGACTACGCCGGGCGGCGTTGAATCGGCGATGCCGAACACGGCGGCGAAGACGGGACTTCCCGCGCCCGAGGCATTGAACGCGCGTGCGCGCACTTTTGTATCGCGGTCAATCCAGAACGGGCCGGTGTATTGACGGGACTTCACCGTCGGCTCGCTTCCGTCCGTTGTGTAATAAATTCGTCCGAAACCCGCATACCATGACTTATGGATTTCAACCTGAACGGAATCTTTGTATTTGCCCTCGGCCGGTTCGATCATCGGCGGTTCCGACGGTTCTTTGAACACATCATAAAGCGGCTGCGCGGGAACTGCAGCATCGTTCTCATTGTACGCCGCTGTTGCCGCGAACACTTTTATACGCGGATCGTCCGGCAGCATGAGGCTCTTGGCGCCCGTGGGAAGATCGATCTTGTATTTAAATAGGTAGCTGTAATTATATGCTTCATTTTTACCGTTTTTATTGTGAAGATGTGAAGCGAACCATGCAAGCTCGTCCCGTTTCGCAAACGCCGGCCTGAGGCCGCTGATCTCTCGGTCGTTTTTCCAGACGCGGTCGTCCCACTGGCCTATGAAACCGGTCCATTCCTGCACCGTGATCTTCGTCGCTTTGCCGTCGATTTTGAAAGCCGCCGCGACGTCGCCGCCGGAAGAGGCGGCGAGCAGATAGAGACGGTTGTATTTTCCCGCGGGAAGAGCGAGCTTCTGGCCGCGGCATGCGAGCGCGTTCTTTTTTCCAGCGCCGCCGGCGCCGAGTTTGAACGCAATATCGTCAACTGTTACTGCCGCCGGGATCATCTCGGCCGGGAAGGAATTGCCTTTGCCGTCGAATCCCGATTCGGATTTTTCACCGTCGGCTGAAGCGACCGAAGTATCGAACGAAAGAGTGATCGGCGCCGAACGCGGAGCGTTTTCTTTTATTTTCGCGGGCGCGAGTTTTACGGCAAACGTTCGCGGGCTGTACCCGCCCATATCGACTACGAGCGCGCCGTCTTTGATTGTCGCGCCGCCTATGTTGCGCTCCTGACCGTCCACCTCGCGGGCTGAGACTACGGGCGAAGCGAATGCGACTGAGACACCATTCGCAGGAGTTCCGTAAAGTTCCTGCAAGCGTACTACGATTTCATCGCTGTCCTCCGCCTTTTTAATCGCCGACGCGCCTACCTGCGGCGTGCTTATTTTCATGAATGAGAACGATTTCCCGAGCCAACCTTTATGAGCGGGCGCTGTGAATGCGACAAGAGGCTGATTCAGCCGCGCGCCCCGCCAAGCAATACCGCTCGCGCGCCAGTCGTTTTTGTGACCGGCAACAGCATAAAGAATGTTGTGACGCCCGAAATCCTGAGTCGCCTGATCGAAAAAATCCCTGCACTTGGGAGTGCGCAAAAGAGTGAGCCGCACCGTATTGTCGTCCGGCTTGTCCGAGCCGAATTTTGAATCTTCGAGAATTGCCGCGCCGAAACCGCCGCCGGCATCCGTGAGGTCGAACCACTGACGAGACGGCACTTCGTATTTGCCCGAGTCGTTATTCGGCCGCTGAATCGTTCCGAGTCCAAGGTTGTACGTCGCCACTTTGTTTGCGGCGGTCATCGGGAACGATGCCTTGAGACAGCCGCCTTCAGTGCGCCAGTCGATGCTGTTGTCCAATTCAAACCGGTCTCCCGCGCCGCCCGCGGCGAGCCGCAGCGTCTGCCGGAATGTCGAACCCTTGAATATGCGAACAACCTCGATTGCGACTCGCGCCGGACCGTTTTCGACAATCCGCACCTTGGCAGGTCCGCGGACAATACCGAGCGGCGGCAACTGCCTGTCGTCCCAGTCCATGTTCCAAGCAGGATATTCTCTCGGTGAGTCTTCGAGGAATTGAAGCTGCGACGGCGCGGAAAGAAGTTCGCGTCCGGCGGTCTTGTCGAAGATGCCCGCAACGTCACCGTTGGAGTCTATTTTCACACGGTATTCGCCGTTTTCGAGGCCGTCCTTCGAGACCTTCAGACCAGTTGCCATCGAGCAAGGCTTGTCCGATTTCCTTACGTCGTAAACGGCAAGACCAACTGATGGCATTTTTGCGAGAAACACAACCTCGACTGCGTCTCCATCCTTTCCCGCAATCTGTGACGGGACCTCTTTTCCGTCCGGCCCATACACGCGGACCGCCGACGGCGCCGCGCTGCCGAACCGCAGTTTCGCCTGCACGATGTCCTCGCGCGCTGTGGCGAGCGGATTATATACAACAACCGGAACGCCCTTCACCTGTGTGTCGAGCTGCCGCGCGGCCGCGCCGACCGCGTTTCCGAGCACACCCGCCGAACTGTTCTGCGCGATGATCTCGTCGTTCCACGAAAACTCGTATGCCTTCGGTACGGACGTGCCCGGAAGTATGTCGTGCATCTGATTGCCGAGAATAAGAAACCACGCATCGTTAAGCCTGTCGATCTGATACTCCGAGCCGCCGAGCCACGCAGCTATCACCGAAGCCCGCTCTGCGCCGTCGATCAGAAGCTCATTCTTCCTGTTCCAGCGCTTCATGTATGCCTCTGAAGTGAGCGAACCGGCGGAGTGCTGAGTAAGAAGAAGATCGCCCTTGTAGCGAGGCATCTTCGACATGTCCGCGGGAGTCATATCTCTGAAAATCTTGTCCGACGAACCGGGTACGACGCAGATCGGGCCGTCGCTGTTGGCGGCGGTCTGGACCCATTTGACAGATTCCTCCGTTGGAGAACCGCCACGGTCCCCGGTGCCGTAGTATTTAAAGTCCGCGTTAAATCCGGATTTTTTGCCGTTGGCATCAATCCTGTCAAGCCATTCCGCGCTATTACTGAGATCGCTCGTTACCTTGCTGCTGTAGGACTGCGGTTTCAGCGCGGCGGCAATCGAATTCCCGTCCGGGCCTTCCCAGATACCCACATTGAATGGGATGCCGATCGGCGATCCCCACGTCAGCTTTTGCGTCGAGAACCCCTTCAGCCCCGCATGAGCAAGCGCCGACGGCAGCGATGCGGTGAATCCGAAGCAGTCGGGCAGCATGTAATCCTCGCTCGTCTTGCCGAACTCTTTGCTGAACCAGTGATTGCCGTACAGTACCTGCCTGATTACGGATTCCGGCGACGGCACGTTTGCGTCGTTCTCGTCCACGGAACTGCCGGAAACATACCACCTGCCTTTAGCAATGTAATCCTTAACCCGCTCATAATCCGCCGGGTAGTATTCTTTCATCATCGCGTACCTGCGCGCGCCGGTGAAATTGAAATGATAATCTGGATATTTTTCGAGAAGGTCGAAATTGAAGTTCATAGTATTGGGGATGAAAGTATAAATCGAATCCTGATACGTCCATCGCCACTGAGTGTCGAGATGCGCATAACCGACCGTATAAAGGACTTTGTCCTTGTGCGGATCGCACTTCCGCCACTCAGGCTTTGCCGCATCAGCCACGCAGACTTGCACGTATGCAAAAACAAACGCCATCACAGACAATATCGTGACAACGGGTAGTCTTCGTTCTGTTATTTTTGGATTATTCAGCATGTTCGCCCCCCTGATTTCAGTATTTCCGCCTCAATGATTATTCACGAACAACGGCTGATTTTCAACCGCACGCATGGCCGGCATAAGAATAACAATATAAAGATGCGCAGATTCCGAAACCGCGTACCATAAAAAGGTAATATCTTGAAAACGCAATAGTTTTATGCAACATTTACAGTGACGCCGGAGTGGCGGAATAGGCAGACGCACGGGACTTAAAATCCCGAGTCCCGCAAGGGGCGTACCGGTTCAAGTCCGGTCTCCGGCAAAACAATATATCACTTTTGTTCTTCTTGAGATTTGTTCTGCTCTTCCTGCTCGATTGCTTTCTGGCGTCTTTTGCTGTCAATTTTTATTTCTTTTGTCTTGCTTTTCGGCTCTTCATCGCCGGAGGATTTTACACCTATCAGCACTCCCTGCTTAACCTCGCTGTCGCTCGAAACCGTACCGCCCGCTTTTCCACGCTTGTTTATTATGTCCTGCACATCGGTCGCGGATTTCATTCCTCCAGTATCTTCGATCATAACCTCGTCACCTTCTTCACTCGAGGCTTTTTCAACCTGCATTCCGCCGGTTTCCACTTTCTCTTCCGGCAATGCTTTCTCCTCCGGAGGCTTTATTACGGCTTTCAGAGTCTTTAGTTTCTCTCGCGGCGGCGGAAGAGGCTTTGCGACTCTGTCCCCCTCTTTCAGAAAGTAATCCGCGTCTTTCCGGCTCACTTTAACGATCATGTATGTCTCGGCAACCTGATCCACATATCCGGACGCGTACCGCTTTCCGAATCTCGATATTTCCACCGGGTCTTCCGGAGCATAAATTCTTTCGAATTCGCCGTTTATGATACACACGCCGTTCGGGCCGATTATATTGATTGTTCCATCCTGATCCGCGCGCGCTTCCGGACAATGCAAAACACAGCCAAAGAGCAAAAGAGAAAACAAAACAACTAAAGACTTAATCGACGAACCTTTAGAAATTCTCATGCTCACAATTATAAACAAAAATAAGATTTATTTGAACTTCTTGATGATTTTAACCATCAATTCTGTGTCCTTCCGAGCTTCAGCTAATGAAGTTAGCGGCGTTTTCTTCTTTCTTATGCACTCCACAAAATGCTGTAGCTCATTCCTGAAGGATTCGCTGTATGAAGGCACCACGACCTGCTCCGCAGTGGAATCCCCTTCCATCCCCATCAGCTTGACGATTGTCGGGGCGTTTCTGTGAAACGGGATCGGGAACTGGACAGACACGGTTCGAGTCATGCCGTACACCGTTATATGCTCGTCACCCCAGTTGCGGGCCGTTCTCGCGATGTCGAAAATACATCGCACGTCGCCGCCGTAGTCGAGTGTCGAAGCGAACCAGTTGCCCGCGGGCCAGATTTCCGTGCTGATGATCCGTGTCGGGTCGCCGAATGCGCCTCTGAGCACGGTTATGTCGTGCGAGCCGGTTTCGAGAAGCATTCTGTATGCGTTCCCCACGAATTTCGGAGCATTGCCGAGCGCCTCAGCAATCCGTTTTTGAATATTCTTTTCCGTCTCGACCATCAGACTCTTCGGGATGTCGTCGAATGACCTAATCTGATACATTGTTTTGAGGGCCAGATCGTTCCTGAAGCAGGCGTCGTGCACGTGGATCATTCGCACATCGCCCTTCTTTTTCATGCTTTTAAAGTGATCGAGTCCCATTAGATACCCGTCGTCGTAGCGTTTCATGTATCCGACCATGAAGGTGACGCCGGCTTTATCCGCCGCGCGCGCCATCTCATCGCATTCTTTTAAGCTGAAAGAAACCGGTTTCTCGCAGAATATGTGCACACCCGCGCGGGCCGCAGCCACCGCGATATCCGAATGAAGAAATGTGAGAATGAAAATCGCGTCGAGTTTTTCATTTTTTATCATTTCGATTGCGTCTGTGTAGCGTGCTTCGACTCCGTACATGCAGCCCACGTAATCGAGAGTTTTCTTCGATACATCGCATATTGCCGCTATCTCGAAATCGTCAAGGTCCTGAAGGTAATGGAGATGCATAATTTGAGCTACCATTCCAAGACCAACCACTCCAACCCTAATCGGTTTCATTCAGGATACCCCCGTTTTTCGAGCCTCAGGGCTCAATTTTCAGTGTAAATATTACCTTATTTGGCAATTTATTGTCAAAAAATGATTGGGCAGTCCGATTTTGTCGAAAAAAACGATTCTCGGCACAATGTTGACTGGAACGGCTCTAATAATACAATAATATGACCGGAAATGAGACTGGACGGAAAACAATTTTCGCAGCCTACGTACTACGTTGACTCAAAAGTCGATCTTGCAAGCGCGCTCGACGATCTTTCGAGAAGTAGAAAGCTTGGCGTCGATACTGAAAGCAACAGTTTATACGCTTTTAAAGAACAGGTTTGTACCATACAAATATCAAACACACGCGCGAATTACATATTCGATCCGCTCAGGATCGACGACTTGAGCTGTCTAGGCGAGCTCTTTTCCGACCCGAAGATCGAAAAGATTTTTCAGGGCGCGGATTATGATGTGGGGCTTCTGAAACGCGACTTCGGATATGAATGCCGCCATTTGTTTGATACGATGGTCGCGGCGCAGTTTCTGAACCACAATAAAATCGGGATGGCCGACCTTGTTGAAAAATACTTCGGCGTCCGACTCGAAAAGAAGTTCACGAAATCGAACTGGATCGAGCGCCCTCTCTCGCTCGAACAGATGGTTTACCTCTGCCAAGATTCGCAATACCTGATAGGTCTTCGAGGATATCTGTATTCCGAACTCGAAGAGCGCGACCTTCTCGAAGAGGCCGAAATTGAATTCAAGCATCTCGAAAACAGACCGCCGCTCGAACCGGCTTATGAAAATATGACCGTATGGGATATCAAAGGCGCAAAGGGCTTAGAAAAGTCTGAAATACCTGTGCTGTATGAACTGTTTCTCTGGAGGCAGGAGTATGCAGCGAAACTCAACAGCCCGCCCTTCAAGGTAATCAATAACAAAACATTAATAGATGTCGCGCACGCGTGCCCTCATAATAAAATTGAGATCATGGCCGTAAAAGGCATTACCCCAACTGTATGGCACAGATACGGGCAGCACATGCTTAATGCGATCAGGAGAGGCGAACGGCGGCAGAGTTCGCAGATACCGCCACCGATCGCAAAGAAACGAAGCGACGGCAGAAAACCCGTTCGCTGGGACGACCAGAAGCTGGTTGACACCCTGAAAAAATGGAGAAGCGAAAAGGCTGCATCAATTAATATACATCATCTTGCCGTACTGCCCGGCTATGCGCTTGAAGCAGTGGCGAGAGAGCGTCCGAAAGAAGCCGAGGCTCTTTCCGTAATAGAGGGCGTCGGCAAAAAACGCGCCAGAATTTACGGTGAAGAGATTCTTAATATCGTAAAAGAGAATTCTTAGGCGATCCGTTAAATCATCGGTTTATGAATAAGCATTCAGGTGAAATAGTTCTTTTAGGGCTTGGATCGAACCTCGGCGATTCCAGAGCCAACATACTTGCCGCGATCGAAAAACTCAATGAAGCCGGTTTTCAAGTTCTAAAAATTTCTTCTTTTTACAAAACTAATCCCGTTGGGAATCCGAACCAACCCGATTTTCTTAACATCGTTATTTCCGGCTCGACATTACTGACGCCACACGAACTACTCTCGCGATGCAAGGAAATCGAAAAAAGCATGGGGCGTATTATGAATCAGCCCCGTTGGACAGCAAGACCGATTGACATCGACATCATCTTTTACGGCAAACGAGTTGTTCAGAGCCACGAGCTGATCGTGCCGCACACGCAGTTCGGCGAAAGGCTGTTTGTGCTGATTCCGGCATTGGAGGTCGAACCTGACTTTATGCTGCCAAACGGATCGTCTCTGAGCGACTTTTTTGAGCGGAGAAAGTCCGTTTTTAATTTTTCAGATCAGGCGATTGAAAAAATTTAAAGTAAGCTATATTATTTGAGTGAAATCTGCTTGGAGCAGAAATGCCCGAGACAGGGACAAGGTTCAATCAAAATGCCTTCCCATCTTGGGGAGGCATTTTTTCTACAGGCGCGGCAAAGTGAAAGTTACTATTGCATCTTTGATGGAAATGAAAGCAGCCGGCGAAAAGATTACGATGCTGACTGCTTACGATTATCCCACCGCACGCATACTCGACTCATCCGGAGTAGATATAATCCTCATTGGCGACTCGCTCGGCAATGTAATGCTGGGTTACAGAGATACCCTTCCGGTGACTATGGACGAAATGATTCACCACTCCAAGGCGGTATGCAGGGGTGTTGAGCGTGCATTCGTGATTTTCGACATGCCGTTCATGTCGTATCAGTCGAGCATCGAGGAAGGGCTCCGAAACGCGGGGCGGGCGATGAAGGAAACCTGCTGCAACTGCGTCAAGATCGAAGGTGGCGCCAACTGCGCTCCGCTGGTATCGAAGATTGCGGAATGCGGCATCCCGGTATGCGTTCACATAGGGCTCACTCCGCAGTCGGTCAACATGACCGGTTACAAAGTACAGGGCAAACAATTCGAGAAAGCAAAAAAGATATATGATGACGCGATAGCGCTCGAAGCCGCCGGGGCGTCGATGATCCTGATGGAATGCGTTCCGTGGAAACTTGCGAAACTAATCACCGAAAAACTGCGTATTCCGACAATCGGCATCGGAGCCGGCCCACACTGCGACGGCCAAGTGCTTGTTTTTCACGACATGATGGCTATTTCGGATCAGAAAACAGCAAAATTCGTCAAAGCATTCGCTCAGGTCGGAAAGCTCATGCGGCGGGGCGTTAAGCAGTATGTAAAAGAAGTAAAATCATCCGGCTATCCCGAGATGGAACATTCGTTCGTGATCGAAGATGCGATTATCGAGCGGCTGGCCGGAAAACGCGGCGGAAAAAAGTGATTAGGATTATCGACACAGTGTCCGAAATGAGCGATGAAGCCGCCCGCATAAAGGCTGGAGGCAAAACCATAGGCGTTGTGCCGACGATGGGATATTTCCACGAAGGCCACCTTTCGCTTATGAGGCGCAGCGTCAAGGAAAACGATTTCACAATCGTCACTCTTTTCGTCAATCCGACACAGTTCGGACCGAAGGAAGACCTTGAACGCTATCCGCGAGACCTCGAACGCGATCTGAAACTCGCGGGCGAGACCGGCGCGGACGTGCTTTTCACCCCTGATAATAAATCAATGTATCCGGAAGGCTACAAAACATACGTGACCGTCGAAGAATGGTCGAAACAACTCTGCGGCAACAGCCGCCCGATACACTTCCGCGGCGTGACAACGGTCTGTCTTAAACTTTTCAATATATGCAGGTCGGACCGGGCGTATTTCGGACTAAAAGATGCCCAGCAGTATTTAATCATTAATAAAATGGTGCGCGATCTAAACCTTAATATGGAAGTTGTGCCGAATCCGACCGTGAGGGAACAGGACGGATTGGCAATGAGCTCGAGAAACGTCTATCTGACTCCCGAGCAGAGGCAGGCGGCGTTGCTTATAAACAAATCACTGACGGAAGCAAAAGAATCGATTAATTCGGGCAGGACCGACGCAAAGCATTTGATTTCTTCAATCCTCGGCACACTTGGCGAGTCTCCATCGATAAGGATTGATTATGTCGAAGCGGTCTGCACCGAAACCTTGATGCCGGTGCAGGAGATAAAATCCGGCACATTAATCGCAGTAGCCGCGTACTTGGGTGAAACGCGACTGATTGACAACCTTATCGTTTGAAGGAGGCCGCCATGTTCAGACATTTCTGCAAGTCCAAAATCCACCGCGCGACGGTGACGGGAGCAAACATCAACTACGTCGGCAGCATCACGCTTTGCACCGACCTGATGAAGGCAGCGAACCTGTTGCCGTACGAAAAAGTGCAGGTCGTCGATATAGACAACGGCGCACGGCTCGAAACATACGTGATCCCGTCGCCGAACGGCCCCAGCGGAGATATATGCCTTAATGGAGCCGCCGCAAGACTCGTCGCGGAAGGAGATAAGGTAATCATCATCAACTATTGCATGATTGACGAAAAAGAGCTTTCATCATTCAAACCGGTTGTAGTGTTCGTGGATGACGACAATAAAATAACATCGATCAAAGAAGAGGAACCCGGCTTCAAAACCCATCTTCAAATCGTATCAGAAAACAGTTGATATTAAACACGGTTTATATTAGCCTTTTCCCGATATAAAAAAGGCGGAACGCCTCTTGGCATAGATTGGCGGTAGATAATGAACACGGAAATTATCGAAAAAATCAATAAACTCAAGAAGGAACGAAACGCGATTATTCTCGCGCACAACTATCAACCTCAAGAGATTCAGGAAATCGCCGATATGACGGGCGACAGCCTCGAACTCGCGCGGAGAGCGTCGAAAACCGACGCGGACGTCATCATTTTCTGCGGCGTGACTTTCATGGGCGAAACAGCGCATATACTTTCGCCGGAAAAGATCGTCGTGCTCCCGGAGCCGACAGCGGGCTGCCCTCTCGCCGACATGGTTACTGTCGAGCAGTTGAGAGAGATGAAGGCGGAAAATCCGGGCGCGATAACAATCTGCTACGTCAACTCGACCGCGGAAGTTAAAGCGGAAAGCGATATCTGCTGCACGTCGGCAAACGCGGTGAAAGTCGTTCAGTCTCTCAACGGCGCCGGACCGATTATTTTCGTTCCGGATAAACACCTCGGCCTTTATGTGGTCAGCGTAACCGGGAAAGAAATCGTCCTCGGCAGCGGGTTCTGCCCGACTCACTATCACATCAAAAAAGAGGACATCCTTAAGCTTAAAGAGGAAATGCCGGACGCTGTTGTCATCTCACATCCGGAGTGCAAACCCGAAGTGCTGCAAGTATCGGATTTCATCTGTAGCACGAGCCAGATGTTCAAGGTCATCGAAGAAAGCACAGCCCGCAGATTCATCATCGGCACCGAACTCGGAATGCTTTTCCCGCTTAAAAGCCGGTTCCCGGACAGGGAGTTCTTTCCTCCGGCCCAAAATACAGTCTGCCCGAACATGAAAAAGATCACTTTGGAGAAAGTCCTCCAATCGCTCGAAACTCTCGAACCGAGAATTTCTCTCGATCCCGATATCAGGTCGCGGGCTCTGAAATCACTCGAACGGATGCTGGAACATGTCTGAAAATATTAAACGGATCGGAGTTGTCGGCTGTGGCGCAATCGGCTCCGAGATCGCCCGCGCAATCGACAACGGAGAGATCAAAGCATCAATATCCGGACTCTGCGACATCGACAAATCGGGCGCGGATAAACTTTCCGGCTCTCTGAAATCCCACCCTGCGATCATTAGTATGGATGAACTTGCCGGCAACAGCGACATTATCGCCGAGGCTGCCGGAGTCGGCGCAGTCGAACCTCTCGTGAATATTTGCGTCGCCAAAGGAATCGATCTGCTTGTGATGAGCGTCGGTGGTCTGAAACCGGAGCTTTTTGAAAGATTCGAAGGCTCAAAATCATCGCTGTACATTCCCTCTGGTGCGGTGGCGGGAATCGACGGGTTGCTGGCTCTCGCCGGTGCCGGAGAAATCGAAACTCTTACTCTTACAACCACGAAGCCTCCCGCCGGACTTAAGGGTGCGTCATATCTCGAAGAGAAAGGCATTGACCTCGACGGCTTGAAAGAACCGATAGTTGTATTTGAAGGTTCTCCCGTGGAAGCAATCAAACACTTCCCGAAAAACATCAATGTTTCGACCACGATCTCGCTCGCAACGGCTGCCGGCGATAAAATGAAAGTTTGTCTCGTGGCCGATCCGAATACAAAAACAAACACGCACGAGATCAACATGGTATCGGCGTTCGGCGCGCTCAACATGAAGGTAGAGAACAAACCGTCCCCTACAAATCCCAAGACAAGCGCCCTCGCCTACCTGTCGGCAATATCGCTGCTGAAGAAAATCACATCGAATGTAAAAATAGGAACATGAGTCTCCATCCGGACACTTACATGGGCATAGTCAGGAGCGCTTTGGCCGAAGATATTGGTCGGGGCGACATTACCACTGCATATCTTAACATAGGCGACGCGCTGGGACAGGCGAAGATTGTCGCGAAGGAGGACGGTGTAATTGCAGGTCTTCCTATAGCAAAAGCAGTGTTCCGTGAACTCGATCCGAATGTTAAGTTCAAATCGCTCGTCGAGGACGGCGCAAAAGTACACAAAGGAACCCAGATAGCGGAATTGCACGGGAAAGCATCAGCACTGCTGTCGGGAGAAAGAGTAGCTTTAAATTTTCTTCAACAGCTCTCCGGGATTGCAACATTCACCTATATCATGGTCCGGGCTGTGAAAGGTTCCAAGGCAGTCATCAAAGACACAAGAAAAACCACCCCCGGAATGAGGCTGATAGAAAAATACGCCGTAAAGATGGGCGGCGGGACAAACCATCGCATGGGCCTCCACGACGCTATTTTGCTGAAAGACAACCATATCGACATTGCGGGCGGCATCACGGAAGCTGTTGAAAGAGTCCGCGCGAAGAATATTGAATTGCTTCCTATCGAAGTCGAAACTCGAAATCTCGATGAAGTTCAGGAAGCTTTAGATGTCAAAGCGGACATTATTATGCTCGACAATATGTCTCTGATTGACATGGAGCAAGCAATTAAGTTAATCGATGGGAAAGCGGAAATCGAAGTGTCCGGGAATGTGAATACGTTAAATGTCACCGAGATTGCTTCTCTTGGTGTCGATATTATTTCAGTCGGCGCGATAACACATTCTCCCGATGCTCTCGATATAAGCATGCTGTTTTCAATGCAAAAAAGTTAAAATGACCTCGGGAAAGAGGTGTTGCTAATGCTGCTGGCGCTCGATGTTGGAAATACGAACATAGTAATAGGCGTCTTCGATAATCAGAATCTTAAAACTCACTTCCGCGTATCGACCGCCCTGACTCGGACCTCGGATGAATACGGGCAGCAGATACTCTCCCTCCTTAAATATTCGGGCATCGAACAGCAGGCTGTAAACGACGTTATAGTTTCGACAGTGGTTCCTCCCCTCACCGACCACCTCAGGGAAACCGCACGTAAGTATTTCAATTCAGATGCACTGTTTGTGGAACCGGGCATTAAGATCGGTATGAACATCAAATATGAAAATCCGCGCGAGGTGGGCGCCGACCGCATAGTGAACGCTGTTGCCGCGCTTTCACTCTATCCGCCGCCGATCATCGTCGTTGATTTCGGAACAGCGACAACATTCTGTGTCATTAATGAAAATAGTGATTATCTCGGTGGTGCAATCGCTCCCGGAATAGGAATTTCCATAGA
>CAYPEK010000017.1:0-2704 GCA_964409645.1 uncultured bacterium | reverse complement strand
GTTCAGCCCCTGCTCACACTCGAAGGTCTCAGAATTATATATAATAAGAACAGAGCCGAACTGGTCTGACACCCGCAACCGCAGTAGTTTTCGAAGCATTTCTGAAATACATATCGATGCTTTTCTTTCTCGTGATCGATCTTATTAATTTCCATGTTTACTTTATCTATCGACAATGATAATATGAACAGCGTCGCATATAGGCCGGCGACGCGATATTCACCCCCCGAATGGAGGCAAAATCATGCTCAATGTTTATTTTGAAAAATCGATGGAGGCGCTTAAGAGAGTCGTCGATTCACAAAAAGACAAGATCACTCTTGCAGCTGAATCGGTTGCTGAAACCATAAAGAAAGACGGTCTGATACACGTTTTCGGAACAGGCCATTCGCATCTTCTCGCACTTGAGATGTACGGACGCGCCGGCGGGCTCGTCCCAGTCAATCCTATTCTCGAAACAAATCTTATGCTTCACGAAGGCGTTCGTAAAAGCGGTGCAATGGAGCGGTTGACCGGCTATGCCGCGGCCATCCTCGCAAATGTCGATGCGGCAAAAAAAGATACACTGGTCGTCTTTTCACAATCGGGCAGGAATGCGGTTCCGATCGAAATGGCGATGGAAGGAAAGAAAAGAGGATTAAAGACGATTGCAGTTACCTCGCTCGCGCACGCAAAGTCGGTGCTTTCAAGACATCCAAGCGGTCTCCGGCTTTTCGAAGTTGCGGATATCGTAATCGACAACGGCTGCCCCATAGGCGACGCGAGTATTCATATAGACGGATTAATCACGCCGATCGCACCTTTATCCACCCTGACAGGAGCCTTCATAGTACACGCAATCGCAGCAATCGCTGCCGAAAAATTGATCGCTGATGGAATCAAGCCGCCGTTCTTTTTCAGCGGAAACGCATCCGAAGGCGACCTTCACAATATCGAGATGTTTATGAAGTATCGCAACCGCATCAAACTTTGAGGTGCAGGATGAAAAGATTTTTTTCTTTATCAGCGGCAATAGCCTTCGCATTTGGAGTCTTCTTCGTTTTAGCAGAAGCGCAGAATGCACCGCAGCAGACGCCAATTCACTTTCTTTTTCCCGCCGATCAGGCGCTTGCTGGCCAATCCACCGAGAGTCTTTTAAAGCGGCTTGCGGAGATAATCACCATCAAGATGAACAGGCCGTTCGTTTTAGATAAGGTTGTGATAAAACCCGGTGAGAAACGCCTCGATATCATCATGGCGAAACTGAAGAAGAAACAGGCCGACTTCACATACATTCCCTCCATGACTTATGTTGAAAATCAGGCAGCTATAGATGCTGTTGCCAAACCACTGTTTACGGTAAGTATAGATAACAAAACAAATTCTCAGGTTTGCTTTTATGTTCGCAAATCGGACGGCATCAACAGCGTTGGACAGCTAAAAGGCAAAAAATGGGGCGGCAACATTCTTTACCATACAAGACTTGCTCTATACGGAAACGGTTATGACATGCCGGCCGATAAATTCTTCTCTTCGCTTACATACTATACCGAATCCAACATGAACGCGTGGTTCAATGCACTTCTCACCGGCAAGATCGATACGTTCGTGCATCTGCCGAGCACTATGAGAATGATGATGAATTCGGACAACGGCGCCGGAAAAATAGCTTCCGTCGGATGTGTCGAAAACGACTACAACTGGATTTTTTTCGGACGAAATGACATACCGGACGAGTATCTGAATAAACTCAGAACCGTGTTATTCAAAGCGCACAAGGATAAGGATTTCAAAGAATTTGGTTTTGTTTTCACAATGCTGCGCGGACATTTCGTGCCTTTCTACGACAAAGACCTAAACAAGACAAGAGAGATTTCAGGACTGATTAAAAAAGGTCATTGGAAGGACGAAGAAAAAGCATTTATTAAAAAATACGCCCCGCCCGGAACGTCGGTCTATTATCAATAATCGATCAACTTGTTTATTGATCTTTCTTCTTATCTCCGCCGGAATCGGGATTTATCGATAAATCTCTCTGGATATCGTTCACGGTTCTTTTGTATTGAAAAAAAGTGCGGCCGATGGACCTCGCGAAAGCACCCACCCGCCTCGGTCCGAACAAGAAAATAATTATGATTACAACAACCAATATTTCCAATATTCCAAATCGGCCTATCATTTAACACCCCTCACTTCTCTTCATGAAATCTCATTAATTCCGCTTTGATATTTTCAGATGCATAATATCTTGATTTATTATAGCTCAAAACGACATCAATATGGACTGAAGCGGCATAAGCGAATAGCCCTGCATGCCGTTTATCAATTCGTTCCCGTTCATTATAGACGGTTTTCCATTGCCGGATTTGATCTCGAAGCTTTTGTATGAATCAAATAAAATCTTAACCGGATACTTCCCAAGCGGCTTCAGATCGAGAAAATCCATTTTGAAACCGGCGCGCCTTTCTTTATGAGGATCGAGGTTTGCCAATAAAAGCAATTTCTCATCTCCATTGTGCCTTATCACTGCAAACACCCTATCGTCCTGTCCCTCTATGGTGTTATTCCTCAGATAATAAACATTTCCGTCCCAGATCACGTTCAAGCTGGTTTTTGTCTTGTACATCCATTCATAGCACGAATGCAGCATTTGCCCTAAACCCGTATTTCTGAGTTCGAAGTTTAACAGAGTTGCATTTTCAAAATCAGTCCTGACCCGCTCCCC
>CAYPEK010000016.1:0-59446 GCA_964409645.1 uncultured bacterium | reverse complement strand
AGTAATACGTAGCCCCCACTCCCGACCTCGCGTCTGTCGGCGACAGGGTTACAGTCAGGTCCGTGTTGCGCCATGTCGTCGTCGCGTTATCCGTGGTCGTCGGCGCCACCGTATCGCATGTCCTCGATACGGCAGTCGCCGTTCCCGTGTTACCGGCGTTATTTGTTGCACGCATATTCAATGTGAGCGACTGCCCGTCAGTACATGTGAGACCGGTTATGGAACACGTTCCAGAACTCCACGTTCCGGCCGCCCACTCCGTGTCGCATGTCCCGTCCGTGCTCTTGCAGTATTGACAAGACGCAACTCCCGAATAGGAATCCGCGAACGTCGTCGTAACGTTGAACGTTGCGTCAACGTATGAGCCGTAGCTCGTGCTGGCGGGTGTCACAGTGCCTGCGGTAGGCGCGCTGCCCTGATAGTAATACGGGCCGTAATCCGTCGTGCCGCCCACTTCATTGTCACCATTGTAGGAGCGCACATGCAGATACCAAGCTCCGTCCGCAGTCGCTGTTTTTGCCAGCGTGCCGCTCGACCATTGAGTTTCCGTGTCCGTCCAAGATGTGTATGTTGAGCTCTGGCTCCAGACATATCTGTAATATTGAAGATTCCCTGTTCCGAAAGCGGGCGAACCGCCGGCCGTGAATGTGAATGTGGCGACACTACTCCAAGACGTGCAGGCCGGAGTGCGGCTGCATGTGACGCTCGGATTGTTCGCCTTTGAATATTTGGATGTTGATGAAGATCGCGGTCCGAGACCGGCCACTCCGGGGTTGTCGAACGTATATGATCCCGAAGTGCCCGCGCGGCTGGCCGTTGCGGAGTCGTATGCATGCACGTGCCGTGTGTACTGCGTGTTGGGCGAAAGGCCTGTGTTTGCGTACGATGCAGAGGCTCCGGTATATATTGCACCGTCACTACTGTCGTGCAGTTTGAATCCGGTCTCCACTGTTCCGCTGTTATCCGTCCAGCTCCACGTGATCTGTGACGTGCTGTCCGCCGTTCCGGTCAGGGCCGACGGCGCCGCCGGCAGTACGTCGAACGAGTCTCCCATTTCGTACCAGTTAATGCCGGTGATGTGGAACCCGTTGTAGTTGCCGCTGCCGTCCGCCGAGTTCGAATCCGCCCAGACCCTGAGGTGCGTATTGGGGTCGTTATTCTGCATATCCCCATAGGTGCTATACAAATTCCAGACAAACTTATAGTCCACGTATCCGTTTGTTGAGTCCGGGGTTCGCGAACATGCACCCGACTGCAGATTTACATAAGAATCGCCGTATCCGGTATTCTTACCCCACGTCCCGTTCGAGTCATAGAAATACCCTCTCTCGTCACCGCTGCTCGTTCCGTTATCGAGATAATTTAGCAGCAATCGAGTGTAATATGTTGCTGTTACATCGTAGATGAAAACCCTGAGAGTACAGCTAATTGTATCCGAACCGTCCGCGACCACTGCCGAAGTCGATCCGGACCCGTCCACGCACGACACAATTTCTCTGTCGTAAGGCACGAAGCGGAACAGCAAATATACCTCGGCGCTCGCGTTTCCGGCGTTATCCACCGACCGGAGCTTAATCCTTCTTACACCCGAGTTGTTGGTGAGAATCGAATTGGACACAATGAACGTCCAGCTCGTCGGGTTCGCAGCGCCTATCGACGTCCAACTGCCGCACGTTGTGCCGGCGGAATTGCATTCGGCGTACTGAACGCTCGCAACTTCCGATCTACTGCTTTGACTGCCGTCCGATGCCGTTCCCGTTACGGTAATAACGTTCGATATATTATATGTCCCTCCCGAAGTGTGGGATGTAAGCGTAATTGTCGGGATTTCCGTGTCGGTATAGACATATTTCGTCACGCCGGATGTACACGGGAAAGTGAAACAATAACCCTGCCCGTTCTGGACCTCGTCATACATATAACCGCCGACCGTGTAAGTCTTGTTGCCGCCGACAGCGTGCAGTTTCCATCTCATCGTTACCGTATTCCCGGTGCAGCCAGAAGCTTCCGTGCAGCGAGCTTCGTCTATCACGATGGTGGAATCGTCACTCGAACCCGGTGTATGTGCGGCGAACGATGTTGTGGCGTTATACGCGACATTAACCGAACCTGATGTGTAATAATTAACAGTGAACGGATACGTGCCGCCCGAGGCGTCCATCACAAAGTAATGGGTTTTCGGCGTCGATTTCGAGTCGTACCATTGCTGCGAAACATATAAATATGTTCCCGCCTTGATCCAGCAGATATTCCCGCTCGAATAATCGCAACCGGACACCGAATAAACAGGATATGATGTTCCGTCGGGAGGAGTGTTGTCCACCCTCAGCTTATAAGCGTATCCTGTATTGGCGGTGTTTTTATAACCATCCTGAAAACCGTAATCATCTTCGCATTGTGAATATACGTCATAATCATAGTCAGCCGTTGATGTGATCGTCTCGTTGAAAGTCGTGTAATAATCGTTGCTGCTTCCCGACTGACTGGATCCGGTTATATTGATATGAGTATTATCATTATATGATGAGTCGGTGTAATGAGTTGACGTATCGACATTTCTATAGGCTCTTCTATCATAACCTGTTGTTGAGTCATAGAATCGAATACGTTGAATGTTCGGGGATGAAGTCCCGGACCCATATCCGTCGTTTACGTCCTGACATCTGATTTGAAACGTCGGCGTATTCCCGTATTTTCCCCAACAATACTGATTTGAATCTGTGAGATACGGACAAGACGTCCACGATGCGGAAATATAGTCCGGGAATCCCGTCCATACATATAAATTGAAATAGTAAACACTGGAAGTTGAAGCAGGCGCAATATCTTCGAGCAGCTTGTGCCCATATTCCATATTCGCCCACGCACTGTAAACGCCTTCCGTCGAAGGTGCGGCCTTGTTGAATTGCTTATTGCACGAAATATCCCGCGCCTGTGTCGTACCGTTGCCGCAGCCGGCGATTCCGCCGCCGGACGTGTTACATGTCGTCGGGTTGTCGCATCCGTACCAGTTACACTGACCGGTCACCGGTTCGCAACCTGTATCGGCCGTTTTGCATCGCCCGCAGACAAACTCCGTTGCTCCTTGCGACGATCCTCCGCTGTAACACCCCGCGTATGCCGAGGTTGTCAAAGTTGACCATAATTTATACGACAGACCTCGCCGATAACCGCTTCCGGCGTCCGCGCAGGAATTCGCGTCTTTTGACGCGGTCGGCGCGTACTGGCCGCCTATCGTTACCGTGTCCGCCCCGGCCGCCGTGCAGGTCTTTGATACCGCCGCGAAATCGTGCCAGAAAGTGCCTCCGACAAGTCCGCCACCCCGCGACGGGGAAGCGCACATGAATGTCAGTTTGTCAGGCCTCGAATTGACTACAAAATTGAAGGAATAGTCTCCGATTCCTTCCATTGGTGACGTTCCGCCGAAACCGCAGATCGCCGCGTCGCTTTTCGTACCGACCGCGTATGGCGGTGTTGTCCCGGTAGTTCTCACGTAAATCATGAGCGTGACTACCGCCGCGGACAGATCCGGTTTCGGTGTCGCGGCTTGCGACGATACCCACGACGTTGACGGATTGCCGGATCCCGCCCAGTTCCTCGGTACCGACTCCGCGGAACAGAGAATTCCGGATGTCGGGTAACTTGCAGTAGTGCCGGTCGTCGTTTCGGTCAACACCAACTGCATCGACCTCAGGCCCGCATATCCGTTACAACTGGCCGAGGCCATCCCGTCCGGCTTCCACTCGGCATATATCGTAACCGTTTCTTCTTCCTGTACAGGGCAATTCACCGCCGACGCGCCGAAAGTATGGTTGACAGTTCCCTTCGAGGGGCTTATGCACCTGCAAATCCGGTTAGATGCCGCGTGTGCCGGCAGCGAAACCATCATCGCCGCGGCCAGAATTATTATGGATACTGGTATTCTTTTAATCCCGTATTTATTTTTCATACCGTACCCCGTTAGGTTAAAGTTTATTTATTTTATTTCCCGGCTTTCTTGCCGGTTTATCAATTTTCCCCGTCAATTTTCGTGCCTTCCGCGGCACGTCCCTTTCTTACCAACTCCCGTGTGAACCGTGTGAAGCGTGAGATGCATGTGATGCATGGCTTCCGTGACTACCGTGTGACGAGTGGCTTCCGTGACTACCATGTGACGAATGACTCCCATGCGATGCGTGGCTACCGTGCGAACAATGGCTGCCATGCGATGCGTGGCTACCGTGCAGGCCTATCCTACGGCTGTCCATTTTCTGTTTCAGGCTGTGCTGTTTTTTCTTCGCCTTATTTTCTGCGCCTTCGGCTTTCTGTTTTACGGCAAAGAACGATGCTGTCAACAGCAGCGTAGTCGCCGTGGTGATCGCCTGCTCGCGCGTTATTTTTCCTTCCTCGCTCTGAAGAAACATCCCTATTCGTTTCTTCGCTTCCGGAAATTTTTTATCGAATGCCATCTTTTCACCCCTATTTCTTCGGATCGGCGTTTTTCGATTCACCAACTGCCGTGTGACGAATGGCTGCCGTGGCTCCCGTGACTGCCGTGGGAGGCATGAGATCCATGCGATGCATGGCTGCCGTGGCTCCCGTGCGAGGCATGACTGCCGTGGCTCCCGTGCGACGCGTGTGAGGAGTGCGAGCAATGAGAACCGTGGCTGCTGTGGCTGCCGTGCAGGCCGGCCTTTTTGCCGGCGACTTTCATCGAGTGCAGAGCACGTTTACCGGCGCTTTTACCGGACGTCTTGTCGCTGCCGGACGCCATCGAAGCGGACGCCACAAGCATCAGCGTCGTCGCCGCCACCAGCGCCTGCTCGCGCGTTATTTTTCCTTCCTCGCTCTGAAGAAACATGCTCACTCTTTTCTTCAAAACGGGAAATTTATCCTTTGTTCCCATGACTCCTCCTTCGACGAACCGTTGCGGCCCTGTGCGGCATGCCGGCCTTCACCGTTTTCTTCCGCCGCCGCCCGATCCGGAGTTTTCGGTTACCAACTGCCGTGCGAGCCGTGACTACCGTGCGAGCCGTGGCTGCCGTGCGACGCATGGCTGCCGTGGCTCCCATGCGACGCGTGGCTCCCGTGACTGCCGTGCGACGCGTGGCTCCCGTGCGAGCAGTGGCTCCCGTGCGACGAATGGCTCCCGTGCAACCCGGCTTTCCGGCCCTCCACCTGACGGCCGTGCAGCGCCTTCTTGCCTGCGCCCTTCGTCCCCGCGCCCTTGCCCGTCGAGGACGCGAACGCCGTCGCCATCAACATCAGCGTGGTGGCCGCCGTCAGCGCCTGCTCCTTCGTTATCTTCCCCTCCTCACTCTGCAGGAACATCTTTACCCGCTTCTTCATCCCGGGGAATTTGTTCGAGGTCTCCATCGACAATCCTCCTTTCGCCGCTTCCCGCCTCTCGGCCCGCAGCGACTATTCGCTGAAAAGGAACGGACGTTTGTTTATCGTCCATCTCTTGAATATTTCTTTAACCTCAGGTTGACTCTGCATCTTTTCGAACAGATACGTCAAAATTGATTTGTTTATCCTGCACCTCATGTTCGACGGCATCTGCCCGAAAATATCTCCCTGCTCCACGTAGTTGTATATCGGGCAGACTCCGCAGTACGGCTTGAACACGCAGTCGCTGCAACCGGGGATGCAGTCGAGGCACGACGCCACCGTCAGCGACCTCACCGTCTCGTTCTTCATTATGTCCGCGTACGAGTCCGTTTTCGCGTCGCCGATCAGAAACATATCGTCGTTCATCTCGTACAGCATTCGCCCTTCGTCGCAAGTGAATATCTTTCCGTCGTAGTTGTATGCGAGCTGCCCGATCCCCGCGCCGCAAGGCGACCTCAGATCGAGGAAATTCGGGTCCTCCTCGGTCAGCATCTTCGAGAGGAATATCGCCGCGCACCTTTCGAGCATGTCCGTGCCCTGCAGGTTCAGTTCGATTATGTAGTCGAGCGCCTGCTTGTAATATTCCAGATATTCGTCCGCCGAATAACCTATCTTCTCCGCCGATTTCTTCGCGATCCCGAACGGATTCAGGAACCGGAAATGCACGGCTTTTATTCCCTGCTCGATGTACGTGTCGATTATTTCCTTGAAGTGCGGAAGAGAGAATCGCGAGGTCGTGATCAGCGCGTCAACGTGATAGACTTCCTCCTCGAAACCACGCTTCTTGTATTCCTCGTTAATCCGCCGGATCCATTTCACAGCTTCCTGAAACGCGTTGCCTCCCGCGAGCACACGGTTCTTGTTGTGCAGCGCTTCGTCTCCGTCCAGCGACGTGCAGATCATCACGTTCCGGTCCAGCAGATACTTCATCTTCTCGTCGTCCATCAGGCTCAGATTGCTCACGAGCGTGATGCCGAGTTTCTTGTTCGCGATCTTGTTCTTTTCGAGCGCGTAGTCGGTTATGAACTGGAGCGTCTCGAAATTCGCCAGCGGCTCGCCGCCCTGAAACTCTATCACGACTATCGGCGACGTCGTGTCGAATATGATGTCCACGACCTTTTTCGCCGTACTAAGGTTCATGTCGTATTCTTTTTTGTCCATGTCCACGCGGCTCGCGTGGCAGTATATGCAGTGCTGGTTGCAGCGCAGCGTCAGGATCACAATGTGCAGGTGCGCGCCAAAATTCAAAAAATCGTTTTTGAGACGGTACCTTTCCGCCATCAGCTCGTTGTCTTCGTTCCCGGATTTAAGAAAGTGCTTCTGCTTCAGCTCGGCGTAAAGCTCCGAGTCTTTGTCCAGTTTTCCGGCCACGAATTTTTCAAATTCCAGCGGCGCGAGGAATATGAAATCCCCTATGTCGTTCGTGACCAGATACTGTCCGCCGATCAGCGAATAACGGAAAAATCCGATTTTATTTGTGGCGCATGTCGCGCAGTCTATTGCCATTGTTTCATCTCCGCAACTGTTGTGTACAACGCATAGTTGGCGAACTCATCCATCAGGCTGCCCTCGACTTCGGTGTCGAGCAGCTTCGTCACGCATACTTTAAAGTAGTCGCCTTCGGCGTCGATCTTGAACTCGGCGAGCTGCCCGAATGCGGCCGCCGTTCCTTTCAGCGCCTTCTGTGGGTATATTTTCTTGTTAAACAGCATTTCCATGTGTCGCCCGGCTCTTTCTAAATTCAGTCTTTTCCTTCGTCGGTCTTTGCTTCCGGCTCCTTCGCGGGAGCATCTTTTTTGTCCGCGCCGTATTTCTCATCCCACGGAACCGCTATCTGGAGCGGATCATCGAGAAAATCGTCTTCGAACGCCATATCGTCCAGCGGCTGCTCCTCATATCCGGGCTCCACATCGTCAACCGGTTCCGCCGAGAATAACGCTCTTGAAACGATATACTCCCGCACTCTTTTGTTGGCTTGATTAATCTTTTTCCGCAAAGCCTGATTGAGCAGCTCGTTGTTGAATTCGCCGACCAGCCTTTCGACTTCCTCGTCGCCTGTTCCGGGTTTTCCCTTTAGTGTTACTTTGATCTTGTCCGAACCGTTCCGGTCAAGATAAACATAACACCGATCGATAAAAATGAATCCGGCCCCGAAAATCAGCTCCATCGGGTAAATTTTCCTGTCTATTTCGAAGCTTACCATGTTGCCGTTTTTTTCCTCTTTCATTGTTTATTACCCTGTTTTGCAATTTTTATGCCATATTTTACATAATTTTATAATATATATATAAATAATAAAAGGGCGAAAATAAAGGTTTTTTTCTTGCGGTCAGTTTACGAAATTCTACTTGGATTTGAAAAAAGCGTCGGCTTATGAAATATTTTGCAGTCCCGTGTGCAGTTTTTTTCCGTAACCTGCGATTTACTTACCCAGAAAAATAGGAAAAATCCCTCTGAAAATGATCGTCACTGCCACACCTGCGGCGATGAACAGTGCGAAATGGAATGTCTCGCTGATTTCTATCGGGTCTATTTTCTTCCAACCCTTCAACGCCGTGACCTGCTCTTCCGTCAGCCCATCCGGATAAACCAATTCAAAATTGGCTTTGTAAAATTCCGGGTCCTCCGCCGCAATTTTCCCAAGCGCCTTTCTCGACAGCACCGTTTTCGTTTCGAGGCTTTCCAGCGGAATCGATTTATTTATTTTATCCGAATAGAATTCGAACACCTTTCTGAAAACAATCATAAGGATCGAAAGTCCGCCAAAGTGGAGTAAATCAGTCAGGCTTTTTACGGACCCTGTCCTGACGACATCGAGAAAAACATATCCCACGAGTGAAAACACAGTCACATAATAAAAGACCAGATTCTGGTAAAGTTTTGCCAGCGGCTGGAACAGCAGGAAGATTAAAAGAAAGATTATCGACTCGTTAATCTCGGCATGTTGGAGGTTGATCGTGAACTTCCACGGCAGGATTTTTTCAACAGCGACACCAAGATATTTTCTGATAAGGCTCGTTATCAGAAAGCTGAAGATCAGGCCGAGAAGAAGCCTGAGGCCCGGCCGCCAGCTCCCGATCAGGTAAGCACGTACAGCTTTCCTGTTCAGGTTCTTATCAATGAATTCCCGCATGTCTCCGCTGCGCCGGCTTTTCGCCGCTCCGGCCAACAGCTTATAAACAAATTCAAAAAGTATGAACGCAAGCGCGCATATAAAAACGTTATACAAAAATGCAAATGCAGGAAACCATTTCACATGGAATTTTTCATAAAAATCCACCGGCAGCAAAAACGTGAAAACCACGAACAGTTTTGCGTCTCCTGCCGCCCACTGCCTCATCCACCACATAAAAAACGCGACCACCAGCCCCAGAGTGGTATTCACTCCGAATTCCAAAATGTAGTTGACTATATTTCTTTGCCCGTTCGTAAGAAGCTCGTCTTTGAAAACCCACATGATTACGCCGATGTAAAACAGATGCCAGATAACGCCGAGTTTAACTCCCAGCCATATCAGCTTATTCGGGATTCTCCCGCTTTTCATATCGCCGAATGCGGTAAGGTATCCAATATAAAACAGGAAGGGAAGAGAAAAATATTCCAAATAGTCAATCAATGTTTTCATAATATTATTAACTATTCATTTCCCGGCCATTATCATCGGGATCAGGGTATTGCTCGTTTTCTGTTTCGCCGGAGCTTTTTTCTTCAGCCGCTTTCTTTTTGGGTGGGAATAGAATGTCGAGCATTTTTGTCAACAATGTTGGTTTTGGCGCCGTCTCTACAAGCACGGGTTCGCCGGTTTCTCCCGTTTGTATCAGGAACCTGCCGCGATCGTTCAGCTTCACCGCTTCAAGAACGTAAACAAGAGCCTCTTCCTCATTTTTCTCCAGCGGACTCTCTTTTTCCTTTGCGAAAGCCATGTTGAAGCTCGGCGTTCTTTCGTAACACGGCGACGCCGGGTCGGCGGGCGAAAGGACAATGTTAAGGCTTCGCCCGTCGTCGTTTGCAAGCCGGATCATCAGTGTGGGTTTATCTATGCGCAGCAACTCCGCGGCGGCGATTTTCCACGTTTCAAAAAAATATTCGCCTTCCGTAATCGGGTCGATCAGTTTCGCGAAAACCGGGTCGTTCATCATGGTGATTATATGAAACCCCATCCGGCAGGTCAATCAAGCCCGCATTCTCCGCGGCAAAATCCGGGCCGGGCGCGGGATCAGTCCTCCGCGCTGTCGTCCGCAGAAGGAATTACTTTGCTGACAATCGTTTCCTTCTTTATGAAAATCGGATAGAGTTCTTCGGAGTCATAATAAGTGTCTATTTCATACAGTCCGGCGCAGATTGATTCGAGAAAACATATTTTGCAGCATTCCGCTTTCCCATGCTCCCAGTCCGTCTGGCGGACGAACCGTTTCTCGTCGAGAAAGTGCACGATGCGCTCTTCGTTTTTAATTATTTTTCTCGTTTCGGTCGAGCAGTGCGCGAAGTCCGCCATATAGCACAGCGGAACCCTCTCCACCCTGAAAGTCCGTCCCGTTGCCTCAAGGAACCGGCACGCTTTATAGAGCGAAATCTCGAAACTCTGAAGCTTTGGCACCGTGTCTTTATTCTGAGACGCACGGTTCATGCGCGGGTCGATGTTGTTCCAGACGAAATGCCTGACGTGCGGAAAATTCCTCACCACCCATTTCACTGTCATATCGAGGTGGTCCGCGTTGTAGCTGTTTATCACCGTGTTGATGTCGGTCGAGAGGTCAAGTTTGCTCGTGTTTTCGAGCGTCTTTGTGATGTTTTTGAGCGAGTCCGGATTTTCGGTCAGGAACGCCTGAACCGAATCGCGGTACGAATGCATTGAAATGTTGATGTGGTCGAGTCCGGCGTCAACGAGTCGGCTGATGAAGTCGTAGTCCGCCGTTTTCTGGCCGTTGGTGATGAGCCGCACTTGAACGCCCCGGCTCTTCGCATGCGCCATCGCCTCCGGCAGATGCTCCATCAGCGTCGGCTCGCCGCCCGTAAAAATCACCCCGAAGTACTCGCGGTCCGCGAGGTCGTTAACCCGCTCCACCGCTTCTTCGAGGCTGAGCGTCACCATCCGCTCCGGATTCGAGCAGAACCGGCAGTGCTGATTGCACTGTCTCGTTACCTGTATGTATCCTAAGTTTGCCATTTGTCAACCTTTATCAACCGGCACGTCAATCTTATTATAGAAATGTGTGGCCGATTTTAGAACTTCCGGGTCGGTAATTTTTTCGCCGGGCGTCGCTTCGAGCTCGCCGCCCCCGTATCTCTGCGCGTATCGATGGTCCAATCCCTCGCAGAGAAAATAATACATGCACGACCTGCACACGTTCTTCTTCACCTTGCTTGCGCCGTGACGGTCCACAATCGAGCCGTCCGGGTTGATTCCCTTGCCTCTGTACTTTTTGACGACCCGCTTCACCTCGCCGCCCCAGTAAAGTATGTCCGCGTAACCCGGCCGTCCGCCGAGCTGGCAGAACGGCACGTGCCCCACCGTCAGCATCCGGTCCAGCCTTATCGCGTTGTCTATCGCGCCCGCCACATATCCGCGGCTGTCCGAAAACTTCACAACAACGTCGTTGTACAATCTCAGCGCGTTGCCGGTCACCATCGGATACGCGATGTAAATCCTGCGGGTCATATACGCCCCGAGCAAATCCACCATATCGGGCATCTGCATGTAATTCAGTTTCGTAATCACCGTGGAAGTGCTGAATTCCTTGCCGATTTCGGCGAGATTGTCCATCGCCGCTCGTATCTGCTGAAACGATCCCGGCGAGCGGGTCGATGCGTCGTGCGCCGACGCGTCCGCCCCGTGGAGCGAGAGGCAAATCTCGGTCAGTCCAGCGGATATGGCCGCTTTCAGATACGATTTTCGCGAAAACATCCGCCCGTTCGTCGTGAGAAAGACGGTGTCGAATCCCTCTTTTTTCGCGTGATCGATTATTTCTATGAAATCCTTCCTGATGGTCGGCTCGCCGCCGAGAAACGTGATGTGCTTGTACCCGCGCCGCGCGAAGCTCGAAATGTCGCTCTTTACGTTTTCCGTCGTCAGCAGGTCTTTAGTCTGCTTCTGGAATTTATCGCGATTCTCACCTTCGCCGCAGAACACACAGTTGTTATTGCACGTGTAGCCGAGGTTGAACTCGACGCGCATCACCTTGCTCGACCGGATATCGGCGGAATCGCCACGTCCGGCTTCCCTCTTGTTCGTCGGTTCGGTCAATTACGCCTCCGCCCGGTCAACTCTCTACAGGTTGTTGTTGTGCAAAACCAAAGTTGCGAAGATAGTTAACATGCAGTCCGCGGCAGCCTTCGTCGTGTCTGCACGTCCTGCATCTTACGCTCTTGGAATAATACATGAAAACGATGTAATACGCGGCGAAACGATCTATGTCGATCGTGCCGTTTGCTCGAAGCATCGAGTGATCGAACGGCGGCGGTTCCGCGATGTGCGGCAGCCCGCGCCCGATGCATTCCGGGATGTCAAGCAGGATCGTGTTGTCAGGCCGCCGAGTTTCGAAATACTCACGCATGTCTATGTCCGCCGCCGCCGCTTCGCTTAATATTTCCCTGTTCTCGGGCGACAGCAAAACCGGTTTCGGCGATTCGGCAATGAGTTGCGCATTGGCGTCGATCCATTCCGCCGTGTCTTTGTTGAGATAAATCTGCACCTGATAATCGCGAGCGGTCGAAAACAAAGCGTTACAAGAGGCGGCGTCTGTCGCAACCGCGCGTTCCAGCCCTGCGAAACCACCGTCGTTGAAATCAGTATATTCTTCCAGTTCGAGTTGCAGTTCCGTCGAAGCAATGCCGTGTTTGTTGATAAACGCAGCAGCCGCCGCCGCGTTCTTTGCCTTTAGCCGCAGACGGCTGAAATCAGCAGCGCCGATCCCCGCAGACTGCTCATATCGGTTAGCGTCTATCCTCACAATACCAAGGTTCCGCGTGTCGAGCCGCTTTTTTATCTCGGTCAGTCCGTCGCAGAACTTTTCGATAAAACAGAATCCGCACCTGTCGCCCGAACACGACAGGAGGTTGTCGTTCAGGATGAAATCCTCGAACATCCAGCGCCGGCCATTCACCTCGTCGTACAGTTTGTGCGGGTCCTGTATCAGCGTCTCGTTTCCTTCGAGATAATGAATCGGGAACCTATTCGTCCAGATAAAGCGATTCGGCTGATACGCGTGCGCGAAAGCCTTCTTCAGGCTGTCGAGATTTTCAGCTATGTCGTAAAAAAGAACGTCCTTATTATCGGGATAAGTGCTGCCGAACGGCACAATGTGCAGCAGGTCGAACTCGTGAATGCCGAACTGCATGAAGAAATCCATAATGTCCGACACATGCGCCACGTTCTGCTTATTGATGACGATGTCGATATTGACGACGCAGCGGCCCAACAGATTTTTGAGGCCATGCAGTGCTTGATCGAACGCGCCGGGAACCCCCACAAGGTAGTCGTGCAGCGCCGGGTTGTGCCCGTGCATCGAGAAAGTGGCCTCGTCGAGTCCCGACTCGATCGCTTTGTCCGCGAAACGGCGGTATGCGAACATCCTTCCGTTGGAAATCGTTTGCACGCGCCGGAACCCCACCGAACGGCCGTAAGCTATGAAGTCCGTGAACTCAGGATGGATGGTGGGTTCGCCGCCGCTGAGAATCAGCCTTTCGCCGCCGTCTTCCGCTCCGCGCAGTATCTCCGCGCGCACCATCTCCGAATTCAGTATCTCACCGGTATGCATGTCCTTATCAAGGCAGAAGAGGCAGTGATTATTGCATGTTTTGGTCAGACGTACCCAGTGCCGCTTCTCCATCACCGCCGATTCCTTGACGGCATATTCTTCCGGAATATTAATGTTCTGCGACATTTCAGCTAACGCCTTTTCACTCGATGGCCCTTAATCATACTCATGGAAATAATAAGACATTTCAACAGTTTCGCAAACAACGGAGTCTCCTGAATTGATATAATACAATCTTACAAATATCTATATTTAACAAATATAATATAAATAAATCCAAATGTAACTTGATATTATTGTAGGAGGAGATTTATAGGATTTATAATTGTTTTTGGAGAAAATGACGCCTGACCTAATGAACGCGAAAGCGATTCGGATTTTACTATACTTAATTCTCATATTGGTTTTCGCGTGCAATCTTTCCTTCGCTTATGAGGTTCAGGCGCTGAATCCCGACGGCCGAAACTTCATTACGGAAACAGAGACCACGGACGCCGGACAAGATAAAACCACACCCGCGGACACACAAGCTCAACCGGCGGAAGCCTCAGACAAGTATTCGATGCCCGCTCTGACCACCCCTCCCATATCCGCTCCGAATGAGAACGGCCCTATCACGACGGACCGGGTTATCATCATGGACGAATCCCTTCAGGAAAAAGCGGCGACGAAGGAATTCAAGGTTCAGCTCAAAGGTTACCGCTACTTCAAATACCGCGGATACAATTCCTCCGGTAACGAACAGAACTTCCTCTCGTTTAACGGCCTATTGCTTAACGGCAACAAAGTCGAGCAGGGCACAGACCTGACCGTCAAGGCGTCGTACGGCAAAAAGGTATCTCTGGAGGGGACGCTGTACGAACTTCCGTATCAGGAGCGCGACCTCAAGTTCGAGATGAACGCCGGGCTATACCGGAGTCTTTTCGGCGAGTTCCAGTCGGAATTCCGCAGCGGATCGCTGGCGACACTGAACAAAAAAATCTCCGGCGCTCAGTTGCAGTACACCACCGACAAGCTCAAGATGGACTGGGTAACGTCGAAGTCGAAGAGCAATCCGAAAACGGTGACTTTCAGCGGCGACAACACACACGGCCCGTTCTCTCTTGATGCGTATGAAATACTCGAAAACAGCGAAACTGTGATGATTAACAGTCAGACGATTCCGCCCGACGAATACACGATCGATTACTACACAGGACAGATTTCCTTCTGCTCGGAGAACGACGAAACCGAGTGCCGCGAGATCAAAAGCTCGGACATCGTGCAGGTTACGTTCGAGCAGAAGATGCTGCTTTCGCTCAGCGGCGGCAACATAAACGCTATGTCGGCCCAATACAAATATACAAAAGACAACACGATCGGCGTCTCGAATGTAACGCAGCTCGCCAACCGCGCAACGGAGCGAATCCGCGCCACCGACTCCTACGCTATAACAGGAGAAGCTTTGCTCGCTTCAATATCGCCGAAGGTGATACAGCTGCCATCGACCGGCTCGCTCTATCCCGAATACCGGCTCCTCGTCACCGACCACAACTTCATCACCGTCAAGCGCAACGGCGAGGCGCTCGTCTATAACACGGACTACACGATAACCTACCGCGGCTATCTTCTCGGCCAGATCGTCCTGCTCATAGACGACATCGTCGCGGACGACGCGTTCGAAGTAGGCTACTCATATTACGTTCAGAGCACGGATTACATCGGCGAGGTACACGACGAAATAATCACCGGTTCGGGCGCGGAGCAGGTGTTCACGCTGTCCGGCGGTCAGGGCGGCATCATATATCCCGGCTCGGAAACCGTCTATTATTGCTCGACGACCAATTGCTCGCCTCCGGACGCAGTTCTCGAATCAACTCAGGAATCGCTCACCGGCGACTACCTGATTACGAGCAGCAGCAACCAGCTCAGCGTTCTTAATTCGAGCTATCTGCCGAACGATTACACGGGCAGATACATCAAGATGCTCTCATACCTGACGATCCCCGACACTACGCCCACCGGTTCTGAGTACGACCACACAGTAACCGAAGTTTTCGGCGATGCAACCGTCGGGCCAGCCTCGGTGTCCTTCGAATTCGGCCGCAGCGAGGCGGACATATCAAAAACTCCGATCCAGATAGTGAAAGAGCGGCTTGCCGTTTTCACGGAATCCGTGACTTGTCCAAACACATCCTCAGCGCCGCCCGAATGCATCCTGCAAACAAAAAATCCCGACATAGTCGATTCGTCCGATAAAATCACGTTCAGCACGTCGGACGACGCGCTCGTGCGCGGCCTCTCATACACCATGGAATACGACACCGGCACGATTGTGCTGACCGGCAACCTGAGCATAGCCGCCGGAACCGTCGTTTACATCGACTACAGATTCAACCCGCAGATTTCTTCGGGAATCAAAACCGGCAATGCGACACGGCTTTCGGTCTCCGGCGGCTCGGAGAAATACAAAGTGCGCCTCTCAAGGGATTCAACCGATACGTTCTTCACTCCGGTAGGCGGCAACAACACTCTCGAAACTTCACGTAACGCAATAACACTTACCGGCACGCCGAACGAAGCGTTCAATTTCAGCCTCAACAAAACCGACTACGACACCGCGCGCGACATACTCGGCATAGTCTCGGTGAAAAGCAGCCAGATCGGCGGCGATTTCAGATATAAGAAAAAGAAAAAAGAATATAAATATACATATTCCAAGGAAACAGCCGAAGACAATCAGGATGTTGCCGACACGGACACCGTCAGAAAGAACAGCACGCTTGCAATGGCGCTCAGTGACGTCTGGCAGCCGAACCTGAACGTCGAGTTAACGCTCTCCGATGAAAAATTCAGCGACCTCACCCTCAATACGGATGACACAAACACTCGAATGAACAAACTCGGCCTTACCTACAAAAAAGGAACTAAACTAGATTTAAAATCGGTGTTCACCTCGAACAAAACAAGCACGTCCGGCACGAACACCTCTTACACGACAAGGAACAACAGCCGCAACATCGTGCTTTCATACTATCCGATGCAGCTCGTCACAGTCACCGCCGACATCGACCACCAGAGAAAATCCGACAGCAGACCCGATCAGGGCAACACCGGCAAGGACAGCACCTCAGTCGCAATCACAGCCCTGTCCGTAGGAAAATTCCAAACCATATCGTATTCGATCATGAAACAGAGCTATCCCGGATTCACCACCGAAAGCTCGAACATGTCCGTCAACGCACTCAACATGGCTTACGCCCTCTCAACATCGCTTATGCTGTCACCCGCATATACAAAAACAAAAACGACAACACAAAGCATGTCCTCCGATTCCGACAATAAAACACTTAAGCTCGAATACAGGCCGAAAAAGAAACCTTACGGCGTTTCCACTCAGCGGGAGTGGGCAAATACTTCCACTCACAAAGAAAGCGGCGATTCGGATTCTATCGATAACAACACGATCATGTTCGACATGTTCTACAAGTTCGGAGATAAATCGGACGTCAGTTATAAATACAACAAATCGAACGAGAGCTCGAAATCACAGAACAGAGACACACTTATTCAATCAATCCGCATCGGATACACAGAAGGCCCGCGCGTGAAATTAGGCCTCACGATGTCCTTGAACAACAGCGATGAAAACACTGCCACCGACACGCGTAACATTCTCCTCGAATCAGACGTCGCCCTTTCAAAGATCGTCAAATGGCATACGGAATTTAATATGATTAAATATACAAACAGCGACAACGCATCTCAGGGATACAACGGCCATCTGCTGGAAACCGAGTTCAGGGCGGAGTTCTGACGTGTTTCACAATCAGGACATAAGACGCATGGAGCGGCTGGCAAAGCTGATCAACCCGCGCACGCCCGCGGCGGAAATCGCGGGCATCGCGGCCCGTCTCGGCGCGGACAGCGCCGCGCTCATCGACCTCGCCGCCGAAAACCACGTAACCGCCCCTCTATCGAAAAACATCATCTCAAAAGGCGCCGCAAACCTGCTGACAGAAGAATCGCATTCGCGAATGCTCGGCATCCCGGCCGCGACAGCCGCCATGAACATCGTGCTGATGAAAGCCGCCGGCGACATTCTCGCAGCCGCGGCGGACCGAGGCATCGACCTGCTCCCGCTCAAGGGCGCCGCGCTCCTCGGCCGTGCCTTCTCATTTGACGAAAGGCAACTCACCGACATCGATTTTCTTTGCCGACGTGAACAGCTTGAACAACTCAACGATACGATGACCGCACTCGGTTACGAAAAATCCGCCTCCTGCCTGCCCGACGAGTTCGCGGGCGACCTCTCCGGTGAACTTAAATACATCTCTTCCGTGGCGGGAGCAACCGTCGAAGCGGAATTCCAGTGGGAACCCGTTCAGGGCTCTGCCATCGGAAAAGCGTTCCCGCTCACATCCGAAATTCTCTGGCGTTTCGCGACAGTGCGCGAAAGGAGATGGTCGCTCGCGCCTGAAGGTGAATTCCTCTACCATATTTTTCATTTTGCCATTCGGCATTCATTTTCCCGGCTTCAATGGCTCTACGACCTCGACCGAATGGCCGAAAAGTCGCCGCCCGATTGGGAAAAGATGCCTGCCCTGCTCGCCGAAACCGGTCTCACCCGCGCTGCCGCTCATGCGTTTCTCGCGGCGGGCCGCCTGTTCGGCACTGAAACACCACCTGCGTTGAAGCGGATCGTCGTTGCGGAAAAAAACGCAGAAATCGTCAATCACGCAGTGCTTGCGGCGCTTTCCGGCAACACACTTATAAAACAGTCAGGCGTTATTCCCATTCTTCTGTCGGAAAACAAATTAAGTTTCTTCTTTGAGTACCTGTTCCCGCCCGCCGAATTCCTGAAAAAAAGATACCCCGGAATGCCCGTACCGGCCGCAGCCTTTTTCAGACCGTTCGACCTTGCGTCAAAGCTGGCTTCCAAACTCAGAAAATAAGAATGGACCGGCTGGTTATTGCCACTTCAAATCGGTACAGGCACCGCATACACCGCGTTGCCAGTCCCTCTTCTCTCGTTGTTGACTGCTACATTTCACTGTGTGCCATGCACAAAGCTTTCTTTTGTGCATGAGATAAAAACAATGTCATCGGGGGCAATCTCTATGAAAAAATGAGGTAAGGAGTATGACATGCAGGAATATAGTCCGGATTCATACCCATCCCAATGACATTTTCTCCGCGTCTCTGTGAACTCTGTGTTTAAATGTTATTAGGATTTCGCCTTTTTGCCGAGAGCTCCGCCGGGGTGGCGTTTCCCGAAGTCGGCCTTGGTGAATCCGTTCGCGCGGGACGCCGCAACCGCAAGCGCGTCGCCGAGAGCAAGCGTCAGAGTTGAGCTCGACGTCGGGGCGAGTCCAAGCGGGTCCGCCTCGCGCTCGACCGCGATCTCCAGACAGATGTCGGCTATGCCGCCAAGCGGTGTCGAGCAGGATTTCGCCATCGATATAACTTTGATACCGTGGTCTTTCGCGAGCCCCGCAACTGCGTTAACTTCAGCAGTTTGGCCCGAGTAGGAAATAGCTATCAGCACGTCGCCGGGTGTCATCATGCCGGAATCGCCGTGCAGCGCCTCGGTCGAGTGCATGAAGAAAGACGGAATGCCGAGGCTCGCCAATGTAGCCGCGATCTTTTCCCCGATGTGGCCGGACTTTCCGAGCCCGGTTACAATCACTTTGCCTTTGCACTCGCGGATCATCTTCACCGCCGACGCGAAAGGCGGCCCGAGCCGTTCTCTGAGTTCCTTCAACGCTTCAATTTCGATATCGAGGGCTTCTTTCCCCCAGTCGATTGTCTCATTCATCTTTCTGCTCTCCGTCATTTACATCAGCCTGTGGCGAGCTATTATCCGGCGCGGCGATTTCCACCGCCGCCGGGGCCGGCTCTCCGTCAAACGCAGGCACCGTGAAATATCTTATCCCCATGAACGCCGCTAATACCACGGCGGGAGGCACCATGAACACCGCAGCCACTCCAAGCGTACTATTGGCCTTCATTAGATAAACCGTCACGCCGGCAGCCACAAGAGAGGCGATCCCCATCCCCGGAAGCCTCATTATCGCGAACGGAACAAGCAAGAACAGCGGCAGCATCGCGCGTGCGGTGACAATCGTCAAATGCCTGACATTGTCCTTGTAAACAATCGAAACCGCCAGCGTGCCAAGCGCCCACAGGAAAGTGACGAAATAAACATTCAGAAGCAGCCTCGTGATTTCGGGCAGCCCCGCGAAAAAAAGCCTCGGAGCCTTCCCGCCGAGAGATTTCCTCTTTTTACCGGAAAACGCAAAGCCGGTCCAAATAGTCAGCGCGCTCGCCGTCGCAACGATAAGTATCGCAAGCAGCCTGACGCCCTTGTCGAGGTCCCAACCGACCTGAAAGTTGCCGAAAAACAACACCGGCCCGAGCACTCGCCCCCTCTGCGGCGTCAGGCTCACTTCCTTCACGAAAAGAAACATGAACACCGCCGCCGCCAGAGCCGTCAAATGCGAAAGAACCGGCAAGGATTTGAGATTCAACTCACTAAACCCGCCGATCCGCTTGCCCTGCGCGTAAAATGCGAGCCACACCAGCGGCGACGCGACAATCGAGAACATAAGGAATTTCTGCACGTTGTTGCCGGAGTGCGTAAAAAACCATCCCACAAGAAAAACATACAGCGCCGCAATCACGGAGAAATTAAAGTTTTTCAAGGCGTTTCCATGCCTCCCCGACAGCCGCGCGCGTCCGCTCGAGCGTTCCGCCGTTGTCTATCACCACATCGGCACGCGCGATCTTTTCTTCCTGACTCATCTGGCTCCGTATCCTGTCGCGGGCGTGATCCGGCTCGCAGCCGTCCCGCTCGCAGATGCGCCTTACAAGCTCGCCCTCCGCAGCAGTCACAACCCACCGTTGACTTACAATCTTATCCATTCCGCTCTCAAACAGCAACGGCACCACAAGCACCGCCACCGGCGCCTTTGAATCCGCCAGCCGGTTTCCGGTTTCCTCCATAATCAGCGGATGCAGTATCGAGTTTAGCTTAATGCGGTCTTTTTCGTCCTTAAAAACTATGCGTGCGAGCTTGTCGCGGTTCAGCATTCCGTCAGGGTTCAAAATATCTTCGCCCCATTCGGCAACCAGCGCCCCCAGCCCTTTCGTTCCGGGCTTCACAACATCGCGGGCGATCTCGTCCGTATCGATTACATCGGCGCCGAGTTCGCCGAGCATCCGCGCCACAGCGCTCTTGCCGCTGCCGATCGTTCCTGTGAGTCCGATTATTATCATCTTCTCCGGGCGCGAACCGCCCTCCTTCGCCGGATAAATTATAGCAGTTCATGCCGCAGTTGTAATTACATGACATGCGCCAAACGAAAAGAGCGGGCTTTCGCCCGCTCTCGTTCACTGTCATTTGTTGCGCCGGATTAAACCTTGTCGTCGAGCGCGCCGTCGATCATGTCGCCGATCGTCGCCGAGTTCGATCCGTCGTCGATGTAACGCTTCATTTCGCTCGGAATCGCATCCTTCGATTCCCGCGTGAACCCAAGTTTTATCCTGTGGTTCTTTGAATCGACATTCAGCACTTTCACCTTAACTTCGTCTCCGACGTTCAGCTTCGACTTCTCTTCGCCGAGCGACTGAATCTCGCTGATGTGGAGCAGCCCTTCATATTCCGGGGAAAGCCGCACGAAAGCGCCGAACTTCACCAGCTTCGACACAGTTCCGGTGATTTCCTCGTCCACCTTGAATTTTTCACCGACGAGGTCCCACGGATCCTGCGTCGCCTGTTTGATGCTGAGAGAGATTTTCTTCGCAGCCGGGTCCACGTCGAGGATTTTCACCTTCACCGTGTCACCGCATGTGAGCACCGCCGAGGGATGCCCGACGCGCGACCACGCAATCTCGGACACGTGCACAAGGCCCTCGACCGAGCCGATATCGACGAACGCGCCGAAATTCGTCAGGCGCGTCACCTTGCCGTCCACCACCATGTCCTTTTTAACATTGTCGAACACTTCGCCTTCGTGCTCTTCCTGCTGTTTCTTCTTCCATTCACGATGCGATACAACGATGTTTTCCGATTCGAGGTTGAATTCGATAATATTGACAGTCAGCACCTTGCCCGGCGCATCCTGCGGATTCTCGAACTGTATCCCAAGATGCGACCCCGGAAGAAATGCGTACCGCGGAAGGCCGACGTCCATCCTGTAGCCGCCCTTCACCTGCTGCACGATCTTAGCCTCGATCGGTTCGCTCTCGTCGAACTTCTTCTGCAGTTCGTCCCAGCGTTTCTTGACTACCACTTTTTCGTACGAGAGGTAAATATCCTCGCCGGCGACACGGTCAACCATGACCTGTATCTCGTCGTCCAGCTTGAACTCTCGTTCCGCGTCCGCGCCGAGTTTGAACTCGCGCACCGGAATCCTGCCCTCGGACTTGAAGCCCGTGCTTACATATACGAACTCGTCGTCGATTTTCGATATGCGGCCGAGAATTATGTCTCCCACCTCTATCGTAAACGGCACGTTCATTGCCGCGCCGAGCGGTGTCCCGAAGAACTCCTCATCGAGCTTGTTTCTGTTATTGTTGTTGTTCGACGCCATTCCTATTTATCCTCCTGCCTGTCTGCAAATACTACAGCGGCGAGAAATTGTAATACAAAAGCTGAAAAAAGACAAACTTTTTTAGACGAGTGATAAAGCAGGCCGGAAGCGCCCCCGCCGCGAGCGGCGACGCCTTGGATTATCTCAACACCGCCGGAGCGGATATTTTACTAAAAGACAATCAGCTTAACCGACTTCACGCCATCGATTTTGGCGAATTTCTTCATCACGTCTTCCGGCAACTCGTCGTCCACGGTCAATCCCATGACCGCGTCGCCGCGCACCTTTTTGCGGCCCACCTGCATGCCGGCTATGTTTATGTTGCTCTTTCCGAGCAGCATACCAACCTTTCCAATCATTCCCGGCTGGTCCATGTGCCGAACGACAAGCACGTTGCCCTGCGGGATCATGTCTATGTCGAATCCGTCTATGGACACGATTCGCGTCTCTCCGTTCAGAATCGTCGCCGACGCCGAATGCGTCAGCCCGCCCGCGAGATGCATCGTCGCCGAAACAAGGTCCGAAAATCGCGAACCGTTCCCGCTCGTTGTTTCCGTGATCTTCACTCCGCGGTTCTTTAAAAGAATCGGCGCGTTTACCACGTTAACCGAATCCGGAATGTGCGACTTCAAGATGCCCATCAGCAAATAGCGTGTTATGAACGACGTCTGCAAGTCGGCCACACCGCCCTGATAAACAACGTCGATGGATTCAATCGACGACTCGCGGATGCCGGACAGCAACACGCCGAGTTTCTCCGCAAGCACGAAGAACGGCTGGTTCAGCTTCATGATCTCCGGTTTCATCGCCGGTATGTTCACCGCCGTCGTCACCGGATTGCCGTCGAAGAACTCCACCATCGTCTTCGCCACGTCGATCGCCACATTCTCCTGCGCTTCGATCGTCGATGCTCCGAGATGCGGAGTCGTTATCACGTTCGGGAAACCGAGCAGTTCGCTCTCGCCGAGCGGTTCCTGCGAGAAAACGTCCAGCGCCGCCCCGGCGACCTTGCCGGCTTTCAGCGCCTGCGCGAGCGCGGCCTCGTTCACAACTCCGCCCCGCGACACGTTGATTATCCGCACTCCCTTCTTCATCAGCTTGAACTCTTCCGTCGAGCACATGTTCAGCGTCTCGGGCGATTTCGGCACGTGGAACGTGATAAAGTCCGCCTCTTTGAACAGAAGCTCTTTGTCAACAAGCTTCGCGCCGATGCGCTCCGCCGCCGATTCCGGCGTGTACGGGTCTGCTATGACGACCTTCATGCCGAGTCCCACCGCGCGTTCGCCGACGAGCCGGCCGATCTTGCCGAATCCGACGATACCCAGCGTCTTGTCCATAACCTGTCCGCCCACAAACTTGCTCTTATCCCACTTGCCTTCGTGCATCGAACTGTTCGCCTGCGGTATGTTTCTCGCGAGCGACATCATCAGCGCGATCGTGTGCTCGGCCGCTGAAACAATGTTGCCTTCCGGCGAATTGACTACGAAGATGCCGGCTTCCGTCGCCGCGTTCACGTCTATGTTGTCCACGCCCACGCCCGCGCGGCCCAGTATCTTGAGGTTCTTTCCGGCGGCGATCACCTTCGCTGTGATCTTCGTCGCCGCGCGAACCATGATCGCGTCGTATTTCGCGACACTCTTCACCAGTTCGTCCTCGGTCTGGCCGGTTTGAACCGTTACTTCACACTTCGAGCGGAGTATGCCGATTCCCTCTTCGGCGATTTTATCCGCAATCAGAACATGCGGTTTTTTCGCTTTTGCCTTCATGCCAGAAACACCTCCTCGGCAGCTTTGACGCCCGCTCCGAGCGGGGCCTTGAATCCGAGATCGTTGAGCGCCATTTCGAGCGCCGACAACGCGAGAATCACGTCATGGTGCGTGCAGTAGCCCATGTGCGCGATCCTAACGATCTTGCCCTTGTACGGGTCCTGTCCGCCCGCGCAACGCGCGCCATATTTGTCCGTCATCAGCTTCACAATCTTGCCGCCCTCGACACCCTCCGGCACCGCGATGACCGTCTCGACGTATGCGAGATTTTCCGAGAACAGCTTCAGCCCGAGCGCCTGCACACCGGCCTTCGTCGCCGCCGCCAGTTTTTTGTGCCGCGCGTAAACGTTTTCGAGCCCTTCGTCGAACAGCATCTTCAATGAAGCCGCGAGACTCAGGCAGAGCGAAACCGGAATCGTGAACGGCGTGTCGCCGCTCTTCTCAATCGACTTTTTGTATTTCTTGAGATCGTAGTAGAATTTCGGGATTTTCGAGCTTTCGATCGCCTTCCACGCCTTCTCGCCGCGAACGCCCACGAACGCCAGCCCCGGCGGCAGCATCAGCGCCTTCTGCGATCCGGAAGCCACCATGTCTATCTTCCATTCGTCCATCTTCATTTCGAGCCCCGCGAGCGCGCTCACCGAGTCAACAATGAACAGCGCGCCTTCGCCGTATTTATCGACGACCTCGCCCAGCTCTTTCAGCGGGTGCATAACACCCGACGACGTTTCGCTGTGCGTGATGAAAACCGCTTTGACGTTCTTTTCCTTCTGGAGCGTTTCCTTGAGCTCTTCGGGAGTCACAATCTGTCCCCACTCGCGCACGAGCTCTATCGTTTCAACTCCCCACACCTTACACATCTGCGCGAACCGCTCGCCGAACTTTCCGGTGACGCCGATCACCGCGCGGTCGCCCGGCGACAGAGCGTTACACACGCACGCTTCCATCGCGCCGGTGCCGGACGATCCGAGTATGAACGCATGGCCTTCGGTGCCCAATACTTTCTTCATTCCATCGATCAGGCCTGAGAAGACTTCCATGAACTCTTTCGTCCTGTGGTGGATAATCGGCACTGCGCCTGCCGCCGATACCTCCGGCGGAACCTGTGACGGACCCGGTGTGAGCAGAATTTCTTTTTTCATTTTCGTCCCCCTATGCACTTAAAGTTCTTTTATTCCTATTTAAAGCCGCTCTCACGCGGCAATCTTAACCCTCATTTCATCCTGACCAAATCGCGCTTTCCGATGTCGTTCCGGTATTGAACACCTTCCCAGCTTATCAGCTTCACCGCTTCGTACGCCTTCTTGTGCGCGGCGGAAAGATCGGCGCCGATGCCCGTCACGCCGAGCACGCGGCCGCCCGCCGTCACGAACTTCCCGTCCTGCTTCTTCGTTCCGGCGTGGAACACAATCACATCCTCAAGCGCTTCCGCACTTTCAATGCCGCTGATCGGCTTCCCTTTTTCGTAACCGCCCGGATAGCCGCCGGCCGCCATCACGACGCACATCGCCGCACGGCTCGCCGGTTGCCATTTAGCTTCCGCGAGCCTGCCCTCGGCCGCCGAGAGACACATCTCCGCGAGATCGCCCTCGATGAGAGGCACAACAACCTGCGTCTCCGGATCGCCGAACCGCACATTGAATTCGAGCACCTGCGGCCCCTTGCCGCTCAGCATCATTCCGGCGTAGATCACTCCGACAAACGGCGTGCCGCGCTTGTTCATCCCGTCCACAACCGGCTGGAGCACCCTGTCGCGAATCACGCCGACCATTTCCGGCGTCACGATAGACACAGGCGAGTACGCGCCCATGCCGCCCGTGTTCGGGCCTTCGTCGTTGTCGAACGCACGCTTGTGGTCCTGAGACGGCGTCAGCACAACCATGTCCTTGCCGTCCGTGAGCGCGAGAATGGATGTCTCCTCGCCGTCGAGGCAATCCTCGATTATCACGCGGCCGCCCGCCTCGCCGAAAACCTTGTCGGCCATAACCTGCCTTAAAAAATCCGCCGCCTCAGCCTTCGACTTCGCGACCAGCACGCCCTTGCCCGCGGCGAGCCCGTCCGCTTTCACAACAGTCGGATACGGGATTTTATCGAGATGGGCCAGAGCTGCGTCGAGCGAGCCGAACGACTCGAACCCCGCGCTCGGGATGCCCATTTCCTTCATGAATTCCTTCGCGAAAACCTTGCTGCCTTCGAGCTGCGCGGCAGCCGCCACCGGGCCGAAAACTTTCAGCCCGTCAGCCCGAAAAGCGTCCGAGATGCCGAGAGTGAGCGGCAGTTCGGGCCCGACCACTGTCAGGTCGATGCTTTGCGTTTTGGCAAAATCGCGCAGTTTGCCGACTTCGTCCGCCGCTATCGGCACACATTCCGCCACGCCCTCGATACCGGCGTTGCCCGGCGCGCAGTACACCTTTTCGACGGCGCTTCCCTGCGCCAGCTTCCAGCAAAGCGTGTGTTCGCGTCCGCCGCCTCCGACAACCAGCACCTTCATCTTCAAGCCTCCGTCTTATCTCGCAAACCCTATTGTTACAAATTTCACATTTGCGCCATAAAAAAAAGCGGCGCGTTCATAACGCGGATCAACTATAAGGCTCCCTGTCCGTGGATTCCACGAATTTCGTATATTGATTCAGGAACACCATGTTGCAAACACCCGTCGGGCCGCGTCTGTGCTTGGCGATCGCCAGCTCGGCCTTCTTGCTGACTTCGGGCATATCCTCTTCGTCATCATCGTGTCCGCTTCTTTGTTTCTTATCTTTATCCTTATAATATTCCTCGCGATAGAGGAACATCACGATATCGGCGTCCTGTTCGATCGAACCGGAATCGCGCAAATCGGAGAGCTGCGGCTTCTTATTCTCGCGCTGCTCGACCGCGCGTGAGAGCTGGGAAAGCATCAGCACCGGAATATCCAGTTCACGCGCGAGCATCTTCATCTGCCTCGTTATTTCCGATACTTCCTGCACGCGGTTGTCGTACCTGCGGCCGGACATGCTCATGAGCTGCAAGTAATCAACCACGATAAATTTCACATCGAACTCGCGGCACATGCGGCGCGCTTTCGAGCGCAACTCGATCGGCGATATGTTCGGGTTGTCCACAATCACGATCGGCGCGTCGTGGTACGCCTCGAACGCCTCCCGCAGCCGGGGCCAATCGTCGTTCACTAGAAAACCCTTCCGGAGCGCCTGAGCGTCCACCTGCGAACGCGCGCAAAGCAGCCGCGTCGCAAGCTGTGTCGATGACATTTCGAGACTGAATATCCCGACCCCGATCTTTTTGTCGGCCGCTAGGCTTTCGCAGAAATTCAGCGCGAGACTGGTTTTCCCCATGCCGGGCCGCGCCGCCAGTATTATCAGGTCCGAGTTCTGGAACCCGGACGTCAGATCGTCCAACATCGAGAAGCCGGTGGGCAGACCACTGACCACACCCCTGTGCTTGTACTTCGCGTCGATTTCCTTGAACGCTTCGAGCAGTACCGGCTTGAACTGAATGATGTCTTTGAACGCCCGCGAGCGAGAGATGTCATACAGCATCTTTTCCGAAACGGACACAATCTCGTCCACTTCGCCCTCGCCGTTGTAGCCTTTGTTCACGATCTCGTTGCCAGCCTTAATCAGGTCGCGCAGAACCGACTTATCGTTTACGATCTTAGCATAAGTGGCAATGCTCTTAGGAGTGGGAACACATTCGACGAGCGTTGTTAGGTAGGCCGGCCCGCCTATTTTTTCGAGCAGCCCCTTGCGGTTAAGCAACTCGATCAGCGTCACCATGTCCACCGGCTCGTTCCTCTGAGTCAGTTCGAGGATGGCGTTAAAAATCTCGCCGTGTTTCTCCGCGTAGAAATCCTCCGCGCGGAGCGTGCTGCTCGCCGTGTCGATCGCGTCGCGGTCGAGTATCATCGAACCGAGAACCGCTTGCTCGTTTTCGATACTCTGCGGCGGCACTTTTACCAGTTTTACATCGTCAGCCATAAAATAACCGGCCCCTCTGAAAATTGGCAATCATTATATATTAAGAACTAGTCTTTATGGACGTTTTAAATAAAAACTTTTAAAGAAAATCCGGGTTCGGTTTTCCGTAGGTGAAAAAAGCTCTGAAAATCGTCCGCCGGAACGCCGGCGATACGAAACAACGGGTATATCCCGACCCGCCATTTAGGCCTGTTTTCACTCAGCAGGCGCTGCTTCCTCGGACTTCTCTTCCGCGGGTTCTTCAGAAGCCGCTTCGGGCGCAGGGGCTGCTTCCACCGCCGCCGGGGCTTCGGGCTTTTCCTTCTTTGCCTTCTTTTCCTCAGCCGCCGCCGCTGCTGCCGCCGCCGCAATCGATTCCTCGTCCGGAACCACGGCTACCGTCACATCGGCTTTCCTGCCCTGCGACATGTCCACTGTAACCTGATATTCACCGGTCTGCTTGATCGCTTCGTCCAGTTTGACGCGCTTCTTATCGACTTCGATGCCGAGCTTTTCCGTCAGAACCGCCGCGATGTGTTTCGCGGTGACCGATCCGTAGAGCTTGCCTTCGACGCCCGTGTGCGCCTTGACCTCGATCTTCGCGCCATGCACCTTGCCCATCAACTGAGCAAGCTTCGCCTCGATAACCGCCTCGCGCCTCTTGGCGTACTTCATGCGGTTCGCGAGCTGCTTCATGCCGGCTTCGTCCGCGGGTTGTGCAAGGTTTCTCGGGAACAGAAAATTTCTCGCGTAGCCTGCCGCCACGTTCTTTACTTCATTTTTATCTCCGACGTTCTCAACGTCTTTCAACATTATGACTTTCATCTCGGTTAACTCCTTTCGCTCTGCTGTGCGTCAGTCTTTGCTGTAGGGGATCAGCGCCATCTCTCTCGCGCGTTTGAGTTGGATGGTTATCTTCCGCTGGTGCTTCGCGCAGCAGCCGGACATGCGCCGCGGCTTAATTTTTCCGCGGTCTGTGATGTACTTGTGCATCTGGTCGTGGTTCTTGTAATCGATCCCCAGATTTTTATCGACGCAGAATTCACAAACCTTCCGGGAGCGTTTCCGGAAGAATCCTTTTTTCTTTTTACCGCCTCTTCCTCTTGCAGAATCAGACATCTTAGAAGTCCTCCTTATACGGATCGTCGTCGTCCAAGTCTATCTCTTCGTCGATCTTGGAATTATCGAATTTTCCGAAATCTTTCCTTCCGCCCGCGGCGGGCGCCCCCGCCGGTGGTGCGGACTGCTGCGGCGCACGAGGCGCGCGAGGCGCATCGTGTCCGCCCTCGTAGGCATCGTAACCGCTGTCGCCGTAGCCTTCGTCCGGCTCCGAGCCGCGCTGCGGCGCGCGGTCGAGAAACCGCACATCCGACGCCCGCACCTCGGTCATCGTCCGGCGCTCGCCCGTTACCGTTTCCCAGTTCCGGACCTCAAGCCGCCCTTCAATCGCCACAAGGCGTCCGCGTTCGAGATGCTTCGCGCACAGTTCCGCCAACTTGCTCCAACAGACGATGCGGATGAAATCCGTTTCTTTCTGCTGAGGCTGTCCTGCGGCGCCTTCTCTTCCGCGCGGCTGAAAAGGCCGGTCAACAGCGAGCGTGAATCGCGCCATCGGCACTCCCGCCGTGGCGGTGTGCTTCAGTTCCGGGTCCCTCGTCAGGCGACCTATCAGAATTACGCGATTGAGCATCAGGATCAGTCTCCCTTCCTGACAACCACGAACCTGAGCACGTCCTGCATGAGCCTCATCTGCTTGTTAAGCGCCTCGATCCTCGATGTAGGGCACTGGAAATTGACCAGTATGTAGCGGCCTTCATCGAACTTCTTGATCTGATAGGCAAGCCTGCGGATGCCCCAGTCATCAACAGAATCGACGACACCTTCGCCCTGTGAGATCAGATTTGTGATTCTCTCTTGGATGGCTGCCAGCCGCTCCTGTTCGAGCGTCGGCTCAGCAAGAAACAACAATTCATAAGCAATATTACTCAACGGTTTACCTCCCCTCGGTCTATTGGCCCCACTGCATTTACTACGCGCCGTTGTCCGCTTCGCGTGGAGCAGAAAGGTTCAAAGTATTTTAGCACACAGGGGAATTTAATCAACCCGGAGAAAAAAATATCTGTTTTAAGCTAAAAACCGAATATACCACAAAAAAAACGCCCTGTTTCTGGGTTAATAATACTTATTCAGTTCATTTTTTATCCTTAATAGTTCCGCCACGCTCCACGCCTGCGCTATGCACCCGCAAGGCTTGTGCGGCGCGTCGCCGTCAAATATCTCCGATACAGAATTCAGACCCGCCTCGCTCAGATGCTGTTCGAGCGGCTTTATCAGCTCCGCCACATATTTCATCGTCTCGGGCGTCCTGCCTCTCACGTTCCACAGCGCGAACACGAACGGCCCCATCAGCCAACCCCACACCGTTCCCTGATGGTACGCCCCGTCGCGATCGATAACGCCGCCGGCGTAACGCCCGCGGTAGCCCGGCTCGTCCGGGGCGAGGCTCCTCAGCCCGTACGGCGTCAGCAGCTTCCGCTCGATCACCCTCAGCGCCGACTCACGCTTGTCGCTGTCTAGCAACTCTCGCGGCAGCGCCAGCGCGATCGCCTGATTCGGACGCACGGCGCCGTCGGAAAAGTCTCCTCTCACAACGTCGTACATGCAGCCCTTCTCACCGTTCCAGAATCTGCTTTCGAACTCGGCCTTCACAATAGACGCCAGCCCGCTGTAAAACGAACCGTCCACATCGACTTGCGGCGCAAGCTCCGCCATCTCGCAGAGGCAGTTGTACCACATCGCATTGATCTCCACCGCCTTGCCGTGCCGCGGCGTCACAACCCAGTCGCCCACCTTCGCGTCCATCCACGTCAACTGCGTGCCCGGCCCGCCCGCCGAGATCAGCCCGTCGTCGTCCATGAAAATATCGTTCAGCGTTCCCTGCCGGAATCCGCCGATTATCGACTCCATAGTTCCCCAGACCTCGCGCAGAATGCCCTCGTCGCCCGATGCCTTGATGTACTCGTTCACCGTGAGAATATACAACAGTGCCGCATCCACTGAATTGTAACTCGGCGATTCCCCCGCTTCCGGAAACCGGTTCGGCAGCAACCCGTATCGCGCGTGCTTCGAGAATGTTGTCAGAATCTCGCGCGACACCTCGAAACGGCCCGTCGCCAGCGCCAGTCCCGGCAGAGAGATCATCGTGTCGCGGCCCCAGTCAGTGAACCAGTGATAACCGGCGATAACCGTGCGGCCCGACTGCCCGCGTTTTACGATGAACTGATCCGCCGATACCGCGAGCTTCCTCGCCGTATCGTCCGCGCCTTCGAAATTCGCACAGAGTGATTTCCGCCGCTCGAGCTCCGCTGACATCCGCAGTTCCAACTCGTCGGCAATACCGCCCTGCCCCTCAACACATTCGTAACACTTATTAAAAGAAAACCTTAATATCCACTCCGCAACTCCAGTCATCGACTCGAATACACCCGGCGAAAAAAGGTCTTCCACATAATCGAGACCGCGTTCAAGCTCTCGTTCGTACTCGAAGTTGTAATACCAATCCGGCGCGTCATGGAAACCGTCGCCGCTCGTTTCCATGTAAATCCCCGGCAACCCCTCGTACGGTTTTAGGAAAAGCCCGCCGGAAGTTTCTCTTGCCCTGATGTCGCAGAAGTCGTGCTTCCTCACAATGTGGTGATAATCGCGGAAAGCGAACAGAGGCCGCGCGGCGAATCGGACGCCCTCCGGCGCCTTCTTCAGCGGTAAGCCCTTTTTCGTAAGCAGTCGGTATCTGATCCAGACCGCGTTGACTTCATATTCAAGGAATACGGTTTTTTCTATTAAGCAACCACCCGCGCCGAAAACCCAACGCGGGAACGGATCGAGACTGAACGAAATAATTCGTGAATAGCCGTCCGGGAAAAGAGCGCCGGTATATTTATTTGTTGAAAGCGGGAATGCGCTTTCCGGCGCAAAAAAAGTTTCTTCGAGCTTGGAGAGAGCAACTATGCGGCCCGCGGGCGGCTGCACCGCCGCCACGAGCAGTCCGTGGTAGCGCCTCGTGTTCGCTCCCGAGACGCTCGACGAAGCAAATCCGCCGATCCCATTCGTTTCGAGCCATTCGAGATCGAGAGCGCGCGCGGGATCGCCGCACACATTCACGCCGAACGACGTCACAGGCAGCGCCGACGGCGACTTCTTCCGGTTCGCCGCCGATTTGCCCGACGCCTTCTTCACCGCGACCGGTTTTTGTTTCGTAGTGTTTCCGACTTTTCCTCCTGCCGCTTTCGCCATCGGTGACCTCCGCGCAAAAAAAAGCCGCGCCGATTGTCTGTCGGCGCGGCTCTATTGTTAATCTCTGTATGACAACTCTTTTCTCAATCCCCGAGTTACTTCACGTTGTAGAACAGCTTCTCGCCTTTTTTGCTGCCGTACAGGCCGATCTCGCAGAGTTCCTCTTCGATCCTCAGCAGCTCATTGTACTTCGCCACACGGTCGGTGCGCGACATCGAGCCGGTCTTTATCTGCCCGGCATTTGTGCCAACCACCACGTGCGCGATCGTTGTGTCCTCTGTCTCGCCGGAACGGTGCGACACGACCGCCGTGTAACCGGATTTCTTCGCCATCTCGATCGCGTCCAGCGTTTCCGTCAGCGTGCCGATCTGGTTCAGCTTGATCAGAATCGAGTTCGCAAGGCCCTTCTCGATCCCCTCCGCGAAAATCTTCGTGTTCGTCACGAACAGGTCGTCGCCGACAAGCTGAATCTTGTTGCCGAGCTTCTCGGTGATCAGCTTCCAACCCGTCCAGTCATCCTGCGCGAGCCCGTCTTCAATCGACACGATCGGGTACTTTGAGACCCAGTCCGCGTAGAAGTCCACCATCTGAGCGGGCGTCAGCTTTTCCTTGCCGCCGTTGAGCAGATAGACGCCGTCCTCGAACAACTCACTCGCCGCCGGGTCGAGCGCGATCTTGATCTTGCCTTCGTATCCGGCTTTCGATATCGCCACAAGCAGCAGTTCCACCGCTTCCTCGTTCGACTTCAGGTCCGGCGCGAAACCGCCCTCGTCGCCTACCGCCGTGTTGTATCCTTTATCCTTTAAAACCTTCTTCAGCGTGTGGAACGTCTCCGCGCCCATCCGCACCGCTTCCGAGAACGTCTCCGCTCCCACCGGCATTATCATGAACTCCTGCAGGTCCACGTTGTTGTCCGCGTGTTTTCCGCCGTTCAGGACGTTCATCATCGGCACCGGGAGCACCTTCGCATTCACACCGCCGATGTATCTGTACAACGGCAGCGCGAGCGCATCCGCGGCCGCCTTCGCCGTCGCAAGCGACACGCCGAGCGTCGCATTCGCTCCGAGTTTGCTCTTGAACTCCGTTCCGTCCAGATCGATCAACAGGTTGTCGATTTCCGTCTGGTCCAGCGCGTCGAGCCCGACAACTTCTTCGGCGATAATCTCGTTCACATTCTCGACTGCCTTGAGCACTCCGTTCTTGTTGTATCTTTTAGGATCGCCGTCGCGCAATTCGACAGCCTCGCGCTTGCCCGTCGATGCTCCCGACGGCACTGCCGCGCGCCCCATAGCTCCGCTCGATAGCGTTACCTCGACCTCAACAGTCGGATTCCCTCTGGAATCGATGATCTCCCTTGCCCATACATCTACTATCTCCGTCATAACACCCTCCCTGCAATAAATTGTTGGAATCTGATTGTAACACCCGTATCAACAGCAGTCAAACGGGCCTGCTTCACATTTTCATCCCAGCGTTTTCCTTATTTCTTCGAAAAAGATATAACAAAAACTGGAAACCCGCTCCGAACCAATAGAGCGCGTCGCCGAGACTGCGGATGCGCGAAAGCCGCCTCATTATATAACGCGGCCTCAGATAGAAACCTCGCAACAGCCGCGACTGCACCTTCTTCAAACGCGACGCATCCATCGTCCGCGTCCGCGTAAACGGCTTTCCTTGAAACGACTGTCCGTACGCGCTCCACGGCAATTCGCCGAGCAGCCCGGCGTTGCGCATCAGCGACTCTAATTCGGTCTTCGGATACGGCGTAGCGATCGCCACCGTTATCAAATCCGGGTCGATTTCCCTTATAAAGCGGCGTGTAGCCTCAATGTCGCTTTCCTCTTCGTCGGGATGATTTCCGACTATGAAAAACGCGCACGACAGCATCCCGGCCGCACGCGTCCACCTGAACGCATTCCTGACCTGATCGAGCGTTATCCCCTTCTTTATCCATTTCATTACGCGCTCGCTGCCCGTCTCCACTCCGAACGCCACCTTCACGCAGCCTGACGCCGCCATAGCCCTCAGCAGGTCCTCGTCAACACGGTCAACCCGCGTGTCGCAGTCCCACGTTATTCCAAGCGCCGAGACTGCGGAGCAGAACTCAAGCGCGCGCGCGCGGTCGTCCGTGAACGTGTCGTTGTCGATCGTGAAATGGTCGAACCCGAAGCGATTCATGCAGTCGCGAATTTCCGCCACGACATGCGCAACCGGCCTGTGCGCTACGCGGCGGCCGAAGATGTGCTCCGAGCAGCAGAATATGCACTTGCCGGGACAGCCGCGCGCTGTGAAAAGCTGCGTTGCATTGTAGTTGCTTCTCGGCAATCCCGGTGTCGATGCGCCTTTGTAGAGTCTCAGATCAAGCAGTTCGCGCGCTGGCAGCGGCAGCGTTCCGGGATCGATGCGAGGCGCAAGTTTTTCCGGTGATCCTTTATATCCCGACTCGGTACGGATCATCGCCGACGGAATTTCGCGCGCGCCCAGAGCACCCGCCCGCACGTCGCGGCATATCTCCGCGAACACTACTTCGCCCTCGCCTATCACGGCGACGTCGAACTGCGGGTATTGCTTGAGAGTTTCCACCGGAAGGATCGACGCGTGCGCGCCTCCGATGACCGTCATCACGTCCGGAAGCGCCGCTTTCGCTTCGGCCGCAATCCGCGCAGCACTGTCTATCGTCGGCGTCATCGCCGTCAGTCCGACGATTGCAGGCTTAATATCACGTAGCATCGCCGCGAAATCGCCGGAATCGAAAGGCGTCACTTCGTAATCGACTATCGCGGGATCGAAACCTTCCGCTCGCGCAACCGCCGCGAGCCAGCAAAGATTAATCGGGTGCTGAAGCGCATGTGAATGTTCGCCGCCCATTATTCCCGGCGGCCTGATGAGAAGGATTTTCATTCGCCGGAATTTCTCCGTTCAATCGCCGCCTGCAAATCCGCGCAGCCCGCGTCGCCGAGCTTCGCGCCCGCGGGCAGTTGATATATCTTCTTTATCATCGCCGCCGTACCGGCGTCCACCGTCTTCATGTTCCTCCAGACACTGTCCGAATCGTCCATGATTGATGTGCCGTCCTTCGAGTGCCCGATATAGCCGAGAGAGTGCCCGATTTCGTGCATGATTATATTCTTCCGCGGCGGGCAATTCTGGAACTCTTCCGGCGAGAGATGCACCGTCATCGACGCGAACGTCTCAAACCCTTCCACGTTCCCGCATCCGGGCTTGCCCTGCGCATCGACGGCGCCTCCCTCGACAAATCTGATCCCGCCGCCGCCGCCCAGACTATCCACCGGCATGAACCGCACTTCATCGCCAAGCGACGCCTCCCATTCTGACAGCGACGTCCAGACTTCCGGCAGTTTCCCGCCTTCAACCGGGATCACATTCACCGCCCATCTCTGCATCGTTACGCCGTCCTCGCTGAAATCGGTATTGTGCCTGAACAGCGATTCACAAAACACATACCTTTTATCCGACGCGGCCGGGTCCGCATCGAGCGGAAGCACAACACTGCCGCCAGCCAACACATCGAACTCCGCGACGCTTTTTCCCGTCAGGCCGTATCTCCCGCCGTAGGCTTCAATCGCCGCCTGCCAGTGCCCCTCCGTAATTCCGATCTCAACAGCTATTAATTGATTGTCCTTCTTTTTTTCCGCCTTCTCCAACAACGAATCGAAATCATATTCTTTAACGATGCAGTTTCTGCCGTCCGGCTTTCTCCCACACTTCGCTCCGTGCTTTTTCAGCGTAATCTTAATCCTGTCGGTAAGAATCGGCAGCGGAGAATCCGACGAGTACAACAGCCCGCCGTCCATGTGGAAAACAACTTTCGCGCCCGACGCGCCGCCCGCGCCCGACGCCCTTCCGCAAACAAAAGACGCCACAAGCAAAATCGCAAAAAAGAAAATAATCTTACGGTTGCCGAACCGCCCTGCTCCTGTAACTTTATTTTCTCTCGTCATTTTCGTTTCATTGCGCCGCTGTTTGTAAGCGCGTCCTTTAGTTATATAATAAGAGCGCGGCGATGGTAACACATCTGCAATTCTAACATGAAAGCAAAGATTCTAAAAATCGGAACCGCGTGCAACAACCGTTGCTACTTCTGCTTCGAGCGCGGCACGGCCTACGAAACAGATACGGAAGCCATCAAGGCCTCGATCACAACCGCGCGGCCGGAATGCGACCAGCTCACGATCACAGGCATGGAGCCGTCCATCCACCCAGCAATAATCGAGATCGTCAAACACGCGAAGGAACTCGAATACAGGACGATACAGCTCGTCAGCAACGGCCGCATGTTCGCCTACGGACATTTCGCGCGCGAAATGATCTTCGCGGGAATGACCGAGCTCCTTGTCCCGGTGCACTCGCACCTGCCGTCCGTGCACAACAACATCACCGGCGTCGAAAAAAGCCTCGAACAGACGATGCGCGGCGTGCGCAACATTCTTGATAACGCGGGAATCCACGGGCCGTTCAATTCCGTGAATGTAGTGGCCGGAACAGTCGTGTGCGCGGAAAACGTCGGCGCCCTTTCCATGCTCCCGCAATTCCTGCAGAAGTACGGAATCGAGCAGATGTTTTTCATACGCATGAGAAAAACACCGGGTACGACACCTCCGCCGGTCGAAAAGATACGCGCCTCGCTCCCCGCTGCATTGGAAGCGGCAGGCAGAAACGGAATGCGGGCTTTCACACTCGGTTTCACCGCTGAAGACATTCCGCTGCCGCCGGAATCGATTTACGAAGAATACGTTAAGGCCAAACCCGTTGCAAAACCTGCCGATTCTTTTGACATCGGGTTTTCCGATTCTTTAAAATAGACTCAAGGTCTGAACAGATGACGGAAACAACAGCCACAAAACGCCGGATCGACATCAAGACCGGCTTCAACTGCAACAACAGGTGCCTTTTCTGCGTACAGGGAAATAAACGTGACCTGTACGAAATGCGAGCAACAGAACAGGTTAAAGAACTGCTGCAAGAAGCACGCGCGGACGCCGACAGCATCGTCTTCACCGGCGGCGAGGTGACAATCCGCCCCGATTTCTTCGAACTACTCGCAATCGCGCGCGAACTCGACTACAAAACAATACAGATACAGACGAACGGCAGAATGTTCGCGAGCCGAGACTTCTGCAAACGATGCATCGACGCCGGAGCTACGGAATTCTCCCCAGCCCTGCACGGCCACATACCCGAACTGCACGACTACCTCACCCGCGCGCCCGGCAGCTTTAAACAGACCGTCCACGGGCTCATCAACCTGATGGAACTCGGCCAATACGTACTGACTAACTCAGTGATAACGCGACCCAACTTCCGCCACCTCCCCGAGATCGCCAAGATACTCGTCAGGTACGGCGTGGCGCAGTACCAGTTCGCCTTCGTCCACGCTGTCGGCACTGCGGGCGCGAACTTCAAATCCATGGTGCCGAGAAAGACGCTTGTCGAGCCTTACGTGAAAAAGGGGCTCGATGTGGGAATTCGCGCCGACCGCTCGGTCATGACCGAAGCCATTCCGTACTGCTTCATGCGGGGATATGAGGAATATGTTGCTGAACGGATAATTCCGAGAACTAAAATATTCGACGCGCACGCCACGATAGAAGACTACACGGATTTTCGGCTTAACGAGGGCAAACTGAAAGGTCCGCCTTGCGAGAAATGCTCGATGAATGACGAATGCGAAGGACCTTGGCGCGAATATCCTGAAGCATTCGGCTGGGATGAATTCAGGCCGATAAAATAAACCGCCGGCCGCGGCAAATCTATACCGGTTCCTCCCCGGCAACCTCTATCGATTCCACGGACAATTCCCTGCCCGCGATTATATCCGTGTCCACCCCTCCGCAGGCGGTGCAGAATAAATTGACATCCTCAATCTCATATTCCGCTCCGCACGCATTGCATTTCACCAGAGTCGGGACCACCTCGAAATCGAGCTCGGCCCCCTGCATCGGGGTTCCTTCTGTCATCATTTCGTAGTAAAACTTAATGCAGTCCGGCACAATCGCCGTGAATTTCCCGAGTTTAATCGACACGCGGAGCACTCTTGCATCCTCGCCCGCGCTCAGGCGCGCCTCGTTGACGACATTCACTATCTCCTGCGTTATTGACATCTCGTGCATCTGTTTCTCTCCGGCCTTCTTTTGCACCCCGTCGGGACGCGCCTATATTATAATCATATTCAGTACACGTCCATACAAACGTACGCTTCGCCTGTTCCCACTCTCGCCGAATCTTGACTAATATCGAGCACGTAACCTAATATCAAGTTATAGTTACAGTGAAAGGTTTAAGCGTAAAAACTTGAGTGAACCGAAACTGGAAAAATGCCCTCAGTGCGGCAGGCAGATATATGAAAACCGGCCGAGCTGCCTCTACTGCGGCTGGCGGCGGCCGATCAGCGCCGAAAAAAAACGCGAGCTTCAGAGAAACCTCATAGGGATCGAACCGGTTGAAGAATTTAAAAAAGACGCTTCTTCCGTTATTAGAGCAACCGCTTCTCCGGAGTCGCCGTCAGCATGTCCGAAATGCGGAAATCCGCTGAAACCCGGCGCCAAGTTCTGCACAGGCTGCGGAACAAAGATGGAAACCCCGTCGGCACAGACCGCTCCTTCGATTGCGTCACAGCAAACAACCGAATGGCAGGAATCGCAACCTGCCGACGGCGAGTCGAAGAAAAAAGGAGTTTTCACGGTTTACTCCTCGGAGAAACGCCCGGCGTCGGAAACCGCCCTTCTCAGCATAGAAAACATCGTCTGGGCCATCGGAATTCTTATGTTCATAGCAACATTGGTGACTCCCTACGGTATTCTGCCTCCGATGAAAAGCGGAATTTTCACGGGATTGCCCCAACCCGTCAGATTCCCGCTGCTTTTATTGATTCCTTATATCCTGATTTTTACATTCATGGTTTTTTCGATAGCCGGGATGAGCCTGCCGGGAGGACTCAACGGCAAATATTTCTTTCCGATATTTTGTCTGGCGGCTCTGATTTTTGTTCTGATTATCGCGGCGGTGTCTTTTCGTAAAGGCTTTTTCGTACCCGCCTTGGTGTGTCTCATCGTATATCTTATTGTGCTGAAGCTCATTCTGAAAAAAAGCAAAAGCTTTCTCAACCGGCTGAACGATTACGAAGCGCTTATTCTCATGATAAGTATTTTTGTCATAATATTTTCCGCCTTTCTCAAAATGGAACTTCTGTCCGAAACCATTAAGGGAATCCGCGGCAGTCTGGGCGCTTACTTCCACTATCTCGCCTGCCTGTTATTTGCCATCGGCACTTGTCTTAAAATTCCGACGAAAAAGAAAACTTCACAGAAAAGCCAGCACGAATCCGACTTCTAGATTCTGTTCCAATCAATTCCGAATGAAAATTCATTACTAATAAAAAAGCCCCTCTTTCGAGGGGCTTTTCAATTTCTTCATTAAACGCAGCTTGTTTACTCTTCTTCTTCCGGCAGTGTATGCGTGAACGCGCATACGAAGTTGCTTACATGTCCGGGGTGCGTTTCGAAGCCGGACCCGTCCACGGTTGTCATACAGAGATAATAATCCGTATCCGGAGACAGGTTGTCGAGTGACGCGCTCGTGGCGGCATAAGACATGCGCGCTATGATATGCGTCGGCGGGCTTGTCGAAGTGGGCAATTGCTGTTCGAGATAGATTACGTATGCGCCTGTGTTGGGCGGCACGTCGGGATAGCTGATCGGCTGGCTGCTGCTGCTTGTGCTTCCGTGGCAGTCCTGAGGCGCCGACCACGTTAAAGCCGCGGATGTCTGCGTGACTGTTATGTTAAGATTCTTGGGCATCGGAGGACGTTTGAGATATTCCCACACGTCGGAATATACCCATGTTGCGCCGCACGTCGTGCCCTGAGTAACGCTCGACCCAACCCTCCAGTAGTACGTCACTCCGTTCATCATCGGAATATAAGTTCCTTCCGCCTCACCCGCCTGATAGCATTGCTTGAGCGGGCACGGGAAGGTGTTGACCGGAGACTCGGAGTTATCCGACCAGACAAGGTTGCGGAAATCTTCCGTGTCCGAAATTTCGATCCGGTAACATGCGAGGTTGGCGTGCGGCTGCGGACTCCATGAATAATACATATCGAGGCAGTCCACAACCGTGCAGTTCGAGATTATGCCGGTCGGGTCGTTGTACGGATCGCATACCGCACTGCTGTCCGGCGGTGTTGCCAGCGTGACCGGCGGGATCAGAACAGTGAACTGATAGTACGGAGTCCACGGCCCGGGAATTCCCGTACCGCTCGATGTGGTAATGCTAGTTGCATCACGCGCGCGCACGCGCCATGTGAACGTATCTCCGTTCACGACGCTCGCCGTTGACAAATCGCAGAACGTATTCGTCGTATTCGTTACCGCGGTGGTTGTCGGAATAGTCACCTGCCTGTCGCACCACACCGCGAGTCCGTTCTTGTATATCTCGATATCGTAACTTCCCGCTCCGATTACTCCGGGTATTTCCTGATCTGCTCCATCCACCGTCCATGTGCCGCCATTCCAATCGAAGTGCAGACACAGGAACGATGAGTTGCCGTCGCAGTCCGCATCGAGCATTACCGGCTCATTATTGAGCGGCGCAACCAGATGCGGCGCGGGAAGACCGGTTATGAACTCGCGCGCATTGGATGTATCGTACGGGTTATTTTGAGTGGTGACGTTCCAGCGATACCTCTGGCCTGCCGAGAACGGGATTGTATAGCTCGTTCCTCCGGAGCCGCAATTTGTATTCGTATTCGTACTGTTTATATCCATCGTCTGTTCGAACACTGTTGTCAGATGCTCGGTGTTAGACGCCGTTCCATCGTCCGACGCCTCGATAGATTCAACTCTGAGGACGTATGACGATGTATTTTGTTCCATCCACGAGAATGTTATTTCGTAATTGTAAGTCGGGTTACCGTAGAAATCCGAACCGAGACCGCAGTCGGAGTTCGGCCCGATCACTTGGCCGTCCGTCGGGATTATGAGCTGCGGCGCGGGACTGGACACTTTATAGAACAGGTTCCTGTCCGCATTCACCCAGCTACCCGATGCCACGCCGTAAGCATCGTACGCTCTGATTTCCCAGTAATATGAACCATCGTGCGTGCACCCGGAGTACGCGCATGTGCAGTTCGGGTCCAGCGTCAGGTTGCATGCGTCGAACTTCACAGCACCATCTTGCAGCGAATATTGAACCGTGTCCGCTCCGTCTATTTCGGTCTGGAATACGATCGGAAGTGAATTGCAGTTTGACCCGGTGCCGGTTCTCTTGCATATACGCAACGTATATCCCGCCGCGCCGGGCGTGGCCGACCATCTGAATGTAATCGTATCGAGCGTTGTCTTCTCACCGTTGCCGGGGCTTATCGCGTCCGGAGGAAGCAGATTCTTGTAGAAGCTTCTCGTGGTGCAGTTCGACGATTCGACCGTCGGGAACTTGTCATTCGTCGCGCATACGCGCCATGAATATTCCGTTCCCGCCACATCCGGCTCCTTGTTGAGGAGCGGACCACTCGCGCCGCTGTCGGAGTTGTAAATCGCCGAGGTTGTCGTACCTGTGTCAAACGACCAGATTATCTTCGACGGAATGCTGAAGCCGTCCGCTTTCTTGGTCACCTGAATCAGGTAGTGCGTCGCGCCGCTCACCGACAGCCACGTGAAAGTCGGCTCAGGCACGTATATCACTTGGTCTGTTACGGGCGTCACGAGCGACGGTCCTTTAAACAGCAGGGTTATCTTATCCGATGTCGGCGTGTAGTCGCTTGTCGTACCGCCGCTGTCCACCGCCACAATGCTGTAATAATAATCCGCGCCGCGTTCGAGATACGGGTCTTCGTAACACACAACCTTCGTCAGCGTCGTCGAGTTACACGCGTTGTTGCTCACAGTGGCAATTTTGGTCCCCATGCAAATGCCCGGGGTATTGATACACCGATAAATGTAATACTGTTTAATGTTTTCCGATGTGGATTTTTCCCAGTACAATTTGATCGAATCGTTCGAGTCGTCCGTGCTGTAGAATGTACTCTGCTGGGGTGAACAATGTGTCCCACCGCACCAGTACGGCGCATCCGGTTTCGTGGCCGATTCCGTCTTTGTGAACCGGAATGTCTGACTGTCGTCGGACATTATGCTGTTGGCGCTGTTGAATGCCTTAACCGTCCATGTATATGTCTGTCCTATTTCAAGCGCCGGGCCGCTATAAGTTATCGACGTGACGCTTCCCGTCGGCTGCCATATTACCGTCGAATCCTTCACGAGAGAAAGTATGTATTGAATGTTCTCGCCGTTGATCGGGAACCACATGAAATCCGGCGTATCCGCGGTTACATCCATAGCCACGCTGCCGCCGGGGCCAATAAGCTGCGGCCTCTGCAACGGCGGCTGAGCGGACAGCGCGCTCGAAAGATTACCCGGTGTGTCTCCGGTTTGTATGCATGATATTTTATAGTAATATATTTCGCCGTTTGTAACGCTTATATCGCAGTATCCGGGCGACGCGGATGAGAACTGGAACGGACATTTGCTGCTCGGCAGCGGCGATCCCAATTGCGAGATATAAACCGTGTCTAGATAATCCGATTTGGTTATTGTCGGGTCCTTGCTCCTGTAAATATTGTAGCCGATTACCTTCGAGTCCGTTTCGGCATACCACCTCAACGATACTATCTGGTCTCCCACTATTACAGGTTCGAGACTTCCATCCACCCATTTCGGCACCGGCAAGTCCGCGACTTCCGTCGAACTTACCTTTGTAAAATTAGACGCTTGCCCGGTTAATTCTTCGCCGCAGCCGTTATAAGCTGTCACCTGCCAGAGATACGAAACATTGTCCACCAGCGTCGGACCGTCATATTGCTTGTAATTATTCGTAATCTTCCCGCCGGCAAGCATCTGATCCCCGTCAGAGTTCCTCACGTCGAGCGTGTAATACTTCGCACATTCATCCTCCGCCCATATAAAGACCGGTTGAGCAACCTGAAGACTTACTCCGTTGTCCGGCGCAATAACTTCCGGAGCGGCTGAAAGCGCGCAACAGTCGGATCCTGTCTGACCGCCGGTATAAGTGAATGTATAGAGCGGTGAAGTAAGGTCTTCCCCGCGGGAGTTCGTATAACCAACCACTTGCCACTGATAAACCTGCTGGTTTGATAGAGCAATTCCGCCGTAAGCCTGAGTAAATGTTTGACGGCCCGTGGTCGAACTTGCGCCCTCTCCCTGTATTTGTTGGGTATAGACAACTTCGCTGGTTTCAACGAGTTTTACTGTTAATATATAGTAATCTTCCGTTCCCGATCCTATGAATATGAAATCGGGTGTCGCTTCCTGAATCTGAATTCCCGCCGACGGACTCACAAGCGTTATCGCATTTATTTTGCACACTGCCGGATCGTTGGAAGGCGTCGTGCATTCTATAGCTGTCTTTTCTGCATCTTGACCGCTCATGCTGCTCTTTCCGGATACGGCATAACACACCTGCGTATCGTTTTGAACCGTATATTCAATTGTCGTTACCGATGCAGCCAATGTGTCTTTTATCGTCGGGCATGATGTTTCCGAACATTGATATATAATGTAATTAATATTATTACTGTCTGTAATCGTCGCCCAAGAAAGCGTTACCTTTCCATCACCACACTGAATTTGGAAATTCGACGGTTTCGGGATCGGATCGACTCTCTCGTCGTCAATTACCACATACGGTGTAAAGTGCGTGACCGGACACGAAACGCCGTAATGGTTGCCGATCGCCGTGTATTTCGCATACGTGGACTCGAGGATTTCCCATGTGCCCAAATCCGTATTGCACGTCGCGCATTTCAGATTCGATTTGTCCGATATTCCAGAAATATCGATTCCGTTCATATCGAATATCAGCGTGTATCCATCGCCCGGCAATGCCGACGATTTCGGATTTGATGCGAGATAAAACTCATAAGCCGTTGTCGTCGGCGATATGATCGGTTTAATGTTGTTATTTATATTGAGACAGGCACCCAGATCTGATGAAGAAGGACTCGTCACCTTCACCGGGACCCCCGGCACGTAGCCTGTCTGGAACGGAGTGGACGAATAGACAACCGCACGCCCGTCCGCGCTCGCCACCGTCTGCGAACCCAATGGTTTTGTCGCCTCTTCGGCTTTGTTGCCGCCACGGGATGCAAGAGCCACCAGCCCCACCGCCAGCAAGCCGATCATCACCGGGTTCATCTTTTTCTTCTTCGGAACCTTTGCGACTCCGCCACTCGTCGTATCTTTCACATAAGGCGTATATACAAGCCGTACCTTGTCGCCTGTCTTTATGCTGACTCCCTTTTTCTGATCGACTATCGTCCCGACAGAATGCGCTATGCTTGCCTCTTTCACCTCTACCGAAGCGATCTGCTTATTGTCCCTCATCACGGCGAGTTCCGCGCCTACGCGTATATTGTCCCTCTCCGCCATATTCGTGTACACTTCGGTTCCCTTCACCATCGTGACGACCCCGAAGTGATTCATGTTCTCGAAAACAAACCCTGTCGCGTTCCTGACTCCGTCCTTCACGGCAAGCAGAGCGAGGTCTTCTTTTGTGCCTGTGAAACCGAGCCTAGTTGTGCGGCCCACCACTAGCGCTTCGCTCAGCAGATTTCCGTCCGCCACGCTGTAAAGCGAGATTCCTACTTCGGCCTCCGCCTGTTCGGTCCCGGCAAATTTGATGTCGCTCACAAAACCAACCATCACCGTGTCGGCGCCGATTGCCTCGCCGACCGAGATCGCGACATTCGGATTCGGCTCGAGATCGTTCAGCGCTTCCACCACGGTCTCTTCGGGAATCAGTTCGATCCCTTCGACGTCGGTCAGTTCCGACATCAGCATGTCGGCGCCGTGCTTCTCGTCGAACAGAGACTCCTTAGTCAGGTTCTCTATGCCGACCGCTGCGACTTTCAGCTTCGCATTCCCGTCCTGCGCATACGCGCGCAACGGCAACGCCGTGTTGTAAACTGAAAATGCGAGGGATGCGATGAGTCCTATGCAAACCCACCGAGTAATCCTCGTCTTCAGAATGGTTCCGAACATACGACCCTCCGAAAGAACTTTGTTTTGTTTACACCGAACAGCCTATCCTCGAAAAAAGCCCGGCGGAATTTCACCTTCCCGCCGCGCGCGTCCCTGCATTCAACTTAACACGCCACTCAGGCACATCCTCCCTGAGGTGATACCTGCAAAAACCGGAGAGACCTCTTGATAGAGTTGCCGAACCGCGAATCGCGCCGCTTTCGCCAAATGCAAAATGCGACATTCCGCGCGCCGCATCCCCGGCCGACTCGTATTGGTTGTCAATCAGCAAACGAGCCGCCGCCTCTATCTTTCTTCCCAAAGCCACCTCGTCTCTTCCCAGTTTCACATAATGCGCACCCGTTCCCGCAGCGCATCCGTCACAATAAAAATCGCCTTCATTTATTTCCCATAAATAACCTTGGGCATTATCGAACCGTCCGCAAACCACGCATACGCCGAAATCCGGCGCAAGCCCGGAAACAGTTAGAAATCCCCATTCAATAACCAGCTTAATTATATCATCTGGATATTTACTGTATAGTATAAATATTATATTTTTAAGAAATATATACAGTTTGTTATCTTTTATCCCTTCTCCGGAAAATTCTATTATCATCCTCCCAAGATATTGGGCCAGCGCCAATTTCCCGATATCTTTTTTCATTTCGAAATTGTACTCGGCCGGCTCCCATTCGCTCAACAGATCTGTTCCCGTTCTCTCAACCAAAAAAAAGCGGCCCTCCGTGAGCGGCTCCACCGCTCCACGCAGACTACTCGCCGGCTTTTTGGTTCCACGCACAACAAAACGCACCTTCCCTCGTTCGCGGCTGTATGCCGTTACAAGAACATCACTTTCGCCGATCTCCGCTCTTTGGATTGTTATCGCATTTATTAAATATGTCCCCATTTGCCCCTCTGAAGTTCTTTATAGTGCATAAATATACCCCATTGTTTGCTCGTGTATTTTATTCGGTTTTTTTTGCTTCTCCATGATGTTTTTTTATTTATATATTTCAGATAAAAGAAATTTTACCGATAATTAAATGAAATGTTAAATGATAAGTATAAATATTTTCGATCACTCCTTACGTGGTTATTTTTTGTATCCACATTTTCAATTCTGCTGACATCTTTATCCGGGTGCGGCGGCGGCGGCAGCGCAAGCAGAGCGGCAACTGTAACACAACCGACTCATTACTCGCACATCCCCGGTTGGTATCCTCCCTCGATCGACCAGATAGTCCGCACAACTGCTGAATTCGGAAATGTCACCTACTATCTTCCTACCCCATCTTCGTGGTATTTATTCAATGCGACCGCAAAAAGCAATTGGATTTCGGCGGTAGGGACAACAGCCGGGCTGTCCGCATCGATGACAAACCCGTTCAATGAGGTCGGTGTGGTGTTCCTTCCCAAAAGCATGTATGCCAATCCGGGACAAGTAACATTTTACATTGACGGAGTCGAGGTCGGGTCTCTCGACATGTCGGCGGACACGCCTTACGAAGGTTACAACAAAGAATATACCTCATATTATCAGATAGCCTCGAAACTGCCGGAAACGGTCCACACTGTAACGATGGTAATCGCCACCGGAACGATAGCATTCGACGGCTGGCGGATGTTCTACAAAAACCAGCAGTACAACATCGACTGCAGCGACGTGAATACTCTCGAAGAAGATACTCTGACGGAAACATATAAAATCAGGGACGCGGTAGAAAGCTACGCCGATGAGTACGGTTCCTATCCGAACCCCGGAACTTCCGACCTGATCACGTTCCTCGAATCCCACAACATTACTTTTGCCGACGAGCCGGCGAATCCATATACCCTCGGCGGCATGGAAGACAAATCGACATACAGCGCCGGAGATTACCACTACATATACAACGCGACATCATCATACTCGCTCAGTTCGTACGGCGGGCGCGGCACACTCGTCGCCATGACCGAAAGCTCGGTTAAAACAACACTTCTTGAACTCGACCTCACAACACCGTCCAATTTTTACGCGACATCAGCCGCCTCCGTTCCCTTCAGAGGAACAACCGTGAATAACGGCGACGACGACTGGGGCGAGCCTTACCTCGCGATCTGCTGCGGGCTCAACGGGCAGACCTATTTCCCGGCAACCGGAACATTCAATGTCGATATAAAACTCAAAGAAGGCAAAAACTCCATAAACGTTGCTCTTGCTGACCCGTACGGAAATACAGTTCTGATTAAGCGAACGATCACGAAGGATACCTCAGCGCCGAACATAACCATAATCGATCCCTTCCCGCTCAGAACCGACTCAGGCACGGGCGTACAGTATTACCTGTCGAGAACCACTCCGATCACGATAAAAGCCACTGTGGAAGCCGGATCGACAGCAACGCTGAACGGCATTGATATGGAAGTTAATTCGCAAGGCGTAATCAGCGGCACGATGGACCTCGTCGTCGGAGACAATACGTTCACCATCACAGCAGCGGACAGCTTCGGCAATACCAACACAGTGACTTACACGGTAGTCTATGCTCCGCTTACAAAACACGCGAAGAAGTAATAGAATGTGTAATATTACGGGCAATAAAAAACGGGCCTTACGGCCCGTTTTCATTTCTTCATTCAGTTGCCGATTATCATTCTTCGATCTCTATGTTCATCGAGAGTTCGAGGAATTTCCCTGATGCCTTGGCGGCTTTGATAACGTCGTCCGTAATCGTGTCGCCCTGACTGATCACGAGCCGGCCGTCTTCTGAATACACATCTTTGCTGACGCGCTTTCCGAGCATGTATTTAATCTGTCTGCGCTCGAAAATTTCGCTCAGGCTTTCTTTTCCTTCTTCAGCCTCCATGCCGCGGTCGATATCCGAAATACCGGCAGGCTCTTCAACTTTTCCAGCGCTTTCGGCCGCTGCATCGAGATCGAGAAGCTCCTCGATGTCAACGTCGGATTCCGCATCGATGCCGCTCTTCTCTTCCACGATGGGAGCGGGGGCGGGCTCGGACGCTTCCTGAACGACAGGCTGCGGCGCGGGAGCGGGCGGAGGTGTGTATGCGGGTTTCGGAGCGGGCTTCGGAGCGGCGGGTCGTACAACACCAACGCCGGCCAAGCTGTGATCTCCGCGCAGCACGTTTTCCACATCGTCGTCAACGATGATAATGTCTTTACCGATCGTGACGATGTTCTCAGACGGTATCACATTATTGTCGGGCGAAGGAATATTCGCATCCGACTTCAGTTCGAGGCCGATTATCTCGCCTGTTCTGTCGTCTATGCTGTATTCCTTGACATAACCAATGAAACGCCCGGCGCGCGTGATCACCTTCGAGTTGATTATTTTTATCTTCCTCTTAACGAGTTCGACGAGTTCCGGCATGCTCGAAATACCCACGACCGACGATGCGTTCTCCGTCGTAATCGCTGCCTGACCGATGCTGTGTATCAGTGAAAACGAAATGACTTTTTTGCCCTCGTCCGGCCGTTCGTCGTCCTCAACAAGGATGGCTACAATGGATTTCGCCACCGGATCCACGACGAAACCCCTGAATTCGCCGATCTCTTCTCCCTCGGCTATGCTGATGATCGGCTTCGCCTCTAGTTCCTTGCTCAGTTTCATCTTTTTCCTCCTAGCTTTGTCCCCATTTTTATATCCGCCAATCGGAACCAAGTCAACTGTGAGTCCGATTAAATTCTAATATCTATCTTGCCAGTCTGCGTCGGAAGCCTGAATTTCGGCTGCTCCTGCGGCTGTTTTTCTTCCTCCGCCGAAGCTTCTTCCTGCTCCTGTCCCTGTTGCCCCTGCGCGTGAGCGCCAAGTCTTCTTCCGCGCTTTCTTTCGGGCTGTTCCCGGATCCTTTCGGATTCGCTCTCCTGCTCCGAGCGCTGCACCTGCGAGTGCTTTATGTCTTTGTCATGTACTTCTTCGGCAGCAATGCTTTGCTGCATAACGCGGTTCTGCTGCTGTTCGCCCGTCTGGGCTTTCTCGACATCCGCCGATTTCGAGTACATGATCATCATGTCTATCGATCGTATCGACATGACGCACCACTCACTTTCCTGTCCGGCGGGCGGGCGGCGTCTCTCAGCCGTAAACTCCGATCTGGATTTCGCCGTCCTGCTCGTAAAACACTGTGGCGTTTATCTGATCCCTGATGTGCAACACAGCCTGTTTGATGATCAGCTTCACGCCCGGATATATTGCTTCCGAAACCACGACTTTGCCCTTGAATGAGGACGCGAGGATTTCCTCAAGTTCCTCCTCGCGGGCTTCGAGTTTCTTCAACTGCCCCATCAGGTTGAACTGCGCGCGCGTGAGTTGCAGCAGCAGGTCCCGCTTCGCCGGAGGCAAAGCGCCCTGCTTCTCCTGAAGCATCTTCAGCGACTTGACGCCTTTTTCCGTGCGGTCGAGGTTGAGCTTGATCGCCTTTTTCTGCTCTTCGATCTGCCTCAACTCGTCGCGCACCTTCGGGCTCCCGCCTGCTTCTATCTCCGTCGGGGTCGCCATGTAGTTGCCGATCGTCCTCGCCTTGACTTCTTCTCCGGCGCTCACGCGCCCCCCGATGATTATGGCTTTCTTTCCTTCAACGTACACGCTCTTCTTCGAGTTCACGTTGCACGCGATTATACCGTCGGTCGCTCTGACGTTTCCGCCGGCCTTGATCGTGCAGTGTTCGAGAAACTTCGCTATCACGTCCTCGCCCGCCACGATTACGCCTTTATCCTGCCCGTGCATTCCTTTTTTCAGCGTAACGCTTCCGCCCGCCTCGATCACGCAGCCGGACACAGGCCCGAACACCGTCACGTTCGCGTCCGCCTTCACCACGAACCCTTCGAGCACGCCGCCCTTGATAATTACATCGCCGACGAACGTGATGTTACCGGTATTGAAATCAACGTCGCCGCTCACCTCGAACACCGGGAATACATGTATCTTTCCCTGAATCAGGCGCGGCTGCCCCGCGACCTGCGCTATTATCATATTCGGGTTCTCTTGCGAGAACGTTACGTTTTTGCCGATCGGAAACGGGATATCCTTGCCGGCCTTCGCCGCGATCTCTTCGCCGAGCACGTTCATTCCGATCTCGCCCGGCTGCGGCGGCGTCTTCTCTGCAAGAGGCTCGCCGATACGAATGCTCTGCACTACGTTCAGTTCGTAGAAATCAACCGTACCGTCGTCGCTGATCGTCGGTTTCGGCTTCGACGCGGAAACATCGAACAAGAACTCGATCTTCCCGTCCGTTCCGTCCATCGGCGGGCGGCCTTCGGCTATAATTACCTTTTCGTTGTACCAGCCCTGCGCGACTATGTTCTGCAGGAGGTCTTCCTTTATGCCGAACTTGATCCCGTTACGCGCAAGCGCCGCCATGATGTCGTCCACATCCGGACTCTTCCCGCCCTTCGGCGGCGTAATCATTATCGTGGCGCTCATTTTGTCGCCGGAAACAGATATTTCAAGACGTCCGTCTATCTTTCTCGCGACCGGGAAAAATTTCCCGCCCGCTCCTTGTGTCTGAATGAGACGATCAATCGCCCCGTAGTCTATATCAAAATCCGCCGCGCCTATCTCTTCGAGCGCCATCAGAAAATGTTCTGATACTACAGGTATTCCGCCCGACTTTGATTTGTCCACGGACGCCAACACTTCCCGGCCATCCGGACTAAATTGCAATGTGACTGGATTATCGCTCAATTTTCCCCGCCTGTTTCCTCACGGCGTTTTATCTGCTAATTATATTTACCGTGTGTATTTTACCATAGTATATATATTTTTATTACCGGAATTTTAAAAAATTCCTCGTTTTTCCCTTACAGACCCCTATTCGTAGAATATATCCCCGTCTCTGTTCATCAGCGCAGATTTCATTCTCATCAGCGCTTTTGTGTGAATCTGACACACACGCGATTCGGTTACATCCAGCACTTCTCCGATCTGCTTCAGCGTCATATTTTCCACGTAATACAGCCCTATCACATTCTTTTCGCTTTCGGGCAGCTTCTCTATCACATTCGTGAGAATCCGCCTGATCTCCGTCTTCATCAGAACTTCCGGAGGCTCCGCCACCTGCGCGTTCTTCACCCTGCTGATAAACGGCAGCGGCTTGTTGTCGTCCGACATCTGCAACATTTCCTCGAAGGAAAAAACAACCGAACCCGCGATGTCCGACAGCGTCTCATTCAGTTCATCGGCGGTTATACCGAGCTTGCAGGAAACCTCCTCGTCGGTGGCCGGGCGGCCCAGCGTTCTCTCGACCTCGGAAAACGCGTTCTCAATCTCGCGCCCCTTCTGCCTCAGCGAGCGCGGCACCCAGTCCATCTGCCTCAGCGAATCAAGAACCGCCCCGCGGATTCTCACAACCGCGTACGTCTCGAACTTGTTCATGCGCGACGGGTCGAACTTATCGATCGCGTCTATCAGCCCAAGTATCCCCTCGCTTATCAGGTCCTCCCGGTCGATGAAATCCGGAAGCTTATAAGCAATACGGTCTATCACATACTTCACGAGCGGCAGGTACTTTTCGGCGAGACGGGAACGCGCACTCTCGTCGGCTTCGTCCTTCAAAGCCCTCCAGTCTTCTTCCTCTGTAACCTGTAACGCCCTTGCCATCATCCGTGACCCGCCGGGCCGTCCTTTAACGCGCCGGCCCATGCGCTTTTGCTATTTTGCTTCATACAATCCGCGGATTGTTTACCCCACCGTCAGAAACACGACTATCAACACCAGCGTAGAAAGAATCAGCAGACCAAGCCCCGTGAGAATCTGTTTTCCGTATCGCTGATCCGCAAATAGCGACTCCTCGTTCTGAAACGGATTGTACAGCTCCACGTCCTCATCCTTGGTCTTTACCTTCACCTCGGGCGGCACGAAAAACTGCCCGTAAATCCCCGGGCCGAATTCCACGAACACTTCGGTGAACGTCTCCGACATCTGGTTCACCCTCACCACCGGCACGCAGACCGGGATCAACTCCTCGTTTATGCAGCCGCCGAGCAATTCGGCGAAATAACGGGCCGCTTCGCGCCCGTCTTTTATCTTAACAATTATCTGGTCGCCTTCATTCAGCTCGCGCACCGGTTTCCCCGTGAACGGAGATATCTCCGGCTCGGTAATCAGCATGATGCGTGGCAGCGGTTCCTGAGGAGACGCGCTCGGCAGTTCTCCGGAATTATCTTCCGCCGCCGCCGCGGGCGCGGCTTCCTTCGTGCCGAACAGTTTCGCGGCCTGTTGTTCCGGAGTGAGATGCGCGTGCTGCACCGCCGCGTCTCCGATCACCGCCGTCAGCGAATCCAGCGCGTGCGCCCGCGCGAAGTACGACATCTCGATCTGCTCGCCCACCACTCCGCTTATCACCTGCGCGAATTTCTGGCCCACGGTGTCTATCTGCCCCTTGTTGTGCATCGACACCACGGTCTGTATGAAATTCGACGAGAATTTCGATTTGAGCTGCGACGCGTTGCTCTGGCTGGCCGCTTTGTGGCGGTCGCTCATCTTGCCGCGCAGCGCCTTCAATGTTGACACGAACACCGTCGGCGGCATGTTGACATCCAGCGCCGACTCCTGATCCGGTGTCAGCGGGAACGCCATGTCAACATACAGCACATTGTCCGTCGATACATTGAACATGGCCACAAGGAATCCGACTCCGGCCTCCCTTTTGCCGGCCGGCACGAATTTGATCTGGAACACCATGATCTCCTTCGACACCGCTCCGAGCTGCTTGAGCGCCTTTGAAACGTCGCCGCCGACCTCCTCGAGTACCGTCTGCGCCTCGGTTTCAGTGCATCCGCTTGCGTCCATCAAAACTTTTACGTTCGCGTCCATATTCCTCTTTTCCCCTCTGCGTTATTTTTTCTCCAAGAGAGGTGTCAATCGAAAGTCGGCAGTTCGGCGCCCTGCAGGAAATCCAGCTCCTGCGCGAGCGTCCTTTCCTTCTTTTCCTTCCCGCCGTCGCTTTCAATGGGGGTCAATTCCACCTCTTTGTCAATCTGCGCGATCAGCCGGGAAACAACTGATCCGAGCAGATAAAACAGGAAATACGTTATCAGACCGAAAAAGAACATCAGCTTGAGCTCAACATGCTGTATCGCCGCGACCAGTATGAAAATCATGAACGCGACCGCGCCAGTTAAAACCCTCACCGATGCCACAATGTTCGGAAATATGATCTTCAAAGTTTTCAGCCCCTTCGTCCTCCGGCCGCCTGTTGGCGCGGCCTATTTCAAAAACGAAACTACCCTGCTGTACAGTTTCGCCAATCCTCTCTCTGTCACGAAATCCACTTCGCAGTTCGACATCCTCATAGCTATCCGGTTCACGGCTTTCGAAGCTCTCGACGCCGGATACATCAGCACGAACGGCTGCTGCTGCCTGACCGCCTTCGACACGTGCGGATCGCTCCCGATCCAGCCGAGGTCGGTCATCTTCACGTTTATCAACTGCTTCGTTATCATCCTCATCGTCGATGATACGTGCTGCGCGTCCGCCTGATCCTCGGCCATGTTCACTATCAGGTTCACCACCGAGCTTTCCTTCTCCTGCGCGAGCATCTTTACTATCCCGTACGAGTCCATAATCGACGTCGGTTCCGGCGTGGTCACGAGTATCACCTCGTCGGACAGCAGCAGAAACTCCATCACAGCATCCGATATTCCGCCACCGGTGTCTATGAAAACCACGTCCGCGAAATCATTGTCGGACCTCAGCGTGTCCACAAGCTCCTTGCGCTTCTCGGATGTGAAATCCGTGTAAGCCCGGCCGCTTGAACTCGCCGGAAGAAGCCTTATCCCGGACGGCCCGGACACCACGACTTCCTCGATACGCTTCTTGCCGGATACCACGTGCGCAAGATTGTACTTCGGCGTCAGGCCGAGCAGCAGGTCGAGATTCGCCAACCCCACGTCGGCGTCAACAATCAGCACTCTGTGGCCGAACCGCGTCAGCGTGATCGACAGATTGATCGCTATGTTGCTCTTCCCGACCCCGCCCTTGCCGCTTGTGATCGCCACGACCTTGCGGCCCCTCGCGGGCGCGCCAATCGCCGCCGGTTTAGCGCCGGCTTCCTTGATCTCCCTGATCCACTGCGCTTGGTCGGGCATCAGGCTTCCTTCTTCTTTCTTATCGCCATCTGAAGCGGAACCCCCAGCATCAGGTCCACCAGAAGGCCGGGCGTCGCGGCCTGTATCTCTCCCGGCACGTTCTGCCCGTAACACACATACGATATGCCCACGTTGCATCTCGTCACAAGATTCATCAGGCTTCCATACGTGGAAGTCTCGTCGAGCTTCGTGAATATCACGTGATTGTACGCGAGCGGCCGGAACTTATCCGCGATCTCCAGCATGTCCTTGTACCGCGTGTTCGCGCATGTCACGAGATGTATTTCGAGCGGGTAACACACCGCAAGTATGTCCCGCACCTCTTTTATTTTTTCCGTGTCCGTATGGCTGCGGCCCGCAGTGTCAATCAGTATCAGGTCGCGGTCCGAGAAGAAATCCACAGCGCGCTTCATGTCCTCCGGGTTGTAAACCACCTTTATCGGCACGTTCAGAATCTCACTGTAAACCTTCACCTGCTCGACTGCCGCAATCCTGTATGTATCGGCTGTGATAAGCCCGACTTTTTTGCGTTTCTGCAGTGCGTGGATCGTCGCGAGCTTCGCGATAGTCGTCGTTTTTCCCACGCCGGTCGGCCCAACCAGCGCTATCGTCTTCGGCTCCTTGCCGGTCAGCTCGACCGCGCCGGACACTTTCAGCAGCCTTCTGAGCTGCCTCTCGAGCGCCGCGTGCACCGCCTCCTCGTCTTCCTTCCGCTCGGCGGACAGCGAGTCGTCGATCGACCGGATCACGTCCTGCGCGATCGTGTCGTCGATGTCGTTCTCGAGCAGTTTCAGATAGACATCGCCAAATGCCGAAGGATATGGATCGAGCGATTGCTCCTGCGCTTCGGTCTTCGACTTGTTCAGCAGAGCCTGAAGCGCGGCTTTCACCTCGCGCAGTTCCTCCTGAACAACATCAGAGTTATCCGTGCGCGCCGCGGGTCTCGCCGCGCCATGAGCAACGCCGGCTTTAGGTTTCGCCGCGGCAGTCTTCGCGGGAGCTTTCACGGACTCCATGTCGGTCGCCGCAAGCACTTCCACCATGTTGCGGCCGAGCAATCCGAACACGCCGCCCTTGCTGAACTTCCGCGTCTGGAGGATGACCGCGTCCGACCCGAGGTCACGCTTAACGTGCAGGAGCGCTTCCTGCAGTGTGGGCGCTTCGTATCTTTTAACCTTCATCGCCATTCCGGCGCGCTCCTCAGACTATTCAGCTCACGCTTACCATGCCCACGGACCTCACCTTGGCGTCCGGGACTATCTCGCTGTGCGACAGCACCACGAGCGTCGGAAAAAGCCGCTCAACCAGCCGCCTCACGTACATGCGCACGCGCGGCGAGCACATAACTATCGGCTGATAGTTCAGCGATATCGCCTTCTCGATCAGCGCACTCAGGTTGCGCGACAGCTTCTCCACAACGTCCGGCGCGAGCACCGGGTAGGAGGTCGTTCCAGCCTCCTGCACGGACTCGAGCACCGTATCTTCGAATCTCGGGTCTATAGTTATGACCGGAATCGTGCCGTCCGGCATCTGGTGCTGCTTGCATATCTGGCGCGCCATTCCGGCGCGGACGTACTCCGTCAGCACATTCACATCCTTCGTCAGGCCCGCGAAATCAGCGAGCAGTTCGAGGATGGTCGCGAGGTTTCTGATCGACACCCGCTCCCGGAGCAGATTCTGGAGAACCTTCTGCACGTCGCCGAGATCGAGTTTCGTCGGGATAAGCTCGTCCACAACCACGCTGTTTTTCTCTTTTACAATGTCGATCAGGCTCTTCACTTCCTGCCTGCCGAGCAGTTCGTATGCGTGTGTTTTAATGATTTCCGTCAGGTGCGTTGCGACAACAGACGCCGGATCGACTACCGTGTAGCCGAGCATCTCGGCCTGTTCCTTGTTCGCCTCGCGGATCCACTTCGCTGGCAACCCGAACGCCGGTTCCGTAGTGTCTATGCCGTCGATTTCCTGCGACGCATTTCCGGGGTTCATCGCGAGGAAATAGTCCACCATCAGCGTCCCGTTGGCGACCTCCGTGCCCTTGATCTTGATCGAATATTCGTTCGGGCGGAGTTGTATGTTGTCGCGGATTCTGATCGGCGGAACGATTATGCCCATTTCGAGAGCGGTCTGCCTTCTGATCATAGTCACGCGATCGAGCAGATCGCCCTTCTGATCCGGATCGACGAGCGGAATGAGGCCGTAGCCGATTTCGAGCTCCATCGAATCCACGAAAAGAAGCGACTGGATCGCCTCCGGGCTTGCGTACGGCGGAATCGTGCCGGGCGGCGCCGTCGGAGCGCCGCCGCCGGGGGCGCCCCCGGGCATCGCCGCCGCGGGCGCCGCTCCGCGCCCGCCGCCCTTCCCGGCCGCCGGTTTGCCCTTAACCCCCGCGCCGAATGAGTACGTCAGTCCGAGTTTGTCGAAACCATAAGCAAGCGCGAGGATTGCACCGCCCATTACCAGCAACGGAAGAAACAGTCCGATCTTCCACGTCAGAATCGTTATTGTGCCGAAACCGGTGATAATACCGCCGGCGATGTACAATGCCTTGGGCTGCCCGAGCATCTGGGACACCATGTCCGAGCTCATGTTCGCGTCCGAAGCGGCGTTTGTCACCATGAGACCGGTCGCCGTTGAAATGAGCAGAGTCGGAATCGCCGCCACAAGACCTTCGCCTATCGTCAATATCGTGTATGTCTTGATCGCGACATCCCACGTCATCTTATGCATGACAACACCGATGATGAAGCCGCCGATGATGTTGATAATCGTAATCATAATGCCGGCTATCGCGTCCCGCTGAACGAAGCGGCTGGCGCCGTCCATCGCTCCGAAATAGTCGGCTTCGAGCTCGATCTTCTTGCGCCGCTCCCGCGCCTGCTCGTCTGTTATCAGTCCGTTGTTCAGGTCTGCGTCGATGCTCATCTGCTTGCCGGGCATCGCGTCCAACGTGAATCTTGCCGCAACCTCGCCTATGCGCTGCGCGCCGTGCGTGATTACGACGTAGTTGACTATTACAATGATGGCGAACACGATCGCGCCGACGACATAACTTCCGCCGGTTACAAACGTTCCGAACGCCTGAATGATCTCGCCGCCGTCCGCCTTCGCAAGAATCGACCTCGTTGTCGTTATGTTCAACGCAAGCCGGAAAATCGTCGTCAACAGGATTACCGACGGGAAAACCGCGAATTCGAGCGGTTCTTTTACGTACATCGTGATTAAAATAATCAGAATCGCAATTGTTAAATTTATTGCGATCATAAGGTTTATCAGGAACACCGGTACAGGGATTACTATCATGATAATGACAAAAACAATCGCCGCCGGTATCGCAAATTGTGAATTATTCAGTAGAACATTAATCGTTTTTGATAACGTTTCGTTTAGTTTCATATAACTCCATACAATAGGCAAGCTATATCCGCATGTTAAGTGAGAATTATATTTATACTAATTACAAATTACAAGTATATATAATTATAAATTAATAAAATGGAACTTCAAAATGGAACTTCGGATTTTTGAAACAATTGAATTTGTGTTAATGTCAATTTGATTCTTTCAACAAAAATTCTATCTGTCACGCCCGACACCGGCGGGAAGTCCGAAATTGTGGTTTTTTCTGCTTACTCTATAGACGTAAGCAAGAATCTCCGCGACTGCTTTGAACAGTTGCGGCGGCACATATTCGCCAACGTCGGTGAGCCGGAACAATGACTGAGCCAGCGGTTTGTCCTCGATTATCGGAATATTGTTTTCTTTAGCTATCTGTTTTATTCGCTGGGCAACCACCCCGCCGCCCTTTGCGACAACCTTCGGCGCGTGCATCTCCTCGGAAACGTATTGAAGCGCCACCGCCAGCTCGATGGGGTTCGTTATGACAACATCCGCGTGCGGCACCGCCGCCATCATCCGCCTCATCGCTATCTCACGCTGTTTTTCCCTTATCCGCCTCCGGACAAGCGGGTCGCCCTCACGCTGCTTGTACTCGTCTTTTATCTCCTGCTTCGTCATTTTTATGCTTTTTTCAAACTCATATTTCTGATAGACATAATCGAACAGACACAACACTATCATGAGGAGCGCGCATTTGATCCCTAGCCAGAGAACCGTCGAAGCGAAAAGCGCCAGCGAGTGCTCGATGCCCATTTCGGACATCTTGACGAATTGCGGGAGCGATGTTTTTATCGCCGAAAATGCGACGTAGCCGATCAGGCTTATCTTTGCGACGCTCTTAATCAGTTCCGTGAATGCGCGCATCGAAAACAGCCTTGAAAATCCAGACAGCGGATTTATCTTTTTGAAGTTCGGCTTGATCGTCTCGAAAGAGGCCATGACGCCGACCTGCAAAAAGTTCATTGCCACTCCCACAAAAAGAATGACAAGAATAAACGGCGCGAGGAGCTTCACCATGATTATCGCGGTGTTGAACAGGATATATCCTATATCAGCGTCGGTGAGTTCGCTGTATCTCAACATGACAGCCGGCGAGAAAGTCCACACCATGTATTTTTTCAGGTAATCATACGTATGGGGGCCGAGCAGCCCCATTAGAGAAAAACTGGTAAGCAGTATGAAAGCGGTCCCGATCTCCTGACTTTTAGCGACCTGACCCTTTTTTCGTGCTTCCTGCCGCCTTCGCGGGGTTGCCGGTTCTGTCCTGTCTTCGGCCATGCCTTACTTTCTCTTGTGTTTAAATTTGCCTGCCGGCGCCTTTAACGCCCGGTGAGCGCCCCGGCCGACATCTGCATCAATCTCCACAGGTCGATGAACGTCTGGCTGAAAAAGCCGCGCAGCACATACGTCAACAACATCATCGTCGCCCCAAGTACAAAAAGTCCAACAAAGATATTGATGGGCAGCCCGACTATGAAAATGTTGATCTGCGGAACGGTGCGCGCCACGATCCCCATTGCAACGGATATCAGCAACAGGCAGAAAATCATCGGCGCTCCTATCTTGAACGCTATCAGATACGCTTTCGTAAGCCAGTGCGCGAGCTCGCTCGTGAGCGGCTCCGTTATGCCGAATGCCCCCAGCGGCACCACCGTATAACTGTTGGCGATTATCCTGATGAAAACGTGATGCCCGTCCATCACCAGAAACAAAAGAATCCCGACTATGAAAATGAACTCGCCGAGCAGCGATGTCTGCTCCTCGGACAGAGGATCCATCACGTTGACTATTCCGAAACCGATCTGTATCCCGAAAATCTGGCCCGAAAGCTGCACCGCGGCCAGCATCAGATTCGAGATCAACGCCACGAGCATTCCGATCATGCCTTCTCTTATCACGAGAGTCCAGAATGCAACTATCGATTCCGGGATGGCCGGCATGTCGCGGGTGACTATTGGAAAAATTATCAGGCTGAGAAAAAAGCTCAGGCCTATCTTTGTGCGCGCGGGCACGTTTCCGCTGCCTATTATAGGCGAAAACGAAACCATGGTCGCAAGCCTCGCGAACACGAGTATAAAATATTGGAATGAAAGAACGTCTATGTCTATCCAGTTCATCGCGTTTCGGGGGGCTCCGTTTCCCCCCGGCGCCTCCGCCGACCCGCGCGCTGCGGGCCGAAAACAGAAAATCCGAGGGAC
>CAYPEK010000015.1:10401-59870 GCA_964409645.1 uncultured bacterium | reverse complement strand
CCGCCGACCGCCGACTTGCCCGGAATCTTCTCGACGAACAGTTTTTCCGTCATAGCCGTATAAAGTGCGTGCTGTATCACCCGGCCCTGACCGAACGGGCCTTCCATGTTCCTATATTTGTACGTCCCTCCGGTCTTATAATCCCACAGTATGAAAACCCTTCCCTTCGCGCCGGACGGCGCTTCGTCTATCCGGTCGATGCGACCTCTGACCCGAATCGTTCCGCCGCTCACTTCCAGCTCGATCGGCTCAAGCCTGTCAATCACCGTACCGCCCTCAGAAGCTGGCAACCCGATCGACGCTTCCATATACAACGGCTTCATCTCACGCGATGTTTTCACCGTTATCTCGTGAAAAATCACGGCCATTTTTCTGATCAGTTCTATCTGCCTCTTGAACGCGCTCTCCGGCGGCTCGGGGTAAAGCCCTCTGAACTCCTCGATCTGTCTATCAAGGATATCCATCAGCATTCCAATGTCTTTGCTTTCCGGCAACCTTCCACCGTCGCTCACGATCTTCTTCATGTACAACTCGAAAACGCTGTGCATCATCGTTCCTAGCGCCAACTGATCCAGCCAAACGCCCGGGTCGTATTTCAGTTCTTCGGGCGGTTCGATCTTGAGAATGTAATTGAAGAAATACGCAAGCGGGCACTCCGCAAGCCTTTGCAGTCTGCTCGCCGACATCACCGGGCCGTCTTTTGCAAACGGGTTGTTCGCGGCGCCCGCGCGCGGCACATATCCGTCATATTTTGTAAATTCTTTGTCCGACCGCGCTCTTTCTGCCTGCGCCCCCTGCTTAAGGTTCGGATACTTATCGAAAATTATTTCTTCGGCGTTCTCTATCTCATTCCCGCTCAGTAATTTCAACAGCAGCAGTTCCGTATCGTCGAGACACTTTTCCTCTGCGTCCGGCGCGAACGACATGGGAGTCCCCGCCCATTTGCCGAAGCTCCCCTGATCGCCTGTCCGTTCGCCCGACAGTATCCTGTACGCATCGATCAATGTTGACGACGGGAACATTTCCCGGTCTTCTAGCAGATCACGGCATGAGTAACTCATTGTCAGCCTGCCGCGCATTCGCGCCGCCAGTTCACCGAACAATCTGTTCTTTTTCTCTATCATCTCCTGCGATAATTTGAGGTTCTTCGACGTTTTCGCCCGCTCGCTGTCCAAAAAAATCGGGTCCTGCACGGCGCCGCCGGGGAAACGTGTGTCGTCGAGTCCGACAATAAACGTATTCAGCCGCCCGCTGTGCCCGCCGCTGAACACACCGTCCACGTGGATATGTCCCGGCCGAGGACCCCGACCCATTATCCTCACACTTCCCGACAGTCCCTCAAGCCACTTTAACGCGTCGAACACAAGCTGACCTTCCTCGCTTGCGATCACGTCCGCCGTCGCTCGTATGACATTTGACAACTGAACCGCCGCATAATTATCAGTTTCGTCCGCGCGCCTTGCGATCTCATCCATGAAGCGCGCCGCTTTCCCGAGAACATCGCGCGCCGGTTCCGTCGCATCGAAACACACATCGAAAAGCCCGCGCATGAAATCGTTCAATATTCGCAGGCCGGCAACTTCTTTCCGCAACGATTCTCGTTTTGCCTCGTCGAATTCCGGTTCCGGCTCCTCGTAATTCGACTCGATATATTCAAATTTCCCGAGAGCGCGTTCCCGTTTCTTCAACGCTTCCGGAAGCAGCTTTTCGTACCGCTCCCTGCGAATCCCGATCGGAACGCTCCTCAGCAGAGCACCGATGCCCGTGAAATTGAATCCCCCATCCTCCATGCCGCGAACATTCAGAACCCCGTCCTGTATCATCCGCACAATGGACTTCTGAGGATACCCCTGCCGTATCCAGTCGAGCCAGCCCGCCAAGGCGCGCCCCGGCCGCGAGTAACGCACCGGAATGCCTTCAGCAAACGTAACCGGCAGGTCCCTTCCCGCCGCTCTGCACTTTTCCGACAGCTCATAAATGAGCGGCACATACGTTTCGGTATCGGTGTGAAGAATCTCCACCTCGTCGAAACCGATTCCGTACGACAGACATCTTCTTACGACTTCCTTGATTTCATTCGTCTCGCCCGCCGACTGAAATATCGACACCGTCCCGTCTCCGAGCGGCTCCGGCGCCGCCGACGGAACATTCAAATACTTAAGCAACTCCAAATCGGTTGCCGTATTATCCTTCTTCGCATCCCCGCCTTCGGTTCCCGAATACAAAACATCGACTGGCAGCCGCAAAACACTTTTTTCCGGGAACAAAGAAATAAGCTCTTTTTCGAGCGCAGCCGATTCCACGTTATCCGGAATCAACACGAGCGCGCCGCGCAACGATTCCGCCGTTTTACCCGACAGACGCTTCGCGGCGATCCTGAGCACATCCGCGTAATCAAGATAGTTCCTCTTCTTCAGCCTCGACTCATAACCCGCCATCAACCCGGCAAGGTCTTTGCACTTGTCTGTCACCTCGAAATTCGACGGTTTGAGATCTTTCGCGTTCAGCACGGCGAGCCTGATCGCATCAATTGTTCTTCGTACTGCCGCCGGAACCTCCATGCCTGCCCTGATTTTCGAAAGATAGCCGCCCGACGCTTCCCGGCGCTCATTCATTATCGCGTCGATCATAATCTCCGCCGCCGCGCCGCTCACCAGCGCCGCTCCCGTCCGCGCCATCTCCGGCCCCGCAAGGTCGAGCGCGAGATGCTTCAGCGTTTTCACCCTCACATTCACAACCGGTACGCCCGAACGCGCCGCAGTCGCCAGCCATTGGTTCCCCACGCGCAATGAAGGTGCAATCAGCCACTTCTCATCCATGGGATATTCCCGGCACACGCCACAAAGGCTTTCGATGAACCTGTTAAGTGTCCGCTCCATCAGGCTGCCTGCATTCCTTTCATTCCGCAGCTTATCATCGCAATTTTACACTAAACCGCACATTTATTGATGCGAGAGCCATTATAAATATACAGTGTGACATTTATCCCCATGCTTCTTTTTTTCGATAACAAACTCTGATAAAATCAATGTCGCCTCAAATTATTATGGAAAGGAAATACGGGACATGAAAAAATCCGAAATTCAATCAAAAAGAAGCACGAAGAAAAGCTATGTAAAACTATTTGTCGTGCTGGCGTTCTTCTCCGCATTCGTCCTCGTGAGCGGCTATAAAGCTCAGAGTGCGGCGGACAAACCGCTCTATAAAGACCCGAAAGCACCAGTCGAAAAACGGGTCGAAGACCTCCTTCCGAGACTCACCCTCGAAGAAAAACTCTCCCTCATCCACGGCGACGCCCTCATCGGAACATCAATGGACACGGCCGCGATCGAACGCCTCGGAATACCGCGTTTCTCCATGACGGACGGCCCGAACGGCGCAAGGTGGGGAGAATCAACCGCATTTCCGACCGGCGTAAATATGGCATCGACATGGAATGAGCCGCTGATAAAGAAACTGGGCGTTGCGCTCGCGCGCGAAACCCTCGCGAAGGGCCGCAACGTCATCCTCGGGCCATGCATCTGCATCCATCGCGTCCCGTTCGGCGGCCGCAACTTCGAAAGCTTCAGCGAAGACCCCTATCTCACATCGAGAATCTCAGTTGGCTACATTCAGGGCGTTCAAAGCATGCACGTCGTTGCGACGCCGAAACATTATGCAGCAAACAATCAGGAAATAGAGCGCGGCACAATAAGCGTTGAGATAGACGAACGCACCCTTCAGGAGATTTATCTGCCCCACTTCAAAGCATCAGTGCAGGAAGGCGGCGCGCTTGCCGTCATGTGCTCCTACAACAAAATCAACGGCGTCTGGGCCTGCGAAAACAAGCACATGCTTGAGGACATACTTAAAAAGGATTGGGGATACAAGGGACTCGTGATGTCCGACTGGGGCGCCGCCCACAGCACACTGGGAAATGCGATGAACGGACTCGACATCGAAATGCCGACCGGCGCATTCATGGGTGAGGCGCTGATGAAAGAAATCAAAGCCGGCAACGTCCCGGTATCGGTCATAGACGAAAAGGTCAGGCGCAACCTGAGAGTAATGTTCCTCTCTGGTATCTTCGACGGCAAATCGAAGGGCGACCCGAAATGGACGGACGATAAAATCGACCGCGGCACGGCACTCGATGTCGCCCGCGAATCAATCATCCTCCTCAAAAACAACGGCGGAATTCTCCCGCTGAAACGCGGAAAGATTAAAAACGTCGCCATCATAGGGCCGAACGCCGCTGTGGCACAGGTCGGCGGCGGCGGAAGTTCCGCGATCACGCCGATTCACGCCGTATCGCCGCTTGAAGGCCTTACCAAACTGGTAGGCAAAGAAGTCAACCTTCAATACGCGCTCGGATGCGACGTATCGACGAACGAAGACTACCAGTTGATCCCGGACAAATACCTTACTCCCACCGGCGGCAAACCGGGAGAGACTGGCCTGACGGCCAAATACTTCAATAAGAACCTCGACGGCGAAGTCGCGCTCACAAGAGTCGAAAAGAACGCGAATGTAAACTGGAGAGCCGTCGAACCGCCGAAAGAAATCGACCGCGGCAAATTCGCTGTGCGCTGGCTTGGCAAACTGACGCCGCCTGTAACCGGAACGTATAAGTTCGTCATCATTAACAATGCCGAGGCCCACTTTTACATCAACGGCAAAGCCAAAATCACAAGTTGGGCGTTTGACAATCAGAAATCGAAATCGATTAAAATGGACCTCGAAGCCGGCAAGACATACGACATCAAGTTCGAATACATCTCGACCAACTGGGACAGCGTAGCGAAGCTCGGCTGGGTGCCGCCGGGATGGAACCCGCGCACCGAAGCCGCAGACCTCGCGGCAAAAAGCGACGTCGCCATCGTGTTCGCCGGCATCGATGCGTCGATCGAGGGCGAAGGCCACGATCACGATATCGAACTCCCCGGCCGCCAGAACGAACTCATAAAAACGGTCGTAGCTGCAAACCCGAAAACAATCGTCGTTCTCATAGGCGGAACTCCCTTTATGCTTAATCAGTGGCTCGACAAAGTTCCAGTGCTCGTCGAAGCATGGTATCCGGGCGAGGAGATGGGAACCGCGCTGGCCGAAATCCTCTTCGGCGACGTCAACCCGTCGGGCAAACTGACGATCACATGGCCGAACAAATGGGAAGAAATGCCCGCCTACGGCAACTATCCCGGCAAAGACGGCAAAGTGTATTATGCGGAAGGCATTTTCAACGGCTACCGATATTACGACACGAAAGGGATCAAACCGCTCTTCCCGTTCGGATTCGGGCTCTCTTACACGACATTCCAGTACAGCGGGCTGAAACTCAGCAAAAAATCAATGAAGGCCGGCGATAAGATTCAGGTCTCCTTCACAGTGAAAAACACCGGAAAAGTCGCCGGCAAGGAAGCCGTCCAGCTCTATATTAGCGACCTCAAATCGAGCGTGCCGAGGCCGGTTCAGGAGCTGAAGGGCATCAGCAAAGTGTCGCTGAAACCCGGAGAGTCAAAGAAAGTCGTCCTGACGATCGACAAGAGTTCGCTCAGCTTCTTCGATCCGAACAAGAACAAATGGGTCGCGGAACCGGGCCAGTTCGAAGTCCGCGTCGGCGCATCGTCCAGAGACATCCGGCTCAAGGACACGTTTACGCTTAAATAATCGCGACGCTTATGAGGTAACGATAGGCGACGCTTCTCTGTCGAACGGATTTGTGCGTACCGCGTGCGAGAAAAGGTATGGATAACTCGCTTTGAGATGTTTCATGTATTCCAGCCACTCGACGGTTAGCAGCGAATAGGCTCTTTTTATATCGACAGCGAGATGGTTCATGTCGCTCGCGGGAAGGTTCGTCAGGTCGTCCCTGCTTTCGAGTTCCTCATTGATATGGAACACCGCCCGCAGCAATTCCGTGAACGTTTCGTGTTCCAACAGCACCGGGTTTTCGAGCAGCCGCAGAAGAAAATCACGCCTTTCGCGCAGCGCCGCCTTTAGCCCGATCAGGTCCGCCGCCGACGGCTTAACGTTGAATCCGTGCTTCTTCACACTCCTGCTTTCGAGCGCAAACTCCGCATCACCCCAGTTGTTCGTCACAATAAGCTCTTTGCGTATGCTGTCCAGTTCAGTATCTATTTTCGTGAAATCATTAATCAGTTTTGTGCCGACTTCCGAAAAAAACGTTCCGATCACCATATTCATCTTTTCCATCATCAGCCGCTTCTCGCGGTCCGCCAACACGCGTTCGATAATGATCACCCAGAGAAGAATCTGAACGAAAGTGAACGCCATATTGGCTACAATCGAATCAATAAGTGATTTAGTATCGTGTATCCTTTCGTAATAGATAACATAAAACACAACCGACATCAGGATCATCAGAATCCCTAAACCGATCAGATGTTTGTATTTGCTCAAAATTCAACCTCCTAAATTCGTAGAAACCGCGACAGTTATTATAAGACAAATTCCGGATAACAGAACACTGAGCGTCTTCACGCTAATATAAACAACTCGCGCCCCTCGTATATCTTTAAATTCGATAGATTTAAATAATAATCGTTGAAAAGCGTTTAAAACCGGGATGCAAGAGGCAATTTTTGCTAATATAGCTATAAAATACATAGTTTTATGATGATATATTGAGTATTTTAAAGACAAATGCTCTTCATGCCATAATCAAGCTGTTTTAATCTTTCTGCGGAGTGTCGGGATTGGCGAAAAACGGTGATATTTAAAATAGACACTAAATCAGGGGGCGTTATCTTGGACGCAAAGCTGATAAATGTGGGTTTCGGTAACATAATCAACCCAAATCGGGTGATAGCGATAGTTTCGCCGGAATCCGCGCCGATCAAACGGCTGATGCAAGAGGCAAAGGGAAAGGGGACTTTGATCGCTTCGACGTGCGGACGCCGCACTCGCGCCATCATCGTCATGGACAGCGGCCACATCGTTCTCTCCGCCCTCCAGCCGGAAACGATCGCCAACAGGTTCTTATCCGATAAGGAAGACAGCTCCGAGGAAAAGTCGTAATCCCGGTGCGTTTACCGCGATTTGCCTTTCCACAAATTTCCTTTTGATAAAACTCGTTTTTATGTATAATATGACCGTGAATGAACATGTTTGAACTACCTTTCAAAAGAGAACACAGATTGTTTGTGGTGTCTGGCCCCAGCGGGGTCGGCAAATCGACGGTAACAGCCGAGCTATTCAAAACGCCGGAAATCAAGGAGTCGGTCGCATACTCGATTTCCGCTACGACACGCCCTCCCCGGCCGGGTGAGCGGGAAGGCGTCAATTATTTCTTCGTTACTCAGGAAAAATTTGACAGCATGGCGGCCGCCGGCGAATTCCTCGAATGGGCGCAGGTCCACGACCACGTTTACGGAACACCCCGGTCGAACATCGAGCGCGCGTTCTCAGCCGGAAAAGACCTTTACCTCGAAATCGACGTGCAGGGCGCGCTCAACGTGAGGGCCGCCCACCCGGATGCGGTGCTGATCTTCATCACCGCGCCGCCGGATGTTTTTCGCGCGCGGCTCGAGAACCGGCCGTCGGCGCTCACCGGCGACGCGCTTCGCAACGAGATAGAAATTCGCATGAATACGGCCCGCCGGGAACTCGCCTTTCTAACCGAATACGACTTCTGCGTTATTAACGATAATCTTGACGAATGCGTAAAAACAGTTATAAGTATAATGTTTGCGGAAAGATGCCGCGTGCCTTCGAGTGCTAAAGGAAAAGCACCCGATTCAAGTCAGGGGGAAGGATAATGTCCAATTTCGAGTCTTTTTCAACCGATGCTGAATTCACGGATTTCATTGGTAATAAATACACGTTGGTAAACGTCGCCGCCATGCGCGCGCGCCAGATCAACGACGGCGTCGAAGTCTATATCAAGACACGCAGCAAGCACCCGCTTCAGGTCGCGCTCGAAGAGATATCAGAGGGCTATGTCGGATACTCGAGCGGCGCCGATGTGACGGAACCGGAATTGTTGGGCGAAGAAGCCGAAGCCATCGCCTTCGACGAAATGATCAACCTCGACACGGATTTCGACTTCGACGACGAAGAAGCGATCGACATCGAGCCGATGGAATTCGAAGAGGAATTCATGAGCTTCGACGAATCCACCGGCGACTACGAAGTGGACGAGTAAGCGATGGGCTGCCGTCTCCTCCTTGGAGTAACCGGTGGCATAGCCGCATACAAATCGCCGCTCCTCATACGCCTTTTTCAAAAAAACGGCATCGAAGTGAAAGTGGTTGCCACTCAGCACGCTTTCGAGTTCGTCACGCGCGTGACTCTCGAAGCGCTCACATGCAGCCCCGTTTACTGCGAAATGTTCGACGAGCGGAATTCCATTGAACACATCAATCTGGCGAGCTGGGCCGACATGTTCGTCGTCGCCCCCGCAACCGCCAACACCATCGCGAAATTCGCAAACGGTGTCGCCGACAACCTTCTCTCGACAACTTACATCACCGTCAAATGCCCGGTGCTCGTCGCGCCGTCGATGAACAACGCAATGTACATCGACGCCACAACCCAGCATAACCTGAAAATACTGCGCTCTCGCGGCGGCCACGTCTGCGAGCCGGGAATCGGTTGGCTTGCATGCGGCGCGGAAGGCCCCGGAAGAATGGCGGAGCCTGAGGAAATCTTCGAACAGGCGAAACTCCTCGTTCGCGATCAGACCGCACTCGCCGGCAAAAAAATACTCGTCACGGCGGGCGCCACTCGCGAGCGGATCGACCCGGTACGCTTCATATCAAACCGCTCATCCGGCAAAATGGGATTCGCGATCGCCGACATGCTGCAACGATACGGAGCGGACGTCACGCTCATCTCCGGCGCGTCATCTCTCATGCCGCCGTTCGACGTGAAATTCGTTCCGGTGGAGTCCGCCGCCCAGATGAACGACGCGGTGATGTCGTGCGCGGCGGATATGGATGTGATAATAAAGGCGGCCGCGGTCGCGGATTACACGCCCGCAGCGGTGAGTGAATCTAAAATCAAGAAATCCTCCGACGGCGCGGGACTGACAATCGAGCTGACCCGCACTCAGGACATACTTGCGAACCTCGCGGCGGCGAAACAACCCGACCAGTTGCTGATAGGCTTTGCCGCCGAGACCAACGACCACATCAAAAACGCGGTCGGCAAACTTGCCCGCAAAAAACTGGATATGATAGTTCTTAACGACGTCCGGGCAACGGACGCCGGATTCGCTTCGGACAACAACCGCGTCATGTTCGTCCGACCGGCAAAGGCGGCTGCCGAGCCCGAAGACTGGGAAACAAAAGAAGTTGACGGCACGCGCATCGCGATGAAAGCAACACCCCTCATGAGCAAACTCGCGATCGCGGACGAACTCGCCCGCATCATCGCCGACATGCTCACCTCAAAGTGAATTTGTTCAGAGATTTGCCGGACAAACAAAAAAGCCCTTCGTGCGAAGGGCTTTTCTTGGGTGATCGCAGAGTCGAACTGCGGACCTCATCCTTATCAGGGATGCGCTCTAACCAACTGAGCTAATCACCCTCAAGACTGAAAAAGTTTAATCATTCGCATTCTCCGTGTCAAGATATCAGCCGCGTTATCCGGTTTTATCAGGTTTGACTGCACTCCCGACGGGAGAATAAAATGGATCAAAAGGTGATATTATTAACATAATGAAGTCGATAGGCGGAAAATCTTCTCTCAATCCGCAGCAGCAGACGGCTATTCTGCTGGTTGCGGGGATGCTGGTCGCCCTGCTCCTTCGTGCTGAAAATATTCTATCGACGGGCCATCCCTCTTCTTCTTTATCATTGTACTCCGCCCAACAGTTTCTGCGAGGCGCCGCATCTTGGAACAATTCTCTTTCGGCTATTTTCGTATTGGACGCAATAGCCCTCAAAATTTGCAATTCTTTATGGAGTGTTTTCACTCTCGAAATATTCGCTATCGCCGCAGGTGTTTTTTTGATGTTCAGGTTCTTTATCGAAAGAAATTTCAAAAGAAAAACAGCGGCGATCGTTTCGGCATGGATCGGGTTCTGCGCTCTCGCTCTGACCGCCCTCGGCGGCGCAAACGAGCCGCCAGTCTGGGCGTTCCCGTTCACGGCTGCATTTTTGTTTTTCGGCGAACGCGCAAAGAATAAAGGCACAGCGTTTTCAATAATTTCCGCTGTTGCAGCCGGCGCGGCGGCCTGCTGTCTTCCCCGCGAACTTATGCTCCTTCCAATCGGGCTTGTTTTATTCAACAGGTACAGAATTGCGTTTGCAACTTCGTTCTTATTGATTTTTGCTCTCTTCATATTATTGTTTTTTCACAACTTCGGGTCTCTTTCGGAATTCACTCATAACTATTTAGCAAATCATCTGTCCGATGATATTCTGCTTTCTATTTTCACGGATAAACTGTCGGCACTTAAAATACTGTTGCTGCTATCTCCTCTTGCTGCTCTGTTTTTCAAGAAGTCGTCGGACAAAAACAAATCCGAATCGATATTTTTTTTCTGGCTGGCAATCGAAACCGCTTTCCTCGCCATTAGTGGGAAGACAACCGCCGCTTTCTTCCTGCCGGCGCTGATTCCGGCATCCGTCATTATTTCCGGAAAGATTCAAGGACATCTGGAAAAGTCAGCTCACGATAAACAAACAAGAATAATCTTCATTCTTTTTTTCATGAGTTTTGCGGGAATTGCGGTTCACGCCGTGGCGCCGCATCACAGCCACGACAATCATGGACGCGATTTTTCGGACGAAGCCGTAATAGCCAACGTTATTACTAAAAACACAACACCGTCCGACAGAATTCAGGTATGGGGCCGGTCAGCGCTCATATACGTTCTTGCCGACAGGAGCGCTTCATCGACAACACCTGTGATCGACCCTCTTTTTTCATCAACGACTTTCCACGGGAAACCGGTTCGCGAAGTATTTATTCGGGATTTGAAGCGGAACCCGCCCAAGTTCCTTATCATTGAAGAATCGCTCCTTCAGAACGGTTTGGAAGAAATTTACGCAGGAGATAAAAACGTCAGCCGCCTCAACCCAGAGGTGCTCGATTTTGTCCAGAAAATCGTGGGCGATGACTATAAGATCATAGCTATCGAACACGGAATAGTCGCAATGAGATGCGTCAACGGCGAAAGTATAAAGTAACCCCTGACGGGGCCGCATCTGCATCGCCGGAACTATAACGCTATTGTTAAGTAACATTTAATGTATTAATATTGTGATAACAGCAACCCGCATGGGCATGAAATTCAGCCCAACGGAAATGGTCAGGCGCCTATGCTTGATTTTCTCAATAAGTTTGAAAACCTGAACTTCTGGCCTTATATTGCGCTCGACAAGAACCGCCAAGCCGTCATATTCTCGCCGGCCGGAAACAGCGATCTTCATCCCCTGATCGAAATGTACGAAACATTCGAGCCAAAAGCCTCTATTCAGGGATTGCCGCCTCTGGATAGATTCGCGAGAATGGAGTGGATTAAAAACACGCTCCGTCTCGGGGTTAATCTCAAAGCGGAGATCGGCGGAAGGATCGTTGCGCTCGGCTCCGTATTTCCGATGCAGGATAAACCGGTCGCGGAACTCGGCGTCTTCGTTCATAACGAATTCCAGAACAGAGGCATCGGAACGGTAATGGCCAACATCCTCATAGTGGCCGCAAAGAATCTCGGTTTCGAAAAAATCTGGACGTACGAGGAAAGAAACAACAACCGCGTCCTGAAGATATACCACAAGCTCGGTTTCGTAATCACATACCATGAAAAAAACGAGATCGAACTCGAATTAAACCTTTCGGGCGTGGACACAACGCTCGATCTGTCGTCCAAACTGGCGCCCGCCCCACGGCCGGACGTTGAAGTCAAAGCGCCGGCATTTGCCCACGGGCAATTTATTAAGTCGGACACAAAGTCGATCCTGATGTATTCCGACAAGTTCAACGACTTCAAATTTTCACCCGGGCATCCTTTTTCATCCGCGCGATCGAGCCTCGTTTTCAAGTTGCTCGAAAGATACAACCTGACAAATCTTCCGAACACGCAGATCCTTGAGCCGGAGCCTCTCGAAAAGGAAACGCTTCTCGCTTTCCACGATCAAAAATATATCTATTACCTTGAGATGGCGTCGCAGGGCGCTTTTATTCCGAAAATGCTGGAGTACGGCCTTGGCACCGGAGACAATCCGATTATCAAAGGGCTGCTCGAATATTCGCTGCTCGCCAGCGGCGCGACCATAATGGGCGTGGACATTCTTCACAATCACCCGAATGTCAATCTCGTTTTCAGTCCGACGGGAGGATTCCATCATGGAGGCCCGGATTTCGCGGGCGGCTTCTGCTACGTCAACGACATTGTGCTCGGAATAAAATACCTCCTCCAGAAAGGGCTGCGCACCCTTTATATCGACATCGACGCCCATCACGGCGACGGCGTGCAATTCGCTTTCTACGACGATCCGCGTGTGCTAAACATATCAATTCACGAATCCGGTCGAACGCTTTTTCCATGGAACTCCGGATTCGAGAACGAGCTGGGCGAAGGCGCGGGCTACGGTTACAACATAAACATTCCACTGTCGCCCGGAACGGAAGATACGATATACAAAGAAGCGTTCAAACGGGTCGCAATTCCCCTCGCGGAAAGTTTCAAAGCGGACGTGTGCGTCGCGAGCATCGGCGTCGATACGATGTACACCGATCCGTTGTCCCATCTGTCACTGACTAACAACGTATATGTGGACACAATACTTGAGATAAGAAAGATGTCGCCGAAACTGATGATGTTAGGCGCGGGCGGGTACAACTCGGACAACATTGCGCGCGACTGGACACTTGCATGGGCGGCTCTCCACGACGCGGAACCCGCCGGAGACTATTTCGGGCTGGCCGGTTCGATGATGTCGGCTTCAGAGGTCCATGGAGTTTCTCTGCGCGATTCCTATCCTTTCGTTTCATCGGTAAAAATAGCCGAAGCCCGCGCGGAAGCAAACCGCATAATCGCTTATTTGGAAAAGTACGCTTTTCCTATTCATAAAATTTAGTAACATTTCTCTAAAAAGATACGAATTGTTATTGATTATTCATTGACATACGTCTTAACACAGGAATAGAATCGTGCTTGATCAGCTTCTTTGGCGGGACACTCGATGCGCATGGTAACGTAATAAGGTGTCATTATCTGACAGGATAATTTATGGTGGCCGGCTTAAACAGTAAACATTCTGTGATCCTGACAACAGTAAAAAGTGAGCTTCACGACAGGATGATTATCGGCGCTGATATCGGGAACTGTCTCGCGCTGCTATATCTCTCGGAATATGCGAATGCGGATGAATTCGTCAGAAGCAAATATCGTATTCTTCCCATCCAGCCCGTCCCCGCAGCGACTCAGCACGAACGAAACCTTTTCATGGAGCGCATAACAAGAACAAAGCCTCTTCTGATAGGTTTTTCATGCTACATCTGGAACTTCAACGATACTATTGCTTTATGCAAAGAAGTTAAGAAGAAATGCCCCGACACATACATACTGCTCGGGGGGCCGGAAGTCCTCGATCCCGCTTACATACTTAATAAATACGAATGCATCGACATGATAGTAGTCGGAGAAGGCGAAGAGCCATTCAGAAAACTCCTTGCAGAGCTCGCGCACGACACACCGGATTTGAAGAGCGTCTCAGCACTTTCGTTCAGATTAAACGATGAAAACATTATTAATGATAAACAGTGCGAGCCTCTGAAACCAACTGAACTTCCGCGCATCTTTAAACCGAACCTTCTCAATTCCATTCATAAAGAAGTTTTTTACGAATCATCCCGCGGCTGCCCCAACGATTGCAAATACTGCGCATACTGTCTGACTTCGTTCAGAACACTTCCGTTGGAGCGAGTGGAAGAAGACCTGAAAACTCTGCTGAATTCAAAAAACATCACACACATCCATTTCATCGATTCTGCGCTTGACCTGAACTCCAACAGATTCATATCGATACTTAAAATTCTGGAGAAAAACAACCACCGTAATATTACAAGCGGAGGTTTTCTTCATTTAAAACATATCGATGATAATTTGATCGATCTTATGTACCGCGCGGGATTCAGAGACATTTCCATCGGGATAGAAACTTTTTCAGACAACACTCTCAACAATATCGGAAGACATCTAATAAACATAGATAAGCTTGCGGAATACTATAAACTTGAATCCGATCCTCGTTTCAGGATGAACTTCACAACGATGTATCTCCTTCCCGGAGAGTCGTACAATGATTTCAAAAATACTCTCAGCATCTGCGTAAGAGCCGGGTTGCACAAATTCTTCTCCTGCAGAATGGTGATTCTGCCGGGAACCTATTTATATGCACATCCGGAAGAATACGAGCTTGTATTTGATCCCGATCCGCCCCATTTCCTCCACCATTGTAATTCGTTCAGCCATGACGAACTTCTGAAAGCCGATCAGTTAGTCACAAATCTAAAAATACTTACCAGTTTCATTCACAAGCCGGATTCTGAATTTCTTCAGAGTCAAGGCATCGAACTCGTTGACATTGCGGAAAACATCCACCTATATTTCCCTGAGTGGAAAGACTACTATACTCGCAGGACGGATTTCGACATTGAAGTTCGACTTAAAACCGACATTACGATATTCATCGAAAAGTACTACCGGAAATTTATCGAGGATGAGGACGCTCTGGCATTTTTATCCGAACTGCTCTCACTCAGAAAAATCCAACACGATTTTTTTGCAAACAGCCCGAAACAGCCTGTGCCTTCCGAATTGCCTCCGCTGAATCCGGACGCCCCGGTAAGGCTTAGACCTTATAAAACTTTCGAATTCTCTTACTCTCTTGATGACTTCTTTAATAAACCGAACAAGATTCCCGTAAAAGTCCCTCCGGATCACTCTTATCTTTTTATTATGTGGGATCGCTATTCGTTTATTGTCCACGCGTACCAACCTCTGACCCCGGAAAAATTCAATACGTTCATCGACATGCCGGCAGCAAACATGACTCTCGGCAACATACTCGATAAGATATACGCCGAATCAGATCTGCCTAAAAAACAGATAGACAACATCATCAAAACGCTGTACGAATACGGATTGTTCGAACAGTAATACATCTTCCATACTTTTCCGAAAATAACCGGTATATTATGAAAACGGTTATAATTTACTGTGGGAGGTTTTTCGAATCAAAATGGCCGACAGGCAAAAAGTTCTCTTATGCAAGATAATGGGAGTAGAGGGCGATTTCGGGCTTCGTTACGATCCGAAATTCCTCTCACTCGCGCTTTACTATTTAAGAGCATACGCCTGCACGGACCCGTCGATCGCCGAAAGGTTTTCATTCCCAATACGCTCGTTTCCAATTTCAAAAACGGACGAGGAGATCGTTGAAGTTATTTTTTCCGAATCTCCTCAAATCGTCGCATTCAGCGCATATCTTCCCGAAGTTGTCAGAACGACCGCGATCTGCAAAAAAATCAAGTTTATAATGCCGGATACGACAATTATCATAGGCGGCCCCTCCATAGGCGATTCAAAAACCTTTCTCGAAAAACATTCATACATCGATATCGTAGTCCGAGCCGAGGGCGAAGTGCCTTTCAGAAATGTATTACGCAGTTTTATTGAAAAAACGCCTCTTGGAGATGTCAGAGGCATAACATTCCGCTCGGACAAAAAAGTCGTTAAAAACCCGGATGCTCCGCTCGATTTCGACGTCAACACCCTCCCCTTCATTTTCACAGATGAATTCATCGACGGCACATCCGGGATTGCAACATGTGAAACAACCCGCGGATGCAGAAACCACTGCCGCTTTTGTGGAATAGGCCGTTCGATCACGCGCAATTACGATATGGATCGCATAGAAAGCGATCTGCGGCAGATTTTTTCTAACAAAAACATCCGGCGGCTATTCATCGGCGATTCTGATTTTTTCTCGGATCGTCGGCGCGCAGTCGCGATGCTCGACATTATTAAAAAATACAACGCGCATAAAACTCAGATAGAATTCTACAGCGATTTCCTCGGCGCGGATGAAGAGCTTCTTAAGGAGTGCCGCGCAGCATACATTCACGATTCTCTGCGGGTCCCGCTTCAAACGCTTACTGAAAACGCCTTAAAGGAATCTCACAGGGAATGGTTCGATTTCGATTTAGTTAAAAAAAATGCACAGGCCGTTCTTAAGTATTTTCCCTCGACAAATGCGGAGCTTATATACGGACTGCCGGGCGACAATTACGAAGGAATGAAGCGATCTCTCCGCTGGTGCGCGGAGATCGGCCTCATCAACCCTAAACTGCACAGGCTTCAGAACTTGCCCGGCTCGGCATACACAAGACATTCCGAAAAATACGGACTTAAGGCAGACCCGAATCCTCCCCACTACGTTTATTTTTCGGACACTTTCTCATACGACGATTCGCTCAAGGCCGAAGCTCTGAGTAGGAACCTCCAGACGATTTTCAAATTCATTTTCCCTGCGGACTACGGTATCTTTTCCGCTCTTGGCATCGACCTTTTTGACACCGCTGAAAACATCCACACAGACGTGAAGGAATGGGACGATTCATACGTCAGGGCTTCGGAGGCAAATGTTACAGAAGCAAAATGGGAAGCGGCAGAAATTCTTCTCGGCTATTTCAGTCGCAAATACAGTACCGATATCGCGTCTATCGATTTCCTGAGAGATATTTTCAGATACAGATGGATCGCCAATAACTTATATAACTATTTCCGCGAATCCATCCTGTACAATTCCGAAATCGACACGCTGCAATCCGGCTGCAAAGGAGCTTTCATACCGAGATACGAAACGTGCGAAATCTCACATAACATACCTCACGTTATCGATGTTAATAATCTGTCAGAATATATGAAACAGCGCCGACAGAAGTTTTACCTGCTCTACTCCCACAGCGAGCCGGGTATAATGCCGGTAAAAGTCAGAAACCACGAGATATTTGCCGAATCATTGCGCCACTTCGACGGCTCGTCACCCGACATACAGTTAATCACTGAAAAAATCGTTTCGGGCGGCAATGCGGCGCCGGATGATGTTGTTCCTTTGATTACGAGGCTGTTCGAACGCGGCTTCGTTTTCTATGCCGAGCCCGAATACGTTCTTAACGAATTTCACAAAAAGGGCTCTTCGGAATCATGAAAGTATTACTGATTACTTTCCCCTCATACAACCCCGGCGGCGCTTCGGGCAGCGAGGACACAAAATTTAATCTTTCATTACCAATACTAAAGAAATTCGCCGAACAAACACCTCTGATAAAATCCGAATGCGACATCGATTACATGGTCCTGCCTCACGACACAGACGAAGAAATCCTTATGGAGACGATTTATCGCAAATCGCCCGACGTCCTCGGTTTCTCCGTTTTCGTCTGGAACCTGATGAAATCGCTAAACATAGCTCAAAAAACAAAATGCGTATTGCCACATGTCAATATACTGTTCGGCGGTCCCGAAGCCGACGACGCAGAAAGAATCCTGAGTCAGAACCCCGTTGTGGACACCATAATCAACGGCGACGGCGAACGCGCCTTCACCGATTTTCTTCTTAACCGCCTGACAGGATCGCCAGATTTACGAACCATTCAGGGTTTATCATTCAGAAATGGAAATGAACTCATCATCAACTCACACAGGAATGAAATAGACGACCTCGACAGCATTCCAAGTGTTTTCGACGAAGACTTATGCTTCGATTCGCCAGTTGTTTACTACGAAACTGCTCGCGGCTGCCGCTGTGGGTGCATCTATTGCCGCGAAGGCGCTCCGAAGAAACGCACATATTCAATCGAAAGAATCAAACGCGATCTCAAATTCATTCTTTCAAAACCACTAATCAAAACGCTTAACTTCATAGATACTGTTCTCGACGACGATTTGGACCGCCTGAAGGAAATCCTCGGCATTATCGCCGAATACAACGTTCACGGAATCTCCTGCGGCGGCTATTTTTATTTCTCAAATGCCGACGACGAGCTTTTCGATCTGCTGCTGAAAGCCAACTTTAAATTTGCCCGCACCGGAGTCGAATCGAACAATTCCGACATACTCACGGTGATCGGCCGGGGTAAAAACAACGTAAGTCGAATCGATACGGCAATACCTTATAAAAACAGGATTTCTCTCACTCCGTACATCATAACTTTTCTTCCTGACGACACCCCTGCCTCTTTCAGAGAAACCCTCAGAAGTTGCTTCGGCAGAGGATACTTTTTCCTCGACTTTCACTGCACGAGACTGCGCATTTATCCCGGCACGAAGTTATATGAAACAGCCGCAAACTACGGCTATGTATTCGATCACGATCCGCCGCATTTCGTTTATTCAAATAAAACTTTTTCCTACAATGACTTTGTCGAAGTCAGAAAACTTGTCGCAAACATTGTTGTCTTATGTTCGATTTTCGGCGAAAATGATTCCAAGGAATTGAACAAACTCGGATTTAATTTGTTCGAAACCGCAGAAAATATTCATCTCGCTATGCCTCATTGGGAGAAATGTCTTCGACGAATGAGCGAAGATGTTATAACCGAAGTCTGTTTTAGTGAAAACGCTTTTGAAATTTTGGAAAATTATGTGAAACAGACTGTAAAGAATGAAAGCGCATCGGCAAAGATAATAACTGTGCTCGGAAAAAAGCGCAAAAAGAGGGGCGGGATTTAATATGGCGAGAATACTGCTCATTAATGCAAACACTTATAGGACTCCCCCTGTAATTCCGGTCGGACTCGAATATGTCGGTTCCTCGCTTTCGCAAGCCGGGCACGATGTTACGGTTCTCGACCTTTGCTTTGCCGATGATTGCGAAACAGCGGTTCAAAATGCAACTGACGATCTTAAACCGGACCTTATCGGCATCACAATACGCAATATAGATTCGGCGCTTTATAACAACAACGTGTTTTTCATACCGGAGATCAAGAACATTGTTCAGTTCTCAAAGCGTTCCGGCGCACCGGTTGTTTTAGGCGGCGCAGGATTCTCCGCCACTCCGGAAATTATTCTTGACGAAACAGGTGCTGACTACGGAGTTAAAGGCCCGGGCGAAAAGGCCGCACGATTCATAGCGGATGCAATCGACAGAAATGAAACGCCTGATAACAAAATAATAAACGGATGGCATCTCGGAATCGTTCCTCATTTTGTTCCCGAAAGGCCCTTCGGGATCGATTATGAAAAGTATCTTTCAAATAGAGGGCTTGCAGGCTTTGCCACTCAATACGGCTGTTGCGAGGCATGTCCTTACTGCATCGAAGCCGGAACTACTGTCATTCACAGAAATCCGGACGCAGTCATCCGTGAGATTGCATCGCTCGTTGAAACCGGCGTGTCGGATTTTCATCTGTGCGACAGCGAATACAACCTCGACCTCGATTTTTCGGAACTTTTCGCAAGCAGACTTGCCAACTCACTACTGAACATCAAATGGTCCTTGTACATTAAACCATCGCCATGGTCCAACAAGATGTTCGACGCTCTCAAACTGTCGGGTGCGACAACAATTACGATGAGCGTCGATTCATATATACTCTCAGGAAGCAATCAATCATATAATTTCGACGACATAAAAAATATCATCCGGAAATGTCGCGACCTTGAAATCAAACTTGCGATCGATCTTATCACAGGATCTCCGAACGAGTCAGAGCTATCTACTGCAAACACAATCGATTTCTTCAAGGAATACAGGCCTGATGCGGTCGGCGTAAATTCATTCTTCCGAGTTTATCCCGGAACTGAATTTGAAAAAGAAGTGAAAGGCGCAAATTTGAGCTTGATCGACGGAGACAACAAATCAGGCCCTTCACGTATTGCCCCGGTTTTCTACAGCAAAGTATCTACCGACATGCTTCACGAAATGATCGGTGGAGATACTCTATTTAAAATTGAGGGCTTCGAAAGAACATCAAATTACGAAAGATTAAAATAGAGCCGGCATACACATAATACTGTTGCCGTACTGCATCATTGCATTATTTTATATATCTTAATTTCCGGACCGCTTCTAGTTTTCGGTTCCGCGGGAAACTCTTTAACAAGAATCGACTCTTTTTCGAGCATTTTGTAAAACTTTACAGCTTCCGAATAGTTCTTGGGAGCGGAATTGTATCTGTCGTATATTCCGCTATTTACAATCAGATAAAGATAACCTTCGCGCCTGTATTCCGCCAGCGGATACTCCGCCAGAGCAAAGGTTTGAAATAGATCGTATTTTTTATCTGTTCTTGCGAGCGCAGCCAGATGAAACTTCTTTGCGGATTCCGCCTCCACCTGCACCGGCTTCCTGTTCCTGTACGCATAAAACGGCACCGCCGCGTCTATATGGTATTTAAACATCCTTGCCACGCGCGATTTGTCCATCAAAGAAGCCTCGGTCGGCTTCAACTGCGGCCCTCCGAACTCCACCGCTATTTTTGCGCTCGGCTCAATGTTTTCCTCCACCCACTCGCGCGCAAGCGTCCTCGTATCCTTGTTGCGCATCAGCGCTTCGGCTTTAATCGTGCTCCTTACAGGCGCCGCCATCAACCCAAGCGCTGCCAACAAAACAAATGCATCTCTCGCAACAGCGGGAATCTTGATTTTCTCCACCGTCCAATCAATGAAAGCAGCCGCAAAAACACACATCGCCGGCACTATCGCCACCCAATAACGGATGAATACATGTTTAGTTATTCTGCCGTGGAATAAATAAAATATCACAACAAAAGCCAGCAGTACAATTCCGGCTTTATTCTTCCTGAGAGCGGCAAATATAACTCCCGCCATCGACACGGCGAGCAACGGCAACCCCATCCCCTGCCTCAGGTACACAGATATGGAATACACCCACATATTCCGGACATTCTCCATGCCGAACCAGCCGTTTTCCAAAAGCTGATTCTGAATGCGAACATCACCAATAAATGTTTTGAAATCGAGAAGTGTGTAAGGCGCGCCGGCAAAAAACGCTGCTAGTAATATAATCCCCATCATAAAAACATTGAAGCTGAACAGCCCTCCGATTCCCTTCTTGTCCTTGCTATTAATCCAGCAAAAAACATGCGCCAATATCAGCGAGGGTATCAACAGCGCCGCAGTGTACTTCACAGCCATCGCGAGTCCTCCGAACAAACCCGCGAGGAAATAATTTCTCCTTCCATCCTCCATCGCCAGCTTCATCGCAAAATACAACGACAACATTATAAGAAATGTCATGGGAACATCTGTCACGGCGTAATGAGACATGTCTATATGTAATGGAGCCGCACATAAAAGCGCCGCAGCGGCAACAGCAATGCGTTTGTTATAAAACCTCTCGCATGCAGCATAAACAACCCATACCGTCGCCGCTCCGATCGCTGCCGTCAGAGTCCTCGCAATCAGATAAAAAGCGGTAGGATCGATGAAGTATTGCATGCCGAAATCCGATGCGCTTTTGAATATCCCCAACGCGTGCGCGATCACAAAGTACACACCGTAAAAACCGAAAAGAACATACATGTACAGCGCAGGATAAAAAAAGAAATGAGGATTTAAATCTCCGGAGCCGAACTTAATGGCCCGCGATACAAGGTGCACCTCATCAATGTTAAGCTGGTCGGGGAGCCCGTATCCGTTCCCATACACCCGCAACGCGAATGCGGCCGTAAGGATAATCAGCAGCGCCAGATTGCGATCTATCCACTTGATTGAAGCGCGCAAGACAACCTCCGGCGGATTTGGTTTCAGCCGCCACTATCGATGCGCCGGTCAGAATCGTTCAACCCTTATTCCGGCCGCACGACATGCAAACTCGACTTCCTGCGAGTGGTCGCCCGGAATGAAACTGTAATGATTGCTTCCCATCATATCCGCGAAAGCGGCAAGGTCCATGTTGATGTCGAAGAGGGAAACCGGCCATGTATCACCCCAACCGAGCCGGCCGACCAGCTTTTCATCAACATTCTCCGAGTTGCCAACCGTCATCTGCATAACATATTCGCCGTCGCAGCGAATCAGCCTCGCTACAGTCGCACTGTTGAACGACGGTCCCATATAGCCGACCGCGCAGCCCGCCGCGCCCTGACACTGCGGCCTGAAATACACGCGTTTCATTGTCGCGGCCGTTCCTTTTCCGGGCGCGGCATAGTAAACCGAAGCACCGCCGCAGTTCGAGATAATAAGAAGGCACTTGTCCCCGACTTTTATATGCCGGATATCGCCGAATCCTGCTGGAATGCCTCCAGATATCGACTGAAGCAGCATCGATGTAATCAATCCCTTAATATCTCCCTCGCACGATGCCGGAACGACCGTCCTTGCTCCCTCTGCGTCCTCATTGAACGGCAGCATCGACGGAATTACACAGCCCGTCACGCCATACTTCTCGGAAAGCGCCGGCTGGCACTTAATCGATATTCCGCCTATCGCCTCACCTTCGAGCTCAGCAAGTCTATCCCGTGCCGCGAGGTACAACGCAATCTGACGGTCGAGAACTTCCGGCCGCGATCTTTTCCCGTCGTACTTTATTTCCGTCCCGCTCTTCTGTAGCCATTTGACAAAGCGCTTCGCGCGTTGCGGCTCCTTTTTTAATATCTTTTCCGCGCCGTCAACCAGAAAATACTGATCCTCGATCAGAATGTCGCCTACCAAAAAAGATTTCAGTTTCGACGGATCATCTTCAAGATGAGACATCTTAAGGCAGTACGAACCTCCCCACAGCAAAAGCGACTGTCTCTTGAGCTGCGACAGCGCTCCGACGCCGCGTGCCCACTTTATCAGGCGCTGATAGTCACCGATGATTCTTGCGTGTGTCAGAGAGTTTGCATGCGGTGCTATCTCCCACATTGCCGCGCCGATCGCCGCAATGCAACCGAGCGGTGTGCTTGCCTCGTCGTCCGCGCCGACCAACGCCACCGGCCTGTCCACCCGCCTCGATACATCAACCGCCAGCATCGGGTCTGTCCACTTCCAGCAGCCGAACACAAGCGCGTCCACGCCTTCCGCCGAAAACTTCTTTATTGCCTCTTCCGCCGCCTTCCTGCTGTCAACACATTTGCCCTTCAACGGTATATAGCAGTCGAATCCTGCTTTCCTGAGTATTTTTACAACTTCATCCTGATAGCCGAGATTCAGTTTATTAATTTGGTCGATCCCCTTCACCGCCCGCGGATCCGTAAAGCTTACTATTCCGAGTTTTACCTTTTCCATCTTTGCCGCCTCTCCTTTTTGTGTCCCCTTGATTTTACATTATTTGGCATAATTTGCGACAGGTGTGTATGATAACATCTCTATAAGTTAGAATAGCTATAGATGTTGGAATCATCTTTTGCCAAGGCGGCCTATCAGATTATAATCGATGGATATTCCTCTGATACATACACCCTGCGATATATGCGGCTCAGAGCAAACTACTCCTGAGTTCGATAAAAGCGGATTCACAGGCGTACGATGCTCTCGCTGCGGTCTCGTATTCATCAGACCGCGGCCCGATTCCCAATATCTTGAAAAAGAAGTTTACAATGAGGGATATTTCAACGCCGAGAGAGGATACGGGATTGAAGATATAGAAGGCAGAGCAAAAATACAATCGAAAAAAAGAGCTTTATCGCTGTTCGACGAAATCGAAAAGACAACATCAAAAGGAACCCTTCTAGATATCGGATGCGCAGCGGGCTATTTCCTTGAAGAGGCTTCACGGCGCGGCTGGACGGCAAACGGCGTCGAAATAAGCAAATTCGCCGCGGAAAAAGCAGGATTGAAAAATCGGTTCAATATTTACATCGGCGACTTCATTAATCTCGATATACCGGCGAACAAATTCGACCTCGTGCTGATGCTGGATTTAATCGAGCATCTCACATCACCCGTCGAGGGGTTAAAAAAAGCATTCGCCGCTTTGAAGCCGGGCGGTCTTCTCGTTATCGAGACACCAAATTACGAGAGCGCCCCTTCGAAGGTTCTCGGCAAAGAATGGGGTCTGATTGCACCTGAACATCACCTTTTTTATTTCACACCGAAGACCCTCACGTCCGCGCTCGAAACCGCCGGATTTACGATAAGAGAAATGAAATATCCGAGATGGGGGCTCGCAGACCTCCTTTTTTCCGCGGGGTCGTTCAAAAAAGTAGGCTTGCCGATCGGCGACAAAGAAAAAAAATTCGTCAGAAGCAGACTAAAAGGCATCAGAGACACCATCCGTTCAGCGGCGGACATAGTCGATAAGTCCCTTCTCGTTCCATTGTCAGGCAATTCGGGCGGTGTGACGATACGTGCTTTCGCAATCAAACCCACAGAGGAGAAATGACAATTTAAATGAAAACAAAACGCAACCTTCAAATATTCATATCCGACCTGCATGTGGACAGATGGGACCGCGAACGCAAAGAGCATTTCTTTGAATTTCTTGATTACGTCGAAAAAAACGCGCAGACACTGTACGTACTCGGCGATATATTCGATTTCCCTCCGCTGAAGGGAGAAACCGTCTGGCCGCGCCATAAGCTCCTGATATCGCGACTGCTCGAATTTCCGAAAAAGGGAATCCCGCTCGTTTATCTCATAGGTAATCACGACATTTCACTGAGGGGCATTGAGCTGTTTGAAAAAGACTTCACAATGACATACTGCGATAACAAGCGGCCGTTCGAAAGAGAAATATTCGGTAAAAAAGTTTACATGGATCACGGCCACTATTACGACCCCCTCTTTCAGGATCATCTATACGACGCAGTGGACTTTCTAAAATCGGTGACCGGCAAGCCGATAGACCAGAGCGCGGTGGACTTCTGGCGCGACGTCGTAAGAATCTTCCAGCGCAACCCGAAGAATAAGCAGGTCGAGCCCTCGCCTGAGAAACAGCAGGTAGGCGTTCCTGAACGATTTCTTAAAATCTGGGAGCAGGCCGCGGAGCAGTTGCTGAAACGCATGAGATACGATGTCGTTTTCTTCGGCCACACGCATGCACCCGGCATTACCGAGACCGAAGCCAAGAATCAGTGGTACGTGAACACCGGAGACTGGATAGTTCATTCAACATATATTGAATTCACGGATACCGGAATATCTCTGAACGACTGGATTACCAAGACGAAGGTGAAAGAGATAACCTTTCCATCCGCCTGACATTTGTCGTTGAAAAAGGAGTAATTTGCGCGCTACTCGGCGGAACCCGCCGAGGCATTGTACTTATTCATTGCCGCCTCGACTCCGTCCGCCACCGCGCACTCAATAGCGTCCGCTGCACGATTGAGTACATCTGGTAAATACTTCTTCTCCTCTTTAAAAAAAGGCTTCAACACGTAATCGACCATCTCCATCTCAGGGTCTTTCCCAACGCCTATCCTTAACCGCGGTATCTCCTGAGTCGAGAGCACGTCGATTATATTCTTCATTCCCTTGTGACCGCCCGCGCTGCCCGCGCCTCTGACTCTCAACCTGCCGAAGTCGAGTGTTACGTCGTCGTAAACAACGAGAACGTTCTTGTGCAGACCTGCCCAGTTAATGCCTGTCGCCGCGAGCGAATGCCCGCTGTTGTTCATATACGCCTGAGGTTTAATTAAAATCAGTTCTTCGTGATCGAAAACCACCGTACTCCTGATGAAATCAGCGGTCTTCTTCGTTTTAACCGCACCGCCGCATCGCTTGGCAAAAACATCGAGCGCCATAAAACCTACGTTGTGCCGGGTATTCTTATATTTCAGGCCCGGGTTGCCGAGCCCTACGATTATTTTGACACGATCATCTTTCATATCAGATCACGATGAACATTATACTAAAAGAGCGGGCCTTTCGGACCCGCTCTCTGCAATATCTTTCAAGCAATTTTGCGGAACTCGGAAACAGCATCTGACGATACCATCCGGCCGCCTTCCGCCGTTATTTCTTATCCTTGTCCTTTTCCTTATCCTTCGCGGCGTCTCCACCTTCAGCAGCTTCGCCTTCAGCGCCTTCACCTTCAGCCCCGGACTTTTCTTCCTCGGCCTTCGGAGCCAGAATGGCTATTACAACTTCCGTCGCTTCGTCGAGAACCGCGACACCTTCCGGCACATTGATGTCGGCAACATTGAACGAATCGCCCGGCGCCGCATCGCTCAGATCGACTTCGATGATTTCCGGGATTTTGTCCGGGAAGCACTCGACATACAATTCGTTCATAATCTGATTGATGATGCCGCCCTTCTTGCTGATGTTTTCCGTGTTGATCAGCTTGAGCTCGATTCTCACTTCAACCTTCTTGTCGAGTGAAATGCGGATGAGGTCAACATGCTGCACTTTGCTCGTGAGAGTTTTGTGCTGCACGTCCTTGATCATCGCAAGGTTTTTCTCGCTTGACCCGTCTATCTCGAGATTCAGAATCGAGTGCGATCCGCCGTGCGAAAGAAGCCTTTCGATGTCGCCTTCCGGAAGTTTCAGGCTCACCGGCTCCTTCTGCTCTCCGTAAAGGACAGCAGGTATCATTTTCTGCATCCGGAGCCTTCTGTTCGCTCCTTTGCCCTTTTCCTCTTCCGTTCTTTTCGCTGCGGCTATTTTGATGTCCGCCATAACATTTCCTCCCCTTCTCTATCGGCAGACGGATGTTTTCCGTCAGATAGTTACTTTTTCTTTTTTCCGGGATTGATGAACAATATGCTTATCGACTTGTCCTCAAATGCCCTCATTATCGCTTCTCCGAACACATTCGCGACGGAGATAACTTTCACTTTATTTTCATTTCTATGCTTCTTCGGGATCGGTATCGTGTCGGTCACGATAATCTCCTTGAGAGTCGATTTCTTGACCCTCTCGATCGCGTCTCCGGACAGTACACCGTGCGTGCAGTACGCGCTGACTTCCTTCGCGCCGTGCTTCTTAAGAAGGTCCGCTCCGGCTACCAGCGTTCGCGCCGTATCCGCCATGTCGTCGATCATCAGGCAATTCTTTCCGCCGACTTTTCCGATGACCTCGAAAACCGCCACATGATTCGCCCTCATGCGTCTTTTCGAAATGATCGCCAACGGCGACTCGATCTGCTCCGCAACCATGCGCGCCCTTGCCACGCCGCCGACGTCCGGCGATACAACCACCGTTCCGGCGCCGCCGATTCCGTTCTCCTTGAAATGCTTCACGGCTGTCGGCAGCGATGACAAATGGTCCACAGGGATATTGAAAAATCCCTGAATCGACGCCGAATGCAGGTCCATCGCCATCATGCGGTTTACTCCCGCCGTTTCGAGAATATCCGCCACCAGCTTCGCTGTGATCGGCTCGCGCGGAACAACCTTCTTGTCCTGCCTCGCGTAACCGTAATACGGAATCACAGCCGTGATATGGGCCGCCGAAGCGCGCTTCAGCGCATCGATCATTATCAGCAGCTCCATCAGATTATCATTCACGGGCCGGCAAATCGACTGAATCACAAACACATGCTTCCCGCGCACGCTCTGCGCCTCGCCGACATCTATCTGAACTCTCGTTTCGCCGTCTTCGAACTTGCTCACATCAACCTTGGCAAGCTCCATACCTATCGAGGCGGCAACCTTTCTGGAAAGGTCCTTATTGCCGCTGCCTGTAACCAGCATCATCTCGGACCTTTTGTGAAAAACCCGTCTGTTTTTCAACAAATCACAATCTTCCATGGCCGCTCCTTCACATAAGCGTGACACAAATAAATTAATATGATACAAAGGGCGATTAAAGTCAATTGCCGCCTGAAATTTCGCACATCGCCTTTTCGAGCCGCAAAAGCTGTTCCTCGGTGTTCACTCCCTCGGTTTCCCTCGGATCCTCCGCCATAACCGCCCCCACACGCCACCCGTGACTACGCATCAGCCCTATCGCGTCGGTTATATAATACTCGCCCTGCGCATTATCGTTAGTGATCTCCTTAAGCACAACTTCCAGTTCCGGAATGTCGAAGCAGTATATCCCGGTATTGATTTCCTTAACCGACTTCTCCTCATCCGAAGCGTCCTTGTGCTCCACAATTCTTTCCACCAACCCGGCTTCATTCCTGATAATCCGCCCGTACCCGGATGGATCGTCGAGAACAGCCGTCAACACAGTCGCCTTATTGCCCTGCGCTGAATGCACCTCAAGCAACTTTTTCAGCGTGTTCACGGTGAGTATCGGCACATCACCGTACAGCAGCAGAACCACCCCGTCCGTCCCCTCGAATTTCGGCGCCGCGCACATCATCGCATGACCCGTTCCGATCTGCGGGTTTTGCAGCACATATTCCGCACGGCCTTCGAGATGCGGAATAACCTTTTCCGACTGCCACCCGACCACCGCCACAACCTTCGATGCCCCAAGCGCCTCCGCCTTCTCAAGCACGTGATCGATCATCGGCCGGCCGCATATCCTATGCATCACCTTCGGCAGGTCCGACTTCATCCGAGTCCCTTTCCCCGCCGCGAGAATCACCACTGTTAAATCTCTTTTTGTCAACGACATTTCCTCCCGGAGAATTGTGCGTTCAAACGAACATAATTTTACGCCTTCTCACCGAAATATTCAGCAAAAGCCCAACCGCGCACGCGTTCGTCATCAGAGAACTACCGCCGTAACTCATAAACGGAAGCGGTATTCCCGTTATCGGAAGCAAGCCCACGGTCATCCCAATATTGAAAAGGGCCTGAAAGCCTATCATCGCAAAAATCCCGGCGGCTATATACATCGCGAACAGGTCCTCCGCCTTGCCCCCGATCTTGGCAACTCTCATCAAAAACCATATCAGAAGAACCAGAACCAGAACCGCACCGATCAATCCTGTTTGTTCAGCAAAAGCTGAAAAAACAAAATCCGTGTGCGCCGCAGGAAGAAAACCCATCTTAGCTTGTGTGGCGTGGAACAAACCCTTTCCGAAAATTCCGCCGGAGCCCACCGCTATCTTCGATTGAATCAACTGATAGCCCGACCCAAGCGGGTCCGCCGAAGGATCGACAAACGACGTCAGCCTTCTGACCTGATAATCTTTCAGGACAAACGCCGCGCCGCCCGCGCCCCCCGCAGCGAAAATAACGAGGCTCACTATCAGTGTCAGCGCCTCCACTCCGGCAACGTACATCATGCAGAAAAAAATCGCCACGAAAACAAACGCCGTCCCAAGGTCCGGCTGAAGCATAATCAGCCCGAACGGCACCAGAAACTGCACAAAAGCCACACCGAGATAAATGAGACTGTTGATTTCCTGCCTGTACCGCGAAAGGTATCCGGCAAACGTCACCACGAAAAGCAGCTTCGCGAACTCCGACGGCTGAAAACTCATTATGCCCCTCAGCCCGTACCAGCTTTTCGCCCCCGAAATGCTGTGGCCGATAATCATAAGACCAATCAGCAAAACAATATTCACCGCGTACATCAGCCAGACAAAACGATCCCACAGCTTGTAGTTCAGGCTCCAGCACACCGCGCACATAGCACAGGATACGGCAAGCCAGACCATCTGCTGCTTGAAATACGGGCTGACCGAAATGTGGCCGCCGCCTATCCTGCTCAGCGAAAAAAGCGTGAAAAGTCCGATCAGCACAAGGCCGGCCGAAGACAATAACAGGCCGAAATCGAGATTCCGGATAAATCCGCGGGGTAACATCCGGAAATATTCTCCGAAAGTCCGAACCGGCTCACCGCTTCAAAAGCTCTTCATCCGGCGCCGGCCGGAACATTTATCATTTATATTTTTACTGCTTTATATATTCGGCAATCCGCGAAAAATCGGGCGCTTTCAGGCTCGCTCCACCGACGAGGCCGCCGTCGATATCCGGCTGCGCCATCAGCACATCAACATTCGCCGCGTTCATGCTGCCGCCGTACAGTATCCTCATTCCGTCGGCAATCGCTCCGCCTATCTCTTTCGCAACCAGCGTGCGGATCATCCCGCAAACTTCCTCCGCCTGCTCCGGAGTCGCCGTCTTTCCGGTCCCGATCGCCCATACCGGCTCGTACGCGATAACGATACCGGAGAGGTCCTTCGCTCCGACGGATGCGACTATACTACCGCGAACCTGTGTGGAAACAACCTCTTCCGTCCTGCCGGCTTCGCGCTCTTCGAGCGTCTCGCCTACGCAGACAATCGGCAACACGCCGCCGTCGAGCAGCGCATTCATCTTCTTGTTGATCATCTCGTCCGTTTCTTTGTTATACTGACGCCTTTCGGAGTGCCCGATAATGCAGCAGTAGCAGCCCGATTCCTTCAACATGCCGACCGAAACCTCGCCCGTGAACGCGCCCTTCGGTTCCCAGTGAACATTCTGCGCCCCGAACTTCATGTACGGCTTCTTCTCAGCTCCCTTGGCTACACATGCCGGTATCAACGTGAACGGCGCGCAGATTATAACCTCGCGCTCTTTGGCTGTTTCTTCAGAAACTATGAATCCTTCGATGAACTCGCTCACCTGCTGCAAGCTCCCGTTCATCTTCCAGTTGCCCGCCATAAATGGTTTTCTCATCTTACCCTCCCTATATTTCTTGTCCTTGCCTTCGTATTCTATCACATCAAAAACCGAAATCAATCACACCGGACACATAGCCGAACCGTCATACTTTCAGAAAATCCTTAGCCTCCTCGATCTCCTGCAGCCATTTCGGCTTCAACCGGTTCATTTCCTCCTGAGTCATCCCCAGAAGCCGCCACGTATCATCTTTGATTATTGGTGCGAACGCATCTCCGCAGAATCCCATCCCGTTCGCCTTGCAGAAAATATCCGCGACATGAACCGCGTGCACCGCCTTCTTCGTATATCCGTCCGTGCATTCGCCGGGAAAATGATGGTGAGCGATAACATCAACCATTATTTCCGGCAAGTTCCACTTAATCGCCAGATGCTTGCCGACATAGCCGTGATCTAGCATCTTCTCGACAGTCCCGAAAACCGCCGCGCCGCTTTCGTCGATCTTAACAGTCATCAACGTGTCCGGTTCGAGAATTTTACGCTCCGCCGCAATAAACGAAACTTTCTGCTCGATCGCATAAGCGGTAACATTCTTATAATCGTTTTTCATAAAATTGATGAAAACGAGTTTGCCGATATCATGCATCAGCGCGGCAAGCGCATAATCTTCCACTTCATAACTTGTTACATTCATGCGGCGCGCAATTATCCGGGTTGCGACCGAACACGCTATTGAATGCTTCCAGAATCCATCCATATCGAACCCGCCGGACCGTATATTTTCCGTCAGCTTGTTTACCACAACCGCACAGAGAACGAGATTCTTGACCGTGTTCATCCCCAGATGCGCGATCGCGCGGGAAGTACTTACAATTTTGTCCCGCAGCCCGAAGTATGCCGAATTAACCATCTTCAGCACCTTCGCCGAAAACACGGCATCCATGGTGATAACCTTATCCATGTCCGAAACACTGGAGTTCGGATCGTTGGCTATCTCAATAACCTTCATCGCCGTCGCAGGCAGCGGCGGCATGCTGTCCACTCTTTTCAAAATCTGATCCAGTTTAGTCTCTGCCATCTTACCCACCCGCACCTTGTGATCTTAAAAAAAATAACCGGCCGGGCCGGTTATTTATTAATTATTCTTTTTAGTCCTGCCGCCGCGCATGAATCCCGGGCAACAGTTATTGTCTAAATTCAGTCCTCGTCCGACTTCATCCAGCTTCGGATGATCTTCGCCATTTCCTCTGCGGGAAAATCAATGCCCTTAATCGAGGTGTCCACCTCGCGGATCAGCCGCTTATGCTCTTCCTGCTCGGATACAGCGTGGCGTTTTCGCACGAGCATGTTCTTCTGCCACTTCTCTTTTTCCGCTCCGAACGGGACAACCGCGAAATCGCGCTTGAGGCGTATCAGCCTATCCAGCGTTTCGCTGTGTGTAACCCGTCTCGGTTTCGCCGCCCGTTTTTCCATACGCGCCTCCTCATGCAAATATAAATTCGGCTATCTGTACGGCGTTCAGCGCTGCGCCTTTTCTGATATTGTCGGCAACAACCCACATGTCGATTCCGTTTTCGACAGAGATGTCTTTGCGTATCCTTCCCACAAACACCTCGTCTCTTCCGGCCGACTCTATGCTCAGAGGATAACTCCTGCGGTTCTTATCCTTCTCAGTCGGATCCTCGTCGTCCACAACAACAACGCCCGGGGATTTTTTCAGGAGCTTTCTCACCACATCCGTCGTCACCGGTTTGAACGTCTCGACATTAACGCTCTCGGCATGCCCGACGTAAACCGGAACGCGCACGCACGTCGCACTGATCTGAATGTTCGGATCGGAGAAAATCTTCCGTGTTTCATTCACCATCTTCATTTCTTCCTTCGTGTAGCCATTCTCGGTGAATGAATCGATGTGCGGAAGAACGTTAAACGCGATCTCCTTGGGATATACCACAGGTTTTGCAGGCTTCTTTCCGCCAACTATCGTTTTCGTGTGCTCGCGCAATTCCTCGATCGCTTCCTTGCCCGTTCCTGACACGGACTGGTAAGTGCTCACGACCACGCGCTTGATCCCGAACTTCAGATAAATCGGTTTCAGCGCGACAACCATCTGAATCGTCGAGCAGTTCGGGTTGGCAATCAGCCCCTGATGTCTTTTCAGCGCCTTGATATTAACTTCCGGGACGATCAGCGGCACATCCGCTCTCATCCTGAAGAAACTGCTGTTGTCCACAACAATCGCTCCGCGCCGCACGGCTTCCCATCCGTACTCCTGCGACGCATTACTGCCTCCCGCAAACAACACAAGGTCAACCCCGTTGAACGCGGCGTCGTTCGTCTCCTTGACCGTTATCGCTTGTCCCTTAAACTTGACCTTCAGGCCCTTCTTTACGCTTCTCTCCGTGGCCAGTGGCACCAGACTTTTGACCGGGAACTTACGCTGCTCAAGTACTTTGATCATTTCGCCGCCGACCATTCCGGTCGCTCCGACTACCGCTACTACGTACTTCGACACGTTCTTCGCCTCCTTTGTGTTGATCTTTACGGGCGGTCCCGTTTACTTATCTCAGCCTTCGATAAATTTCACATTAACCGTTCTACTCCGAGGTCCGTCAAACTCACAGAAAAATATCGACTGCCACGTTCCGAGAAGCATCCGGCCGCCTTCCACAATCACCGTCGCGGACGCACCCATTAGACTGCTTTTGATGTGCGCCGGCGAGTTCCCCTCCGCATGCCGGTAATCCCCGCGTTCCGGAACAAATTTTTCCAGCCCGACAAGTATGTCGCGCGGAACATCCGGATCCGCATTTTCATTAATCGTCACTCCAGCGGTAGTGTGCGATACATACACTACGCAAATTCCATTTTCCGCAGACGCTTTTTTTAATTGCTCGGCCACCTCGCGCGTTATGTCGATCATCTCGCATTTCGCGCCTGTTCTCACTCGAAATTGACCAAGCAATTCCCACTCTCCATCGCTTATTTACTGCTCTTACGACGTCGAATAACTTTACTTTTTTATAACGCCGATCAAAACCATTAAGGTTTTGATATTGATTCAATCAACTATTATTATTCGGATGGCGGTACATTACAAGACCTGTTATAAGTTTTGGAAAGAAAAATGTCGATTTTTGTGGCATAACTTGTGTTGCCATCGCAACGGGCTCAACGTCCTTGATATGAATAGGCGCAAGATACACCGCGAATTGGCACTCATTGTTCTTTATCTTATTGCTGACATCCTCCGGGGCAACCACATACGCCACATGGCTCAGAAGATCCGCTTCCTCGCCGATCAGCGGCCTGATTATCATCTTCTCGCAAATCGACACATTCAACTTTCTTACTGTCTCGTGAAGTTCCTGCAATGCATTGTTCGCGGCAATCGCCTCCGCCTTAGCTTCTATTGCATAACACTTCTCTCCGACCTGAACAAACATCATCTGCGAGCCCGGCGCCTTGTATATGCGGTCGATCGCAGCCTGTCGCTCCATTTCCTTAACATCAAAGCCCTTTTCGAGAAATTTGATCAAATTGTCTTTGTCGAAATCCTTGATGTCTCTCAACAGCCTGTGCGTCGGGAGGATCGTTAAGCCCTCGTCTTCCATAGCCACGAAATACATCAGCGTGTAATGATACGGCAGGTCCTGAGCCGGAGTCGTGCCGTTCTCCTTGTCCATCAGCTTCGAGTATTCGAGCGATGTTTCGTATCTGTGATGCCCATCGGCAATAAAAACCTTCCTCGGGGACATCGCCTCCACAACCTGCGCGACCTCTTTCTGGTCGGTCATCGTCCAAATTGACCTTGTTGCGCCGTCCTCGAAGTCAAAAGTCCAGTCCGGGGCCGATCTGCCGACAACATTCTTTAAAATGGTCGAAACACTGCTGTCCGAATCCGAATAGAAACCAAACACCGGATTGAACTGCGTCTTGGTCGCCTTCAGCAACCTCATCCGGTCGCCCTTATGTTTCGGAAACGTTCTCTCATGAGGAAAAATCGTTCCGGAGGAATAATCTTCCACCTTCATCCGCGCGATAAAACCGCGCCTGACTCGCCGGACTCCTTCGAAATCAACGTAGGCTTCCTCGGTTATGTATATCGCAGGCTGCGATTCCGTTACAAGCAACTGGTCCTTTTCCCATTCGTCGAGAATCTTCGCCGACAACTCGTAAACATCGCCCTGCTCCGGGGGAATCGGGAAATCGACCCGCGTTATGTTGTGCACGCTCTGTTCATAAAGTTTTTCCCGCTTTTCGGGTGTAATCACATCGTATGGCGGCGACAGCACTTCCGCGATACTGTCCACTTTCTCCTTGTTATATCTCAGCGCTTTGAAAGGTTTTATAGTCGCCATAATTCTTCCGCCTTTTTCATTTATTTTGCAGCAGCCACCTCAAAATCCGGACAGCAGCCCCATTACCTTCTTCGTTTCCTTTATCGTTTCCTTAGCTATCTCGCTGCACTTGCGCGCACCGGCATGAAGCACATCGATGATATAATCCGGATTCTTTTCAAGTTCCTGCCTTTTCTCCCGGATCGGCGTGAGCACCGCGTTCAAGTTGTCGAACAGCATCTTCTTGCAGTCGATACATCCGATCCCGGCCGTCGTGCAACCGTCCCACACCGTCTTCAACTGTTCGTCCGGAGTAACAAGCAGATGGTAGCTGTAAATATTGCACTTGTTCGGGTCGCCCTTGTCCGTTCGGCGCACCCGGTTGATGTCCGTCTTAGCAGGCCGCAGTTTCTCCCATATCGACTCCGGCTCCTCCGTCACGGCTATGTGATTGCCGAGGCTTTTGCTCATCTTGTTTTCGCCGTCCAGCCCCATCACGCGGGCGCCACGGCCTATCAGCGTCTCCGGCTCCGTGAAAAATTCTCCGAAACGCGAATTGAAACGCCTTACCACCTCGCGCGTCAGCTCTAGATGCTGCGCCTGATCCTCGCCAACCGGCACCGCGTCCGCCTTGTAAAGAAGAATGTCCGCCGCCATGAGTATCGGATAGTTCAGAAGCCCCGCGTTAATATTCTCGCCGTGCTGCTTCGACTTGTCCTTGAACTGTGTCATCCTCGAAAGCTCGCCCATCGGCGTAATTGTATTCAGCAGCCACTGAAGCTCGGTGTGCTCAGGCACGTGGCTCTGAATAAAAATCGTGCATCTGTCTGGATCGAGTCCGGCGGAAATATTGTCCAAAGCAGCGTTCCACACTCTATTCTGCATTTCTTCAACATCGTATGGTATCGTTATCGCATGATAGTCCACTATACAAAAAATACATTCATAAGTATCGATAAGTCTGCCCCAGTTTTCGATAGCTCCGAAATAGTTTCCGATGTGGATTGTACCGCTCGGCTGAATACCGCTGAAAATTCGTTTCTTGCCCATCGCCTAAAAACTCCGTTTAATTAACAGGTGAACAATTGTCGATCATGGCAATTGCGCCCGTGGATCAGGCAACATTTTACAGGAATCTTCCGATTCGCGCTATAATTTAAATGATATATATCAGGAATAATTACTAACTATCGTTTATTCCGAATTTCACATACGAATCGGCTGTTACAACTGCCTTAAAAGATTCGCCATTTCGACAGCCGTGTTGGCCGCATCGAACCCCTTATTGCCGGCTTTCGTGCCCGCGCGCTCGATCGCCTGATCGATCGTGTCCGCAGTGATCGCGCCGTATATCACAGGCACTCCGGTCTCGAGAGATATGGAGCTCACACCGCGCGTGAGAGCGTTGCAAACATGCTCGAAATGCGGCGTCCCGCCTCTGATAACAACCGCCAAGCTGATGACCGCGTCGTACTTCTTGCTTTCGGCCATCTTTTTGGCCACCACAGGTATCTCCATCGCGCCCGGCACCCAAGCAATGTCGATGTCGTCTATAACCGCGCCGTGCCGGTCGAGCGAATCCAGCGCGCCTTCCAGCAGGCGGTTGGTCATGAAATCATTGAATCTGCTCACAACAATACCGAACTTAAGTCCGGCAGCCATCAGTTTTCCTTCAAATCTCGCCATCGCCCGCCTCCATTGGTACAGGCCCGCTCATCACACTTCGAGCAGATGCCCCATTTTTTCCTTCTTTGTTTTGAGGTAACGCTTATTCTCTTCCGTCGGCTCTATAATCATGGAAATCCTGTTCACGATCTCCATCCCATAACCTTCGAGACCTATGATTTTTTTCGGGTTATTTGTAAGTAGTTCGATCTTCCTTATGTTCAAATCGACCAGAATCTGCGCGCCCGTTCCGTAATCCCTCAGGTCGGCAGGGAATCCGAGCTTCTCGTTCGCTTCCACAGTGTCACATCCTAAATCCTGCAACTCGTACGCCTTTATCTTGTTCCCCAGCCCGATCCCGCGGCCTTCCTGCCTCATGTAAACCAGTACGCCCTTGCCGCGGGCCGCAATCATCTTCAGAGCTGTGTGCAACTGCGCCCCGCAGTCGCAGCGGATCGAGTGGAACACATCGCCCGTCAGACATTCCGAGTGTACGCGCACCATCACGGGCTCATCCGGTGTGAACTCGCCCATCACCAGTGCGACGTGGTGCTTGCTGTCAACATCGCTCTCGTATGCGATGATCTTGAACTCGCCGAAAATAGTCGGCAGAGTCGCCGTGCCGTGCCTTCTGACATGCCGCTCGGTTCTCAGCCTGTAGTTGATGAGGTCTTTTATCTGAACCAATTTGATGTCATGCTCTTTAGCAAAAACTTCGAGTTCCGGCAGACGAGCCATCGTCCCGTCGTCGTTCATGATCTCGCAGATCACCGCCGCCGGATACAGGCCCGCGAGCTTTGCAAGATCGACAGCCGTTTCAGTGTGCCCGGCACGCTGAAGAACGCCGTTCTCCTTTGCGATCAACGGGAAAATGTGTCCCGGCCGCGCGATGTCACTGGCTTTTGTCGCGGGATCGATCAGCGCTTTCACCGTTACAGCCCGGTCGTATGCGGAAATGCCTGTCGTTGTTCCGTGTTTTGCATCCACTGATACCGTGAAAGCCGTCCCGTGCTTCTCTGTGTTATCCGAAACCATCAGATTTAGGTCGAGTTCCATGCCACGCTTGGTGGTGATCGGGACGCAGATCAGCCCTCGGGCGTATTTGCAAAGGAAATTGATATGTTCGGGGGTGCACTTTTCGGCGGCGACAATCAGGTCGCCTTCATTCTCACGGTCATCATCGTCCACAACCAGCACAAATTTCCCGGCTTTGACGTCTTTAATTATTTCTTCAATAGATGCAAATGTCGTCATAACGGATGCCTTTCACACAATTGTAGAATATTATATGCATTGTTAAAAATTTATCAATATAGAGATTACTATGAAAAATGAGCGTACGCGGCCCGGAATCAACTCGCCAGAATTTGCTTGTAATAAAATTTTAAGATTGCTTGACACCATAATGCTAAGGGCATATAATAATTACAAAAGAGATTTTCTTGGCCGCCCCTTAGGCCAACTATCACCGGAGGTGAAGTATATGGGTAAAGTTATAGGTATAGATTTGGGAACCACTAACTCATGCGTGGCCGTCATAGAAGGCGGCGAGCCGGTTATTATCCCAAATGCAGAAGGAAGCAGAACCACCCCTTCCGTCGTGGCTTTTACACGTGAGGGCGAAAGAATAGTCGGAACTTCCGCTAAACGTCAGTCCGTAACCAATCCGGACAACACGGTCATGTCCATTAAGCGTTATATGGGACGCGACCATAAAGTCACTCTGAACGGCAAACCGTTTACGCCGCAGGAGATTTCTTCGATGGTTCTTCAGAAAATGAAGGAAGAGGCGGAAAACTATCTCGGCCAGAAGGTCACTCAGGCCGTCATTACGGTCCCTGCTTACTTCGAAGACAGCCAGCGGCAGGCCACAAAGGACGCGGGACGAATCGCCGGCCTCGAAGTTCTCCGCATTATCAACGAGCCGACCGCAGCCGCCCTCGCCTACGGCATCGACAAAGATAAAGATATGACGGTGCTCGTGTTCGACCTCGGCGGCGGCACTTTCGACGTTTCCGTGCTCGACATCGGCGACGGCGTCATTGAGGTTAAAGCCACTGCCGGAAACAACTTCCTCGGCGGCGACGATTTCGACCAGAAGATCGTTGACTGGATGATCGCCGAATTTAAAAAGGATCAGGGTGTTGATCTCAGCAAGGATAAGATGGCGGTTCAGAGGCTGCGCGAGGCGGCCGAAAAAGCAAAGATCGAGCTCTCAGGCCGAACCGAGACTGCGATCAACCTTCCCTTTATCACGGCGGATTCGAGCGGCCCGAAGCATCTTGATATGAAGCTCACTCGTGCGGACTTCAATAAGATGACAGCCGACTTGGTCGAGAAAACTCTCGGCCCGACGAAGCAGGCGTTGAATGATGCCGGGCTGAAACCTTCCGAAATCGATCAGGTCCTGCTTGTTGGCGGCTCGACGCGCATCCCGGCGGTTCAGGAACTTGTCCGCAACCTGATAGGTAAGGAACCGAACAAGAGCATCAACCCGGACGAAGTTGTGGCGCTCGGCGCGGCGATTCAGGCAGGCGTTCTTACTCGCGAGGTGAAGGACGTCCTTCTTCTCGACGTGACCCCGCTCTCTCTCGGCATCGAGACTCTCGGCAGCGTTTTCACAAAACTCATCGAGCGCAACACCACAATCCCGACGCGGAAGAGCGAAACTTTCTCGACCGCCGCGGACAACCAGACGAGCGTCGAAATACACGTCCTGCAGGGTGAACGCGAGATGGCGGCATACAACAAAACACTCGGCAAGTTCCAGCTCGTCGGCATCCCGCCCGCCCCGAGAGGCATACCGAAAATCGAAGTAACCTTCGATATCGACGCCAACGGCATCGTCAACGTTTCCGCGAAGGACCTCGCGACAGGCAAGCAGCAGCAGATAACCATCACTGCATCGACGAGCTTGACGAAGGACGAGATAGACAAGATGGTCAAGGAAGCCGATGCGAATGCGGCGGAAGACAAAAAACGGCGCGAGGAAGTGGACGCACGCAACAACGCCGATCAGTTAATCTATTCAACAGAGAAGACATTGAAGGAACACGGCGACAAGCTCCCGGGCGCTGAAAAGGCAAGCATTGAAACAGCCATCGAAAACACGAAAAAAGCGCTCGAAGGCTCAGACATCGATGCTATCAAGCGTACTTCTGAAGAACTGATGAACGCAAGCCATAAACTTGCGCAGGTAATGTACGAGGCTGCTGCTTCTTCATCTGCTCAGGGCGATGCATCGGCACAGAGCGGACCAGCCGGCGGCGGACAGTCACAGCCCGGCGGCGGCCCGGATGATGTTGTGGATGCTGAATATCACGACATCGACGACAAGAAGTAAGTAACAGTTCGACTTGATTTGAGAAGCAACGCACCTTCGATCCGGCGGCTCTTCTTCGGAGCCGCCGGCCAAGGCGCCTTAATAAATCAGAGCAATCTGTTTTGTTCTTATACAAATTGGAGTGGTTTCTATGCAGAAGATTCCTATAGAATATGAAGACGACAAAAGTAAAAACAGCGTTCCGCCGACAGCACCGGAGGAGCCGGAAAAGCAAAAGAAAACAGCAGAATCAAATGGCGCGACTAAGCCCGAAAACGCGGGGAGTGAAGGGCTCGAAAAGCTCAACAAGGAATATCTCGAACATCTCCAGAGGCTTCAGGCCGAGTTCGAGAACTATAAGAAGCGCGTAAACAAAGAAAAGTCGGACACCATACGCTATGCAACGAGTCAGATTTCCGAGAAACTGCTGAGTGTTGTCGATAACTTGAAAAGAGGCCAGAAACTATCGGCGACCGCAGCGAATGTGGAAACCGTACTCGAAGGGATGCGGATGGTTGAAAAACAGCTACTGGATATCCTCGGCGAGCACGGTGTAAAGGCGTTCGAATCTCTCGGAGAGAAGTTCGATCCCGACAGGCATGAGCCGGTTTATGCGATGGAAACCGCCGATCATGAAGTGGACAAAATAATCGAAGAGATCGAACAGGGTTATATGATTCATGATAAATTATTGAGAGCCGCAAAAGTTGTTGTGGCAAAAGAACCGGCTACGCCGGAGAAAAACGAATCTGAAAACGGCTGACCGATGAATCGATTATCGGCCGGGCGCCACTCAGCAGTATGGAGATGCCGTTATGCCGGATGATTTCTATAAAATACTGGGTGTCGATAAGAACGCGAGCGAGGCCGACATTAAAAAGGCCTACAGAAAACTCGCGCGTAAATATCATCCCGATGTAAACCCGAACGACCCGGAAGCGGAAAAAAAGTTCAAGCAGATCAACGAGGCATACCAGACCCTCAGCGATTCGAATAAACGCGCGCAGTACGACCAGTTCGGCGCAGCAGGTTTCCAGCCCGGACAAGGCTATTCCGGCGGCGGAAACGGTTTCGAAGGCTTTGATTTCAACAGCAGCGGAACGGGCGATTTCGGTGATATTTTCGATATGTTCTTCGGCGGCCAGACGGGCCGGCGCGGACGCAACGCCGCCGGCTTTGCCGCTCAGCAAAAAGGTCAGGATATTAACCTCACTCTCGGAATCACATTTGACGAAGCATTCAACGGGATCCAAAAAGATATTTCATATTCCGGATACAACTCATGCGAATCGTGCAGAGGCAGCGGCATCGATCCGAGTTCCTCGCCTCAGAAATGCAGAAAATGCGGGGGCTCGGGACAACTGAGAATGGGACGCGGCCTCTTCAATCTGGCGCAAACGTGCCCCGACTGTCAGGGCGCCGGACAGACTCCCGGCAAGCCTTGTGCGAAATGCGGGGGGCGCGGCAGTATTCCGGCCGTTAAGCACATTTCGGTTAAAATCCCCGCCGGTGTGGACACCGGATCGCGCATACGCATTCCCGGCAAAGGATATCCCGGCGAAGGAGGAATGCCGCCCGGCGACCTTTATATTATCACGCAAGTGAGCGCGCATCCCACTTTCGAAAGAAAAGGCAACAACCTTTACATCGAAATGCCTATTACTGTTGTCGAGGCTTCCCTCGGCACAAGAATTGAAGCACCGACGCCGGAAGGCAAGTCTTCGCTTAAAATCCCTGAAGGAACCGACTCAGGCACTACCTTCAGACTGCGCGGCAAGGGATTCCCTTCGCTTCAATCTTCGGGGCGCGGCGACCTTTACGTTAAAGTGAGAGTCGTCACGCCGAGAAATCTCTCATCCTCGGAAAAGGATATGCTGAAGCGCTTTGCCGAAGCGCACCCTGAAAATCCGCGCTCATCATTCGCTTCATTCTAGCGCGAAGAAAAGGTTGTGATATATATGGATATAAGTGACGACAAACCCGTTTACGTGATAAGCGTTGTATCCGAAATTCTTAATATCCCCCAACAGACTTTGCGCATCTACGAAAAAGCAAATCTCGTCACTCCTAAGCGGACCAAACAGAACACACGGTTATACTCGCAGGCGGACATAGAGAAACTTCAGCGCATAATCCGATTGCATCAAGAACTCGGCATAAACCTCGCGGGGATAGAAGTCATCATGCACATGCGCCAGAAAATGATGAACATGCAGTTCGAATTCGAAAAGATAATAAGACTAATGAAAGATACATTCGGCGCCGACCTCAATGTTGATCTCGATGAAAACTCAACAAATCTAGTCCCGCTGTCCGAACAAGGCGCGCAGATTATGAGGATGATCGACATCCTTAAATCTGTTGATGAAAAAGACAACTGATTTTACGGTCCTGATATCTCATCTCACAGAAAACTTTTCCGACAAATAAAAAGACCGGATGTTCACACATCCGGTCCTTTGTTGTTCTTCTAAAGTGAGAGCCTTGTTACTCTTTATTTGATGCTGATTTGATCGCCTACCATGTAATCCTTCAACTCACCTGCATAGAGCTTGGTAACTTTGCCGAGAGTTGACAGCATTCCCACGGACGTGACATTCACATCGGCGATTTTCGCCTTCTTCTTGTACACCGTCAGGTCCTGTCCGACTTTCAGGTCGGTCGAGCTTATCGAAACAACGTCGCCGCCTTCACTGAATGTATATACATCCAGCAGATTCGCGGGCGCTGTCTCGACAGGCGCGGGCGCTTCCACTTTCGGAGCTTCTACCTTCGGCGCTTCAACCTTCTTCTCCTCTTTTTTCGGCTCAGCCTTTTTTTCTTCCTTCTTCGGAGCGGGAGGAGCAGGCTCTTCCTTCACAACAGCGGGAGCCGTTTTTTCTTCGACAGGCGCGGGTTCAGACTTCGCGACTTTCGCCTTCGGCTTTTTCTCTCTCGGTTTTTCGTCGAAATTGAACGCGACCGAGAACTTATGTGTGTCGCCGTAGTCTTTGTTGACGAAAGCATAGTCGAACTCCCAGCCTCCGGAAAGTCCGGACAGGCCGACACCGGCGGTAAGGTCTCCATCATCAGCCCCCACCCTCAAAGCAAGCTGCGGCACAAGCAAGTATTCGGCGCCGACATGATATTTACCTTCGCCTAATACATTTGTGTCGTAATCGCCCGCGATCAACAGCTTCTTATCCGGTGTTGTGTAGGCAAGCCCGAGTTTGGCGTTGAACGGAATCCTGTCGTCGCCGAATTCCGGGGTTATGACGTTTTGGAGATTGACACCAGCTTTCAGGTTTTCACTCAGCATAAACAATCCGCCAAGATCAAGGCCGACTCCGGTTTTATCGTAGTCGAGAAACTTAACACGCATCATCTTGGCGGTTACGCCGACAAGAACCCTGTCGCTTAGCCGCACGCCGTATCCGCCCAGAAGAGCAAGCTCACTCTGGTCGAAATAACCGAGCACCGCGGGTCGCGTCGCCATCGGCACGTTCTCGATGCTGGAAATGGACTCGCGATATACCGCGAAACCGAATCCGGAGTCACCGATATCGACGGGCATTTGGAACGACAGCATGTCGGATTCCATATCAAACTCGCCGAGAGATGAATGAACAGTGTTTATGTTCATTATCTTGTTGAGCGCCAGATTCGCGGGATTCCAATAAACTGAATCCGCTCTGTCGCTCACGGCCACAAACGCGTTGCCCATCGCGGCGGGACGGGAAGAAACACCCTTTAACAGGTAGTCTTCCATGTCCGATGCGTACGCCGCTGTTGTAAAGCCTAGCAGTACGATACTGAAAAGTACGAGTAATTTAGTTTTGGCTCTCACGCAAACAGCCCCTTTCCATGTGGTTTTCGACTCTTACTCCGTCAGCCACGTTAGATTTATTTTATGACCGCCAATTTGCCTTTTGACTCCACGGTCTGTGTTCCGAACGCACCCATTATCCGGTAGAAGTAGATTCCCGCCGCCACCACGTTGTTATCGAGGTTTCTGCCCGACCACGAGATCGCATTGTATCCGCTCGTCGCCGCGCGCGATGTCGTCCACACCAACTGTCCGGTGCTGCTGTAAAGTTCGATCGTCACAACCCCGGCCTTTGTGGACTGGAATGTGAATGCCGTAGTGTTCGTCCCCGGATTTCTGAACGGGTTGGGCATGCAGTGCACTTCCTCGAATGCAAGGCCGGACTTCAGAACGAGCCTGAACGTTGAGGTTACTATGTTGCCGTCGTTGTCGCTTATCCTTAGGCCGACATTGTAGCTTCCCGCCGTCAGAGCGCTTGTATTCCACGTGCACGTTCCAGTCATTGCTGTTGCATTATATGTGCACGGGCTGCCTCCAACTGCCGTCCCGTTCACCAACAACTGCAGCGATGATGCATTGATGAGCGAGGTGGTTGCCGGATTGTCGTACACCGAGAAGTTGATAACAATCGGCTGACCGAGTTCGAAAATATCTCCGTCGGCAAGCGCTACACCCGCTGCGTTGTCATTAGTTACCGTGATTTCCGGCGCCGTCGTATCCGGGTCTCTGAACGTGACTCTGAACGACTCCACACCTACGAACGTACCGGCGTCCGAAGCATCGATCCTCGCGGAGAGAAGCAGATCGCCCGCTGTATCCGATGTAATCGGGAATTCCGCAAGTCCTGTTGAGTCAGTCAGCACCGATGACGTGCCGCCTATCGTTGCATTGGCCATCCTTGCGGCGCCTGTCGGCTCAGATGTCACAACCATGTAAACTGTCTTACCCGCCACAGGATTGCCCCATGAGTCGAATATCCGAGTCCTCACCTGAACCGGTGTCACTCCATCGGCTTTCGCCATATTCGTGACCAAGGTTTCGCTTGTCGTCGGGTACTTAAGAACCCAGCTGCCCGCCGCATTGCTATAGCTCGTATATCCTGCATCCGTCGTCGTGTCGGCCACAGGCGCTGCGGCAGCTACATCTAGATTTGTATTGCTCGGATTGCTGTTGATAGTCACCGTTGCCGTGATGGACAACTTAGGATCGGATGTGCTGTCGTCGTCCGTCGCGGTGATCGTCTTTGTCCCAGCCTGCACAAGAGCAATGTTGACCGTCGCTTTAGTTCCACCGACGAGAGCGAACTGCGCAGGGGTGACACATTCCGCAGGCGGTGTCGTCCCACTGCATACAGTGTCATCCGTTGTAATCGTGATCCTGTGAGCACTTCCGTCGCCTGTCGTAATTAGGTTATTGAACTCATCGAGAGCGTTGACAGCAGTAATGTCGAACGCCACACCGGCAGTCTGAGCCGTCGCTGTACCGGTCTTAGTCGTGGACGAAGAACCGGCAACCGCGCCTGTCTCACCGGGCAGTACGATTTCGAGTTTCGCGAGCGCCGCAGGATTCACTGTCATTGTGTCGTTCACCGTATAAGCGCTGTTGAACGAAGCATTAGACAATGTTACCGTGACTGATTCAGCCTTGTTATCCGTTACACTGAATACCGCAACACCGTTCGCAACTCTAATTGTTGCTGTGTTGGATCCGCCGCCGCCGATGATTGTTCCCGTTGTCGCTGTCGTACCGATCAATGCCGATCCGCTTACGCCAACCTGTATGTACGAACTGCTGTCGGATGTCGCAAGCTGATCCAGCGAATCCTGCGCCTGAATGGTGATGCTGTTTGCAACGCCGGCTGTGGCATCTGCAATCGGTCCGATAATAACGATCTGCGATGTCGGACCGGGTTCAACTGTAATCGCCGTCTGCGGAGTTGAAGTCACACCCGCCGAACTCGCCGTCACATCCTGATCTCCCATCGTCATCAGAGTAACACTGCATGTCGCCACACCGCTTGTGAATGCCGACACGGCGCCGAATACAGCATTTGTATCCGAGGAGGACATTGTGACAGCGCCGGCAAAATCCGTCGCAACGTTGCCGAATTCATCATAAGCAGTCAGAGTTGCGTCCTGCGCGCCTCCGTATGTGAACGGATCCGGCAGACCCGTCACTGCGAGAGAGTCGGCACCAGCCGGAGTTACCGTAATTCCAGACTGATTGCCCGTAATTGAACTTGTTACTGTGTCTGTGAAAGTGATCGTCTTGTCGCCGCCACTTACAGTTCTCAGATTAACCGTCAGGCCCTTCGTTCCGGCATCATTCGCCACACCGGCAATGAACGTATAATCAGCCGGCAGAACCGCCTGCGCATCCGTTGATGTCGCATGAACCGTGCCTGCGTAATTCACATCAATGTTTCCATAAGTATCGTAAGCAGTAACTGTCGCCGTTCCATCAACACCGGCGACAACCGGATCAGTGAAGCCGGTCACACCAAGGGATACCGCCGTAGCAGGATTCCACACAACCTGATTGCCGGCATCTGTTGTTCCGCTCTTTGTCGCATCCGTGCTGAGTGTTGCTATAATCGATCTGGCACTGAGCTCGGACTTCGTGTTTGTAAGGGTCATAATCGCCACACCACCGGAGAATCCGCTGGCGGGGATATAAGCATCCGTTCCGTTATCAGTTACCGCACCGCTCCACGTGATCTGTGTGGCGCTGCCTGAGAGGTTCGAAGTTATATCAACCTGTGCGGCATTGACATAGCTCGTGATCGTGTTGCCGGCAGAATCTTTTGCGGTAACCGTCACAGTTATCGGTGTTCCGACCGTGACTGTCTGCGCGGATGTAGTAACCGTGAAGTGGTCGAGAGCGCTCGGGCTCAATGTGAACGCCGTGCTTGTTCCGATCATTGCCGGAGTTCCGACATTCTGAACTCCAATCGTCCTCGAACCCACTGTTATAAGCTGCATACCAGCTACGTTGGCAGTTCCACCCACCAGCGCGAAGTCGGCGGGGATCGCACATCCTGTTGCTCCCGGACATGCGGTGTCGTCTTCGGTGACAGTCAATGTGTCCACATCGCCGGTTCTTAAGTTATTGAACGCGTCAACTGCATATGCATCGAATGCGAACGCTGTTGCCGCATACTGTGTGCTGGGCGTTCCAGACTTAGTTTTTGTTGCGCCGGTCAGGACACTCTCACCGGGCAGCACAACAACATAACCCGTCAACGCGCCGGGCTGGACATCGAGTGTAGTAGATATGTCCGCGGGGACATCCGCTCCCGAAACCCTGAATCCGGTCGCTGTGATGTCTGTGCCGTCGCCGACGATCGTTTCGCTGATCGTCACAGTCGGGCTTACGTGAGTCGCGTCGAGATTACATACAATGCTTGTCACGCCCGATCCGTATGTAAGTGTCCCGTTGTTTGCACATGTCGATGCTTTAATATACTTAGTGGACGCCGGAGCCGCACCGGAAGAATAAACCGATCCGCCAGTAATCTGAACCGTGATCGGAACCACGAATGAAACCGGCGCCGCCTGTATGGCCGTCACCTGCGCTCCATCCTGATCTTTCGGAACGATCGTTATAACTTCGTCCGTATCGGCATTGATAACATTGTCCGAAGTAATTTCAACACTGTTAGTTCTTGTATAAAGTGTCACCGGTCCGCAATTCGCAACTGATGTCGCGGGATTCGACAGTGCGCAAGGCAGCGTGTCGGAATCCTCAAAGTCAATTACTCCGTCCGGCGCTGTCGCCAGCGGGAGCGAATCGATATTTTGCAGAGCGAGCGTCACGGCAGTTGTCGGAACAGCGAGTTTGTATGTTCCGACCGGGTTTTCCACAACTTTAATAATCGGAACGCCCACATTGCCGGCTGTTCTGAAATCAAAGTCCGTGATTCCGAGGCCTTGAACAGCGCTCGTATCGGTTTTGCTTATCACTACTGTTACGTTGAGCTTCAACCCGTCGCATGTTGTTGTCCCCGGCACCGTCGCCGCAGTACACGGCGTTGTACCCGAAAGGACCACAACCGACTGACCGGTATTCGAAGTATTCAGATTTGCAAGGGCCGTATCCAGCGTCGTGTCAACTTTGACATACCCATCGAGATATGCCGACAGATCGCCGGGGCCGTTCTGGGCAAAGAAGTAACCGCTGGCGTTCGTGATATCCGGCGCCTGCGTATTGTATGTGACCGTTACGCCGCTCAAGAGCGCCGCAACTTCGTCGTATGTCGTGACTTTCAGTCTGAACAGAGAGGTCGTGTTGTACGTTCTCTGTGCATCTGTGTCGGCCACGCGGTCGATTGACGTCGCGTAAGCATCCGCGTATCCGGCTCTCGCAACAACAATGTCATTGGCGGAAAGACCGTCGCTCGCCTTAGGTACCGCGCAGTAATAAACACCGGCATCCGCGGGATACTCTACGCACGCCGTCGCGGGAGCGCCTACGTTCACAGTCGTTCCACCCGCCGCCGTCATTATCGCGCTGTCCTGCTCGCGGATTGCAGTAATCTTATAAGCTGACTTGATCGCGCCTGTTGTAGCCGTCTGCTGGCCATCCGTATTCGCCGCACGATCAGTTGTGAAGGCATACGAGGTTCCGTCTGCGACATAACCGTCGAGAACAACCTGAATGCCGAGCGTCGTATCCGCCACCGGCACCGGGCAGTACCATACACCGGCATTCGACACGCACGCTGTGCTCTGCGTATTTCCGGAATTTACCGCTTCGCCGGTATTAATCACATCGAGATTACTGTCCGTCGGGATCGTTGTGATCTTGTACGCTGTGAGAACCGCTCCTGTAGTTACAGTCTGCTGGCCGTCTGAATTCGCCGACCGGTCCGTGCTGAACACGAGCGATGTCGCATCGGCTACGTATCCATCCTTAGTTACCTGAATTCCAAGTGTCGTGTCGGCAACCGGCACCGGGCAGTACCATTCGCTTGCGTTCAGAACACAAGTTGTGCCCTGCGCATTGCCGGCTTTCACCGTTTCGCCTGTGTCAATCAGCGCTACCGCGCCGTCCGACGGAATCGCCGTGATCTTGTACGCCGTCAGAACCGATCCGGTCTTTGCCGTCTCCTGTCCGTCGGTGTTCGCTGTCCGGTCGGTATCGAACGCCAGCGATGCCGTGTCCTCAACATATCCGTCGAGTGTCGTCTGTATCGCGAGTGTTGTATTCGCCAACGGCACCGGGCAGTAGTAAGCGCCGGAGTACGCAACGCATGTTGTACCCTGCGCATCGCCTGTCTTGAGTGTCGGGCTCTGTGAAATTATGTCCACATTACCATCTGTGAGAAGTGTCGTGATTTTGTATGCCGTCAGAACCGATCCGGTCTTCGCCGTCTGCTGACCATCAGTGTTCGCTGTCCGGTCAGTATCAAAAACGAGCGAAACCGTATCCTGAACATAACCATCTGCTGTAACCTGCAACGCCAGCGTCGTGTCCGCAACCGGCACCGGGCAATACCACGCTCCGGCATTCAGTACGCACGCTGTGCCCTGCACATCACCTGTAGCAACAGCGGTTGCTGTTGTCGTAATATCCACATTACCGTCGGAAAGCAGTGATGCAACTTTGTACGCTGTCAGAACCGACCCTGTTGTGGCCGATATCTGTCCATCTGTATTTGCCGTCCTGTCCGAGGAGAACAAGAACGACGTCGCATCCGCTACATAACCATCAAGCGTAATCTGAATACCAAGTGTCGTATCCGCCACCGGAACCGGGCAGTACCAGTTTGTCGCATCCGATACACACGCCGTCCCTTGCGCGTCACCCGTTGCCACCGTCTCGCCGGTGTTTATCAGAGCAACCGCGCCGTCCGACGGAATCGCCGTAATCTTGTACGCAGTCAGAACCGAACCGGCTGTCGCCGTCTGCTGGCCATCCGAGTTCGCTGTCCTGTCCGTGCTGAATGCGAACGATGTTCCGTCCGCTACATATCCGTCCTTCGTTA
>CAYPEK010000015.1:0-10301 GCA_964409645.1 uncultured bacterium | reverse complement strand
GAAGTGTCGTTATCTTGTACGCCGTCTTAACCGATCCGGTCGTCGCCGTCTGCTGCGCGTCGGCGTTCGCCGCTCTGTCTGTCGTGAATGCGAGCGATGTCGTATCCGCCACGTATCCATCGAGTGTTACTTCTATTCCAAGCGTCGTGTCCGCTACCGGAACCGGGCAGTACCACGCTCCGGCGTTAAGCACGCACGACGTTCCCTGCGCATCGCCCGCGTCAACCGTTGTCGCAGACGCCGTTATGTCAACATTTCCATCCGAAAGTATCGATGCAATCTTGAATGCCGTCTTGACCGAGCCGGTTGTCGATGTTATCTGCGCATCAGCGGCCGCCGTCCGGTCAGTGTCGAACGTAAACGATGTCGCATCCGCTACGTACCCATCGAGTGTAACCTGAATTCCGAGCGTCGTGTCCGCTACCGGAACCGGGCAGTACCACGCTCCGGCGTTCAACACGCATGTCGTGCCCTGCGCGTTACCCGTCACTACCGCTTCACCCGTATTTATCAGCGCTACCGCGCCGTCCGACGGAATCGCTGTGATCTTGTACGCCGTCTTAACCGTACCACCGTTAGTGGCCGTTACCTGCGCATCGGCGTTCGCCGTTCTGTCCGTCGTAAACGCGACCGATGTCGTATCCTGTACATAACCGTCCTGTGTGACCTGAATTGCAAGTGTGGTGTTCGCCACCGGTACCGGGCAGTAGAGGTCGCCGGCTAGAAGCAGACAAGTTGTGCCCTGCGCGTCACCTGTCTTAACAGTAGCTGTTGTTTTGAGTTCAACGGCACCGTCAGATGTAATTGATGTTAGCTTGTACGCAAACTGAACGTTCGCGACAACATCGTTGCTCTGGGCCGCCGCGCTGTTAAGTCTGTCCGCGCTCGTAACCGAATTATCATAAACATAACCGTCGAGTGTGACTTTAACGTCATTCGCCGACGCATCGTCTGCAAAAACTACCGGACAGAGATAATCGCCATCAGCACCCGGTTTCGGCAAGCAAGCCACGTTGCTCGCGCCGCATGTGACCGTCGCACCCGTGAGGGCTGCTGCGTCAGCCTCGCGCGTTACTGTGACGCGATGGCTGAACGGCATTCCGGACCCAGCCGCTGAAGTTATGTCGTTCACAATCTGCGATCCGCCTACTAAATCAACAGCCGCTCCGGCTTTTGTCGTTGTGACATATCCGTCTTTTTCGGCTTGGATGTCCGCGTTCTGCGCGTCGGGAACGGCGCAGTAATAAACACCCGTCACACCTTTTTCCACGCACGCCGTGCCGTAAGCGGTTCCCGCGGCAACCGTCGCTGCGGATATAATCGCGTTATCTATTTCGTCTTTTACGGTAGTCTTAACAGGATATTGGATTGGAAGCGCATTGTTCGCCGCCGCAGTTGTAACAGATGTTAGTCCTGTCACACCCGTGAAATCAATTGAAGTCTGTCCTGTATTATCTACCGTGATTGATGTGAATCCTGTATTTCCTTTATTACCATTGAAGAAGCCGGCTTCCGCAACCGAAAGAGTTGCTGCGCTTGATGTCGTATCAGCCCAATAATACGCGCCGGCATTCGTCTGGTCGGGAGCATTTCCCGCATAAGTTATTGTGTCGGGGCTTCCACCCGGAAGCGCGAGTCCCAGCTCATCGACTATTCCCGAAACCTTCAAGCCGAACAGAAGTCCGTCGGCGCCTGAGAATGTCGGAGATACCGCGGGACCGGCGTATGCCGTCGTGATCGATCCCGTATCGACTGTCCGCACATAACCGCCGTGCTGGATTCCGATATAATATGCGCCGGGTGCGGCGCTCGGCGCGAGGTACCATATCGATCCGTCGTTGTTCGCCGTTACCGTCGCTACTTTACTGCCGTCACATGCCGCCCAATTGGCAGAACTTGTGCAGACAATAAACGTGTCTCCCGCGTTGTAAGCTATTACATTTCCGAGTTCGTCTTCGACCTGCGCATAATTAATTTGGATTTGGTAATCAAGAGCGTTGGCCGCAGTATATGTATATGGGCCGCCGTTGTTCTGAGTCGTAGTGTTCGGAGTGACCGCAATCGATCCCTGTATATAACCGGGTTGTTGAACGACCAGATTTCCAGCGCCGCTTGCGGCAATATACGCCGCACCGCCGCTGATTCTCTGTGCATTAATTGTTGTCGTGCCTGAGAAGATTGTCGAAGGATTCGCGTCTGCTGGCACTATGTTGTTTCCGAGTTCATCTTGAATTCCGCCAGATGCAATCATGATCGAGAACTGGTTTGCCGAAGTCCATGTTGTCTGGCTGCCGTTCGATAGCGAAATCCCGGCATTCGACTGAGTGATATATCCGGTTTTGGCTACCGAGAGCGTTATTGTGTCGGGTGTCGATGTGACGGGGCATTTCAGATAAATTACACCGTCGTCGCCGTTCATGTCGCCGTTTGCCGTATTGGTTCCGTCGGTGAACGTCGTGTTGCAAGCTCCGCTCGATGCTCCGGATACAGTCAAATTCGAAGTTGTCAGCGTCCCGCCTAATTCGTCTTTCGTCGTGACCTTAACCGTGAAATGGAGTGTCAGCGTGATGCTCCAGCCCGATGCGATGTCCGCGGGGTCAACCGTAGTCTGCACTACATTAACGTATCCCGCATCGCTATCGACCTGATATTTCAACGCCGGCGCGGCTGCGTAGTACATGGATGTCGCATCGATGTCGATGTCACCGCTGCCGTCAGGGTTGTAGTTCGACCATGATGGCGCCCCCACCCATGTGCCGTTTGACGGGTTGTTCGTAATTACCGTAACCCGTGCATCCGTCCCGGTGATCGGATTACCGGTCACCTCTTCCTGCAAATGAATGCAGATGTGATTGGCGGTACACACCGCTGCAAGTGCACATGTCGAATATCCTATTCCGATTAGGATGGCTATTGTAATTAACATCCAAAATCTTTTCATAATGCATCCTCCTTAGGTAACGTTTATTTACCTTTAGATTTATATTTTTTTAGTACTGCATTGATGACATTCCCTTTGTCCGGTGAACAATCGCCTTTGTTTTCATATGGGATATATTTTTCTTGAGATATCCTCAAAATATATCCGCACTTTTTTCCCAACGATTGAGATACCATCTGCTTGGTTAAAAGCACCGAACCATTCTTTTCCTTATCCTGATCGTACTTACCGCCGTCAACTATCTCGTAATATGCATTCGGCTGTTGCGTTATCGATTTATCTTTTTTTCCGGGGAGAAACAGCATGATTGTAACGCCATTCATCTTCTCTCCGCTTTCATCGGCCACATTAATCTGGAAGTCTCCGGACGAAAGTTTTATCTCATCAGCAGCTTTTGCATCTTCTTTTTTCTCGGTGGCGGCAGTTTGCGTATCCGCTCCGATTGATTTTTCAGCCATACCAATTGCAATAACAAAGAATATGGAAATAAGCAAAACGAAGATGTTAAGGTGGAAAATACTAAAACAGTTTTTCTTAGCGAATGGGCTTTTTTCTACTCTCATCAATTTACTTCAATTCATCAATGCCACAATTTTTTGCGACCGGAAACCCTATCTAATCTAATATTGTTTAATTATAATTTCCTTTTTATCCCTACCATTTGTTTACAAGAACTTAAAAATTCCTTTCAATTTTAGCACAATTAATTTGCATGTGTCAAGAAAAAAATAAATTATGAATGGGCTTTTTGTCGATGATTGAAAAAGCAACTATTTATGATCTTTTTGGGTTTCTTGGCGCCTTATATAATATTTCCGGGTTCAATTATTGCCATGTCCGTAATATCCGCAGATCGCCGCGGATGCAAATATTAAAAGCATTCCCAACCAGTTCCTGCCTACCGGCCTCTCTTTTATGAACCATATTGAGAACATAAATCCGAACGGTATCGTCGTAGCGTATATTGGTGAATATATCGATGCCGGCAACCCGTCAACTCCGACCATCAAAAGTATGTCTCCTACCACCAATGTGAGTGCAGATATTGTCGAAAGCTTCAGATTCCCTTGCGTAAGCTTCGTCGGCATAAAGAAATAGAACATCATAAGAAAAACAGTCGTGGCTGCCATTTTTATGGCAACGAAAAACGCATAAGGCACATTATGCACAGCCACTTTTGTCATCACTATCGATATCGCCCATATAATCGAGATAACCAGCCCCACCGGAATCGCCGGCTTCCACGCTTTCGTTCCCTCGGCGGTTGGCGCCAGAAGCGCAGCTCCAATAACAAGCAGAATCAGCACTGGTATCATCGCCGGAAAGAACTTTTCTCCAAGAAACATAACCGACATCACAACCACCCAAATACTCAGCGAATTTGATATCGTCCCGACACGATGCATGCTGTCTTTCTTCATCGCCCAGAAAAAGATGACTGCACCAATGCCCCATCCGATCAAACCTATCGCACTAATCATCAGATACTGTTTCAGCGCCAATTCCGGAACCCACTTGTGAGTTTCCGCCACCCCGATTGCATAGCAAAATGGGATTCCCACCCCAAATCGCAATGCACAGAATTTAACCGGATGCAGGTCGCGCAATGCGGCTTTACCCGCGGTTTGCGCTATCGCTACGATAGCCGCCCCAAGAATCGTTATCAGGATATATTTATAATCGTCCATCGGACTTTGCCGTTCTTTTCAAACCAATAAAAAAGCCGCGGTTGTGCCGCAGCTTAACAGCACTCCGTTATTTTTTATTTACATTTAATGAAGACAGCTTTTATTTGCCGTCCAGACCGGACCTCAGGTCAGTCCTCATCCGAGTTCTTTTTCAGAAGCCCGGCAATCGACTCTCCCGAATCCACAACAGCTTTCGTAACGTTCTTCACTATGTCCGCTGTCGCATCGGAGATGTTCTTCCTGATCTCGGTGATCTTATCGACGATCTTTTCGACATGTTCACTCTCAGCGGCGTCCTTCACTAAACTTCCGGCCTGTTCGTTGAACTGATCGAGTGTTTCGGAAATCTTGTCCACTGTTTCATCAACAAGATTCTTAATCCGATCCGCGTACGATTCGTTTTCTGACATAATTCTTCTCCTCTCTTAAACTCTAATTTATATTATTATTAATTCCTTTAACTATATTGCGTGTTTAGTTTTCTGTGGTTTCCTCTTCTCCCGAATCGGTTTTTGCCGTTTTCGGCTTAAACAACTGGATATGAACATCCTTCAAAGCCGACCTTTCGACGTCCGATGGCGCGCCGGTCATCAGGCACTGTGCCGTTTTTGTCGTTTTCGGGAACGCGATTACCTCGCGGATGGTGTTCTCTCCGACCATCAGCATCAGCAGCCTGTCCAGTCCAAGCGCTATTCCTCCGTGCGGCGGCGCTCCGTACCTGAACGCCTCGAGCAGGAAACCGAACCTATGTTCAGCCTGCTCCTTGCCGATGCCGATAATATCAAAAACCCTTTGTTGAAGCTCAGAATTGTGAATCCTTATGCTCCCGCTTCCGAGTTCCACCCCGTTCATAACGAGATCGTAAAGCCGTCCTTTTATCGCCGCCGGGTCTTTTTCAAGAATGTCCAGATCGCACTCCCGCGGCATTGTGAAGATGTGGTGCATTGGAGACCATCTCTTCTCCGTCGCGTCCCATTCGAACATCGGGAAATCCGTTACCCAGAGGAATGAGAAGCGCGATGTCGGCTCCATTTTCATCTCTTCCGCGATGTGAACTCTTATGTCCGCCAGAACCGGGAGCAACTGTGCCTCCTTGCCGGCGAGGAACGTCAGCAGGTCGCCCGGCGCCGCACCGAACGCCTCAATGAGTTTCTTTTGCTGCTCTTCTTTGAAATATTTGACAATATTCGATTCGAGCCCCTTCTCCGTCACCCGCATCCATGCCAGCCCGGTCGATCCAAGCTTCTGCGAATAACTAATCAGGTCGTCTATCTGCTTTCTCGAAAACTTCTCGCCGCCGCCGGGAACTTTGATTCCTCTGATTACTCCGCCGTCAGCAATCACCGCCTCGAAAACCTTGAAATCCGAGCCGCGCATCACTTCCGTTACGTCGGTTATCTCGATCGGCCATCTCAAATCCGGTTTGTCGATCGCGTACTTTCTCATAACTTCCTCATACGTCATTCTCAGGAACGGAGCCTCGATATCCACACCGAGCCCCTCGCTGAATATGACCTTTATCAGCCCTTCGATTGTCGCGTAAATGTCTTCCTCGGTGATGAAGCTCATTTCGAGGTCGATCTGCGTGTGTTCCGGCTGCCGGTCGCCTCTGCTGTCCTCGTCGCGGAAACATTTCACGATCTGAACATATCTGTCGAAACCGGACGCCATCAGAACCTGCTTGAAAAGCTGAGGCGACTGCGGAAGTGCATAAAACGTGCCGGGATTCAACCTGCTCGGCACCAGAAAATCACGTGCCCCTTCCGGAGTTGATTTCGCGAGAATCGGGGTCTCGATCTCCGCGAAATCGCGCCCGGCGAAATAGTCGCGGGCAATCTTGTATATCTTGCTTCTGAAAAGGATGTTGTTTTGCAGACGTTTGCGGCGCAGGTCGAGATATCTGTATTTCAGCCGCACTTCTTCCTTTTCGTTGCCTTCCTCGGCCACGTCGATCGGAAGCGTTTCGCACGTGTTCAGTACTCTGACTTCGCTCACAAGCACTTCGATATCGCCGGTTTCGAGCTTCGGATTCTCCATTCCCTCGGGCCGGCGCCTGACCGTCCCTTTTATCGCAAGCACAAACTCGTTTCGGAGCTTTTCACCGATCGAGAACAATTCAGGATTCGACGGATCAAAAACGATCTGGGTGATTCCATACCTGTCCCGTAAATCAATGAATATAACTCCGCCGTGGTCACGGCTTCTGTTCAGCCATCCCATCAGGCAGACTTCCCGCCCGATGTCGGATGCTCTCAACTCGTTACCTATATTAGTTCTACGCCAGTTTCCTAAGGGTTCAACCTTCACTTGGTTTCTCCTCATTTTTAACTTTATATACCAAATAGGAAAATCTAATTTCAAATCGCTCAAAAGTCAATCCAAAAATCATAAGCGCGCACATTTTGGGGACGCACAAAACCTGTTTTTAACTTGGTTGTCTGTCTTGGAAGACTACTCTTTTATTCTGCCTGACTCGGGTTTCACGAATTCGAGAAGCTTGTCGGTAATGAAGTCCGACGAAATTCCTTCCGCCTCCGCGCTGAAGTTCGGAATCACCCGATGCCTGAAAACTGCCGGCGCAAGTGCCCGGATGTCGTCCACCGACGCGGCGTTACGGCCGTTTATCAGCGCGCGCGCCTTCGCGCCGAGCACAAGAAACTGCGACGCCCTCGGGCCGGCGCCCCAGCCGATCCACTTCTTAACGAAATCCGGCGCGTCCGCCGAATCCGGCCTCGTGTGCCTCACCAAACTGACCGCGAAATTGATGACGTGGTCGGCCGCCGGAACCTGCCTCACCTGCTCCTGCACAGCAAGTATCTGCTCCCGGCTCACAACAACCCGCGCCTCGGGCGTCGCCGCCGTCGTCGTCGCCTTCACAATCCTTGCCTCATCTGCTTCGCTCGGATATCCGATTTTGACATTCAGCATGAACCGGTCGAGCTGCGCCTCAGGAAGCGGATACGTGCCCTCCTGCTCAATCGGATTCTGCGTCGCAAGCACGAAAAACGGCGCGTCGAGCCCGTACGTCCTGCCGCCCGATGTCACCGCGAGCTCCTGCATCGCCTGAAGCAACGCAGCCTGCGTTTTCGGCGGCGTCCTGTTGATTTCGTCCGCGAGAATTATGTTCGCGAAGATCGGCCCTTTGATGAAACTGAACCGACGGCCCTGAGAAGTCTCTTCAAGGATTTCAGTTCCGGTGATGTCGGCCGGCATCAGGTCCGGCGTGAACTGTATTCTGTTAAAATTGAGATCGAGGATGTCCGCAATCGTTTTCACCAGCAGCGTCTTCGCGAGGCCGGGAACTCCCACAAGAAGAATGTGCCCCTTAGAGAAAAGTCCGATCAGCACCTCCTCGACAACTTCCCGCTGGCCGATTATCACTTTGCCGATTTCGCCGTGAATCGCTTCGATGAATCCCGCAATCTGCGTCGGCGTCATTTCAGCTCCTGATTTCATTGTGTTCGCCTTTCGATTTTAACTCGGATCATTCCGCGCCGGTCTTAAGCGCCCAGTAGATCAGCGGCACCAGAATTTCGTGGTGACCCGTTATCGATATGCCCTGCCCATCGAGTTCCCTCGCGCGTTTCACAGGATTGAGGTTCGGCCTGTAATGCTGGATGAAATCCAGATTCACGCCCGTGAATCCCGATACGTTTTTCCCGAGGTTCCGCGCAACTGACAGGCTCTTCTCGACAATCAGCGGCAGGATAACCGCCGAGCCGACATTCATAATCACGCCGCCGCCGATCTTCGATATCACATTCGCCATGATGCGGAAATCGCGGTGTGATGCCTCTCCCGCACACGCCGCATCGAACGACGGATGTATATGCACGATGTCGGTTCCCATAGCGATGTGCACCGTCGCGGGCAGCCCGAGACGGTACGCCGTCGCGAGAATGCTCTTGTCCTTATGTTTGAACTTCGACGACTCGATCGCCCTGCCCACCGACCCACCGAAACCAAGTCCCTCGATCACTCCGGCATTGACCGCCGTGTTGATAAAATCCGACGTCTCCTTGGACATCCCGAAAGTGCCGTCGTGGATGCCCGCCGCAACGTCCTCCGACGTCCCGCCGATCATCGCGATCTCGGAATCGTGGATCGAGCCCGCGCCGTTCAGCGCCACCGCCGTCACGTACCCGTCCTTCATCATGTCGATCACGAGCGGCGACAGGCCGACCTTGATTACGTGCGCGCCCATCATCCAGATCACCGGCTTGCCTTTTTCCTTCGCTCGCCGGATCGCGCGCACCGCCTTCTTTATGTCCGCCGCCGCAAGAATATTCGGCAGCGATTCCCAAAACGCCTTGTACGACGTCCCTTTGCCGGCCGACGCGAAATCCTTCACGCCCACTTTGTTCTTGCGCGACTTCAACGGCGTTGACGTGATCCCGCTCAAATCTATTTCCTTGTGTTTTGACACTTCAGCACTCCGTCCGGTTTCTTATTATTTCGATTATATTAGTCGAGGAATGTTCCTTCGGGTCGCCTGTGATAATCACCCGCCCGCCGTACGACGCCACGATGTCTTTCTCCGGCACAGTCTGCTCGGTGTAGTCGGTCCCCTTTGCGTGAAAATCCGGCTTGAGCGACAGCAGAAGGCCATCCACTCTCGTCTCCTCAAAAATAGTCACATAATCAACATCTTCAATGGCGGCAATCATCATCAGCCGCTCGCGCTCATTTATATAAGGGCGACCCTCGCCCTTCAGCGCCTTAACGCTGCTGTCGCTGTTGAGCCCGACGATCAGAATGTCGGCGTGTTCCTTCGCGCCGTGCAGATATCTTATATGTCCGACGTGCAACAGGTCGAAGCATCCGTTTGCAAACGCCACTTTTTTGCCCTGCGCGCGCGCCGCCGACACGATCTCTTTCAATTCGTCCAGATTCTTAATTTTGTCCTCGAAAAGCAACGGCATCAGCGTCTCTCTGGTGCTATCCATGTCAGCTCGTTCCTTTCCTCCAACGTTATTGCGGCGCTCATCCGGCGGTCGAAATCAGTTCCTCGGGAGTGACCGTCGCCGCGCCCTTTTTCATAACAACTAGGCCGCCCGCATGGTTGGCAATCTGCGCCGCCTCCAAGAACGATGCCCCGGCGCACAGCGCCAGCAGCGTAGTCGTCACGACAGTGTCGCCCGCGCCTGTCGTATCCACTGCGATCTTGCTCCCGAAAACCGGAATGTGCTCCGGAGCACACCCCTGCTCGAACAGCGAAATCCCTTCGCTGCCCCTCGTTATCAGAAGCGCGCGGCTCTTAAGCCGCTTTCGCAGGGATTCGCCTTCCTTCTCGACCTTCGCCATATCGTCCGCAGTGTGCCCGGCGTGGATTCCCGCCTCTTCCTCGTTCGGCGCCGCGAGCGTTACGTTCCTGAATTTTCCTAACTGATACCGTGAGTCAATCGCCACCGGTATTTTGGCGGTCCGTGAAAAAGCGTTTACATAACGCACCACTTGAGGCGAAAGCGCGCCGTATCCGTAATCCGACACCAGTAGCGCATCCGCACCCGCAGTGAGCGCATCCTTCGCGCTCTCGATAATCAATTCCGGATCCGGCGCCGAAACCGGTTCCCGGTCGATACGCAAAATCTGCTGGCGAATCGTGTGCATCCCGCCGGCCATCACCCTCGTTTTGCTTATCGTTGATGTCGCCGAGCCGATCACAATATACT
>CAYPEK010000014.1:0-60964 GCA_964409645.1 uncultured bacterium | reverse complement strand
GAAATGTCGGTACGACTCAATCGCGCCAGTTCTCACCCGACTGGACGGCACCGACCGTAACGATCAACTCCCCGGCCGCAAGCACATGGGAAAAAGCCGACTTCACTGTTGACGTGACAAACGCCGACACAGGCGGCTCCGACGTAAGCGTCTGCCAATACCGCATATTAAGCAACAGCGTCGAACAACTGGCATGGACGACTTACACCTGCGCCACCGATCCGACAGCGACCGTCGGCGCAACCGCCTACTGCCGCGACCAAAACGCGGACATGTGTGAAGTGCAATTTAAGGTAACTGACGCAGCAAGTAATGTCAGCACAACGCAAACCCGGCTGTTCTCAATCGACTGGACCGGTGCGACAGCCGGAACTATAACACCCGCAAACACCGATTCGGGCACAATCGTTGACGGCACATTCGATCTAAGCGCGACATTCAACGACGGAACCGGCGCGGGCGTCTCCTCATGTGAATATTGCATGGCGACAGACGGCACATGCGACACGGAATGGACAGCGGCGACTTGGGGCGCTTCCTGCACACAAAACAACATCACATGCACCAACGGCTCGACCCTCACTTTGAACATGAGATCCACCGACGGAGCGGGAAATATCGGAACCGGCACAGCCGTGACGCGCACTTGCGACGCGACACCACCGTCAATCATAGCCCGCGAGACCGCCGACTTAAATGAAGACGGCATTCTGGATGCTATTCACATTACATTCGACGACAGCATCACAGACAGTTCCGTCACAGCCGCAAACTTCGATGTTCAGGGTGTGACCGGCGAAGCTTTCAGCTCGACGACCAACGGCGACACAGCGGACGACAGCGACATTTACATAACCTTCACACCCGGCGGCGTATGGAACACAAGCAGCCTGCCGACGGTGACATACACGCAAGGCACGCTAACAGACGCAGTAGGCAACCTCATGGCGTCAACCGGCGCAGTTGCCTCGACAGACAAAGCGCCACCCGTAGTTATGTCCGCCGCCCTCGGCAACGGCAACGGCGTAATGACGGTAACATTTAGCGAAAACGTGACGAGCACCGCCGTCTCGCGTTCCGACATATTCCCAGTAGCAACAGGGAACAAATTCGGAACCACGGCGCCCACAGCCGCACAAGCGACCAACGCATCATCGATGACTTTCACTCTGAATTCAGCGAACACGGACGCAGTGAAGTTCCTATCGACCGATGTGTTCAATTTCACGGGCAACGAAACGAAGATCAAAGACTCGGCTAACAACGATCTGACAACCGTCGTGGGCAGTCCGACCGTAACCCTTACGGCGGACTCCACAACACCGGACATTCTTTCCGCTCAATTGACCTCCAAAACCCGCGTGCTCGTCAATTTTACCGAACCGCCGGATATGTCTTCAGTATCGATTGCCGACATCCTCGTCCAGAACAACGGCTCTCCTGTCGCGGCGTCGCTGTTGACAAAAGTCGATTACGACACCATTCAGCTCGACTTCGCATCCAACCTTAACGACACCTACCCCGTCACGGCGGAAATGCAGCCGGCCAATACAATCGAAGACCTTGCCGGAAACGCACTCACAAACGCAAACGACACTCAGAGAACGGCGGCGGACCAAGCCACACCGTCGATCTCCCTGAGAGAAACCGCCGACCTCGACAAAGACGGCGTTCTCGACACAATGCACATCACATTCGACGAGCCGATCCTCGACTCGTCAGTGACCGCATCAGACTTCGACGTTCAGGGCGTGACCGGCGAAGCGTTCAGCTCGACAACCAACGGCGACACCGCCGACGACAGCGACATCTACATCACCTTCACCCCCGGCGGAGTCTGGAACACCAGCAGCCTCCCGACTGTGAAATACACATCCGGCACGCTTACCGACCTCAGCGGCAATCTGCTCGCGACAGAGGGATCGGCCGTCGCGTCAACCGACAAAGCCGGCCCGGCAATCACCGCGGTCTCAACGAAAGACAGCAATAACGACGGCACCATTGATATGATGAAAGTGACTCTCAGCGAAAACGTCACGGACGCCGCTTTCGATAACTCTAAATGGGCGATCAGCGACACTTCCGCTATAGCTGCCGCCCTCCAGAACCCGACGGGCGACGTTTCTAACGACAACATAATTTATCTCGGCATCACTGCGTCAACAACGAACGATACCGACCTGACGACACAGGTCTATGATACAACCGTAACCAACGGCGCACTCGCCGACGCCGCAGGAAACCTTATTTCGGACTGCTCGAGCGTGAGAATCACCGAAACAGACGGTGCGCCTCCGGTGATTATCGGAACATCGATTTCTGACTCGGAGCCGAACGGATATCTCGACTCGGCCGTATTCACATTCAGCGAAACACTGACCGGTTCGGGCGAAATCGGCGACTGGACTCTCACCGATTTCGACGGAACCACAAACTTGCTTTCCGGACTTACCAACACAAATGTCGTTGTGAATTCGAATACCGTAACAATCAATCTTGCAAACAATTCAGGGACAACCGGCTCCCCGGCCTACACATACACGCAAGCCGGTTCGGATAATATCCGCGACGCGGCCTCCAATTTCACTCTCAACAAAACCTCGACTTCAATATCCGATACGGCCGCCCCCGTCCTCATGTCGATCTCATCGAACAAAGAGATTTCGGGCGGAAACCTGAAGGACGGAACAATATTAACAATAGCGTTCAGCGAAGATGTGAGCATAACACCGGCAAACGTGGCAGCCGCGGATTTCTCGGTGACGAACGGTTCGTGGCACGGCGGTTCGTCAGTAACTTATGCAGACGGCGCCGGCTATACAATAACGGCAACTCTATCCGGCGACACCAACACGAGCGATTGGCGCGGCAGTGCAACATTCAATCGCTCCGCGGGCGTTCTTTCAAATCTTAATTCTATAGAAGACACCGCCGGAAACGACGCGGTGCGCAATCAATCCACCAGCCCCACCATCACAGGAATTGCCGACACGACACCACCGTCGATAACCGCAATCTCGACCCTCGACGACGATCACGACGGCAAACTTGATGCTATCAAGGTCACACTCGGCGAGAACATGGACGATTCAACTTACACTTCCACAGGCTGGACGCTGACAAACGGGCTCGTGCTTTCCGGTTCGTTGCTATCCCCTGTTTCCGAATCGGACACCGCTAACGACAATGTCCTTTACCTCGGTTTGACAGAAAGCTCGTACAACACCGGAATCATACCGGATGTCACGACGGACGGAACTGTCACTCTCACCGACCTCGGCGGCGGAAACATAGTGACAACAACCACCTCCGGCGCAATAACCGAAACAGACGGCGCAAGGCCGGTCATCACCGCGATTTCGACAATGGACGAGAATCTCGACGGCACCATAGATATGATGAAGGTGACTCTGAGTGAAAATATCACTGACGCTAACTTTGACAAGACAAAATGGACAGTGAGCGACACATCGGCAATCGCCGCGGCGCTTCAGAATCCGTCCGGCGATGTCACGAACGACAACGTAATTTATCTCGGCATCACGGCCAATGCTTTGTACGACACAGACATTTTGGTACAGGTTTACGACACAACCGTCACAAACGGCACTCTCAAAGATTCGGCAAACAACTATATAGCCGACTGCAACAGCGCCTGCATCACTGAAGCCGACGGCGCGGCGCCTGTCATATACGCCGCAAACTCGGACGATGCCAACTTCAACGGATTCATCGATACGGTCACGCTCACATTCACGGAGAACATAACAGGCTCCGGCGAAATTGCCGATTGGACGCTCACAGACGCCAACGGATCGACCGATCTGCTCACAGGCCTCACAGATGCAGATATCACAGTTTTAGGGAACACAGCAACAATTGCGGTCTCCGACAACATCGGAACAACCGGCGCACCTACATTCTCTTATTCACAAAACGGTTCGGACAACCTGCAAGACTCAGCCGGAAACATCGCCATCCCGATCGGGCCGTCCGTATGTGCGGATATCACAAAACCCATCGTCAGGAACATCACCATCCTCGACATGAATGAAGACGGGACGATGGATACAGCTAAAGTGACGTTCAGCGAAAACGTAGTGGATTCTTCCTATACAAACACCGGATGGGCCATAAGCGATACGTCGGCTGTCTCAAACACGCTTTCGAATCCGGCAGGAGATGTGGCCGACGACAATGTTATTTACATCGAGTTTACTGCTACAACAACAGGCGACACCGACCTGATCGGACAAACATACGATACAACCGCCACAGCCTCCACCTTGAAGGACCCGGCGAACAACACAATTGCAAACTGCACGAGCGGCGCAATAACCGAAACGGACGGCGCAGGCCCTGCCGTTAAAGCTATCGCCACAACAGACGCGAACGCGGACGGCTCCATCGACATGATGAAGGTAACTCTCACTGAAGCCGTCACCGATGCCGATTTCAGCTCTACTAACTGGACTGTAGGCGATACAACCGCGATCGCATCGTCTCTTCAGAATCCAACAGGCGACACATCTGACGACGCCTTTATCTACATCGGCGTGACTCCTACGACAACAAACGACACCGACCTGATTGGACAAACATACGACACCACCGTCACAAACGGATCGCTCAAAGACTCCTCCGGCAACTTCATCGTAAACTGCAACAGCGCATTCGTGACAGAGACAGACGGCGCAGGCCCCGCGGTAATCGGAGCGGAAGCATACGCCGGAGGCACATCGATCAACATCACATTCTCAGAAAATGTTTATAACGCCGTTGGCGCGCCGGCTTCGCCTGCCGGTGACCTCTCTACCGGCAGCCTGCTTTACACAGACTACGCACCCGCCGGCCGTACTGTGAGTGCATTTGCAGCAATAGCAGGATCGAATACCGGCGTTATGACGATGTCAAATCCATTCCTCATCAGAGATGATGTAGGTCACGACTCGGTATCTCCCGCCGCCATCGCCATTTACGACAATGTTGGAAATGCGGCAAGTACCGACAATTCCGTGATTCTCAGAGACTACACTCTCCCTGCGATTTCGAAAGTTTACGAATACGACACCGACGGAGACGGTAATATCGACGAAGTCGCTGTCGAGTTCTCCGAATACATGAACGACGCATCGATCACACCCGCCGCGGCGGCCCAGTTCGTCTTTGAATCAGTTGCCGCCGTCAACGTCGATAACATAACCAACCCCGCAGGTGGCCTTGCTCCTTCCAATGCGACCGATCCGAAAGTCGCGGATGATAATTTCATAACCCTCTTCCTCGATGACACCACACTCACCGGAACCGAACTTAAGCAAGCGTCATTCACAACGGCAGTCGATAAGTTCGAGGATGGCGGAGCAAACGACCTTCCGACTCAGGCCGCAATCACTGAAGTCGATAAAGCGGCGCCGGCGATGATTTCTTCCGTAACAATTGATTCAGACTATAACGGAAAAATCGAAGCTATCGACGTTACTTATTCCGAGAACATAACAGACCCGGGGGTTATCACGACAAGATGGACTGCAACCGATATCCCCAGCGCCGGGACTCTATCAAGCGTGTTCCGCTCAGCTTCTAACAAAATCCGGCTTGCAATTACGGAGGGCGCCGGAACGGCGGACACTGCGGTCGGCAATCTTAGATTCACTTACACCAATGTCGCTTCTTCCATTAAAGACATTTATAACAACATTGCCCCGTCAATTCCCTCCACCGCTCCGTCGGACGGTGCAAACCCAATCATCATTGCAGCAGTTACCGGCGAAGCGGACGGCACGGAAAACGGTTTCGTCGATAAAGTCACTCTCACATATTCGGAAGCTGTGACTTTTGCCACAGGAACCGACGTGATCGATATCGGCGACCTGACATCAAACACACTAACAGGTGAAACTTACGTATCCGGGTCGGGCAGTAACACCTTAGTGTTTTCAGTGACCAACTCCGAAACCGCTTCAACTTACGGCGACACAGGCGAGCTTCCCGCCGCCATTACATACGATCACGGCGCCGGAACAGGCAATATAGAAATCGTGGACCTCACAGGACTCCACGCACTCGACCAGAGCTTCGGCGGCACGACGGATGGCGCCCAGCCTCGAATTATGGCGGCAAAAACCTATGAGAATTCTTCCTCTGTCGATGGCTACATAGATACAATCCGCCTAACATATTCGGAACCAGTCAGCATAGACGCCGGCGCACATACGGAATTCGATGTCTCTGACGATTTACTGAACACTCTCACATCTGAAAGTTGCAGCGCTTCCGGTTGCGGCAGTGGAACGAGAATAATCGATATTGGAGTCACAAACTCCCACAACGCCGACGCCAAAGACACCCACTTGATTCCGGCATCAATCGTATATTCGGCGACCGGAACCGTTAAAGACATCGCCGCTGCGCAAAACCCCGCACCGATTCAGACATTCACCACAATCACCGACGGCGCTGCCCCTTGGCTCGACACTTTGACTCTCAAAGACACATCGACCGCCAGCGAAGCATATTCGAACAGCCTCACAGTCGATACGACAATAAGCGGCGCGGCCGGTCTGCCCCTCAAAATGATGATCGCGCAAGACTCGGCTTTCACCCAGAACTCGACAGGCTGGGTCGATTTCGCAACAAGCTCGACATATACATTCACGGCAGGCGACGGAACCAGAGCGGCGTACATCAAGCTCAAAGATACGGACGGCAACGAAAGTGTTACAGCCTCGGATACAATCGTCATTGACACCACGATGCCCGTTCTGACCATCTCCAAACCCAGCGCGGGAATCATCGTCCCGGCAAAAGTTGGTTACTTCTACTTGATTCAGTGGAGCGCTTCGGATACGAACATGGATCCGAATCCGATCAGCATTTACCTCGACACGGATGACTCACAGTCCTTCCCGATAACCATCGCAACCGGAGTCGTCAACACGGGTTCATACGTATGGGATACACCAGAACTCGACACCTCTACCGCTAGAATCAAAGTCGCCGCGCTTGACCTTGCCGGAAACATAACCGAGACAATTAGCGACGTGTTCACAATGGACAGCACTTTCCCCTATGTCACCGTTCAACAACCTGTCGCAAACGTAGAATGGAAAGGCGGATCGGTGAAAACAATTGCGTGGACAGTCTCCGCGGAACATATCGATAACGCCGGCCCGATCTCAATTTATTATTCAACCGACGATTGGTTCTCCTCGGCTCCAATAGCGCTTGGCCTTGCAAGAGGCACGCAAACCGCGGCCAAGACCTACAGTGGCACGTACGACTGGACTGTTGATTCAATAACAAGCCCGGTCAAAATCCGTGTTGTGGCGACAGACGACTCGAATAAATCGAGTTACAACGCAACAGAGCTTCCGATCATAATCGACAGTACACCTCCGGCGACAGGAACTATTGTAATCACAGATAACGATGACTGGACCAATGACTCCACACCAGTAATTACAATTTCGACCACAGACAACGGCAGCGAGCAGATGCTCAGCACAGACAAAATGAAACTCGCATGCACCGAAGTCGGCTTGTCCGCGGCATCCTACATCAGCTACTCCACCACAGTTACCGATTTCAACCTCAACACAGGCGCGGGATGCACGGCAGGCGACGGCGCGAAACAGGTATGGATCGAATTCATGGACATCGCCGGAAACGTGCAGACAACTCATGCCCACGACAGCACTAACCTCGAAACAGATGCAAATGACAGTGTCGCAAATCTCAGAGCATGCAAAGACTCGTCGTGCGCCGAACTGATTGAAACACCTCCCGCATACAGCACCGTGGGAGACCCGTACTTCGACTGGGACGAACCGACAACCGGCCCCGCCCCTTACGAAGGATACAATGTTATTATCCTTCCGCGCACAGCCGCGACACCGACAGACTGTACGGTCAACGCCACAAACACATACCGTCTCTACACCCCCACCGAGCTTGCGGAGGCAGTCGCCGGAACGAACGGAGAAGCCACATTCTGGATCCGCGCAATAGATAAAGCTGGCAACTGCGGCCCAGCGGTAAATCACGACATCAACATCGACTCCGCTGCGCCCGCTTCTCCTACCGTGATTGTGGAAAGCTACGAATACCTTGACTCGTCAGTTACCCCCAATATTTACTGGGTGCGCGCCGGCAATTCATTCAATATCTCCGTAAGGTACTACGAACCGATTTCGATCGACCGTTCTTTCGTCTCGTTTAACAGGAACGAACTCGACCATACGACTCTCTATCACGATTGGAACAGCACAACCGGAACCTACGTCGAAGATACCGTGGGCGCGGTGTTCATCTCCCCGGTCAACGGCGTTGAAACAGAAGGAACCGGAAACGGGGCGGCCTTCCCTTCTCCGAGTTCGACCGGTTATTTCAAATACACATGGACGATGAGTCCGCTAACCACAAACGCATCATATTACGTTCAGGCGCGCGGTATCGACATGCTTTCAAACGATTCCGACTGGTCGTCAAATATGCTGTACCTAAACATAGATGCGACCCGCCCCACCTTCACCCTCAAATACGGAATATCCGACACCGCGACTGCGACTATATCGACAAACGCACAAAACGTATTCACCAACGATACCACCATCACCTTCAATGGAACCCTCGCCGACAGCCAGAGCGGACCATACAGAATCGACCTCGAATCGACGTCCGGCAACAACTCCGGAACCGATCTCCCCTCTTCGTGGACCATCGCTGTGCCAAACGCTCCCGCGGAATGGAGCTACACGACACCGGCAGTAACCGGCCATAACACAATCAGATTCCGCGGCCTCGACCACGTGTTCAACGTTACAAGCTCGGACGAAGGCGATATTGCGGATGTTAACCTATACGTTGATAACGTACCGCCGCTCTCGCCATCCGGCCTGTCCGCCACAGCCCCCACATCCACCAGAATCAATCTCTGGTGGGCCAACCTGCAGGATCAGGGCGCCGGAACAGGCGCCACAAACGGCGTTGATGAATCGTACTCGACCACGCAGAACTGGTATCGCGCGGGCGACGTCGGAGTTAAAGTTTACAGGACATTAACTTCAGGCACAGCCGCGACAGCAACACTTCTAAACTGGACAAGCGCTGTAGGCGTCAATGACACCGGCCTTCAGCCTAACGCTACATATCGGTACGACATAATCACTCGCGACAACAGCACGGAAACACGCGGCACGTGGCACAATCAGGCGGCTACGTCTTCAATCACGATCAGCACTCTTGCAAATCCGGTCGTCTTCTCATCGATAACACCTTCGTACGATCCGATGCCCTCTCAAGGCGGCACCGGCCTCGGCCACATCCTGACGGCTGTTGTCAATCCGGGAACGAACACGGGAACGCCAACGTACATAATCAAAATGAAGAGTCCTTCACAGCAGACCGTAACGACGACAAGCGCCTCTTACGACTTCACGCACCTCGTCGCCAATACTTCGTACTGCTTCACGGTGGCTGTTCAGAACCCGGACGGAATCCAGACGGCTGAATCCGCCATCACATGCGGCAGCACATACAACTTCGACGACGTAACACCTCCGGACTTTGCTGGAATAACTTCAATCAGCGATCCGGAAATTGGCAGCACTCTCGACCTATCGTGGAATGAAGCACTCGACGAATCAATTCCTATTTCATACAGAATTTACGTTGCAACTACTCCGGGCGGCCAGAATTTCTCCGGTTCCGCGTTCGTTACTCAGGACACCACTTACCGCGTAACAACATTAAATGACGGAACAGCTCTTGTTGACGGGACGACATACTACTTCGTCGTCCGCGCACAGGACGGCTCAGTCGCCAAGAACACCGAAGAAAACACCGTTGAACTAAGCGGCGTGCCTACTAAAGACATCATCCCGCCGCCTCTCGATCTCGATCCGACAGGTAGCAGCATAGCTATCAATAATGTTATCACCAACTCGAATAAGATCAGCGTCAGCGGCGTCACGGAATCCGGAGCTACCATCGAGATCACAGTCAGCCAGTCCGGCTCTTCCCTAAGCCCGGCAGTCGATACATCTGGCGCTTTCGCAACCGACACGCCTCTTGTCGCCGGACAGAACGATATTCTGGTCACCGCAGTCGATCACGTCGGCAACTTCAGTACCCAGTCGGCCATCGTTTATTACGACGCAACTCTGCCGACCGTTTCAATCACTTCACCTGAATCGGGCGCCAGCGTTTCCGGGGCGGGGCTCACCATTTCCGGCACCGCGGTTGATAATCTCTCACTCGCAACTTACAAAGTTGAGTACGGGCCCGGCACATCACCCACCACTTGGAAGACAATAACTTCCGGCAGTTCTCCTGTTACAGCAGGAACTCTCGCGACATGGGACACTACCGGCCACGCGGGAGATTACACATTCAGGCTGACCGCCACCGACAGCGCGGGGAACTCCTCCTCGACAACTGTGAGCGTCTCCGTATCGAACACTTCCTCCGTAAACGGCACAATACCCGCCGGGAAGTGGACGATGATCGCTGTATCGGGCATGCCTCTCAGTTCAAACCCCGCCTCTTTCCTCGGCAGCGGTTCTTACGCTCTCAGAAAATGGGACCCGACCAAAACCACAAACGATCCTGTTCTTTACAAATATCTGACGGAATTCTCAATCGCTGAAGGACAAGGATTCTGGGTTATGCCTTTCGGCACCGACATTTCATACACGTTAACGACGGAAGTCACCGACACAACTACAAAGAAATCGATACATCTCGATAATAATTGGAACCAGATCGGAGTGCCGTTCGGCAGAGCGATGCTGTGGGGCGACGTTCAGGTTCGCAACACATCCACCGGTGAAACGAAAACCATGTCGGCCGCTGCTTCCGCGGGCTGGATTGTCGGCGGAGTGGCATACGGCTGGGAGAACAACAGCTACGTCCAGAAAACCGCTACCGACCGACTCTCCGCAAGCGCCGGCTTCTTCGTTAAATGCGGCGACGCCACTATCGTGCCGTCGGGCTGTGACCTGCTCTTCGACCCGAATTCCGAACAGACAGGAGGCCTTGCCCGCATCATAGGCGGCCCACGCTACGATTTCAAACTTCAGGTTTCGGCAAGCAACGGAGACACCTCCGACAGCGATAACTTTATAGGCATCACCAGCGCAGCTAAAAACGGCAACGACGCTCTCGACACGCCCGAACCTCCGACCATCGAAGGCTATGTCAGCCTCTACTTCAACAAAGACGAATGGGGCCGCATGGCGGGCCGCTACTCGAATGACGTAAGGCCTTCTTTCGACGGCTCGCAATCATGGGAATTCTCAGTTGATTCGGATTCCTCGGGCAAACAGATCAGCGTAACCTTCCCGAACGCAGCGCAACTGCCTCAGGATTATATTGTCAACGCGGAAGACCTCTCCACAGGCGCATCGTTCGACATCAACTCCGGAACCTCTTACATAGCGGATGGAACAACACACGCATTCAGAGTCACCGTGCGCGCGCCCGAAAGAGCGGAAGAAACTGTTTCATACACACTGAATCCCGGATGGAATCTCGTGACAATTCCGGCCGATCCGTCCGTTACTGACGCCGTTGACAATCTTTCCGACAATATGACAGTTAAAAACGTATATCAGTACTATGAAAAGAAACTCATAAGCGCTGAAAACGACGAACGTGTTGACATACAGACAGGTATCGCATACTGGATTTACGTCGATGAGGCGACACTGATAGACGTCAAAGGCAAGACGACTCCAATCTCACGCCAGCTAACCGTTCCGCTTGCTCAGGGATGGAACCTCATAGGCAATCCATACACATCGGCACTAACTTGGGGTGACAATATAAAGATTGAATACGGTGGAAACACGTACACGATTTCAGAAGCGGCATCTCAAGGAATCATTAACAAGAAACTCATGAAATTTGATTCCTCGGCCGGTTACGTTGAGGAAACCGACAGTATAATGGTTCCGTGGAGAGGTTACATATTGAAAGCGAACATGTCCTGTAACCTGATATATTCGAACGAATAGGAATAAGGAGGAAATTGCGGCTTCGGGTCCACCAATAATATCAGTTCCGGAGCGCATAAGAGCGAAAGGCCCATGAAAAGAAAGATTTATTTTAGCGTTTTAGCATTTGTTTTTGCGCTGTCCCTTTGCGCCGGTGTGGATTCATACAGCGCACCGGCAAAAAAGAAGGAGCCCACCAAAACCGTTAAATCAGCGGACAAGGGTAAAAAGAGCAAAACGGCGAAATCAGCCACTGCTGAAAAAGCCGATAAGAAAGCTGCGCCAAAAAAAGCTCCGACAAAAAAAGAGACGGCGCCGTCAGTTAAATCCGACAGCAAGACCGCTGACACATCATCGTCTAAAACCACCGCGACAAAACCCGCCTCCGGTTCGTCGTCAAAAATCTCGAAACCAAGCTCGTCTTTCAGCCGTAAAGCCGCGCCGGAACCAGTTGCCGTACAGCAAAACAGCAATTTCGTCAGCCCCGGCGTGACCACCTACCCACGCATAGGCGCCAAACTGAAAAACCAGCGCCCGGTGATCGGCGCGGACTACAGAAAACTGAAGCCGGAGACAAATGCGGATCAGATCGCTCTCATATTGGACGGCACGGATGTCACCGCGAATTCCAACTGGTCACAGGGGTACATATTTTATACTCCCGGCGCCGACCTATCCCCGGGCGGCCACAAAGCATCACTTATCGTGAAAGTTGATGCCTCGCGAAATATGCCTGTCGCAACTTGGAACTTTACAGTAGTCGGCACGGAACCACTCGATTTCGCCTACCCCGCACCTAATAGTTCAATGAAGAACAGCAAGCCTATAATCGGTCTGAACCTGAAAAATCTCCCGGAAGACCTCGATCCCAGAACAGTCAGAATCTTTATCGACGGTGAAGATGTCTCCGACAAAAGTATTGTCAATGACAACTCATTGTTTTTTGTCCCCAAAGTTTCACTCTCTCCCGGAGATCATAAAGTCGATGTGAAAATCAAGAACCTAAACGGATTTAAAGAAGAAAAACTATCGTGGAATTTCGCGGTTAGCTCCGCCGGCGTTGTTGCCGAAGCACCCTCAGCCGAGGGGCAGCTCGCCTGCGATAAATATCCCGCAGGGCAGGAACCCGAGGCGTGCAAAACCGCGGCAAAAAGCAAGAAGAAAATCAACTCTGCGATGGCAATTTCCGGAACAAAAAGGCAATCGAATTCCATCGCTCAGGCCGCAGGAAACGCCGAGGAATTGTTCGGCCCGGCGCCTCAAGTGGAAAAAATTATCGTCCAGCATGTAGCGGCGACTTCTACGGTTGAAACACCGCAGGTCGCCGCAGTGTCAGCGCCGGAAACAATCGACACGTCTCACATGTGGAAAAGCAAACAGGAGAAGGAAACTCCGATCGTTTCATACGCACCGAAAAGCCCGTTCCAATATGCTCTCGAAACTAAATACGGATTCGAGAACATGGCGATTTCCGGAGATGTGGAGCGCAGCTCACAGCGACAGATGAGCGCTTTCATTTACAGCCTCGGACTCAGAAGCGAGCAGAGCTTCCTCGAAGTCCCGGGCAAAAAATTGATGTTCAACACACCGACATTTAAGATCAATTATCAGGTTGACGGAACAACCGACGGCGACATCACCGAATCTACGTGGGATGTCAAAAAGCTGACAGGCACACTTCAGGACAGCAAAAGAAAGCTTGTTTTAAACGACATCCAGCCCAAATACAGTTCATACACACTTACGGGACAGAGTATGAATTCCGGATTGGAATATTCACAGGCGTTCGGAAAAACAACATTAGACGTGTTCGGCGGCAGACTCAAAGCGCTCCGTGCCGGAAACAGAATGAAAATCTACGGAATGCGCGTGTCGGGAGAAGCACTATACAAAATAAATTACGGAGTGCAATACGTTTCTTCCAACACTCAGAGGCTGAGAGAAGCGGATTCGGACCTAAACAGCGTTACAAGCCTCGATATGTCGAAGAAATACAAATATGGCGAGACAAAAGCCGAGTACGCGGTAAGCAGATCCTCCGAACTCGGTTCGGACTACGCCTACCGGCTCGAAGGCACTCTGAGAAAAAACAAAACCTACATTTCATCAAAATATGAAAATGTAGGTGCTGCGTTCAGAACCGACGCCGGATACGCTTCCCGCGGGCTCGTTGAATTCAATACCACATATCAATATATGGTAAGCAAAAGACTCACAACAGTGGTTGGATATCGCAGACGTACATTCCGGGAAGGCGGCAGCCACACAATGTCTGTCCCGGTCACTTTCAAGCTCACTCCATTCGCAAAATATCCCAACACAGCAATTGAGTACCGGTACAAACTCTCTTACATGGATGACGGTTCTGTGTGGAAAGACACTTTCAACAACACAATAAACATCAGGCACAATTTGGGCAAACACAAAGTCCAATTGTCCTTAATCGACGAATCACGAAAAAGAAACGACTCCATTGACGAGATAGAAAGAACCATGTCCATGTCTGTGAGTTCCCCAATCACGTCGAAGGCAAAATTGGATTACAAATTGAATAAGCTGAATAACAATCTGTACGGGCCCGAGGCTAAAAACACTTACGGTCTCTCTTATGATCTGACTGATTGGAGTAACTTCAGAGTATCATTTGAAACCTTAAATAAGTTTTATCCGACTCAGGACCGCACTACGCAGAAACTTCAGTTCGGCAAACTAAATCCGAATAATAACACTGAAATAAACCTAGAAATGAGTAATAACGCTTATTTGTTATACAAGGAAACTTACTTTAAATATAATTTTTCAAAATATTATTGATTTATTGATAAATATCACAGTATTTGTGGTAAAATATATCTATAATAATTTATTGGGAGTGAAATTTATTTTAAATATTTCCTGATGTTTTATATATCAGGCAACAATTCGACAGGAGGAAACCATGAAAACACACCCAAAAATTGTAACTTTCTTTTTAGTAGTGATCGGCGCTCTGTTCGCGAGCAACTACCTCATTTCGCTGAACGTACGTCAGGCAAAGATTGTGTCCGTAGCTGGATCCGCTATTGTAACGCGCGCCCACACCGGCGAGCAAGTTGACGCGAAAGCCGACCTGAGGCTTTATCAGGGCGACACTGTCACAACGAAATCGAAAACAAAAGTTGTGATTCAACTCGACGACGGTTCGATTACACAAATGACCTCTCTTTCGAGCATGAAAATCGACCAGTTAAGCAAGTCACTCAAAGGACAGAGCACAAATCTCGCTCTCGACGACGGGAAAAGCTGGCAGAAAGTCAAAAAGCTTGACGTCCAGCATGATAAATTCAACGTCTCCACTCCTACAGCGGTCGCAGGTGTCAGAGGCACGTATTTTTCATCCGAGGTCGAACAGGCAACAGACAGCACGTTCGACGTCTTCGACGGACAAGTGGATGTTTATCAGAAAGCGGATCCGTCGATGGCCGTCAGTGTCAGAGCCAACCACAGAACCGAAGTCAAGAAAACCGCCCTGCCCACTCAGCCTTCCATGATTCCGCAGGATGACTTGAAAAAAGGACTGTCCGAGGGCATCGAAGGCGCTGTCGATCCCGAATCTTCGAATTACGACCTGAAAATCAATATTGAGCCGCAGACATTACAAGCCGGTCAGAAAGGCGTTGTCACCCTCCAGTTCACAAAGGGCGGTTCGCCTTACAACGGAATCGTGACATTCAACGTGTCTCTCTCCGGTACGGCAACATTCGTGGAGAACGGTTCGCAGTCTCTCGACATCACAAGCAACGAAAAAGGTTTTGCGAAAGCCGAGATCACGGCCTCCGCAAAAGAAGAGATCAAAATATCCGCCGACGTTTCGTTTGAGTCACAGGAATAACCTGCCTGTTTTCGGCGAGAAGTATTCATAGCGCTAATGAGACAAACTAACTATGTCCGTTCTGGTTTTGGTTTTACTTGTCTGTTTTTGTTGATCGCGGTAGCTTGCTTTTCACCCTCGGCGGCGGCGCAGCAATCAGCCGCTGCCGCCGCGCCTCAGGGCTCCGGCTATTTTCTCAGGCTGGACGCCCAATTGATCTGGAAACAACTTGTTGACGGCGTCGATTATTCAAAAGAAAAAAATGTTTTTGTGAAATTCGGCGACGTTATTGCAACCAAAGAAAAACAGATCATTTACAACGCGGGTCCATATACAATTACTTTCATGCCGTTTTCCTCTTTTCGTCTTCAGTCGATAACAGAGGACGGAAATACCTACACGGCGCCGGAAATCCTGTTCGGTGAAGCACTCTTCAAAGGCGATGCCGGACGGGTTCTTTTGCCCGGCCAATCCGTCATCTGCCACGATTCGGCATATCTCATTGTTGACGACCAGAAATACTCCCGGGTGGCTGCGGTCAACAGCGATCAGGAATTGTCACCTGAAGGCGCGACAAAAACAATTACTATCAAAGCCGGCACATACCTCGATCTGGGGCCAGACGGCGAGACAGCGGATGCCGCGGAGCCGATGATGCCGGAAGATATTCAGTACTACGCGGAACTGACGGCGCCGCCGGAAACTCCGAAAGTCGATCTCGAACCATCTCAGCAGCCCGTCACAGTGCCAAAAAGCGCTGAATTCTGGAGTCAGGAGAGAATAGCTCTTCTGCAAGATGGGCCCGAATCAGCGGCCGGTCTCGCGATCGCCTCAGGAAAAAGCCAACAGGTCGTACAGGCACAACCACAGGAAGTAGTTCAGGTTTTCGACAAGAAAGACTCTTCCGTGAAAACCATGACGTTCGGCACCTCCGTCTCGGTCGAGCAAAAAGCCGGAGAACCGCCCAAACTCATTCAGGTCAAGATCGGAAAACAGAATGCGACCATAGGTTCAACGGTCAGTCTGAAATTCAGCGATCTCGATGATAAATCGATAAACATTACAGGGAAAGCCTACTCGGCTTCACCGGATATTTGGAAACTTTACATCAGAGTCAACGGCGAAGAAAAACAGATAGATATCCAGAGTTTTGAGTACTCATTCAAAATCGAACAGGACAATCCAGCTCTCCCTGTCATAATGGGAGTAATGATTGCCGAAGAAGCCGCCGAAAGTTACACTGAAGAATCAATTATAAGCCGCGACAAATTAACATCAGGGAAAATCAAAGTAACGGGAAACGCTTCCGCCGGCAAAAATATTCTGCACTATTCGTTGGACTTCGTGGCTAAAGACCCCGATGGCAATGAAAGCAATATCGGTAACTTTCCCATCGAACTCGACCTCTCCGAAATTTCGAGCGTAGAAGTCACGTATGACGGTTCTTCGTGGGAGAAAGCCAAAGGCAAGGAAGAATGGACGTATAATATCTCCCCCAATGACGGGGATATATACAAGGTTAAAGTTCGCGCAATCGACGTAATGGATAACATCTCTGAAGAGCAATTCGAGCCGTATCAGTTCAAATACCGGGCGAAAACCGAACCTGAAGTTCTCAGAGACACATTCAACACTCTCATGCAGGCATATTACGACCGGGACAGAAGCGGTTTCTTCAGATACGTTTCTCAGGATTTCAGTTCGAATGTGGATTCGCTTCGCGATTATAACGAACTCGATTCGTCGGTCAGAGACCGGTTCGAATGCTGCAGCGTCAACATTCAGGTATCAATCAAAGACGTGCAAGCGGACAGACAGTCAACACGCGGAAATGTCGATTTTTATTGGACCGCTCGCGGGGTAGCAGGTTCCAGCAACTATGCAGTCTTCAACTTCATTTATGAAGAAGAACAATGGCGCCTGCAGGAAGTCATCGACGCCTATACTTTTTTACGACCTTCAGTTATTCCGGACTCAATTGTTTTTACACTTGAGAAATCCAACTTGGACGCCGACGGAGAATCCACCTGCTTAGTCAGCGCAAAAGTTCTGGACAATACAGGCAGCATCGTCGCAGACGGTGTGGCGGTGACTTTCTCTGTCAATAACGGTTCTGTAAACCCCGGCATGTCATATACAACTGGAGGAATCGCGGAGACCACTTATACGTCGTCCACGACTTCCGGCACTGCCACAATCACAGCTAAAGCAGGTAATGTTACCAATAACGTATCAATCATATTGGATCCGGTCCAGCCTCCGCTGCCCCCCGGAGAATAAGATCTTAAAGTGCAAAACCGCATTAAGAGAATATTTTGCCGCATTCTTTTATTCCCTCTTGCTGTTACGCTATTTATTTCAGGTTGCGGAGGTGGGGGCGGAGGCGGCGGCGCACCGGCTCCCGATACGACATCCCCGACGATTAATTTTACAACACCTAGTCCTTCCGGCACTTTAACTTATAATGCCGACCCGACCTCTCTTCCCGCCAACTTAGCCGTGTTATATTCCGATTCCGGCGGGTTGAGTACTTCCACCTTTTCACCGAGCTTCACTTTCAGAGGTGTTACATTTTCTCTCACAAGCTTGTTTTCAGCCGGAGCATCTTCCGCATCAACAAGTTCGGATACTTCTCCCGTTTACTGGACAACCGTTGCAAAGTACGGTATCACCACAGGGACATCGATCGGTAATCTTCCGGTTTTCGGCGTATCGAGCGGATCGACAGGCGTCCTGAACCTTATTGATATTGATTCCACTAACAACATTGCGGTCGTCGCAGCCACCTCACGCAAAAAAATCAATTATATCGGCACAACGGACGGCTCTCTCAAAAAAGAAATAACACTTTCGGGCACTCCAACGATTGTTCGCGCCTGCCCTTCACAAAGCAAAGTCTATGTCGCGATGAGTTCCAGCAGTTCGATCCTCGTTTACTCATTGCCGGGGGGAGCACTATCCGGAACAATCACGCTCTCAGCCACACCAAAATCAATGGCGGTGAACACTACCGCCGGCAAAGCCTATGTTATCTATGATAATTCCACCAATCTTTCGATTATTAATTGCTCGGACAACTCCGTAGCGTCGGACACTCTTGATTATATTCCTCAGAGAATCATAACCAACAATCAGGCGTCATCCAAACTTTACTATGCGGGCGGTATCGGCTCGGACAAAGGCGTTTACCAGTATTCCTCAACCGGTCAGTCAAAAATATTTTCCTTATCGGCTTTACCTGAAGACATCGCGTTCGACTCTACACAGAACAGAATTGCTGTCGTCGATTACGATGCGAACACCGTCGGAATATACGACGCCTCATCAGGAAGCCTATCCGGCACAGTGTCGGTCGGCACAAGACCATTCTCGATTAAAGCGGCTCAGTCGAAGTTCTACGTACTGAATAAGACTTCAGACAGTGTATCTATAATCAATGCATCAGCAGCAGCCTTATCGGGCACGATAACCCTATCCGCAGACCCGGTCGGTCTTGCAATCGATTCATCTTCTTTATATGTTCTTCAGAATCTTTGGGAAATCGCATCGCAAACAACAGCGACTCTTTCAGCTTCAATCAAAGACACTTCGGGCAACACCGGCCAGACAAGCATTACACTTACAATCAACCCCGTATCAACCGGCGGGCCAGACACGCCTTCAACTCCATAGTATTGCTCATCACTCGAATCCGATTTCGTACATCGCATAAGGCGCGGCATCGAACGTATATACATTCTTTAGAGAGTTGAACTTCACTTTCCGGCAAGAACCTTCCCCTGACTGCACCGCGCACACTGAGGTTATTTTCCCTTTTTTCATCTTCAAATTCAGCTTTTCATTAATGCCCGCCAAGTGAAATACGCGCACTCTGCCCGCTTCCGCTGCCGGTAGCATCACCGCTGAGTAATTAGTCGCTCTTATCCCCATACTGTACACCTTCACGTAAGGGAAAAGGAATAAGTTGGAGACAACCGTCAACCCGTCATCGTCGTCGTCGAACTTCTCCGTGTACATGTTGTAATGCCCGCAGAAATGGAACTTTCCTTCGCTGGCCTCCGCCATCTTTTCATTCGCCGCAAGCTGATGGTGCAACATTTGGGATATGAAACCGATGTACATCTCGTTCGCAGTATGCCCGTACCCCGCCACGAGCGGCTCCATAACCCAAGGTATGTAACTTGATTGCGACGGAACACTTGAATCCGTCCCTGTCGTTGGAACCCCGCGTTGCCCCATCCAATCGCCGTCTTTGCGCGCGAGCGCCCCTTTCAACCATGCGTCATCCTGTCCGTAAGATTCCATGAACACCCTCGAATAAACCGTCGCATTCAAAATTCTCAATGCCCTGTCGAGCCAGTATTTGTTCCCGGTGTGATCGTACAACTTAAAGAGAACCTTGGCGGCAAACGCAAACGTGTTGACAGACGGCTCGCCGCATCTGTCCTCGAGCAAAAGCCCGAAATTGTCGAGAGCATGCTTCTGGCGTCCGATCACATCCAGCGCCCTTTCCAGATACTTCCTATTACCCGTGAACTCGTATGCTGATATCATAACGTCAGCACCGAACTCTTGCGCATCGAACACCCCGTAATCGCCCTTCTCTCCACTCTCCCGCACCGTCCAGTACCATCTGTGAGCTTCTGCGTTGTAGAGCGAACCGCTGTAAACCTTCTCAAAATTCAGCAGCAGCGCCTTCTTTAAATAATCGTCCTTCGTGACCGCGTATTCCGCGATCAGCGACTCCACATTGTACGGCTGCGACCACAAATAACAATCGTGCTGCTTATCAGCATACGTCTGGTCCTTGAAGTAGCCGTAACATATATGATTCGGGTTGTCGAAAAACATCTCCTTAACGTAATACCTGTTTGCCTTCTTCGCATAATCAAGCCATGTCTTGTCGCCGGTCTGTAAATATTGGACGATGAACGCGCGGCCGGTCATCTCGTTATGCCAATCGTGCTTCGTTCCCGGCGGGTTGTAATCGTATGCGTGATGCACATAGCCTTGCGGCATCATAACCAGAGGCACAGACTCTTTCAGATAATTTTCCGTCTTGTCCCAGTCAACAGTGTCGAACGTAATGCCGTTAGACTTCAGATAATCCTCATAAAACTTATCTATATCTTTCCCGCTGAAGCTCAGAGTCATGGACCGCGTTTCAGCCTCACCGGCTTTAATCTTCATCTTAAACCACGAATACAAGCCGTCCATGTGGAGCATCGACCTCTCCGCCCTGCTCCAGAACAGCATACCGCTTCCAGCGAGTCCGTCCTTAGTCGATGCAGTGAACGTATAATTGTCCGTGAAACCAGTCGGCGGCACCTTGCGGCTTGCTTTCACGCCTTCCTGCGCGAAAACCGTGTCGATAATCCTGTTCGCTGGAAATACTATTATGCCCGTTCCGTTTATTGACTTCGATGTTTTATTTGTAGCCGTATAGCTTACATTAAGCTTGTCGCCCTCATGAGTAAATGCGATCTCCTCATGAATATTCTTTCCCGCCCCGGCAGTAAAAACCAGAGACGAGCCACGTAATTCGTGCTTCTTATAAAGAGTGTACCATTCGTAAGGCTCCATCGCGAAATTCGCAGTCACCCATTGCATGTCTTTTGCAAAATTCTTGGTCGGTTCGCGCGCATTCCACATCCACAAAAACGGTTCGTCCGCATAAATTGTGTTTGTAGTGAACACAGACATTCCCACAACGTCATTTGTCGCGAGCGGCGGATATTGCTTGTACGCGGTTCGCCAGTCAGGATGTTTAAAACACACCTCTCCGCGATATTTCACCGTGTCCAGATAATAGCCGTTATAAATTGGTTTTACCTTTTTTGCCCGAGTGGAAAGATCAACGTATTCAAATACCAGTAAAATATTGTTGTTGCCGTAAAGCACAGAGTCGCCCGGAGAATCCTTGCCGTCCTTATCCGCATCGTTCCATTTGTAAACAACTAGCCCCGGCTCTCCAGCGTCAACGCGGCGAGCGGAAATCAGCGCAAACGCTGCAAAAACAACAACCGATATAAATACAATTTTAGCGAATTTACACATAACAGTTCCTCCAGTCACCGCTTTCCTTCTCATGGTGAATGTGATTATATCACAATACAAAAAAAACAATCCATGTTTTTATTGAGGACAATTATATCTAAATATTTAATTGATATATTGCAATTTCTTTGCCTGTATCAGTTCGTCGATTGTGACCGCCCGGTATCCCATTTTTCTTAATCGAGGAAGAAGCACTTTAAGCGCTTTCACCGTCTCCTCGCGATTCCCACGCGCATCGTGCATGAGAAATATTTTCCCCGGTTTCAATTTCTTCAGAACTTGATCCGTTATACGTTCCGAACTGGCCCCCATCGCATCAAGCGTGCTCTCATTGTGGCTGATATATATGTATCCCATTCTTCTAAGCAATTTTATCAGCCGGACGTCCCTGTATTCATACGGAGCACGGAAATATTTCATGTGCTCACCTGTTATCTTGTACACAACATCATCCGCCTTGATGATTTCTTCTCTTCTCAATTTGGATAAGTCCTTGAACATGAAGGAATGACTGTACGTATGATTACCTAGTTCGTTTCCGTTACGTACTATTTCCTTAATTATCTCCGGATGCTTTTCGGCATTTTCGCCGGTCACAAAGAATGTCGCATGCGATTTGTTTTTATTCAGCTCGTTAAGGATTATCGGAGTATATTTCGCGCTCGGCCCGTCGTCGAATGTCAAAGCAATCAGCTTCTCTTCGGTGGCGACACCATTCCTGACCAACCCGAAGAAATCGAATCTTGGATACTCGCAGAGAGCCCCGTATAAAAAACCCGATATGACTATTACGAAAAATACTTTCCCGGCTATTCTGCTGATTTTTTTAACAATCGTATAAATCATCAAACTCAGAAACAACAACGCAAGCAGAAAAAGACCGTACTGAACCACCGTGTAGCTTAAGCAATTAAATACAAGCATGGCTTTATTATCCGACAATTTTCCACAATGTAAAGAAAATCGGCTATTAGTAGTTTCCTTGTCCTTGCCGGCACTATAACATTTCCTTGATAAATGCCTTAAAACGTGGATACTATATTAGTTTGCTAAGAGAAGGGATATATTTTTATGGGTATAAAAAATAATGATGCTTTGCAGACTGGCAACAACAATCAAAACGGAGGAAGAAGAAATATAATTATTGCCGCCGTTGTTGTATTGAGCATCATCGGCATTGTTTTCGGCGCAAAATGGATCATCTTCCGCATGCAATATACATCCACTGAAGACGCTCAGGTGGACACTGATTTGATACAGGTCAGCTCGAAAGTGCCGGGCCGCATTGTGGAGATATATGTATCCGAAGGCGACAATGTTAAAAAAGGACAGAAACTGGCGCAAATTGACCAGACGGATTACAGGCTCGCACTCGAACAGGCAAAAGCAAGGCTTGAAAGCGCGCGACGCGACCTCGAAAAAGCCGAGTCAGCACTCGAACTCACGCAAACGAAGAATCGTATTGCGGTTCAACAAACCGCCACAAGCCTCAACCAGTCGTCAAACAGCATCGCCATCTCAGCTACGCAACAGTCAGTGAATCTTGAAAAACTCAATAAAGACGTCGAACGCGCGGATATCGCGAGAGTACGCGCGCAGGACCATTTCGATGAAGTCAGATCAACTAAACTGCAAGCGGACAAAGACCTCGAACGCGCTGTAAAGCTGTTCAACAACGGTGTTGTGTCCAAAGAACAGTACGACCGTGCGCAAACCAACGCGGTGACCGCGGAAGCGAGGCTGTCGCAGATACAGCAGGAGTTGTCGGATACAGACAAGCAACTCGATATCGCGAAGAACAATCTGAAAGTCGCTGAAATAGACCAGTTGAAAACAAAGATAGCCAATCAGGACCGCACCAAGGCGGGTTTGTCTGTGGCCGCCTCTAAAAAACAGCTCTCGGAAGAAACGAAGATTGCCGAAGCAACCGTTCTCGGGCTCAAAGCGCAGATTCACGGTCTCGAAAATGCAGTCGATCAGGCGCAGGTAGCTATGGATGAGACAACTATAGTCAGCCCGGTTGACGGAACAATTGCAAAAAAAATATCTATGAAATCAGAGATTGTCGCGGCGGGCAAGCTTATTTTCTACGTCGAGGACTTCTCTAACATTCATGTAACCGCAAATATTGAAGAGACCAAACTCTATAAATTTAAAAGCGGATCGGATGTTAAAATCTCCATCGATGCGATTCCCGGCAAAACCTATCGCGGGAAAGTTGGGGTGATCGGCGTAGCCGCAAATTCTAAATTTTCCCTGATTCCTTCCGGCAGCACAACCGGCCAGTTTATTAAAACGACACAGAGGATACCGGTAAAGATATATATTGACGGAGATCTCTCAGGTCTTAAGGCCGGGATGAACGTAATCGCATCGATAAAAAACAACCGGTAACCACCGAAGCACTGAGCCACGGTTTGAACGAATCTAATAATATAAAATCGGACATGAAAGACGCGAAACAGAAATGGTTCGTTTTGTCAACCGTGATGGTCGGCCTTTTCATGGCGGTGCTGGACAGCAATATCGTCAATGTCGCTCTGTCCCACATGGTGACTACGTTCTCGACAAACAACGACAAGATACGCTGGGTTGTCGAGTCTTACGCAATGTCATACGCGATATTCACTCTGACCACCAGTTGGTTAAGAGAAAAGGTCGGCATTAAGACAGTCTTTCTCGCGGGTCTGACTATTTTCACGATTTCATCGATACTTTGCGGTCTTTCATGGTCGGTTGAATCGATGATATTTTTCCGCATAGTGCAGGGACTGGGCGGCGGCATTATGATGCCGATTGGCTTTACATTAATTACGGAATCCTTCCCGCCGCAGCAGCGCGGGACTGCTTTCGGCGTGTTCGGCATCGTCATCGTTTTCGCGCCTTCCGTGGGGCCGACACTCGGCGGCTATCTGGTCGATTTCGTCAACTGGAGATACATTTTCTATATTAACGTTCCCGTCGGCATCCTCACTTTTCTCATGGGCGTAGCTTATATAGAAGAACACAAAAAACTGATTCCGATCCGCTTCGATTTCTTTGGCTTTGCGGGGCTATCCACATTCCTAGGCTGCCTTCTCGTCGCACTCACTGAAGGACAAGCCGAAGGCTGGAATTCCGATTTTATCATCACAATGTTTGTTATATCCGCCGTTGGATTTATCTTCTTTCTCATTGTCAGCCCGAAATCAAAAAATCCCATCATTCACCTCGAAATCTTCAAGATATTTCATTTCTCGATTCTGTCCATCTTGAATTTCGCGCGATCTATCGCCCTCTTCGGAAGAATGTACTTGCTTCCGCTCTTTCTTCAGCAACTAGTCGGGTATTCGGCAAGAACAGCAGGGCTTTTGCTTGCTCCCGGCGCTCTCATGTCCGGTATAACCATGCCCATAACAGGGCCGCTTGTTGATAAGTACGGCCCAAGATTTTTCATTTATTCAGGCCTTATCATAATGGGCATATCAACCTTCATGTACCACAACATCGACGTTTCCACTTCTTACGTCGATATTCTTATTCCCACACTTATTTTTGGCGTGGGCACCGGAATGCTCAATACTCCCATATCCGTTGCCGCCATGAATGTTGTAAAACGGGAACAAATCGGGCAAGTTTCGACCGTGCTCAGCGTAATAATGCAGGTCGGCGGAGCATTCGGCGTTTCAATTCTCGGAACAATGGTAACAAACAGAACCGCTTTCCACATGGCGGCGTACACCGAAAAAGTGTTGCCGTATAACTACTCTACGGAAGCAACACTCAACGGACTTCGCGCGCTTGGGCAGCGAATCGGAGAATCGCCGTTCTTAACAGATTTGCAGGCTCCTGCCCTTCTCGGCTCATACATTCAGAAGTGCGCAACAGTGGCGGGCTTTCAAGATGCATTCATTTATACCGCACTCGCCTGTTTCATATCGATCATTCCCGCTCTGGGACTATTGAGAATGAAATTTGCCCATTTAGAGAAAAATAAAGGCGACGGCCCGGCTCCTGTCGAATAATTATTTCAATCATTCGATCTCACAGGCACAGTGGCAAAATAACCCGGAATGAAGTATATTTCGTTAGCTTTGAATTTATACAACCCCGCATAAGGAGGAGCATCATGAGCGTAACATTTGAAAAAGTCGGCCACATTGCAAAAATAGCCCTCAACGAGCCGGAAACTAAAAATGCACTTGGGCCGGACAATCTGCTTGAACTGCTCAACATCTGGCAAGAATGCAAGAAAGACACATCCATAAGAGTCGCCGTTCTGTATTCTTCTCTCCCTGATATTTTCTGCTCCGGAATGAACCTTAGAAACGCAATACCCATTCTGACCGGAATGCGGCCGCCAGAGACCGAAGCTGAAAAAGTTATATTGGCCGACCCGAAAGCATGGGGAAAAGCGATGCTCAAATACAAGGAGTTCGATATCCCCGTAATCGCGGCCGTTCACGGGTACTGCCTCACCGGCGGATTTGAGATGGCGATGGGATGCGAGTTACGCGTCGCATCCGAAGACGCGATGTTCCAGATGCGCGAGACCACACTCGGAATTATGCCGATCGGCGGTTCCAACGTGTTTCTCCCTATGCAGGTCGGCGCGGCACACGCTCTGGAAATACTCCTTACAGGCGACTATTTTTCCGCGAAAACACTCTACGAGTGGGGTTTTCTCAACCGCATAACTACAAAAGAGAATCTGATGGGCGAAGCGATGAAGCTTGCCGAGCGCATAGCTTCGAACGGGCCTAAATCGATTCGCGGAATCGTCAAATGCCACCGCGAGATATACGGCAAATCGTATGAAGACGCAATCGAAACCGAGTTGAAAATCGGAGTGCCGATCTTCATGAGCGACGACGCTCGCGAAGGCGTAAAGGCACAGAAAGAAAAACGTAAACCGGAATACAAATAACACCGGTCGCCGATCTTATATAAGATTGTCGCTTTCCAACGCGGATATTATCGTTTTAACCCTGTGGCAATAAGTATGTTCTTTTAGCACGCGTTCCCGCGCACGGGCCGCCATCACCCGCCGCTCTTCATCGTGTTCAAGATAATATCTGACTTTCTTTCTCATCCCGGCCATATCGTTATATACGGCAATTTCCGTCTCCGTGTCGAACAATTCCGATAAATCATCCCTGTAATCCGTCAGAAGAAATGCACCGCATGCGGAAACGTCAAACACCCGCTGATTGACGGATTTCATCAATTGGGCGCCGGTTATGTTAAGGTTGATCTTCGCCGAATTGTATATCTGAGGCGCCTCTGTAGTGTAATCAACTCGCCCGCCCACAGTTACGCCTTCACGAACGAATCCTTCCCACCCTTCTCCCACTATCCTTACTTTTGCCTTGGGCAATAAACGCACCGCTTCGCTACGCACGATATTGCCGTATTCGTTGTAAATCGAAGATAAGAAAACCGTGAACTCGGACTTGTTCTCATAACTGTCGAACGAATCCAATGCTTCCTGCGGCAACGACTCTTTAATTACCGATCGCGCAACGGCTTCCACGGACAAACTCCTGTCCTTCAACTTCCTCTCCACGGTCTTCCTGCCTACATCTATCAGCCATTCGGGCCACTTTTTCTCTCTTCTGTCTTTATCATAATCGGTAGTTCCCGAGATCGTCCCTACAAATGTTACGTCTGATTCATAACTGTCAACAGGGCTCATCGGTTTGAAACGATCCTCATTAGCCGCCAGAGGCAGATAGTGAGATTCAAACCCGTATTCTTTCAACTCGTCCCTGTAATATTTGTCCCATATAAAAATCCTGAACAGTTTCGTTGAATCGAGCTTCTTATACAAATCCAGAAAAGATTTCGCGAACGGATTGTCGAAGAAAAGCCCTGCTGCAGGCACTCCGATATGCATAAAAACATTCTCATAAGCATTTGGAAACAACCCTGAAAAACCGTACGAGAGAGCAAAGTCAGGTGAAAATAGTTTTATATCCCTTATCAACCCGGCGGCGAGTTGCCTTCCGTTCGCCTTTGATTCGAGGTCCCTGATGTCCACGATTTTGACGTTATGTCCCAACTTTTTCAAGGCTGAAGCAACATCAAACATTATGTATGGCGCTACTGTTCCGAAAGATACAACCACCACTACTTTGTAAGGTTTAATTATTTCTTTTACGCCGTCTTTCATAGCGCCTTATTTTACCAGAAACATCCCCTCATGTCTCTTTCAATTCACCGACTACTTTATTTTGGAATAATTAATCTTATAATCGTGGTTTGAGAATGGATTAGAGAATTATGGACTCTGAGATTATTAAAACTTCTGCTGCGGCACCTGTCCCCGAAGCAAAGCGCAAACGCAGTCTCCGTTACAGCATCTGGGACGGCGCATACTACGCCGCAATGGTCGGCTTCGCCGAGACATATTTCGTACCCCTCATCCTCGCTCTCGGAGCCAGCAGTTTTCAGGTAGGGATTTTTACCGCCACGCCTCAAGCATTCGTCGCCTTCTCACAATTCATCTCCATTTTCCTTGTTGAGAACTTCCGAAAAAGAAAACAGATCGCGATCGGCGGCGTACTTCTTCAGGCATCCTCACTAGCGTTTATTTTTGCAAAAACCATTACGGGCAATTTCAGCCCTTGGCTTCTCGTGGCGATAGGTTCAGTATATTTCGCGGCTAACGGAATCGTTGTTCCGGCTTGGAACAGCCTGATCGGCGACCTCACCACAGATAAAGATCGAGGCGCATATTTCGGACGGCGTAACAGTATATCCGGGCCGATCTCATTCGGTGCGCTCGTTGTGGGCGGACTGATACTTCAACATTTCAGCGGCAACAAGGAATCTCTTACCGGGTTCTCGATCATCATTGCGATCGCGCTCGCCAGCAGAATCGGCTCGGCTTACTCTCTGTTCCGTCATTTCGACGTGCCATACATAAGAGTCAAAGATTCATACTTCACATTTATTCAGTTTCTCAGACGAAGTCCCAAGTCGAATTTCGCACACTTCGTTTTCTTTCAGGGCCTGATGAGCTTCGCAGTCCAGATGTCTTCTCCTTTCTTCGCTGTGTATATGTTGAAAGACCTCGAATTCAGCTATCTCCAATACACAATCGCGCAAGGAACATTCCAAATAGTTCAATTTATGATGATGCGGCAATGGGGACCACTCTCGGACAGGTTCGGGAACCGACTCATCATACGCGTTACCGGCCTTGTGCTTCCGGTTCTTCCATTACTATGGCTGCTCTCCAAAAATATTTACATCATTGTTTTTATACAAATTATATCCGGAATAACATGGGCGGGCTGGCTGCTCTCGACAGCTAATTTTGTTTTTGATGCGGTAACACCCGCTAAAAGAGCCCGTTGCGCAGCATACCTCAATTTCTTCAACAGCATAGGTATTTTCTTCGGCTCAATCCTCGGAGGATTTCTCAGCATCCATGCCGTTAAAGTCATCGACACCGGCGCGCTGACAATTACATTCTTCTCAGGGTTAGAATTCATTTTCGTTCTGTCGGGCGTCCTCCGCATGATCTTCGTTTTCTTTTTTATACCAACCATCCGTGAAGTCCGCAAAGTCGAAAAAACGGAAATTAAAAATCTGTTCCTAATGCTCGCCCATATCAGGCCCTTAACAGGCAGCCATTTCGTCCCCTACACCGGCAAAGTCAACGAAGCCTCCAAAAACAACGGCAACACAAATTAACATTTAAACATAATGTTTTCCCGGAACAAGAAGTTGATTAATATGGTTATATTAACAAGCGGCCTCAAAACCCGCCCGTTATGATATATTAAATAAAAGGAATGATATACTATGTGGGATTATACCGATAAGGTCAAAGATCACTTTTTCAACCCGCGCAACGTAGGTCATATAGACAATGCCGACGGCGTTGGCGAAGTAGGCTCGCTCGCCTGCGGAGACGCGCTCACCCTGACGTTCAAACTCGACGAGAACAAGAAGATACAAGACGTTAAGTTCAAGACATTCGGTTGCGCGAGCGCAATTGCATCATCGTCCGCTCTCACGGAAATCGTAAAAGGAATGACACTCGACGAAGCAGAAAAGGTCACGAATCAGGACATTGCCGAGTATCTGGGCGGCCTTCCCGAACAAAAGATGCACTGTTCGGTGATGGGCCGAGAAGCGCTTCAGGCAGCTATCGAAAATTACAAGACAGGAAAAACAGGCGGCAGGCAGCTTGAAAGCCGCGTCGTTTGCACATGCTTTGGAGTCACCGAGAAAGATATCGAGCAGGCGATAATCGAGAACGATCTTAAAACGGTGGAACAGGTTACTAATTACACCAAGGCCGGAGGCGGATGCGGCGGATGCCATAATGATATCGAAGAAATTTTGAAACGTGTCAGAGACACGATGTCAAAGGATAAAGACATCGTGGAAAAGAAGCCGGCTCGCCTTACGAATATACAGAAGATAAAACTCATAGAGGAAACTCTAGAACGCGAGGTTCGGCCGCAGCTAAAAAAAGACGGCGGCGACATCGAGTTGATAGACGTGGACGGGAACAGAGTAACGGTAGGTCTGCGCGGAATGTGCTCACAATGTAAGATCGCGGAATTTACCCTCCGTGAAGTGGTTGAATCAAAACTAAAAGAGTTTGTTTCCGACGACATCACGGTAGAAGAGGAAAAATCATGAACGTTTATCTCGACAATAATGCGACCACGAAAGTTGCCCCGGAAGTTCTGGACGCAATGTTACCATTTTTCAAAGAGAATTACGGGAACGCGTCCAGCATGCATACGTTCGGTGGAAGCATGAAAAAGCACATCGACAAAGCACGGGAACAAGTCGCTGCGCTGATTAACGCTGACCCGCAGGAGATCATCTTCACAAGCTGCGGCACCGAAAGCGATAACGCGGCGATCAGGAGTATAATCGAGACAGTTCCCGGCAGGAAACATCTGATAATCTCGCGAGTAGAGCATCCGGCAGTACTCACGACAGCCGATTACATGGAGAAAAAAGGCTACCGCGTATCAAAAATACAGGTGGACAGTGAAGGCATTCTCGATACCGAACAACTAAAAAATGAATTAACAGATGAGACAGCGTTAGTATCTCTTATGTGGGCAAACAACGAGACTGGAGTAATCTTCCCGATCGAGGAAATCGCCGGTCTCGTAAAAGAAAAGGGAACCATTCTGCACTCCGACGCTGTTCAGGCTGCGGGCAAAATTCATTTGGACATGGGCAAAACCCCTGTGGATATGCTTGCAATATCCGGCCACAAGCTTCATGCGCCGAAAGGCATCGGTGTGCTTTATGTCAGGCGCGGTACGCCATTCGCGCCATTCATGCTGGGCGGTCATCAGGAGAACGGCAGAAGAGCAGGCACCGAAAATGTCCCTTACATAGTCGGCCTAGGCGCCGCCGCGGAACTCGCGGCGAAAAAGATGAACGAGGAAGTCGTTCTGCTGAAACAAATGCGCGACAGGCTTGAAAACACCTTGCTGAAAAACTGTCCGGACAGCAAAAGAAATGGTCATCCGGAAAAAAGATTGCCGAATACAACCAACATCAGCTTCGAATACATCGAAGGAGAATCAATTCTTCTCATGCTCGACCGCGAGGGCATCGCCGCCTCATCCGGATCAGCCTGCACCTCAGGTTCGCTCGAACCGTCACACGTAATGCGTGCAATGGGTGTGCCGTTCACGGCAGCTCACGGCTCTATCAGGTTCAGCCTGTCTAGGTACAATACGATGGATGAGATCGATCACGTCATAGAGAAATTACCACCGATAATTCTCAGGTTGCGGGAAATGTCCCCTTTCATCAAAAAATGAGTCGGTTGAGGACACGAACATGCCGAAAAGAAAGATAATAAAAATCGACGAAGACAAATGCACCGGTTGCGGGCTTTGCGTACCTTCATGCGCCGAAGGCGCGATTCAGATAATCGACGGAAAAGCAAGATTGGTTAAAGACTCATACTGCGACGGTCTTGGCGCCTGTTTAGGCGAATGCCCGGAAGGCGCGCTTACAATTGAGGAACGTGACACTGAAGATTTTGACGAAGAAGCAGCAAAAAAACATGTTGAATTGAAGAAAGCTGAAAGTGAAACACCGGTTGGTTCAAGCTGCCCCTCCTCAGGTTGTCCGGGTTCGAAAATGTTCAACTTCGCCGGCTTTGACTCAATCAACGAGAATAAAAGCGGCGATGAAACCGGACCTATGAAATTTGAGCTGCGCCAATGGCCTGTTCAAATGGCATTGGTTTCACCCGATGCTCCATATTTTAAAAATGCGGATTTGTTGCTCGCGGCAGATTGTGCGCCATTTTGCATACCGGATTTTCACAATAGATTTCTCAAAGGAAAAGCAGTTGTAGTTGGGTGTCCAAAGCTCGATGATGTAGAGCTATACTTAGAAAAACTTACTCAAATTATAACAAAATCCGAACTGAAGAGCATCACAATTCTGCACATGGAAGTGCCTTGTTGTTCAGGGCTGATACGTCTTACAAAAGAAGCCGTCAGGTTATCCGGAAAAACAGTGGATGTTTGCGAAGTGACTGTGGGGATACGAGGGAACCTGACAGAATGCAAACCTGTGTAGTCGGCACATCGGTGGAAACAGTGAGTTATGAACGAATGCGCGGACATTAAATTTAATAAAAAATCGCTCGAAAAGCTCTATAAAAATTTCAATAAATACGAATATATAAAACCCGATCCCTTACAATTTGTGTACGAGTATGCCAGCACCGCAGACTGAGAAGTGGCAGGACTTGTTGCTTCTTCACTCGCATACGGAAGAGTCTCACAAATACTAAAAAGCGTTTCGGCGGCTTTAAAACCGATGGGAAACTCTCCCTCAGATTTTGTTCAAACGGTAAAATTAAATACATTGCTTAAGATGTATTCCGGATTCAAGCATCGTTTTACGACAGGCGAAGACCTTTCAGCATTGATGAACGGCATCGGAGCAGCAATCCGCCGACACGGATCGTTGAAAGAATGTTTCTCAACCTACATCGACAAAACGGCTGAAACATTCCTCCCAGCTCTTGAATGCTTTGTGGAGGAGATATCGGGCAATGAGGGCGGAACATGCTTTCTGACTCCTTCTCCTGCTCAGGGCAGCGCATGCAAAAGAATGAATCTTTTCCTTAGATGGATGATCAGGAAGGATGATGTCGATCCCGGATGCTGGGAGAATATGCCCGCTTCAAAACTGGTTGTCCCACTCGACACGCACATGTTCGGCATAGGCACAAGTCTCGGATTAACAAAACGAAAACAAGCCGATTTGAAAACAGCTCTTGAGATCACACGCGGGTTCGCTCGAATATGCCCGGAAGACCCCGTAAAATATGACTTTGCGCTCACGCGGTTCGGGATATGGAAAAACACCTGCGCTGCGGAAAAGAGGAATTCGGTATAAATACCCCAAATATAAAAAGGCCCCTTCCGTCCGGAAAGGGCCTTGATAGTTCTAGGCATTTAATCCTTGCCACTTACCTCTATCGGCGATTCAGTCCACAGCAGTGATCTAATAATCATCAGCCTATTCCCAGAAGACTCATGACAGTCTGGGGCTGGACATTAGCCTGAGCAACCATCGCGGTTGCAGCCTGAGCAAGAACCTGCTGCCTCGTCAGACTTGAAATCTCTGAAGCCATATCCGCATCCTGTATCCTCGACAGCGCCGACGACATATTGATTTCTTGGCTGTTCAGGTCGTTGATAATTCTTTCGAGTGCGTTTTCCTGACAACCGATTATCGTCTGAAGCGAAGCAAGGCCGGTTATTGCGCTGGCTATCAGATCAATCGAGTTCTGAGCCGACGTCACCTGACTAATGCGCACATTAGAAAGCGACCGCCCGTTGATACTCGTCACTGAGAGGCGCGGGACCTGAATGCTCAGCCTGAAGGCCGTGCCATTGTTGGTCCCGACTTGCAGAGTCTTTCCGCTGAGGCCGCCGGAGAACAGGTACTTTCCGTTGAAAGTAACCGATGTTTTCCTTTTCGTGATCTCAGACTTAAGTTTCTGTATCTCCGATTCCATAGATTGACGCTGTGTCGTAGTAAGGGTTGCATCCGTGGAGGCCCTTACCGCAAGGTCTCTCATTCTTAAGAGAATGTCCATTGTTCCGGACAAAGCGGAATCCGCCGTGTTTAATAGTGAAAGTCCGTCTTCGGCGTTTTGTATTGCAATCGTTGTTCCTCTAACCTGTGCTTTGAAATTAGTCGCCAACGCCAATCCCGAAGGGTCGTCGGCAGCGGTTACTATTTTCAGGCCTGTCGATAGATGCGACAGCGTTTTTGATATGGAATTCGACGTTCTGTTGAGATACATGCCCGCCAAAAGGGCATCAGTGTTGGTATTAATCCTAGTGATTGACATGGTTTAATTCCTCCCTGTTAGTAAGGTTAATTTTCTGGAGCCACCAGAAAGTTTTAGGGGGTGAATCCTTTCCCCCCGGTCCCGGGCCTTTCAGCGTAGTAGCCTTTTGCATTTCACCTACTTTCCCCACATAAATTTTCCGGCTTACGGGAATATGTAACTATGCCTTAATCTCCCTCCAAGTCGATTCGGCATAGTGATTCCAAAATTGTCACTGATGCTTTTACCTATTCAGTTATCAAGTTACAGTGCCCGCGGAGCCGAGTTCGCCGTTGGCGTTCCGCAGGCTTCAAACCGCTCTCATCCCTGCGGCTTGAAAATGTGCTTCATCAAATCTATCTTGTCTATCTCCATTCCGGTCGTCGCGGCTCTCACATTCTCTTTCTCTATCTCCTCATACACTTCCTTCCGGTGTACGGGTATCGTCCGCGGCGCCGATATTCCTAACTTTACCGTCTCTCCCTGCACCGAGATCACTTTTATCTCGATCTCGTCCCCTATCATTATGCTCTCTTCTAATTTCCTCGATAGTACCAACACAGCTCAACGCCTCCGTGCGCTTCTCTACTACTCCGTTCCTCCGGCAGCCTGCTGCTCCTTCGCAGCACCAGCAAGCATCGCCTGCTCCTTCCTCCGTATCCCCTCCACTATCGATTCCCTCACTCCCCACTTCTCGCTCTCTAAAAATATTTGCTTCATCTTTCGCTTAACCGTGTTTATTATCACCGGCCCCCTCAAATTCGCCGTCATCTTCGTCATGTCTTCCGGCAACACCACTATCACTATCACCTTTGCTTCCGCCGTGCTCTCAAGCCCTACTTCCTTCAAATCTCCCTTGCTTGCCTCAGGCGCGTAATCATGAAAAAAATTCGACGGCTCCACCACCACAAACGTCAAATCGCCATCCTCCACGGATTGCATCCATTGGAACGGCGCTATGTTATCTCTCTGTATGAAGAAAAATCTTTTGGTCGCCGGAAATCCCGGCACCGGGGCTGCTAATGTGTATATCTGCTCTTCAGGGATTTCCTGCTCCCCAAAGCGCGCGGTCGCTACCTTCACGCTACTCCTCCATGACCAGTCCGTTTCCCCGTAATGGCGAAATCGTTTCGCCGGGGCGCATCCGTTCACAAACTTGTTGCCGATTGTCTATATAGCCTAGAGGAAATAAAAAAGGCAACCTATGAGTTGAAGTTGCCGTTGCAATACTAATAGTAGTAATACTACTTTTATATATTAATTTTAAGGCCTGATATTTAGTTTAGTCAAGTATCGATCAAACATTTAAAAATTCTCTTTCTTGCTGCTTACTCATGTCAGCAGCACAAAGACCATTGTTATTAACCAATTACTCTTAATATTTGAGGCAAAAAAAAACCTCCCTTTCGGGAGGCTGTGAGAGATTTATAAAAACTAACACCCTAGGCTTTTTAATCCAAAACCCTGAGGCAACTGACATTTGCGCTCGGGATTGGAATAGTAATATTTAAATACTTAATAGTTATTATCCTATCCCGAGTAACTTCATCACGGACGACGACTGCGTGTTAGCCTGAGCTACCATAGCCGTTGCCGCTTGGGCGATAATCTGCTGTTTCGACAGATTAGTGATCTCGGAAGCCATATCGGCGTCCGAAATTCTGGATGCTGCGGAAGCGAGATTCACTTCTTCGCTCTGCAGTTTGGAGAGCATTCTTTCGAGAGCCTGTTCCTGCGTCCCGATCAAAACCTGTATGCTCGCCAGTCCGTTGATAGCGCTGTTCACCAGATCGATCGAATTCTGCGCGGATGTCACCTGACTTACACGAATGTTAGACAGGTTGCGGCCGGCGATATTTCCGATCGAGAGTGTCGGTATCTGGATCGTCATCTTGAACGCGGCTTTGTTTTCCGGTCCGATGAAAATGGTCACATTACTCAGACCACCAGAGAAAACGCCTTTGCTGTTGAATGTTACGGCGGCTTTTCTCTTGCCGATTTCAGATCTCAGCCTCTGGACTTCGTTTTCCAAGCTCTGTCTTTGAGTTGTCGTAAGAGTAGCGTCTGTTGATGCTCTGACTGCGAGATCGCGCATCCTTAAAAGGATATCCATGTTGTCGGACAGCGCAGAATCCGCTGTCTGGAACAAGGAAAGCGCGTCTTCGACATTCTGCTGAGCCATTCTGTTTCCGCTCAGTTTTCCGTTGAACGATGCCATCAAGCCAGTGCCTGACGGGTCATCCACAGCCGATGCTATTCTTAGTCCTGTCGAAAGATGCGACAGCGTCTTGGTGAGCTGCAGCTCCATCTTCTTTAAATTCGCGCCTGCCAAAATTGCATCAGTGTTGGTATTAATCCTAGTTAATGACATGGTTTATCTCCTCCTTGCTTTAGTAAGCATGTCTCTGGAGCCACCAGAAACAAATATTTTGGGCTATTCCTTAGCCCTCCCCAGTTTCGGTCATCGAGGGTAGCCGTTATGCACCTCCCTCCCCCTACAATTTTGACTTCTGCCGGGCACAATGCCTCTCTGAGGCTATTGTTCATTATAAAATGCGCTTTTCTATATTATTTTCAGCGCACGATATCAACACTTCGATGCTTTTACCTATTCAGTTATCAAGTTACAGTGCCCGCGGAGCCGAGTTCGCCGTTGGCGTTCCGCAGGCTTCAAACCGCTCTCATCCCTGCGGCTTGAAAATGTGCTTCATCAAATCTATCTTGTCTATCTCCATTCCGGTCGTCGCGGCTCTCACATTCTCTTTCTCTATCTCCTCATACACTTCCTTCCGGTGTACGGGTATCGTCCGCGGCGCCGATATTCCTAACTTTACCGTCTCTCCCTGCACCGAGATCACTTTTATCTCGATCTCGTCCCCTATCATTATGCTCTCTTCTAATTTCCTCGATAGTACCAACACAGCTCAACGCCTCCGTGCGCTTCTCTACTACTCCGTTCCTCCGGCAGCCTGCTGCTCCTTCGCAGCACCAGCAAGCATCGCCTGCTCCTTCCTCCGTATCCCCTCCACTATCGATTCCCTCACTCCCCACTTCTCGCTCTCTAAAAATATTTGCTTCATCTTTCGCTTAACCGTGTTTATTATCACCGGCCCCCTCAAATTCGCCGTCATCTTCGTCATGTCTTCCGGCAACACCACTATCACTATCACCTTTGCTTCCGCCGTGCTCTCAAGCCCTACTTCCTTCAAATCTCCCTTGCTTGCCTCAGGCGCGTAATCATGAAAAAAATTCGACGGCTCCACCACCACAAACGTCAAATCGCCATCCTCCACGGATTGCATCCATTGGAACGGCGCTATGTTATCTCTCTGTATGAAGAAAAATCTTTTGGTCGCCGGAAATCCCGGCACCGGGGCTGCTAATGTGTATATCTGCTCTTCAGGGATTTCCTGCTCCCCAAAGCGCGCGGTCGCTACCTTCACGCTACTCCTCCATGACCAGTCCGTGGTCTAAAAGCCTTTACCGCTTGTTGCCATTCGACAAGATATTGTCCGATTTGCCCTAGAGGAGAGGAAATGAAAAAGCAACCTCTTGAGTTGAAGTTGCTTGCCGTTGACCTTAGTAATAGTACTTAAATTGTTATACTACAATTCCATTATAAACTCATCAGCTCAAATAGTCAAGTAGGGTCGTAGTAATAATTCTCGATCCCGCTGCGAGCGCCGACTGATACGTGTTCTGCTGTAAGACCAGATCGGATATTGCTTCCGCCATATCCACATCTTCTATGCTCGATTTAAGATCGGTTATATTTATTTTCAGCGAACTCAGCCGGTTCGTGGCAAGTTCGAGCCGGTTCGCCCTTCCGCCCTGTTCCGAGCGGATCGTCGTTATATTTTCTCTTATCGAATCAACATCATCGATCCCAGACGTGATCGCATCGATATTGCTCGCGCCGACGTTTGTATATTTATAAATATTATCTCTCAGGTCCATCAGCTTTTGAAATGCTTCGACAGAAGCCGTCTCAGTGCCATCCGATGAATAGCTGCCGAAAACCGACATGTTTTTAGCTTGATCCGCAGTTGCGCCTATGTATGAAACAGCTACTTTTGTTCCTTCGCTGATCTCCATTTCCTTGGTGCCCATATCACCGTTATATACTACCGAGACTGTCTTGTTAAAATGCACCTCTATGGTATCTGTCGATGCTATGCCTATGGTTCCCGTTGTATCCGTTCCGACATCCGTTATGCTTATCGTGTTCGTTGCCGGATCAACCGTATAATTGGATGCCGCGATCGAGCGTCTGTTTCCACTGGTGTCTATAATCACTATATCCGTCACCGAATCGGTGCTCGTGATCGCCTGAGAAACATTCGTGACGCCATCTATTGTGTATGACGGCATATTTAATGTCACAGCACCGTTGGTAGCAACGTTTGTCTGCCCATAAGTGAATTCGACGTAATCCTTCGCCACAAATGGTGTCGTCGTTGTCTTATTCCCCGAAAAAAGATAAGTTCCATTGTATTTCTGATTAGCCTGTGTCACCAAATCCGCTATCAAGCTGTCGATCTCACTTGCGATTGCATCCATCGATTCCTGATTGTTCACCGCCTCGTTCGATGCTTCGACCGCCAGATCGCGAACACGGAGCAATAACGTCTCCATGTGGTCGAGAACTCCGTCCGTGTTCGTCGCAAGGCTATTTGCGGCGTCTATCGTTTCCGTATATTGGTCTGTCTGGCTAAGAGCCTGATCGTAATCGAGTATTCTGGATGCTCCGACCGGATCGTCCGAGGGATATTCAACTTTTTTACCCGTGGACACCTGACTTTGGAGTTTTGTCACTTCTTTCAGGCTTTTTTGTATATCACTAATGAATATCGAGGTCATCATCGAAGTTGTCACTCTGGATATCATACAGGCCACTCCTTATAATATATATATATATATCGGCATATTACTTTAAAAACTTTAGCGTCGCCGCTTATCTACCCGCCAATCCGGTCCCACTAATAATCAGATTCAACATTTCATCAATCGTGTTAATCATTCGCGATGCAGCGCTGAAAGCATGCTGTGCTTCGATCATCTTCACCATTTCTTCGTCTATCGAGACCCCTGAAACGGCTTCTTTCTGAGTCGAGTAATATTCAATAAAATTATCAATTGCATTCGCATTAGTGTTTGCTTCATCCGCTAATGTTCCGACGCCGGAAATCAAACTATTGTAATAATCATTAATTGTTAGAGTCGGTTGAGACTCCCTGCTCGAAGAGAGGCTTCCCATCGTAAGCAGCGTGTCCACACCAGCTATGTTCAGCGCGCCGGCATTATCTCCGGGAATTCCCGCGTAACTTAATGCCGTGGAGAGTTTACCCACATCGTTAACCAGCGCCTGATTAACAGTAATTCTGGCTCCAGTGTCAGAAGATGTAACAGAAGCCAGTCCCTGAACCAGCGCGTCCGTCGGCGTTGACTCTTCCCTCTGCAGCCCGAGGACCGTAAGGAAATTCGAAGTTGTGACAGAAGAACCGGCCACCGGGAACTGACTCACTTCCGGCGTCGTTACGCAGAATTCATGCGACGAAACTACTCTAACTCTGCCCGACGTTGTGTCGAAGAAAATATTCGTGCCGTATGATTTCTGCGACGGGTCAGTATTCAGTGCGCCGTTAATTGTGTCCAGCGCCGATTGTAATGTCATTGTTTCGTCGAGTTCGATAACACAATTGTCGATTTGTATGTATCCGCTGCCGACTCCAAGGTCTTGCAACGTCGTAGTTAATTCCGTGCCTGACTGAGTTTCAATACCGGTGATGCCATACCCCTCAAGACCGAGTATCCTCAGAATATTGCACGAACTTCCGTCCTCGCCGCCCAGTTGATCCAGCGCTTCGGCAGTCTCTCCCGTGACAATTATTTTGTGATTGACTTCGTCGAACGTAAACGAGAGCCCTTTGCCGTCGTTGTTCGCTAGATTTTCCTGACTCAACCTTAGCAAAACAGTGTCTATCGTCATATCCTCCGTAATCAGTTTAGAATACGACGTATCGTTCAACTGGACTCTTGATCCATTGATATTGTCTGTTATATTCACTCCCAATATTTCTTCGAGCTGCTTAACTGTCGTCTTCAGAGTCACACTATCCGGAAGCGTAATAGTGCTCGTCATCTGGCTGTAAAAATCCGGGCTTGTGTCGCCGATCAAACCGCCGCCTAGAATACTCTGAAGTTCAAAAAAGTTTTCTTTATCAAGGGTAATTCTCCTGATTTCGGCGCCCGAATCCACTGTAAACGCTGTCGAAGTATATGTGGAGGCGGCTGTTTCCACTCCTTTTGAAAGTATCCCGACATTGTCGAAAAACAATCTGCTGTTCGCGTAATCCACATCCGTGATCGTTACCGTTATTCCTTCGCCGTCAGCGTCGCCGATATAAATCTTGTCCCCGGTGCTGAAATATTGCATGTCACTTGCGGCAACCGTAACAAAATTGTCCAGATTGCCGATCGTTGACGTCGTAGTCGCCACTACCCCGTAGTCCTCGAGGTTGGTTCCTATGCCCTGACTGAAATAATTATTCACCGTGTTGACCAGCGTATTCACCATTTCCGTGAATTGGGATTGAACGTTCAATAAGATATCGTCCCGCGCGTCCACAAGCCCCTTCAACTCGCCGCTGCTCATCTGTGCCAGCATGTCGAAATCGCTCTGGGAAACATCCGTCATGTACGGAGTTTTCGTGTCCTGCGAAGGATGATCCCACGAAGATTCTGTGGTCAGCTCGTACACCGTGGTGTTTCTTACCAGCTCTCGACCGTTAATGTCTATCGCGATCATTCCTTCGGTATCCGTGTCCGACACCGAGTAATTCACATAAGTCGAAAGTTCGTCCAACAGCAAATCTCGCGAATCGAGCAAGTCATTCGGCGTGTATCCATTCGCGTAGATATCCGCTATCTGATCGTTCAAATCCGCTATCTGGTACAGCAATTTATTTACTTGCTCGACATCTTCATTAATCTGGCTGTCTAGATCGATACGTATATCCCGAAGAGCCTGATCTATAGTGTGAATTACATCCACTAGATTATTTGCAGTGGATATCACCTGATTTCTTGCCGCGAGGCTTTCAGGATTATCCGCGAGGTCAGACCATGCACTGAAAAACTCTGTCATCGCAGCGCTCAGCCCTTCGTCGGTTGACGGTTCCATGAATGCATTTTCGATCTGCGACAGCGTTGACACCGCGATATCGTTATATCCCTTGTCGGAAGTCCCGGTTCTTAGTTGCTTGTCCACATATACATCTCTGATTCGCTCTATGGCCGTCGCGATTACACCCGTGCCTATCTGCCCGGCGCCGTAAAGCGAACTGTTTATCTGGTTTGCAGTGTACGAAGTTCTCGCGGCAAGATTGACTACCTGCCGTGAATATCCTTCCGTACTCGCATTCGCCACATTATGTCCGATGGTGTCCATGATCTTGCGCTGTGTCAGGATCGCAGTCTTCATGGTCTCGATTCCGAAAAATGTGGATAACATGACCGCACCTCTTTGGTTTCCGGCGCGCCTCTCAGGCGAGCCTTATATTATGCTTCCTTATTTATTATTCCTAATACTTTGGGTTCAGACCCTTTCATCCGGCCCGTTCCCTCGTAAAGATTGTCAACAGCTCTGTTTGATGAAAGCAGATTCACATTGAAATTAATGAAATTCATCGCTTCATTTATCAACTCTGCATTCGTTCTGTTCAGCGTTGCCACAGAATCCAACGCTTTAATCAATTCCATCGCAGCCTTATTCAATCCTTCTTTCTTTTCGGGTGGCGCAAGATCGATCATCTGACCTATCGTCATCTTTTGTTTTTTCGCAATGCATGCCTCGACTGCTTCTATTCTCCTCTGCTCAGTCTTCTCAATCTCGTTTACGGATTTCTCTTCTTCTTTTATCAATTTCTGGAGCTTGTTTATGTCTCCTTCTACTACCGCCTTCTCTTTCTTTTTTAAAAGTTCTCTAAACTTGTCATACATCTTCTTCTGTTTTTCCATCAACTCAATGAGATTGTCCCATGGATTTCTGCTCATGCCGGCGCCACCTCCGCCATATTGTTCGGAATCTCATATTCCTCGCGGACTCCAAGTGTCAGCTCGAGCAGCTTATCAATTATCCTTCCGGGGTCACTGTGCTTCTCCCACCAATACGGCGGACTGAATGCCCCATTATCCTCCATGGTTTCCACCATGTAGTTCACACGATTCAGATAACTATGCTCCGCGAGCACTTTCCTTCGCGCATTCTTTGCCTTTTCAAGCCTTGCATCCTCGTGATCGAGATAATAGCGGACAAGAGCAGGCAATTCATCGACGGTTTTGTATGTCACAACTTCATTTTCGACATCGAACAGCCGGTCGAAGTCCGTTTTATAATCCGAGATAAGGAATCCTCCGGATGCCATGCAGTCGAAAACCCTCATGTTGAGGCTTGTAATCCCTTGGTCAACAGTCAGATTTATATTTACTTTGGAATAGTTATATACCTTTACCAAATCCTTTTCGTTATCCGCTACTCCTCTGATCAATCCTCTTATTCTCTTGTCGCCGGCCTTCTCCCATTCATAACCCCAAATCACCGGAGTAAATCCGCTGTCCAGCAGCGTTCGTATCACTATCTCCCTTTTCGGTGTGTATGAACCGACAAACGAAACATCCGCGCCGTATCTTTCTTCGTCCGCGGAGTCGTATTTAAGCTTTTTAAACCTTTTAGTGTTCGATCCTATCGGCATGAAAAACGACTTATTCATTCCGAGCTTCTTCATCTCTTCCGTATAATGTTGATCCCAGATAAAAAAGTAATGATAATTCGGGTTCCATGAATTGAACGAACTGTCAAAAACCCTGTGATCCAACGGGCTGTCGTAAAATACGGATACGGACGGTATCTCCATAAAAGTAAACAAATCTATCGGAGCGCCGTCACCGAGGTGAAACGAAATAATGTTGTTCGAGCCGTATGCAATTACCATATCGGGAATGAATTCCCGGAGGCACTCCCGGACAATCTTCACCATTTTAATCGTTATTTCGCTCTGCGGCAGATGTCTCATGCTTCTGAGATCCGCAGTACAAGTTTCATGTCCAAGTGCCTGAAAATATGTTTCTATGTCAATCATAACGTACGGCCCTGCTCGACCGTCGCATTTTATTATCATGACCTTTAGACTTCTCATTGCCGTCTTTATTCCGTAGTGCCTTCGATCAATTTCTTTTCGACTTCCGCCGTGCCCTGCTCGTTCCGAGCTTCTTCAGCCTTCATTTTTGCAATGATCGGCTTTGAGAGTTGCTCGTACATCATCTTGGCGATTCCCAGTCCCTCGCCTGAGGCAGATATATTTTTAGCCATTTCCTCGTCGAGCATGTCGCGGAATATTTCTTCTCCGCGACCGCCGCTGATCAGCCCCGTTTCAGGAACTGTTTTTCGCATCTCTTTCATCAGCATATACGTAAAGACCGATTCAAGGTCTTTCGTAACCTTATCAAGCTCTTGCAGCTCCTTTTCAGAAGCAGTCAACTGCTTATTCTGCAAACCTTTCAGCTTTGCTTCCAGATTTGCCGTGCCCGACGATTCCGCCTCGTAATATGCGGGCCTTAATCCTTGGAATCCGGTTAAGTCCACTTTCAGCACCTCTTCATTTGATGACTACATAATCACCAGTTCGGCCTGCAATGCGCCCGATGCTTTCAAAGCCTGAAAGATCGCTATGATATCGCTCGCAGTCACCTTCATCTTATTGAGCGCGTCCACGATATCCGACGCCGAAACGCGCGTAAATGAAATTTTATCTTCCTGAACTTTAAGCTTGCTCGTGGGAACCACAACCGTCTCGCCGCCCGCGAGAGGCGTTGTCGGCTGGCTTATCGTCGTTGACGGCTTCACCGCCACCGTCAGCGAACCGTGTGCTATCGCCACCGGCGAAATCGTCACGTCGCCGCCCATCACTATCGTACCGGTTCTCTCATTTATAACGACCTTCGCAACATCGTCCTGTTCGATCTGTAAATTTTCAAGTTCGGATATGAAAGGAATTACATCTCCCGTCGATTCGTCCGGAACCAAAATTTCCACCGTTGCTCCGTCCACAGCCTTCGCCGTTCCCTTCCCGAACCTCAGGTTGATTTTTTTCATCACATTCGTCACTGTGGTGAAATCGGGGTTGTTAAGTGACAACATTATTTTATTGTCCTGCGATACGATCTCAGCGGCCACCTCGCGTTCGACAGTGGCTCCGCCCGCGATGCGTCCCACTGTCGCGTGTCCCTTCGAGTTCTGGCCGCCGCCGGATTTCTCGGACCAGCCACCGAGCGACAACGGGCCCTGCGCAACCGCATACACACGCCCGTCCGCTCCCTTCAGCGGCGTCATCATCAATGTGCCGCCCTGCAATGAATCGGCATCTCCTATCGCCGATACCACGACATCGATCGTATCTCCGGTTTTGACAAATGCAGGCAGGTTGGACGTGACCATCACCGCACTCACGTTGTCAACATTGATGTCGCTCACATCCACATTAATTCCGAGCCTCTCCATCATGTTCGCAACAGTCTGCTTGGTCATCTTTATCCCGTCGCCGGTCCCTCTGAGGCCGACTACCAGCCCGTAGCCTATCAATTGATTGTCGCGTACCCCGGCAACCCTTGCTATGTCCTTAATTCGGACCGCCGCGGACGCAGCGGCACACGCCGTCATTACGACGATCATCGCCGCGCAAACCATACGTAAGGCCGTTTTCATCGCGCACCTCTTAAAATATTAGATCGAAAATCTTGTTTAATATTCCCGGTTTCTGCCTCTTGGCTATCGGGCCCTTGCCTTCGTACCTCAAGTTCATGTTCGCTATCACGGATGAAGACACCTTGTTTTCCCGCGACACGTCCGACGGCCTGATCACACCGGAGAGTATCATCGTCTGCGTCTCCGCGTTCACCACCATCGACCGCCGCGCTTCAATCAGAAGATTTCCGTTCGGCAGTACTTCCACCACTTCCGCCGATATTGTCGTAACAAGCGTGCTCCCCGATGACGTGCTTCCGTCGGCGGAATACCCATCGCTTGAGCTCAGTCCGGTCGCTTCAAAGAATTTCCCCAGAACGCCTGTGCCGGTTCCACTGTCCAGTTCTTCTTTCTGAGTGATTTCGGAATTGGATTTTTGTGTCGCGCTGGTTTTTTCGCTGACAACAATCGTCACTATGTCTCCAACGTACAGAGCACGCTTGTCCGCATACAGAGATTCATTGTTATCGGACCACAGCGAACCCGCCGCCGAATAAGCCGTCTTAACAAACGGAACCGAGAGCGCCGCCAGCGCCAGCATTATCAGCAATATTCTTTTCATATTCCAAGCCTCCACTTCAATTTCCCGGAACTTCGACTGTTTTTCCGTCGATTACAATTCCGCTTATCACTTTTCGAGACTTTTCCATAATCACTCGAATGCTCTGTCCTTTATAGCCCTTCTCAAGCGCCTTCGCCTGTTCGGAAACTTCGAAACCATTCCCTTTGAACACCACCGTGACCTGATCTCCGGAATTAACATCCGACACATCCTCGAGCATCGTTCGAGTCACAATCTCGCCGATCCTTATCTTCCTGAGCGTCTTTTTTCCAATAGCATCCGCAATATTCGTCACGGCATCCCGCCGCAATTTCAACGCTTCCGCCTTGTCGGTTATCAGATCGCTTTCCGATAAAACCGCGCCCTCTTCCACATCTTTTCCGGCCGATACGACCTTCTTGTATGCCCTTAGATATGAAGAGAGACTCACCGTACGTTTGTGAACACCGTCCAGATAAACCTTGCACATAAATCCTTGCAAGCCATAATCTCTCGCCGTCACATCCAGCAAAAACTCGGTTGCGGTTTTCCCATAAGGAAGCACTATGTCTCTCGGATAAGATTTCGCCTCAAAGCTCATATCCGGATTCACTTCGGACATTTTTTCGTTCAAGAAAGAAATGCCGGATTTCATTAAATCCTTACCGGTGATGATCGACGCCATGCGGTGGATCGTGACTTTCGAAGGTATTTTCACCTTGTACTTATCCAGATCTATGCCTGCCTTGTGCAGACGTCCTTTGACCTGCATCAACGTCATGACATAATCCGTGTTCGGCGGCGGCGAAAGACCCAGCACGAGCTTCGATATGCGATCCTTCTCGGATTCGGCCACTCCGGTCATCACCGCAATGTCACCCACGAGAATGTTCGACCCTTTTATATCGGCACGGTTCTTCACCGTTATGCTACCCGCCGCAAAAACGGGTGCGCACAATATCGACATCGCGACGACTACGAAAGCCGCTTTCCGGGTTCCGCTTATCGTTTGTATCCGTCTCGTGCCAGTCACTTCATCCACCGTAAGGCGTTATCCGCCTTTAATCCGTTCTGCTTACCGTTTGAGGTTGTTTGCCACTCCGAGCATATCGTCAGACGTCTGAATCGCTTTCGAGTTCACTTCATACGCCCTCTGAGCGACTATCAGATTCACCATTTCCTCGACAACCTTCACATTCGATTGTTCGAGGAAGTTCTGCCTGAGAGAGCCGAACCCTTCGAGCAGCGGCTGGCCCTCGATCGCAGGCCCGGAAGCCGCAGTTTCGATGTACAGATTGTTCCCGATGCGGTTCAACCCGGCGGGGTTGATGAACCTTACGAGCGTAATCTGCCCGATTTCCTGCGGATCAACCTGCCCCGGAATATTTACCGTCACGGCTCCGTCTTCAGTGACGTTGAAGCTCGTGATGTTCTGCGGCACGCTGATCGGAGGCTCAAGGTAATAGCCGTTCGCATTGACGACGTTCCCGTCTTTGTCGATCTTGAACGAGCCGTCGCGCGTGTATCCTATTTCGCCGTTCGGCATCTTGATCTGAAAGAAGCCTTCTCCCTCGATCGCGATGTCATACTGCAGGTCCGTTTCTATCAGATTGCCCTGAAGGAACATCTTCTGTTCGTCAACCGGCCGTACGCCGAGCCCTATCTGCAGCGGAACCGGGATAGACGCCCCCTGTGTGATAGGCGTGCCAGCTTCGCGCATCGTCTGATAGAACAGGTCCTGAAATTCGATACGTGATTTTTTGAAACCCGTCGTGTTAACATTCGCCAGATTGTGGGCGATGTTATCCGTGTTCATCTGCTCCGTCAGCATTCCTGAGGCAGCAGTGTAAAGTGCGCGCATCATGATTTGAATACCTCCATTGGCCCGCCGCTTCGCGGTTGCGGCGGTAAAGTGTGAATTTTGATCCCGGTGGAAATATTTCGTGTCGCCGAAACGCATCGGGCGCTTCGCGCCCTCTTTCGGAGCTAACGCCTGCTGTGGACGGGTCCGCTTCTGTCGGTCGGCGGCCCCTTTAGCCCCTGCGTGCAGTCCGGCTAATCCTCCCAGCCCGGTATCGTCCTGTTAAGTTGTTTTAACGCAACCCCTTCGTTATTCTTAATCAGACCTTCGCGATCTCATTGACCGCCTGTCCCAGCAGCGAGTCCTTCGTCGTGATAACCTTCGAATTTGCTTCGTAAGTTCTCATCACGTCGATCATAGTGCGAAGCATCGTTATCGAGTTGACATTCGACTGTTCGAGCATTCCCTGCCGGATCACGTAGTTAGTCGCCGCCGTAGGCTGGGGCAGTTCGCCCGGCACCGTGAACAGATCGTGCCCGACCTTCTTGATCGTTTTCGTGTCGTCAACATTCACGACTTTGATCTTGTCCAGATACTCGTCGCTGTTTGTTCCGACATACACCACGCCGCTTTCGTCCACCGTGAAATTCTTTCCGTCGAGAAGAATTGGCCCGTTCTCTCCCATCACACGGTAACCGAGCTTGTTCACGAGCTCCTTGTTCGCATTGATAGTGAAATTACCGGCGCGTGTCATCCTCTCTCCGAACGGCGTTTCGACAACAAAGAACCCTTCCCCGTCAATCGCGAGGTCGAATTTGTTCTCTGTCGTTAACAGATTCCCTTCAGAAAAATCCGTGGCAATCTCATCCACGACGGCTCCCATCGTGCTCAATCCAACCATCGGCCTTAAATCCATGTTACCTTCAACTCCCGACACTTTCAGATACGTGTCGTTCAGCCTGTGCACCAGCATCTGCGGAAAAGACTTTACCGCGCCGGCGTTGGCTTTGAACCCGGTGGTATTCACGTTCGCAAGATTATTGGCGACATAGTCCAATTTGATTTCCTGCACCAGCATTCCCGTCGTGGCTGTATATAATCCTCTATCCAATTTTTCACCTCCTTCCCGTGGCAATATCCATGCAAATACAAATACAGAAATGCAGACTTCCCGTAATTTTATCCCAGTAGAATAAAATATTCAAGCTATATATATATATATTTATTTAGGCATTGAGGTCATGAAACTGAAGATTGGGAGATACATTGCAATCGCGATGAAAGCGACAACCATCGCCACAAAAATAGTCAGAAGCGGCTCCAACTGCACAATCAGACGCTTAGTCATGAAGACAAGTTCCTTATCCAGCGCGTTGGAACATGAAATAAGCATGTCCGGCAACCGGCCGCTTCTTTCTCCGGCCGATATCATATAAACAACCATAGGCATAAAATTTTTCGACGTTCTCAACGTTTCCGCAATCGATCCGCCTCTTTCCACACTCGCCATTATATCGTCCAAGTCTTTTTCGATATAAATATTCCCGACCACCGTTTTCGCCGTTTCCAGCGACGTTATCAGAGGCACCCCGCACTTCAGCATCGAGCCAAGAGTATGCACCGTCCGTGAAACCAGTATTCTTCGGTTTATCTGTCCTATCATGGGAAAATTCATATATATTCTGTCGAAAAAACCACGGCCCGCCGGACTATGCCTCAGATATACAAGCCCCATGATCAATAAGCCCAAACCAGCCAGAAGAGTAATCCAATGGTTAATCACAAAAGTGCTTATTTCTATAAGAATTCTTGTCGCGACCGGCAGCTTGAATTGAGTCTGTGCGTACACCTTTGCATAAGCCGGAATGACGAACTTCATGATAATGGCTATGGCAAGAATGGCAATCGTAACGATTATCTTCGGATACGTGAAAGAATGTTTTATCGATCTTCTCAGATCGTCGTCTTTTTCGAGATAGTCGGCGATCCTTTCGAGAACCTCGGGAATATTTCCCGCGAGTTCCCCAGAATGTATCATCGCAACAAAAAGATGTGGAAAGACCTTCGGATGCTTCTCGAACGCCGCCGCAAGCGACATCCCGTGTTCGAGGTCCGTACGTATCGCCCTGATTACTTTCCTGAACGTCGGTTTTTCCGTCTGTTCCTCAATCGCCGCGATCGCCTCCTGCGCCGGCAATCCTGTGTTTATCACCGTCCCGAACAACCTAGTGAAAACAGCTATATCTCCCTGCGTAATACCCTGAAGAACAAACTGACCGTCGTTTTTTTCCTCTTTTTCGTTGACTGAAATTACTACGTAGCCCTGTTTTTGCAGACGAAAAAAAACCGCTTGCTCGGTCGGGCCAAATATCGTGCCTTTCAAATTCCGGCCGATGCTGTCTCTCACCACAAAATCAAAATTCGGCATACGGTTTTTTGTCTTTTACTTAGTTTTTTTACAGGTTTTTCGGCCTCTTCGGACTCCGATCAGTCGATGCTGACGAAAACCGACCTTCTCACTTCCTCTATTGTCGTCGATCCTTCTATCACTTTCCTGAATGCGGAATGCCTCAGCGTGCTCATACCGTCTCGCACAGCCGACAGCCTTATGTCGGGCGCGTGCCCGCCCTGAACGATTATATCTTTTATCTGATCGGTCACTCTCATGACTTCGAATATTCCTATCCTGCCCCTATATCCCGATCCGCCGCAGAACTTGCAGCCCTTCGCTCGGTAAATCACTGCTTTCCCTCTTCTCCCGGTCCTGACGCCAAACTCATTAAAAAGCTGCTCCACATCTATCCGATATGGCTCCCTGCAACTCATGCACAACGTTCTCACAAGGCGCTGCGCCACTACCCCGACCACAGACGCGGAGATAAGATACTCCTTCACTCCCATGTTTTCGAGACGAGTTATCGCACTAGGCGCATTGCTAGTATGCAGAGTACTGAACACTAAGTGGCCGGTCAGAGACGCCTGAACCGCGATCTCCGCCGTTTCGCTGTCGCGGATTTCTCCCACCATTATGATGTTGGGGTCCTGCCTCAGAATCGACCGCAAGCCCTTGGCAAACGTTATCCCGGCCGCCGGGTTCACTTGCGACTGATTGATGCCCGCCAGCTTGAATTCCACCGGGTCTTCTATCGTTACCACATTCGATTCTTTCGTATTGATTCTGCTCAGAACCGAATATAGAGTTGTCGTTTTTCCGCAACCCGTCGGCCCGGTTACCAGAACCATGCCGTACGGCCTTTGAATTAATTCGTTCAGAGTTTTCAGATCTTTGGGATTCAGGCCGAGCTGTTCGAGATTCATCAGCATCGTATCCCTGCTCAGTATCCTCATCACAACTTTTTCGCCGTTAATTGTCAGGAACGTCGCCACGCGGATGTCATACTCGTAACCGCCCTTCTTTATCGACATGTGGCCGTCCTGCGGCGCGCGTTTCTCCGTTATGTCCATCCCGGAAAGTATCTTTATTCTCGACACCACAGACGCGTAAACGTGCTGTGGCACCTGCATCACGTCGTGAAGCATCCCGTCTATACGGTACCTCACCCGCATGCTGGCTTCCTGCGGTTCGAGGTGGATATCGCTCGCTCGCTCGTTTATCGCGCCGTCTATTATGTCCACAACCAGTCTTACTACCGGCGGGCTCTCCACCGTGTCCATCACTTCGTCGATGATAATGCTGTCACCCTTGACCGGGCTGTACTCATCGACGTGCATATCCACAATCGTTTGCCGCGTTCTGGTCTTTGCACTGAAATGTTGATTCAGAAGAAGCTGTATCTCCGCGGCGGGCGCGATCATCGGCTTCAAAGTGTATCCCGTGGTGAGTTCAATCTCGTCCAGAGCCGTCGGATCCACTGGGGGCCATATTGCAACGCTCAACACATCGTCTTCGAGTTTATATGGAAGTATGTTGTATTTTCTAAGCAGTTCCTCGGACAAAAGATGCGGAATCTGTGGGTCTATTTCCTCCGCGATTAAATCCGCGACGGGGATATTCAATTCCTCGCTGAGCAGTTCCACAAGGTCATTTTGAGTAATAAACCCGAGATCAACCAGCGTTTGTCCAAGAGCCAGATCGCCGGGCGAGCGAGCACGCAAACGCGCCTGTTCGATCTGATCCGGCGTTGCAAGCTTCTTCAGCTTGACAAGGTCGGCGAAATTCGATCTCACCATTATTCTCGTTACCCCGCAGCCGCCAACATCTTACATCAAATCCGGCTCCGTATTATATATAAATCCGGCGCTGCTTCGCTATTCCTCATCCGAATCAGCGTCGTCCTGTTCGTCGTCCTGCGACTTCCTCATCTCGAACAGGTCATATTTTTTCATTTTATTATGCAGACTTTTTCTGCATATTTTCAATAGTTCAGCCGTTTTGGTCCTACTCCAGTTCGTCCGTTCTAGAGCGTCGATTATGATCTGCCTTTCCGCGCTCGCCGCGATATTGTCCACTATCTCTTGCAACGATCCCTCGAACATAGCTCCGGCATCGGATCCGTTCCTGTGGACAGCCTCGGCAATCTGCGCGGGCAGACAGTCCTCCGTTATCACATCTCCCGACGACAGCAGCACCGCCCTCTGCATCACATTCTCCATCTCTCTCACGTTTCCCGGCCACTCATAACTTAGAAGGCACTTCATCACCGTCCTTGAAACGCCCCTGATATTCTTTTTCAATTTGCTGTTATTCTCTGAAACGAAAAAGTCAGTTAACAGGGAAATATCGCCTTTCCGCGTTCTCAGAGGCGGCATGAATATCGGCACCACGTTAAGCCTGAAATACAGGTCCTCTCTGAACCGCTTCTCGTGTACCGCCTTCGGCAGGTCCTGATTCGTCGCCGCTATCACCCTTATGTCAACATCTATCACTTCGTTGCCGCCGAGACGCTCGATCTTATGCTCTTCGAGCACCCTCAGCAGCTTTGCCTGCGTCATCAGGCTCATATCTCCTATTTCATCAAGAAAAAGCGTTCCCTTATTCGCCTGCTCGATCTTTCCTATCTTTCTCTGTAGCGCTCCGGTGAACGCTCCCTTTTCAAACCCGAACAGTTCACTCTCAAGCAGCGTCTCCGGGATTGCCGCGCAGTTTATCTTCACCATCGGCCCGTTCGCGCGGGGGCCTTTGTAATGTATCGTGTTGGCAATCAGCTCTTTGCCCGTGCCGCTTTCGCCGTATATGATAACCGTTATCTCGTTCTTTATCACCTTCTCCACAAGCTGATACACTTCCTGCATCTCGTGGCTTTGTCCTATTATTCCGTCGTAGTCGTAATGCTTTTCGAGCTGCCTTTTAAGGCTCTTTATCTCTTCCTCCAGCTTTTGCTTCTCGAGAGCTCTCTTCACAACAATCCTCATCTCCTCGATGTCGAACGGCTTTGTGAAGTAATCGTAAGCTCCCTTCCTGATCGCCTCCATCGCGACCTCTTTCGTTCCGTATGCAGTCATAAGAATCACCGGTACGTCCGGGGTCACTCCTATCAACTGGTCCAGTGTCTGTATCCCGTCCATCTTCGGCATTCTGATGTCCAGCAGCACGCAGTCGAATTGATCCCCCGCCGCCAGCGTCAGCGCCTCGGCGCCGGACTCGGCCGTCACCACTTCATAGCCTTCTTTCGCGAGCGCCTCCCGCAGGAGAAACCGCATATTCTTTTCATCGTCAACTATGAGTACCTTATATTGATTCGGCATTTTCTCTCGTCTCGTTATCTCGTATGTCTTTCTTGCTTATCGGAAGGGAAATCTCAAAAACCGTATCCTCGCCGGGCATGCTCGAAACATCTATCCGGCCGCCGTGAAATTCCACTGTCTGCTCCGTTATCGCAAGACCGAATCCGGCGCCGTCTTCCTTCGTTGTGAAATTCGGATCGAATATCTTCTTCATCAGCCCCGGCGATATAGGCGGCCCGTCGTTCGATATGCTTATCTTCACCGTTCCGACAGCGCTCGCCTCGCCGCCCGTTTCGTATGTCGTGCGTATCGTCACCCTGCCGCGGTTTTCTATCGCCTGAAACGCATTCACAACCACATTCAATAGCGCCTGAACGAGATTCTCCCTCTGGCACAATGTCTGCGGTATCCCATCCGCTTTCTCAACCCTTATTTCAATGTCCTTTTTCCTTATCTCATGCTTCCCCAGCAGCAAAGTGTCGTCGATGATGTCGTTAACACTCTCGTATGTCCATCCCGACGCCGACGGCTGTATGAACCTTAAAAGCCTGTCGATTACCCTGTCGATCCTGTCAACGTCGCTCAATATCACGTCCGAGTAGTCGATAAGTTGCGGATTCGCATCAGCATTCTCTTTGAGAAGCTGCGCCAGCCCCTTGATCGAGCAAAGAGGGTTCCTTACTTGGTGAGCAATTCCCGCCGCCAGCCCCCCAAGTGTTGACAGCCGGTCCAGCTTCTGCATCTGCTCCTGAATTTTTCTCAGGTGCTTAACGTCCTCGAATGAGATTATCAGCCCTATCAGCGTATTGTCCCTATCCTGTAGAAACGACGTCGAGATCGAGATTGGTATCGCGTCCCGGCTTTCAGTCGTCACCGTCATTTCCCTTCCGGCATACGTCTTCTTATTCTCAAGCGCGTCGTTTATTACCGTGTGAAACAGTTTGTTTTCCTTCGTGTCCGGTATCAGTTCCGTTATGTGCCGATTTACAAGTTCCGCCGATTCGACACCGAGTATCACTTCAGAATCCGCGCTCATCGCGGTAATGTACCCGCGGTCGTTTATCGTCACCACTCCGCCGGAGATCGACTGTATAAGATACTTGTTTATCGAGGCCACCATCTCGTTGAACGCCGACCCGAGTTGCGCAATCTCACCGTCGCCTCCGAGCCGGATCGTTCTCGACAAATCGCCCCTCGCTATCGACACAGTATCGTCCGTAAGTTTCCTGATAGGCGCAGTTATCGCCACGGCAAGAGACAACCCGCTCACAAGCGCTAACACGCCGCCGATAACAACCAATATCGTTATGTCGTCTATCGTTCCTTCTATTCTCTTCGAATACTCGATCTGTGTTGACGGAAGGTCTTTGTTGATCAACAGCTCGCGGTTGGCCATGTCTATCGTGATCAGGCCGAGCCCAAGCACCAACAGCGTCGTTATCGACGGTATCGCTATCATCAGGCGGAGTCTGATTTTTGTTCTGAACAGCAAGTCCCGCTCCCGCTTTCTCAAATTTCTTTCTTTATTCTGTTTATCAAAAATACGGGGTCTATCGGTTTTACTATATAATGCTTCGCTCCGTAATTAAGCGCTTTTTCTATCTGCTTAACTTCGCTTTCCGCCGCTATTATGAACACCGGGATATCTTTGAATTGCTTAGTCCCGCGCATGAAACGTATCAATTCCAACCCGTCTATGCCGGGCTCTTTTCCGTCAAGCAATACCATGTGGGGAATATTATTTTTGAGACAATCTTTTGCTTTTTCTTCGTCACCGGCGCATTCAACCGCATAGCCTGCATGCACCAATCGCATTTTCAGAATATCACTAATCTTTTCGTCACCATCTACGATGAGAATTCTCTTTTTTTTTCCGGTTTTACCGGTTATTATGTTTGCTTTTAGCTTAAACATTTCGTGTAATTTCTTACACACTCATAATTTATTAATGGTATTATACACGCTTTGGTTATTTTGTTAAGTAATTTATTATTGTTTTAATAAATGGAAATTTAATCCGAAAAAATTGCGAAAAGCTCATCTTTTTTGGGATTGCAGATATCGTCCTGTTTGTTACATTAATTGTACATTAATCCACCATTTGCCGAAAAATTACTTGGTAAATTTCAACCTTGTTATGTTCGTGTAATCCACAAAACTGAACATCGCCAGCCCACTTTCTCTCAGGGTTGCCGTATGCGATGAAACCAGCAACTCTTTGGCTGGTTTTTTACCCCATAAACTCCGCTTCACTTTAAATAAAACATACTCATTGGATTTTGTGCATGTAACAGATTCCGTATCTAACACCAAAGTTTTGTTTTTATACACCACCGCTCCGCAAGCCTTAACCAAACTCGGAACCGACATACCCATCGGAACATATCTGATATACGCGCCGTCCAACGGAAGAGCGCCTTCTGTAGTTGTTACCTCCGAATCCGGATTCATCGCAATTATGCCGTATTCATTAAAAACCAAAGGCGTCAGGCTGCCGGCCGATATTTCACCCTCCACCATCATCGCGAAATACACATACTTAGCATCATACCCGACCCTGAAATCCAACATGTCGAGATCCTCTCCGGCCTTTGCGGGAGGATCGTCGATCGGAAGCTCCTCAGGTCCTCCCGTGAATGTGCATCCCTTAGGCCGTGGATCGCCCGACCCGAAAGACGACTGCGCCAACGGCAGTCCTTTCTTTTCCATGCATTTCAGTTCTGAAACCGCCGATCCCACATCGTTCACGGCATAAACGGAAATCATTGAACCGCCCGGCTTTCCCCTCCAAGCCAATCTTTCCGGGGTTGCTTCCGCCAGATCGGTTGCCTTCCAACTGTTACCCCCATTCGAGCTCGAAAAAGCTTTGACATTCTTCGCTCTCACAGGACTGTTTTTCAGCATCCTGCTTTCAATTCTTGTCTCGAACACACGTCCCGCGGATGCGTCATTCACGTAACCGGCTGACGTCGTTTCCGGCGTCGGTTTATTCTTCACCATATCCACCGTCCGACTCAGTAGCGCTGACGGCAGCAGCATCGCTGACTTCACCGCGGAACCGTCGCTCGCTTCGTCTTCCTGCGACACAGCCACACCGACACAAATCATACCGGCTACAAACGCCGCAAATAATATTTTATTAGCAAAAACCATAATTAAACTTCCCGCCTTTCAGGGCTGCGTCGCGGCCTACACGGTTATTTTTACAGCACCGATTTCCCGTCCGCGCCTGACATGTCGAATCCCATAATTTTCGCGACTGTCGGAGCGAGATCAACAAGCCTCGCAAACGGAATCGTCTTATCCGGTATCCCCGGCCCGGACACCACAAACGGAATCATCGAGTCCTCAAACCGCAAATTGCCGTGCTCCCCTGCTTTCACCTTGTCCCCGAAATAATACCCCGTCGAAAAATCGACCAAAACCGTCAGGTCGCCGCTCTTTTCGCAACTCACTCCTCTGATTCTCTCTACAGCATCCGGATATACAGCGTCCTTACCTTCAAAATATTTTTCCAACTTAATAAGGTTCCCGTCTTCGTAAACTTCGTAATCGGCGCCGAACTCTCTTCGAACTAAAATAATATCTATGTACTTTTTTTCCGACCGCTTGCATTTTCCCAGAGTTTCGACCGCGGGTATTAAATCCTCCTCGAACCTCGGCTGATCGCCCCATTTTCCCGTCGTGCGGTTCATCAGATGCACCTGTGCCGCCCCCGCTTCCGCGCATACCACCGCTGTGTCCCCTTCCCTCACCGTTTTCCTGTCGAACAACTTATAACCGCCGCCCGGGACCCCGGCGAATATTTCCGCCAATTCCTCATTCGTAATTATATATTTCTTATCCCTCACCATCTTTGCCTGACAGTGATCCGCCGTTATCACAAAATGGAACTCATCGATCGGCCGGTGCTTTTCCAATTCACAAATAAAATCCCCGAATAGCGGGTCCACATACTTCCTGAAATAATCTCTCTGTGTCTCAGGCCCGTTTTCGTGGCTGTTGTTATCGTGTCCTGAGATGTAAAACACGAGAATATCCGGGAGCTCGCCTTTCCTCATTTCTTTGAAAAGATGCCTGAATGTCGCCCGGTCCCACCTCTTGTTATGCACCAGTTCCTCGTGACATAGAGCAAACAAAATCATCTCCGGCCGGGACGGCCTAATCCACTTTGAAACCCCGCGGCTGTATTGATTGAAAACCTGCCATGAGGCCATCCCCTTTTCAGCCGCTGCTTCGTATATAAGTTTTACATCTTTAGACAAATCGTTATTTGCGTACATGAGTTCCGGCCGTTCGGGCAGAATTATCGTCGGCCAGCCGACTAACCCGAATCCGTACACACCCGCCGCGGTTTTCGCATCGGTGTAACGCCTGTAAAGCGGAGGATTCGAATGCCGGTCAAACCAGAGGTTCCCCACTACACCATGACGCGCAGGATACACACCAGTGAACATCGACGCCTGACATGACAGCGTTACCGCTGGAAATACCGACACCGCCTTCTCCGCTCTTAAGCCGCGCCCGCCAAGCTTTGACACATTCGACGCCGGATCGTCCAGCGCTTCGTACAATACATCCGGCAGAATCCCGTCGATGTCGATGAATATCAGTTGCCTTTTAGCCATGTATGCGTGTGATACCTCCGTTGTTCGGTTTATACATTGTAACGGATTGCGGGAGGTAATTACAAAACACGCGCAAAAAAACGGGCTGTAACAGTTACAAAAAACATATTGCAAAACAGTTTGAATGGCCTAAAATTGCAATTGGTAATATGCGAACAGCAAAAAAACACTCACAAGATCAATTCAGACGGAAGGAAATTCATGGATAAGCGCGTCGGGAAGAAAAAACCGGATGTAGTCGGCTGCGTTGAAAAGGACGAAAAACAGGGCGTCGATATGCCTATAGTCATTTTTCGCAATTGGTGCAAAGGTTGCGGAATCTGTGTCGCATTTTGCCTAAAAGGAGTCATCGAATTAGACTCGGCTGACGAAAAGGCATTCATTGCACACCCGGAAAACTGCACGCTATGCGGAACGTGCGAACTAAGATGTCCGGATTTTGCCATAGCGCGAGCCCGCAAAAAACAACGTGTTTCCAGCGGAGGCAACGACAGTGAGTAAATCGGCAAAGAAATCTTCAGGACAAAAGAAATCCCCACCCCGTTCCGGCGCGAAAACAGCAAGAAAAAAAACAACCGGAAACAATAAACCGAAAAAGATTAAAACAATAGCAGCCGGACGAGAAGCCGTCCTGATAAGCGGAAACGAAGCGTGCGTCGAGGGCGCGTTGGCGGCAGGTCTCGGATTCTTCGCCGGCTATCCCATCACACCAGCCACCGAAATATCCGAAAATCTGTCAATGCGCCTCCCAGCTATAGGCGGAAGATTCATACAAATGGAGGACGAAATATCCAGCATGGGCGCCATAATCGGCGCTTCCATCGCAGGGCTCAAATCCATGACCGCCACAAGCGGCCCCGGCTTCTCCCTAATGCAGGAGAATCTCGGCTTCGCAATCATCGCCGAAATTCCATGCGTCATAGTGAATGTGCAGCGCGGAGGCCCATGCACCGGCCTTCCCACAAGCCCATCTCAGGGCGACGTCATGCAGGCGCGCTGGGGCACCCACGGCGACCACCAGATAATCACTCTGTGCCCCAACTCCGTCGAGGAAACCTACAAACTTACAATACGCGCTTTTAATCTATCGGAAAAATACCGAACCCCCGTAATTCTGCTGTCGGACGAAATAATAGGCCACATGCGCGAGAAAATGTGGCTGCCCCCGGAGGAAGATTTGCCTGTAATCAACCGTGTCCGGCCCTCGGTTCCACCGGAATGGTACTCGCCATACGAAATCACACCGACCGGCATCCCTCCAATGGCGGCTTTCGGAGACGGTTATAGATACCACATCACCGGCCTAGTCCATGACATAAACGGGTTCCCCACTCAGAGGCACGACGAAATAGTCGCCCTCCTTACGCGGCTCCGCGACAAAATCGAAAAATCCCGCAGAGACATCATTTCCGTTGAAACGGAACACATTGATGACGCCGACGTCGCGGTTGTCGCGTACGGCTCCGTCTCCCGCTCGGCGCGGCGCGCTATTTCTCTCGCGCGAAAAAGCGGGATGAAAGCCGGCTTGGTGCGCCCGATAACGATATGGCCGTTCCCGAGGCGCGCTATCGAAAAATTATCAGAACGGGTGAAAGCCATTGTCGTCCCGGAAATGAATCAAGGCCAGCTCGTCGGAGAAATCGAACGCTACGTTCACGGCAAGTGTGACGTTATCCCATACAACCGGATCGACGGTGAACTGATTGAACCCGAGGAAATCTACACAAAACTTCAGGAGGTGAAATAATCATGGAACTCTCAGACCTCCTCTATAAATATCTCCGGTCCGACAAGAAATTCCCGCATCTCTGGTGCCCCGGATGCGGCGACGGCATACTAATGGGTTCGCTCATCCGCGCAATAGACAAAATGCAACTGAATAAGGACGACGTGGTTGTCCTTTCCGGCATCGGCTGTTCCGGCCGCCTGCCGGTATATGTCGATTTCAATACACTGCACACCACCCACGGCCGCGCTCTCTCGTTCGCCACGGGAATCAAACTCGCAAACCCGCGCCTGAAAGTCATCGCCGTGATGGGCGACGGCGACGCAACCGCCATAGGCGGCAACCATCTGATCCACATGGCAAGAAGAAATCTCGACGTAACAGCAATCATAATAAATAACAACATTTACGGAATGACCGGGGGGCAATACTCGCCGACCACTCCGATGGGCTCTTTCTCGGCAACTTCTCTCTACGGCAACATCGAGCGGCCTTTCGACATCTGCGAACTCGCCATTACCGCCGGAACAGCATGGGTGGCTCGGGGAACCGTTTACCATGTTCCGATGCTCGACGATCTGATCGTTCAGGCGGTCTCGAAAAAAGGCTTTTCCATGCTCGAAGTGATGGCATACTGCCACACGACCTTCGGCAGAAGAAATAAACTCGGAAACCCGCCCGACATGATGCGCTGGATGCGCGACAACTGCGTGAGAATAGACCGGATGGATAAACTTCCACCAGAAGAGACCGTCAAAAAAACTAAAATAGGCGTTCTTGCTGACCGCGACTTCCCAGAGTATTGTGAGCAATACAAAGAAGTCATGGCGAAAGCCGGTTACGAAGGCGGTGACATCCAATGATTAAAGACAGAATCAAAATACGCATCGCCGGCTCGGGCGGCCACGGAGTCATCCTCGCCTCCATTATTCTCGCGGAAGCCGCCGCCATTCACGACAGACGCAATGTCTGCCAGACTCAGAGCTACGGGCCTGAAGCGCGCGGAGGCAACTGCAAAGCTGAAGTGGTAATCAGTAACAAACAAATTGATTATCCTATGGCCAAGAACCTCGATATTCTCATGTGTTATAACCAAGCCTCGCTAGATCAGTATTTCATGGACCTCAAATGCACCGGCATCTTGATCGTCAACTCAGATTCCTGCAAGCAAATTCCCATATCAAACGCTTATGAAATACCCATGCTGTCGCTCACCAGAGACAAAGTCGGAAAAATGCAGGCAATGAATGTTCTCTCTCTAGGCGCATTCGCGGCTATAACGGAGGTTGTGTCGGCAAAGGCAATCAAAGCAGCAGTAATGGCGCGAGCGCCGAAAGGAACTGAGGAAATTAATCTTAAAGCCCTCGACATCGGCCTCAAAGAAGGGGCAAAAGCAATTAGAAAGCACAACTCAAAAAGAAAAGACAAATTTTCAAGAATGATAGTTCTGAGCGAGTAATATCATATTACGGGTATTTAGAGCTTTTTTGTAGTATTATACCAAAAGCATGTTGTAATGCAACAAACAGCATGCTATGATACCTTCAA